>DAIENX010000099.1:0-22694 GCA_027340875.1 Elusimicrobiota bacterium
TGGGCGCGCAGGACTTTTCGGCTTATGCGGTGGACCAGGTGCTGGATTACGCGCTGGACCTTTCAAATTTCCACGAAACCAGCCACGGCAAATATGTGGCCCCGGTGCTTATCTCCACGCAGGCCCAGCCCCAGCCGGTGGTCGTGGGCTGCTCCGCCAACAACCCCAAGCTCTTCACGCCCATCAAATGCGCCGCCTCGCAGATCAACCAGGTGATTGCCGCGGCGCTCTCCTTCGCCGACGGACCCAGCATAGCCGCCGAAACCTGGGAGGGCGGGCGCTACTCGCCCACGCCCACCATTGTAGAAGCCGCCATGGCTTTATACCGCGGGCATAAAGTGGCGGAGATCAGCCGCAGCGACGCCGGCGCCATAAACCTGGAGCAGACCTCCACCAGCGTGGCGCAGGTAATAGCCGCCGCCCGCGCGGGCAGGCGCAAGGCCATCTGCTTTGTAACGGGCGTGCCCGGCGCCGGAAAAACCCTGGTGGGCCTTAATATCGCCACCACCCACATCAACAAGGACGACGAGCTCTACAGCGTCTTCCTTTCCGGCAACGGCCCGCTGGTGGCGGTGCTGCGCGAGGCCCTCGCCCGGGACAAGGTTCTGCATGAAAAGGCCAAGGGCAAGAAGGTAAGGAAAGGAGCCGTGCTCAGCGATGTTAAGATGTTCGTGCAGAACGTGCATAATTTCCGGGACGACTGCCTTATAGACGGCGGGCCGCCCAAAGAGCACGTGGCGCTTTTCGACGAGGCGCAGCGGGCCTGGGATCTGCGGCAGACGGCTAACTTCATGAAGCGCAAGAAGAAGCGCCCCGACTTCAACCAGTCCGAGCCGGAGTTCCTGATCTCCTGCCTGGACCGGCACCCGGACTGGGCGGTGATTGTGTGCCTGGTGGGCGGCGGCCAGGAGATAAACACCGGCGAGGCCGGCATAAGCGAGTGGATAGATTCGCTCGTGCGCAAGTTCCCCGGCTGGGACGTCTACATTTCGCCGCGCCTCACCGACACCGAGTACGGCGCCGGCCGGGTTATAGCCGGTTTAAAGGGTACGCCGCTGAAGGTGGAATACAAGGACGAGCTGCACCTGGCCGTTTCGCTGCGCTCTTTCCGCGCCGAGCGCGTGTCCGAGCTGGTTAAGAAGGTGCTGGACCTGGAGGCCGGGGCCGCCGGGGAGACGCTTAAGGCCATTGGCGCCAACTACCCCATTGTGCTCACGCGCGACCTGCGCAAGGCCAAGGCCTGGCTGAAGGCCCGCGCGCAGGGCACCGAGCGCTACGGCATTGTAGTGTCTTCTCAGGCTGAACGCCTGAAACCTCATGCCATTGATGTGCGGCCGCAGATCAACCCGATTCATTGGTTTTTGGCCGGCAAAGAGGATGTGCGTTCCTCCTACTATCTAGAGGACGTGGCCACTGAGTTCCAGGTGCAAGGATTGGAACTTGATTGGGCCTGCGTCACCTGGGACGCTGATTTTCGGCATTCCCGCTCCGGCTGGCAAAACTGGATGTTCCACGGTGCTAAGTGGAAGCGCATCCGCAACGAAGCCCTCCAGAAATACCAGAAGAATGCTTACCGCGTGCTCCTCACCCGCGCCCGCCAAGGCATGGTGATAGTTGTGCCGGAGGGGGATGCGGAGGACCACACCCGGCCCCCGGAGTATTATAATTCAACTTACGACTATCTGAAGCGGATTGGTTTCCCGGAGCTATAATCCATGTCCCGAAGAAATGTAAACATATTGGATATACTCGTCAGACTCCCTTGGTGGGTTGGGATTTCTGGGGCAGTTGTTTTCTTTATCAGCAGCTACGCAATTAAGCATACCCAGATCACCATGTTTCATCTGGAAAATGCCTTTTCGCCACTTCTAAAATTACTGGCCTTCGTTTTCGCTTTGGGCGGAATATTCTCTTTCATTTTCTCTCTTCTGAAGGGAAATCTATTCTCCAAGGCCAAGAGCATATCGGATATTAAGGACATGACGTGGCAGAATTTTGAGTTCCTGGTCGGGGAATACTATAAACGCAAAGGATATTCAGTTTTCGAGATGGGGGGTAACTCCCCTGACGGCGGGATAGACCTTCTCGCCAAGAAGAACGGCGAAAAGCTTATAGTCCAGTGCAAGCACTGGAAGGCGTTCAAGATAGACGTTAAAGTTATCCGCGAGCTCTACGGGGTTATGGTGGATGCGACGGCAAGCGGCGCTGTTCTCATAACTTCGGGAGGATTCACGCAGCCGGCGGTGGATTTTGCCCAGGATAAGCCTATCGAGCTGATCGACGGTCCAAAGCTTGCCAAGCTGATAGATGAAGTAAAAGCGCCAGCACCGAAGTCTGTAAGTCCCGCGAAAAGCCGGGCGGTCCTTATCCCTACGGAGCCGCCGCCTCTTACAAAAGAAGAGACCGACAGCAAGTGGGGACCTGGGGGCAGGTCTTGATTTTTGACATTCAGGGGTAAAATGACAGAATCCGAAACGCTCGTCCGGGAGTTCTGGCGGCTGATGGAGACGAACGATTTTGGTTCGGCGGCCACGCTGCTGGCGCCGGACTTTACGCTGGACTGGCCTCAGTCGGGCGAGCGCATACGCGGCCCGAAGAATTTTGCCGCTGTTAACTCCGAATATCCGGCGCATGGGCCGTGGAAGTTCAGGATCAACTCACTGGTGGCCGGCCCGGACAGCGCTGCTACCGACGTTGACGTTACTGACGGCACCGTGCGCGCGCGGGCGATCACGTTCTTCGCCGTAGAGAATGGCAAGATCGCCAGGATCACCGAATTCTGGCCCGACCCCTTCCCTGCCGCAGAGAACCGGAAGCACCTGGCAGAGCGGATAAAATAGCCGGCCTTTCACCTGAACCAGGTACTGAAGTAATCCCCGATATTCCTTCCTCCAAGCCGACAATCCCTTGTCGGCTTCGCCTGCTATGCTATTTGTGTCGACATGGGGGAATTATGAGCAAGAAAAGCATTATCGTCCAAGGGCGGGAGGTTCTGTTCTTCACGATCAAGGACGAGGATTATATATCCCTTACGGACATAGCGCGCTATAAAAATCCGGATGAGCCCAAAGACCTTATCAAGAACTGGCTGCGCTCAAAAAGCACCATAGAATTCTTGGGGCTATGGGAAAAACTGCATAACCCCGGGTTTAAAGGGGTCGAATTCGACCCCTTTATGTATCAGGCAGGGAGCAATTCTTTTGTGCTTTCCCCGTCAAAATGGATCGAGACCACCGGCGCTATCGGGCTCGTTTCAAGGTCCGGCCGGATGGGGGGCACGTTCGCCCATCATGACATAGCATTCGAATTCGCGGCCTGGGTCAGTCCTGAGTTCAAACTGTATCTTCTAAAAGAATTCCAGCGCTTAAAAAAGGAAGAGGCTACGCAATTAAAATCGGGCTGGAACCTTCAGCGAGAGTTGGCCAAGGTTAATTACCGCATCCATACGGACGCCATAAAAGACAGCCTGATCCCGCCGGAGCTCACTAAAACGCAGATGGACGCGGTTTACGCCAACGAAGCGGACATTCTTAACGTGGCCCTGTTCGGGAAGACCGCGGCAGAGTGGCGGCAGCAGAATCCTGGCTTGCGCGGCAATATCCGCGACTACGCCACTATTGAACAACTCGTGGTACTGTCTAATCTGGAGAGCGTCAATGCGGTGTTCATCCGCCAGGGAATGCCGCAAGCCCAGAGGATGCGGCAGTTGAACAAGACTGCCATAAGCCAGATGCGTTCTTTAGCTGATGCGGGAGGCATTAAAAGACTGGATTCCAAGGAGCCGGCCGCGAAGTATACTGTGCTGACTGGAGATAAAAAAGGAGGGAAATTGGTCAGCAGATTGTTGACCAATTACCGAAGAAGGGATGAACACATTACTTGAGTATTTATATCGCGACGCCTCTAATTACAAGCAGCGTGGACACGTGGTGATGGAGGGTGCCTAGGCGGAAATTTGGGTTAAGATGTCCGTGCCTGGCCGGCGACGGCGCCATGATCGTGCCGGGCGACAAGGTCACCGTCGGCGGGCCTGGGACCGGCGGCAGACGGCCGGCTCCTCACAGGATACCGGAAAACAGCGCGCATATTTGATACTATAGCGGGGGGAGACTGTTTAAACTATAAACGCACGCGCGTTTTATGATGTGGGAGGGGTTGGGAAAATGACCAAACTTGCATGCGCGGTGTTCATCGCCGCGCTGGTTTGCGCCGGGGCGCAGGCCGCGGATAAGGGCGTTGCCGGTCCTTTATTCGGAGTGAATACCGTCCTCTCCGGAGAGAACAGGTTCTCCGTCTACAATAACCGCGTTTCCGGTCCGGGCTCCGGCAATTCGTTCCTGGCCCGCGGCACCCGTTACCAGGATAACCTTTCGCTGAACCTGGATTCGGAGCGTGAAGCCGCCGAGGGGTGGTCGCTGGCGCTAGACCTGCTGGTAACGGACGACGACAGCGTGGATCACAAAAAAGTGGTAGCGCGGCGCGTCTCTTACGACCGGCGGAGCCCCGGCCGGCAGGTGACCGCCGGGGACCTGTACGGCAACTTCACGCAGTACAGTCTCAATCAGAGCGTGAAAGGCCTGCGTTGGGTGGAGCGGCAAGGCGCCGCCGTGGAGGTCTCCGCGGTGGCCGGCCTGGTAAAGAACCGCTGGGATGAACTTTTTGAAAAAGGCAGTTATGAGGTGCTTAACCGCGAAGTGGAGGGCGTGCGCGCGCGCTGGACCGGGCCCATGGCCTCCGAGATAGGCGCGCAGGCAGTGCTTACTCAGGACCAGCGGGTGCCCGGCGCCACTGCGGACGCCTATAGGCAGAGGCTTTTCGGCTTCAACTGGGCGCTGCCTTCCAACTCCGATCTTTCGGTGAGCGGGGAAAGCGCCTGGTCGGGAGTGGGGATAGACAAACACAACGCCGCTGATTCCTCCAGGAGCGACAGCGCGCACCGGGTGTCGGTGCGGCTGAAGGCCGGCCCCTGGAGTTCCTCCAATGAATACGAGAACGTGGGCCCCGGCTTTACCACCACGGTGGGCGCGGCCGCGCCCGACCTGCGCAGGTGGCTGACCAGGAACCGGGTGCGGGTGGCCCCCGGGATGGACGCGCTGGTCAACCTGTCCGGCTACCGCAACAACCTCGACGGCGCCCAGCCGGACACGGTGCGCGCGCTGTCGCCGGAAGCCGGGCTGCGCTGGAGCGCCGCTTTCAACCGGCCTACGCTGGACCTGGAGGCCAGGGTGCGGCAGCGCAGGGCCGTTCACAGTTCGGCGACAGCCGAGCAGCGGGAACTGAGCGGGATACTGTCGCTCTCCGACCGCTGGGGGCCGCTCAGCGGAACGTTCGATTATGAGCACCGCAACGAGGAGCGGGTGGGCCAGCAGAAGAACAGCCGCGATCTTTTCGGCTTCGGCCTTTCCGGCTTCTACCGCCTGCGGGACGTCATACTGCGGCCTTCGGTGAAATGGAACCTCGAGCGCGACCGCGACCGGACGGCGTCTGTCTACAATGCGACCGCGCAGTCGTACCTGGGCCTGTCCGCCGAGAATCTGGCGCCGGGGGTGTCCGCCTCTTTCAGCTACCGCCGCTCCTCGGCGCTGCAGGCCGGGGCCGACGATGTGATGCGCGGCGTCCTGGACCTGCGCTGCAATTACAAGGTGCCCTGGCGGGAAGGCGACAGCCTGGAAGCCGGCTACAGGAGCGGCGTGAACGATTTTTCCACGAGTTCCAAGAATTACCGTGAGCGGGTCTGGGAGGCAGCGTATGTCGCGAAACTTTAGAGCGGTGAACCTCGTCTGCGCCCTGGCGCTGGCGGCGGCGCTGTTCCCGGCCGGCGCCGGCGCGGGCTGGTGGATATTCGGCAAAGCGAGCGGCCGGCCGGAGATAACGAAAACCTTCGTGGGCGGCGTGGACCTTTCCGGAACGGACGGGAAGGTAGCGCTGTTCAGGGAAAACCTGCAGGACGGCAAGCTGCCGTTAAAGGCCTTTTTCAGGACGGCGAAGAACACCCCCGTGGCGCAGGCCCGCGTAAGTATCGATGGCGGAGAGACCTGGCTGGAGAAGGTGGAGCTAGACAGGGACAGCCTGCTGCTCTCTTTCGCGCCGCAGGAAGGGAAGACCTACGCGCTCAAAATGATCATCACGGACACAAAAGGCCAGGAGAACGATCCCGCCGACGTCCCTAAAGTGACGTTCACCTACAATGCCGCCTCGGCCGAAAGCCTGGCCGCGCGCGACCTGGCGGCGCTGGCGAAATTCTACGCCGCAAGGGACCTCCGCGGTTTCACGTCGATGCTGGCCGCGGACTACCGCGGGGACCGCAGCAGCCTGGAGGATGCCGTGGCCGGGGATTTCAGGGCTTACCGCCAGATCGACCTGGAAGTCATCCCGCAGCGCGCGCTCGTCGCCGGCCCGGAGGCCAGGGTCCGGTTCCGCTACAATATGTCGGCGGTGAAGGCCGCCGACGGCTCGGTGCAGAAAGTGTCGGGCGAGACCGAGTGCACGCTGAAGTCCGAGGGAGGGGTCTTTAAACTGTTGTGGCTGCAGTCCCCGCCTATCTTCGGCTCCACGGCGCGTTCCGACGAAAACCCCTCGCCCGGAGGCGTTCCGGTGGACAGCGGCGGCGCGGACACCCTTTCCGCCGCGCTTTTGCCGGGCGTGATCACCGGCAACGCCAGCGTCGCCTACGCCACCGCCGGCTTCAAGTTCAGCACGCAGACCAACCCCGCCCCGGCGCCGGGCGCGGTGGACGTGGGCGTGGGCCCGGGGGCCGGCTACCTGCTGGCCTACAGCGCCGGCTCGTACGGCTATATCGCGTACCTGGGGAACGTGGACCTTTCGACCATCGGCACCATATCCGGCATGGGCACGGCCACCGAGGCCCCGGCCTCGAACGGGGGCGCCTACGCCATCCTCACCGAGGCCGGAAAATACGCCGTCATACAGGTGACCTCCATAAACGCCGGCGCCGCCACGGTCTCGTTCAAGTACATGTACCAGCCCGACGGCTCGCCCAGGTTCAGGTGACGGCGCCATGAGGACCTTCTTTTCGCTGGCGGTGAGCTTAAGCCTGGCCGCGCCCGTCTTCGCCGGTCCCGAAGGGGGCAAGTCGGAAGAAGCGGCCAGGAACGAGCTGCTGGAATTCTATAAAGCGGCCCAGGACAATGTGCTGGCGGCGCAGAAGACCGCCGAAGACGGCATGAAGAAAGCCGAGGAATGGACGCAGGCCTACAGCGACTACGCGCCGCAATTCGACGGCATGGTGCAGAAACTCGGCGACGCAGTGCTGCGCAACCGCCAGACCGCGCAGGACAAACTGGAGGTGATAAATTTCCTGCAGCGGCTGGAAGGTTCCAAGGTGTACGCGGTCTCGCAGTACCGGCTGAACGAAAAGATAAACCGGATGGACAACTACGCCGAGATCATCGGCGAACTGCAGCGGGTGAAGCAGGAACTCGACGGCCGCTACTCCAAAGCCGTCGCCTGGGCCGGGCGCATGGCCGAGGAGCATAAGGGGTTGGGGGAGCTGGCGCAGGCCATAGCCGGCAAGGCCGGCCTGCTGCGCCATATGAAGATCTCGATAGAGATAATGGAAAAGTACAAGCCGGTCCCCGACGACAAGTTCGACAGCCTGCGGCAGATAGAGACCATGCTAGGCGACGTCACCAAGATAGTGCCGCGGCCCATGAGCGACGTGCTGGACGGTTACGCCAAGACGCTGGCCGGGATAACGTCCGCCCTGCGTGCGCTGGATACGCAGATACAGAACAATGCGCGGCAGGGCTTCATGGAGATCACCGGCCCCGAGCAGCGGGCCTGGCAGGAGCAGTACCCCGGGGAATTCGCCGGCGTCCAGAAGATGAAGGAATTCCCCGAAGTGGAGCCGCAGGGGCTGTGGGTGGGCACGGCGCTGGACGGGGAGATCTATGCTTTCGAGGACGGCCGTTTCAGCCGCCTGAGCTGCTCCGCAGGCGCGCTGAGGACCGTCTACGGACATTACACGGAGCTGCTTGAAAAAGTGCGGGCGCTGGCCGGGGCGCAGGTGAAGATACCTCTCGGCCGCCTGCGGCGCGCCTGCGAAGACCCGGACTTCGTCGCGCGGCTGCAGAACGCCTCCGGGCTTTACGACAAGGCGCGCGACCCGCAGAACTATCCGGGATCTTTCGCTTCTTTCACCAGCATCCTGTCGGACGCCTTCGGCGCGACCGTGGCCGACCGGACGGCGCAGGCGATAAGAAGCGGACCGGCTCATCCCGCGGTGACTCCGCCCGGTCCCGCCGCCCCCGCCGGCGGCGACCCGGCCGCCTACCTGCTCTGGGCCGACGCCCTGTGGCGGCGCTATGACCAGCTTGCCAGCGAGGCCGACCTAGGCGACAAGTTCGCGGTCATCAAGGCCGACGCGAAAACGGCGTCGCAGGCCTTCGCCAAGAACTATAATTCCACGCTGGCCTCGAAAGACCCGGCCTACGGCAAAGCGAACAAGCTCCTGTGGCTGCTTTGCTCTCCGGAGCGATGGGAGACCGGCAACCCCAAAGCCGAGATGAGCGCGCAGAACGCGGCCGCGCTGTTGGGCGTGGACGCGAAAGCGACGCTGCGTCTCGCCGGCCTGGCCAAGGGGAATTACCGCGGCCAGCTGGAAAATTACGGAAAGGCGCTGGCGGATTATCTGGAGATAAAAAGACAGATCGGGGAAATGACGCTCCAGGGCGCCGCCGGCATCCCTTATAACCGCTACGACGGGACTTTCTACGTGGCGCCGCGCTCCTTCCCCAAAGTGCCGGAACCCGGCGAGAACCCCCTTGTGGAAAAACTGGCGCTGCTGCGCGATTTCCTGCAGGGGAAACAGGGCGGCTCTAACTGGACGGAAACGGTTATGGATTCCGGAGGCGCGCGCGGCTACGCGGCCGCTTACGACGACAGGACAATGGACATGCTGTTGAGCGGCGAAGAGGGCAAGGCCAAAAAAGCCGCCGAGGCGCTGAAGTGGGAGTCGCCGGCGCCGGGGCTGAAGGCCGCGCTCCTGCGGGTACGGGCCGCGGCGGACGGCGTGCTGAAATGGGAGACCGCCCAGCGGTTTACGCTCAGCTCCATTTCGCCGCAGGGGCTCATGGACCGCATAGACAAAGATATCGCCTGCCTGGACGAACGGGATTCCGCCATACAGAACGGCATCAGGGAGTATAAAGGGCAATTCCCGGCGAGGGTCTCCGGCCTGGCCGCCGAATGCCGCGCGGCGCTGGCCACGATAACTTCCGCGTCGCTCGCCCTGTGCGCCGACACGCTTAAAGAACTGCGGAAGCGGGACGAGGCCGAAAAACGGTTCTATTCCGTATGGGAGGCGCTGAACCCTTCCTTTAAGGCCATGCTGCGCGGGGAGAACTGGGTGTACAGGGTGCCGGCCGGCATACCGATGGGCAAGTCCTATGAGGCCGTGCTGGAAATGAGCAGCTTCGCGCGGCAGACGGCGCAGCAGACCGTCAGGGCCAGGCTGGCTTACGCCTCGGCGCTGGAAAAGGACCGCCGCGCCGCGCGGGAGCTGCCGCTGTTCTTCCTGCCGCAGGCCTCGTCCAATGACCGTGGCATGCTGGACGCTTACAATGCCCTCGTTTCCGACGCGGAATACCGGTATGGCGATGAAATAGCCGGGGCCGAGCCCTATGAATTCGAAAAGACGGCGCTGCAGGCGGCCCTGCGCGCGCTGCCGCAACTGCCCGGCCGGCCGGGCGGCGCCCTGCCGGGAACCGGCGGGGGCGCGGGACCAGGCGGTACTCCGTCCGCCGACGAAGAAATTAAGCGGTTCTATGACAGGTTCGCGAAGGCCTACGAGTCGGCCGACCTGGCCGGCGTCCTTGGCGCCGTTTCGGACCGGTGGCGTTCCAATACCGGCCAGACCATTGCCGGCCTCGACGGCAGGCTCGGCAGCGTCTTCTCGACTTATAAGAACCTGCGCTGTACGATCTCGCGCCTGACCACGGCCCCGGCGGCCGGCGGGAAGCAGGCCTGGGAGGTCTCTTATCATATCGTGATCGAGGGCGAGCTGGTCCAGCGGCGCGGCATCGTGAACCGCGAGGAGTACGATGTGCGCGAGACCGTGGAGCTGGAGAACGGCAGGTTGCGGATAACCCGGACGGAAGGCGAGGGGCTGCTGGGCGAGTAGAGAGCGCGGGGGAATGTGGGGCAGGGAAAATTGGGGTCAGGTCTTGGCCGTTTTGAAGAGCATAGCTCCTGATACGGCACGCGCATAGCGCAGAATCTTGATATTCAGGGGTAAAATGACAGAAACAGAAAAACTCATCCGGGAATTTTGGCGGCTGATGGGGACTAACGACTTCGGGGCGGCGGCGGGGCTGCTGGCGCCGGACTTTACGTTGGACTGGCCTCAGTCGGGCGAGCGCATACGCGGCCCGAAGAATTTTGCCGCTGTTAACTCCGAGTATCCGGCGCATGGGCCGTGGAAGTTCAGGATCAACTCACTGGTGGCCGGCCCGGACAGCGCGGCTACCGACGTGGACGTTACGGACGGCACCGTGCGCGCGCGGGCGATCACGTTCTTCGCCGTAGAGAATGGCAAGATCGCCAGGATCACCGAATTCTGGCCGGACCCCTTCCCTGCCGCCGAGAACCGGAAGCACCTGGCAGAGCGGATAAAATAGCCGGCCTTTAACCTGAGCCAGGTATTTAAATAATCCCCGATATCACTTCCTCCAACCCGTCACCTCCTTGTCGGGTTGACCTGCTATGCTATTTATAGCGGTTATGTCTGAGGTCACAAATTGTGACCTCAAACGCTGGGGGGAATATGTCAAAAGAGATCGTCCCGCATGAGTTGATCGAGGCTAAAATACTTTTAATACGCGGGCACAGGGTTATGCGGGACCGTGATCTTGCTCCTCTATACGGCGTTACCACAAAAGCGCTCAATCAGGCCGTTAAACGCAGAAGGGAAAAGTTCCCCGCAGATTTCATGTTCCAACTGACAAAACGGGAGGCGCAGGAACTTTCAAGGTCACAATTTGTGACCTTGAAGCGTGGCCAGAATATCAAGTTCTTGCCCTACGCGTTCACGGAATACGGCGCTATACCGGCGGCGAACATCTATCCTACTGATCTATTTTATGTGCTTCCCGGTGTATTTCAAGCAGGTAAGGGTTAATTAGGCCTCGGCGGCCTTCTCGGGCCGCGGCGGTCGCCGGGACGGCCGGGGCCGCCGGGACCTCGGCGCGGAGGACCGAATTTGCGGGGGCCCGGAGGCCTGCCGAAGGGCTTGGGGCCGCGGGGCTGCCAGGGGCGGTCGCCGCCGGGGCGGGGATCGTTGCCGCGAGGCGGGCCGAAGCGGCGGGGCGGGCGGCTGTCACCGCCGGGACGGGGTTCGAAGCGCCTTGGGGGGCGGCTGTCGCCGTCACGAGGGGGACCGAAATGTTTACGGAGAGGGCGGCCTTCGCCGAAGCGGTCATCGCGGCGCGGAGGGCCGAAACGCCTGGGAGGGCGTGAATCTCCGCCCGGGCGCGGCTCGAAGCGCCTTGGGGGGCGGCTGTCGCCGCCTTGCGGGGGGCCGAAATGCTTCCGAGGGCGGTCGTCGCCGTAATGGCCTTCGCGCCTGGGCGGGCCGTAATGCCTGCCGGGCCTGTCGTCCCGGTGGTGCTCGTCGCGCCGCGGGGGACCGAAATGCTTGCGCGGAGGACGCCCCTCGCCGAATTGGTCATCGCGCCGCGGGGGACCGAAGCGCCTGGGGGGGCGCTCGTCACGGCGGTTGTCATCGTTGAATTTGCGGGGGCCGGGCCTGCCGTATGAGCGCTGGTCCCGCGGCTGCCACTGGCGGTCGCCGCCGGGGCGGCCCTCATCGCGGCGGGGGGGGCCGAAGCGCTGGGGAGGTCTTTGCTCCCCGCGGTTCTCGTCCCCGAAATTCTGCGGGCCCTTCCTGCCGTAGGCGCGCTGGGCGCGCGGCTGCCAGCGGCGGTCGTCTTCGGGGCCGTTCTCTTCTGGGCGCGGGGGGGCGTAATGCCTGGGGGGCCTTTCGCCGCGGGGCTTAAAATCGCGCCTGGGCGGGCCGAAACGCTTGCCGGGCCTGTCGCCGCGGGGTTTGTCCTGCCGCGGGCGCGGGGGTATGCCTACGGGACGGGTGGGCGGGGGAGGGATGATCTCCTGCTGCGCCGGGGGCTCGGCGGCTTTAGGGGCCGGCTGAGGCTCCGCCTGGGGCGCCGGCTCCGGCGCGGGAGCGGGCGCGGCGGCTTCTATAGGCTGCTCGGGTGCCGGGCTGGGTTCGGGCTGGGCTACGGACGGCTCCGGCGCGGCGGCGGCTTCAACCGGCTGTTCCGGGGCCGCGGCGGCGGGCTGCGCCTGTATCTCCTGCTGAGGCTCCGCGGGTACGGCGGCCTCGCCGGGGGGCGGCACGGCGTGGATGAACTTCACTTTGGCGCTGTTCTTGGCGTTGGAGGCGCCTATGCGGCAATGAGTGCAGCGGCGCAGGCAGTCGCGGTAGGTATTGGCCTGGGGAACTTCCTTGGCTTTGACCTGCGGCATCATGCGGCCGCAGCCGGGGCAGCGAATTTGGGGCAGGATGATCATTAGGGATAGTCTATCTTGTCTTACCCGCCCGCGCAAGCGGGAAATGGCGCGTCCGCCGGATAAATACAACCCGGCCCGCGCAAATAGTAAAATCAGTACATGGCACATGAGAAGACACGCGACCCGCTGCACGGAGTAACGCTCGAGACCATACTGAACGCCATGGTGAAGCGCCACGGCTGGGCGGGCCTGGGCCGCAGCATCCGGGTGAGGTGCTTTCTCAACGAACCGTCGGTGAGCAGCAGCCTGGCTTTCCTGCGCAAGACCCCCTGGGCGCGCCAGAAGCTGGAGGCCTGGTATGTCTACGAGGAATCCAGGAAGCCGAAACCCAAGCCGGCGCCGAAGCCCGCCGAGCCCAGCATAGCGAGCGTGGCCCGGACGGCCCTGCAGGCGCTGGGCGTGAAGGACGGGCTCGAGGACGCGTCGCTGCCGGCCAACCCGCGCGTGCTGGACCTGGTCCCCGCGGGGGGAATTAAGAAGCTTTTGATCTACGCCCCGGACGCGATTGGCCGGCGCATGGCGCTGATACACCCGGAGCTGTTCGCTGGCATCAACGCGGGCGGTTTCAGGCCGATAAACGTGCGCAGCGTGTACCCGTCCAAGACGCCGGTGTGCTTCGCCTCCATGTTCAGCGGGCTGATGCCCTCGGGCCACGGCATAAAGCAGTACGAGAAGCCGGAGCTCAAGTGCAAGACCATCTTCGACGCGCTGCCCGCGGCGGGCTTTAAGGCCGCTATAGCGGCCGTTAAGGACAGCAGCATGGACCTGATCTTCCGCGGCCGCCCGGTGGACTATTTCTCCGAGGAGTACGACGCCCAGGTGACGGACCGGGCGCTGGCGCTGCTGGAGGCCGGCGGCCACGACGTGATACTGGCCTACCACCAGGAGTACGACGACCTGCTGCACAAGGTGGGCCCGTGGAAGGACGAGGCCGTCGCCGCGGTGGCGCGCCACATGGAGGCTTTCGCGCGGCTGGCCTCGGCCGCGGCCGTTGCCTGGAAGGACGTGCCGCACGCGATACTGTTCGCTCCTGACCACGGCGCGCATACGGACCCCGCCACCGGCAAGGGCGTGCACGGAGACGACATCCCCGCCGACATGAACGTTACCCATTACTGGAAGTTCTCCCCGGGAGGAGGACGGTGATAGCGAGGCGACCATGAAAACCGACGACCGCTGTTCCTGGGCCTACGGCGCGAGCCCTTTCTACATCCCTTACCACGACGAGGAATGGGGCGTGCAGGTGTTTGACGACCGCACCCAGTTCGAGTTTTTGACTTTGGAAAGCGCGCAGGCGGGGCTTTCCTGGAGCACCGTGCTCAACAAGCGCGAGGGCTACCGCAAGGCTTTCGCGGGCTTCGACCCGGCGAAGGTGGCGAAGTTCACCCCGAAGAAGATAGAGGCCCTGCTCAAGGACCCCGGCATTATCCGCAACCGCCTGAAGGTGGCCGCCGCCGTCAACAACGCCAAACGCTTCCTGGAAGTGCAGAAGGAGTTCGGCAGCTTCTCCAAGTACATCTGGGGTTTCGTGGGCGGCAAGCAGAAGGTGAACCGCTGGAAGACGCTCTCGCAGCTGCCGGCCACTTCCAAAGAATCGGACGCGCTCAGCGCGGACCTCAAGAAGCGGGGCTTCAAGTTCACTGGCAGCACGGTGATGTACGCCCACATGCAGGCCACGGGCCTGGTGAACGACCACCTGGTCACCTGCTTCCGCCACAAACCCTGTACCAGGCCGTAGTCTTTGTTATAATTAAGGCGTGACCAAGACTACACCGGAAACCTATTTCCTCGGCGACGCCTGCCTGTGCTGGGCGCTGGGGGAGAAGATAGACCGCCTCACCTCGCTGAAAGTGCTCTACGCCTGGCGCAAGCTCTCCGGCGACCCGAAGCTCAAGGCCCTGGGCGTGCACGACCTGGTGCCGTCCTACACGGCGCTGGCCGCCCACGCGGACCCGCTGTGCGACTGGGACGCCGTGCGCCGCGTGGTGGACGCCTGCCTGGCCGCGATGCCCTCCGAAGAGGCCAAGCTGAAGGAGCGCTCCGGCCGGCACGTGCTGCCGGTGTCCTACAAGGGCGAGGACCTGCAGCGCGTGGCCGACCACGCGAAGCTCACGGTGGAAGAGGTGATACGCCGCCACACCGCGCCCGAGTACCTGGTGGCCATGATAGGCTTCCGTCCCCATTTCCCTTATCTCCTCGGCCTGGACCGCACGCTGGTCACGCCGCGGCTGGATTCGCCCCGCGTGGCGATACCCGCCGGCGCCGTGGCCATAGGCGGCGAGCAGACCGGCGTGTACCCGGAGAAGTCCCCGGGCGGCTGGAACATACTGGGCATGACCGAGCCGGAACTCCTCTACGACATAGAGCCCGGCGACACCGTGATCTTCAAGAGGGCCGACCGATGACGATGATAAACTGCGATATCGGCGAGAAGGGCCCGCTGCACCCCGAGGACTGCGAGCTGATGAAGTTCATCCACATCGCCAACGTGGCCTGCGAGGGCCACGCCGGCGACAAGGAGAGCGTGGACTCCTTCCGCGCGCTGGCGCAGGCCAGCGGCGTGGGCGTGGCCGCGCATATCTCCTACCCCGACAGGGCAAATTTCGGCCGCGCGAGCATGGACCTGCCCGACGCGGAGCTGTTCGCGGCGCTCGACGCGCAGATGGCGCTGTTGCCCGGGGTTAAGATGGTTAAGTTCCACGGCGCGCTCTACAACGACGTCTGGAAGGACGCGGCCCTGGCCGACCTGCTGGCCGGCTGGCTGATGCGCAACGACATAGGCACCGTGCTGACGCCGGCCGACTCCGAGCTGGCCGCCTCGGCCCGCAGGCTCGGCATGACCGTGCTGCGCGAGGCCTTCGCCGACCGCCGCTACGAGTTCGACGAGGAGAGCGGGCGCCTGCGCCTGGCCTCCCGCTCCGTGCCCGAGGCCGCTATCACCGACGTAAAAGAGGCCCTGGCGCAGGCCGAGGAGATAGTCAGGCGCGGCCGCGTGAACGTCAGCGGGGACCCGGCCAATCCCGTCTGGAAGCCGGTGAAGGCCGACACCATCTGCATCCATTCCGATTCCCCGATAGCGCTGGAGCTGGCTACGAAGCTGCGCGCGGCGCTGGAAGCGGCGGCCAAGGCCGACGCGGTGGCCGGAGTTACCGGCAACATACGCCTGGTGCGGCCCGGCTTCTGCGGCACCGCGGGCCTGCCCAAGTACGGCAGGCAGCACATAGGCGTGTCGCCCGGCGGGGCCATGGACTGCTTCTCGCTGCGGCGCGGCAATTTGATGCTGGGCAACCCGGAGGGCAGCACGGCCCTGGAGATAGCCGGCCCGCCGGAGATAGAGTTCCTGACGGCGGGGCGCTTCGTGCTGACCGGCGGCAAGCTGGACGCCTTCCTCGCCCGCGGGGGCGAGCGGACGCCCATGGAGCACAGCAGCGTCCACGAGGCCAGGGCCGGCGACAGGCTGACGTTCGGCGACCGGCGCTACGGCACCCACACCTATTTCTGCTTCCGCGGCGATGACGGCTCCGCGCCGGCTCCGGCCGCGGCCGTGCCCTACGCCGCCGTCAGCGGCTGGGCCGACAAGGACGGGCGCATACGCGTGGTGCAGGGCCCCGAATTCCGCTGCCTGCAGCAGCCCGGGCTGTTCTTCCTGACGCAGTGGCGCACCACCTTCAAGATGGACAAGATGGGCATCAGGCTCACCGGCGAGCCGGGGCTCACCTGCAGCATGGGGAACATGGTCTCCGGCGCGGTGGCCGACGGCACCGTGCAGCTCACCAACGACGGGCCCATCATCCTGCTGCGCCACCGCCAGACCACCGGCGGCTACCCGCGCATCTTCAACGTGATCTCGGCCGACATAGACCTGCTGGGCCAGTTCGCCCCGAACCAGGCCATGCACTTCGTGCAGGTGACGCCGGAGCAGGCCCGCGAGTTCGCCCGCCAGAAGGAAGAGGCGCTCGACAGGCTGCGAGCGCGGTGACCCGCCCATGGACCTGAAGAAGAAGGCGCTGTACCTCTCGTATTTCACCGTAGGCTACAACATCCTAGAGGGAGCGGTGTCCGTGACCGCCGGCTACCTGGCCGGCAGCGTGGCGCTGGTGGGCTTCGGCTTCGACAGCCTGGTGGAGACCGTCTCCGCCGGCGGGATGGTCTGGCGCTTCTCGGCGGCGCGCGCCGTTTCCGGGGAGGAAGAGGAGCGGATAGAGCGCCGGGCGGAGATGTTCGTGGGCGTCTCCTTCTTCATCCTGGCCGCCTACGTGCTCTACGAGGCCGTGGAGAAGCTGGTACGCCGCGAGGCGCCGGCGATAAGCATAGCCGGCTTCGTCATAACCGTCCTGTCGGTCATCATCATGCCGCTGCTCTACCGCGCCAAGATGAAGACCGGCCGCGCGCTGGGCAGCCGCAGCCTGATGGCGGACTCGAAGGAGACGCTGGCCTGCTCCTACCTTTCCGCCGCCGTGCTGGCCGGCCTGCTCCTGAACGCCCTGCTGGGGTGGTGGTGGGCGGACCCCGTGGCGGCGCTGATAGTGGTCTATTTCCTCGTGCGGGAGGGGCTTGAGGCCCTGCGCGGGGAATGCTGCTGCGGCGGCGAGGAAGAAGAGGAAGAGGGTAAGCACGCCTGCGGCTGCGGCGGGGGCTGCGGCGAGCCCGCCGGGAAGAAGCGGGTGACGGCCGCCGTGCTGGAGAAGGACGGCAAGGTGCTGCTGGCGCGGCGCAGGACCGGCGACGCGCTGGCCGGCAAATGGGAATTCCCCGGCGGCAAGCTGGAGGAGGGCGAGACGCCCGAGCAGTGTCTCAAGCGCGAGCTGGCCGAGGAGTTCGGCATAGAGGCCGAGATAGGGGCCTATATCTGCTCGAGCGAGTTCGAGTACGAGCATTTCCACGTGGAGCTGCTCGCCTACAGGGCCAGGCACGTAGCCGGAGAGTTCGTCCTGAACGACCACTCCGCCATAGCCTGGGTGGAGCCCGGCGAGATAAAGACCTACGACCTGGCCTCGGCCGACATCCCCGTGGCCGAAGAGCTGAGCAAGACCCGGAGCTGACCCGGGGGATCCGCAGGGGGGAACGGCGGCGCCTGCCGCCGTTTTTATTTGGTCTCCGCGGCCCGTCCGGAGCGATTATGTATAATCATTTTTAATCATGCAAAAAATTTCCAAGGCACTTAAGACCATAGGCCGCCTGCACCTGGGGCTGTACCTCCTGTTCGTCATGATGGCCGGCTTCGGCGGCTTCACGGCCTCCTTCCTGGAGAAGTACTCGCTCATAGACGTGGATCTGCTCAAGACGGAGTGGGCGCGGGTCTCGGACGCCAAGGCGCACGGGGAAAATATAGAGATCACGCGGAAGGATATGATGCGCATCTTCCGCCCTATAAAGATGGAGAAGCGCATAGAGCATCGTTACAAGAACGGAAAATGGGAGGAAGTGGAGGCCTACAAGAACACCGACGGAGTGAGCTTCATATATTTCCTCATCATCCTCGCCTGGCTCTGGCCGCTTTACCGGTACCGTTTCGGAAAGAACAAGCCGCCGCTCCCCGGTATAGAGCGCCGCATCATAAACCTGCCCCTCCTTCTTTTCGCGCTGAGCTGGGCCGTTTCTATCCAGCGCTATTTCATGAGCGTCGCGTCCTACGCGCACGCCTATGGTCCGGTGCCGGACAAGATGAAGCTGGTGTTCGCCGTCTCTTCGCTGCTGATGGGCGCGTTCGTCAGCTACCTCAACCTGGAGATAACGGGCGCCTACATCCGCCGCTACATAGCCAGGCCGTTCTTCAGCGAGACCGACCCGTACGGGCCTAAGCGCGGCTTCGCTATAAACCTCTCGCTGCGCTACGCGCTGATGCTGTTCTCGCTGGCGGCGGTGCCGCTGGCGCTCTGCGTCTATATACCCGCCTACGCCAATTTCGACATTTTCATGACCGTGGTAGCCAAGGCCAAATTGCAGGGCAAAGCGATGATCTTCGACTACGACGTCATCCGAGCGCTCGCCCCGCTATTGGTCATGGCGGTACTCGTGGCGATGATGCTGGTCTTCCAGGCCGTCTCGCTGATGTTCTATCGCTGGAACGTCCAGGTCCCGCTGAGCGCGCTGGTGCGCCGCATGAAGGCCGTGGCGGCGGGGGACTTCGACTGCAAGTCCTCCGTGTACTACGCCGACGAACTGGGCCAGCTGAAAGGGCATTTCAACATGATGCTCGACGGCCTGGTGGAGCGCGACCACATCAAGGACACCTTCGGCCGGTACGTCTCGATGGAGATAGCCGAGAAGATCATGAAGAGCGGCAAGGTGAACCTGGCCGGCGAGGAGATACAGGCCACCGTGCTGTTCTCCGACATCCGCGGTTTCACGCCGCTCTCCGAGAAGATGCCTGCGCCCGAGCTGATAAAGTTCCTCAACGACTATTTTTCGCATATCACGGCGCCTATAGCCGAGAACCGCGGCGTCATCAACAAGTTCATCGGCGACGCGGTGATGGCCATCTTCTCGCCGGTGTTCGGCGTGGAGGACCACAAGGAAGCCGCGCTGCGCGCGGCGCTGGGCATGCGCGAGGCCCTGAAGAAGTTCAACGCGCAGGGCAAGCACCCGGAGGTCAACTTCGGCGTGGGCATACACTCGGGCGGGCTGGTGGCCGGCAACGTGGGCACCGAGGCGCGCCTGGAGTACACCGTGCTGGGCGATACCGTGAACGTGGCCTCGCGCATAGAGACGCAGACCAAGGCCGCCGGCACCCAGATACTGATAAGCCAGGCCGTGATGGACGGCGTGGACAAGGCGCATTTCGCCGGAGTGAGCTTCGTCGAGTGCGACCCGGTGGTGATGAAGGGCAAATCGCACGCGATGGTGCTGTACAAGGCGGAGCCGGAAGCCGCCCGCGCCTGACATGAAGCTTTCCAATACTCTCGCTTATTCCACAGGAGGAAGGATGAACTCCGGACCGGAACTGACGGGCAAGGCCATACTGGAGATGGTGCGGGCCTTCCAGCCCGCCTGCGTGCTGATAGCGGGCGCGGACCTGGACGTATTCACGCTGCTGCACAACAGGCCCATGACCGCCGCGGCCCTGGCCGGGCGCATCAAGGGCCAGCCGCGCGCGACGGAGGTGATGCTGGACGCGCTGGCCGCGCTCGGCATGCTGAGGAAAAGCCCAAAGGGCGTCTATTCGCTGCCGCGCGGGCTGGAGAAGGTGCTCACCGAGGACGCCGCCCACGGCATACTCGGCATGCTGCGCCACCAGGGCACCTGCCTGCGCCGCTGGGGGGACCTGGCCGCCGTGGTGAAGACCGGCCGGCCCGCCGAGAAGCGCCACAGCGTGCGCGGGCCCGAAGGGGACCTGGAATCCTTCATCCGCGCGATGCACGAGGTGTCCACGCCGCTGGCCGCGCCGCTGGTGACAAGCCTCGGGAAGCTCAGGTTCACCCGCCTGCTGGACCTGGGCGGGGCCTCCGGCACCTGGACCATACCTTTCCTGAAGGCCGCCCCCGGCGCCAGGGCGACCATCTTCGACCTGCCGCAGGTGATACCGATGGCCCGGCGCCGCCTGCGGAAGCTGGGGCTGGGCGCGCGCATAGCCTTCGCCGCGGGCGACTACAACCGCGACGCCATGCCCGGCGGCCACGACCTGGCCTGGGTTAGCGCTATAGTGCACCAGAACTCGCGTCCGCAGAACCGCGCGATGTTCCGGAAGGTCTACAAAGCGCTGGTGTCCGGCGGCCGGATATTGATCCGCGACGTGGTGGTGGACGCCACCCGCACGCGGCCGGTGCACGGCGCGCTGTTCGCCGTGAACATGCTGGTGGGCACGCAGGGCGGCTCCACGTTCACTTTCGACGAGCTGAAAGAGGACCTGCAGAGCGCGGGCTTCACCGCCGTGAAGTACCTGCGCCGCGGCCAGGCGATGGACACCGTGGTGGCGGCCTCCAAGCCGCGGGGGAGGCGAATGACGCCGGAGGCGCCGGGAATCCCGCGCGCTAAGTGATGTCCACGTCCAAGGAGACCATAGAATTCCTGCGCGACGCGCTGTCGCTTGTGCCGGAGGTAACCTTCCGGCCGATGATGGGGGAATACTGCGTCTACAGCGCCGGCCGCGTGTTCGCCCTGGTCTGTGACGACACCCTTTTCCTCAAGACCACTCCAGCCACGCTCGGCCTGTTCTCCGACAAGAGGACCCGCGCCTATCCCGGCAGCAAAAATACCTGCCAGGCCAACGCCGAATGGCTGGAGGACCGCGAGAAGCTGGCCAAGGTGGTGGGCCGCACCCTGGCCTCGCTGCCGCCGCAGAAACCCAAGGCAGGCAAGGGAAAAAAGGACAGGAGCGGACTATGAGGGACAAAGCCGACTCAGGGAGAGCCACATGAGCGCGACCAAGGTCTGCCGCGACGTGCGGAGCTTCCTGCGCGGGCTGGCCCGGGACCTGCCCGGCCTCTTTCCGCGCGCGCCGCGCCGGGTGTACCGCGTGGTCAGGCGCAGCCGCCGGACCCTGCGCCCCACGCCGTCCCAGCGGGAAAGCGCCCGGGAGCTCATAACCGCCAGAACGGCGCACTGGGCCGCGCAACTAGGCCTGGAATACAAGCGCATAGCCATCAAGAGCCAGCGCACGTTGTGGGCGAGCTGCTCGCGGCGGGGGAACCTGAACTTCAACTGGCGGCTGGCTTCCGCCCCGCCGGAGGTGCTGGACTATATCGTCATACACGAACTCTGCCACCTGCGGGAGATGAACCATTCAAGGCGCTTCTGGGCGCACGTGGCCGCGGCCTGCCCCGGCTATAAGGAGATAAGGCGCTGGCTGAGGAAGAACACGGCAGCTCTGCTCTACGGGGAGCCCGCCGGGGAGAACGCATGTCCGACATGAAGAAGTTGACACGCGCCGTGCTGAAGTTCCGCGACGAGCGCGACTGGAAGCAGTTCCACAACCCGAAGGACGTGTCCATCTCGCTGGCGCTGGAGGCGGCGGAGCTGCTGGAGCATTTCCAGTGGAAGACCCCGGCGCAGGTGAAGGCCCACTTGAAAGCGGAGAAGGAGAACGTCTCCGACGAGCTGGCCGACGTGCTGTACTGGGTGCTGGTGCTGGCCCACGACCTGGGCATAGACCTGGGCCTGGCGGTGGAGAGGAAGCTCGTCAAGAACGCGAAGAAGTACCCGGTGGCCAAGTCGCGCGGGCGCAGCGCCAAGTACGACAGGCTTTGAAGCGGCCGCACAGCTCCCGGAAAAGCGATCCTGGAACGGATGCGGCTGACATGCACAGCTGCTGCTCCGCCTAAACGATCCATATTTCTTGCACCGCCAACCCGACAGCCCCTTGTCGGGTTGGGCTGCTATGCTATTGCCGTAGCGACCTTAGGCTAGGGGGGAATATGGGAAACCTGAACAAAGTGATGCTGATAGGCCGGCTGACGCGCGACCCGGAGGTGAAGGAGTTCTCCAACGGGGGGAAGGTGGCGCAGCTGGGCTTCGCGGTTAACCAGCGCCGCAGGAATAACGACGGTGAATGGGAGGACGCGCCTGTCTGGATGGACCTGAAGGCCTTCAACCACGAACACGGCCGCAAGCTGGCCGACCTGGCCGCCGCGCACCTGCACAGGGGACAGCAGCTCTACGTGGAGGGGCACCTGGCGGTGGAGCACTGGGACGGCAAGGAGGACGGGAAGAAGCACTCGAAGACGCTGATCTACGTGGACGCGCTGGAATTCCTGGGCGGCGGGAAGAGGCCTGAAACCGGCGGCCCTCAGGCCGCGGGCGGGAAAACGACCGCCCCGAAGAACAGGACCGCCGCCCGCCACGAGGGCGGGGAACACGGCTGAGAGGCGATCCAGGGGGACGGGTCCCGCACGCCGCGTGGGCGCGCGGGACCCGGGGGTATGGGGCTTCTGTTCCTGGTCTTTGCGGCCGCTGCCGCCGCCGCTGAGCCTTCCTGCCTTCCAGCGCCGGGCATAGGACAGTTCACTTTTTCCAGCGGAAATTGTAGACTTTCCCCAGGCGCATTGGCGCAAGGGGGAAACGTGAAAAAAGGTACTGGCGGGTACGATCCTGAGATAGAGCTCAAGAAGGGCGCCGATCTCTCGGCCTCTTCCTACGACAAGACGCAGGGAGTCGAGGTTACCGCCCATAAGGTCACGATAGGCGGCCTGAAGGGCGTGGTGGAGTTC
>DAIENX010000102.1:0-54712 GCA_027340875.1 Elusimicrobiota bacterium
CGCATAGGCCGCAACGAGAACTCCTTCTACAAGACCAACGACCCGGTGGCCATGCTGCGCATAGCCAACGACCTGGTCAGCGAGCCGCACCCGGCCGTCTTCTCCCTGTGCGATTTCGACCGCTACCTGACGGACCCAGCCCCGGCCCGCTTCTTCAAGGACATTTTGGAGCGCATAAAGGGCTCCCCGACCACAGTGGTGCTGCTCTCTTCCGAGGCCAGGCTGCCCCCGGACATAGCGCCGCTGGCCGCGCGCATCCAGGGCGGCTATCCCGACGAGAAGGAGATCCTGCGGGAGGTCAACCGGGCGGTGGCCGAGTTCCGAAGCTCCTCCGCTTCCCTTCAGATCGACGTGCCTCCGGACGTCCTCAAGCGCATGGTCAAGGCCCTGAAGGGTCTGTCGCTGCAGCAGGTGCGCAACGCGCTGAACATCTGCATGCTGAAGGATTACCGCCTGGACAAGGACGACATCCAGGAGATCGAGAGGTTCAAGAAGGACGCCTTCGACAGGGACGGCGTGCTGGAGTACTTCGGCTCCGAGCACAAGGCCGACATCGCAGGCTTCGAAAACCTCAAGCGCTGGGTCTCCGACAGGCGTAACGCGTTCTTTTCCGACGGTCCGCTGCCGCCGCCCAAGGGCCTGCTGCTGCTGGGCGTGCAGGGCTGCGGCAAGTCCCTGGCCGCCAAGGTGATAGCCGGCGAGCTGGGCATCCCGCTGTACCGGCTGGACCTCACCCGCCTCTACTCCAAGTATATCGGCGAGACCGAGGAGAACCTGCGCAAGGCGCTGGCCACCGTGGAGCGCCTGGCCCCGGTCTGCCTGTGGATAGACGAGATAGAGAAGATCTTCGCCGCCTCCTCCGGCGACATCGACGGCGGCGTTTCCAAGCGCGTGCTCGGCACCATGCTGACCTGGATGCAGGAGCGCAAGGACCGCTCTTTCATCGCCGCCACCTCCAACGACATCAACAACCTGCCGCCCGAGCTGCTGCGCAAGGGCCGCTTCGACGAGATCTTCTTCGCGGACCTGCCGGACCCGGCCGCGCGCGGGGAGATACTCGCCATACACCTGCGCAAGCGCGGGCTGAAGCCGGAGGATTTCGACGTGCCCGCGCTGGCCGCGGCCTGCGGGGGCTTCAGCGGCGCCGAAATAGAGCAGGCGGTCATAGCCGCGCTCTACAGCGCCTCCGGCGCCGGCGAGAAGATCTCCTCCTCACACGTGATGGAGCAGATAAAGCTGACCAGGCCGCTCTCCGTCATCAAGGCGGAGGCCGTGGATTTCCTTCGCAACTGGGCCAAAGAGCGGGATATACTCCCCGTCTGACAATCCGCAGAAGCGGCCCGTCCGGCGGCCCTGCTGGCGTCATCGACCCTCTCAACCGGCGCCTGAGCCCGCTTCCCTCAGCTTGCTCACCCACAGGGCGAGTTCCGCCAGGTCCAGCTCGCCTATTTCCGGGAACCCGCCTGCCGCGGCCAGCACCTTCACCGTGGCTCCCTTGCCGCCGAACCCCAGCAGGGCTATGGCCCTGCCGCAGTAGCGCACCTCGTAGGCCGCGCCGCCCCCGCCGTAGAAGTCCGGCCAGCTAAGCGAGCGGTAGATGTAGGCGCGCAGCGCGCCCGCCCGCGTGGCCCTGTAAGAGTCTCCCGCCCATTCCTTGACCTTCCATCTCATAATACCACCCCGTTCCCTGTCTTCCTGGAGATAGCATAGCAGGTCAACCCGTCAAGGGCCTGTCGGGTCCGCGACCGCGCGCTTTAACGGCGCTAATTTATATACAATTTCATTAATCCAAACGGAGGACCGATGCTGAGAACAATCCTGGCCCTGCTGCTTTCTTCGCTGCCCGCCATTGCCGGCGCCGCCCAGCCCGCCGACCCGGTAATGGACGCCCTTTCCAAGGAGCTGGACCGCTCCTTCAGCGGCCTTAAGAAGGCCGAGAAGGTGCCGCTCTATTATCTGGGCTACGAGCTGACGGTCTCCACCTACCACCAGATATCGGCCAAACTCGGTGCGCTGGAATACGACGGCGGCTCCGCCGGCGCCAAGCTGGACATAGACATGCGCGTCAATACGATGGAGCTGGACAATACCCACCAGGTGAAGGGCTCCTCCGCCTGGGGCAGCTACAGCCAGTCCCAGAACCTGCCCGTGGCGCTGGACGGCGACGAGGACGCGATACGCGCGCGCCTCTGGCAGTACACCGACAAGGCCTACAAGGCCGCGCAGGAGAAATTCACGAAGGTCAAGATGAACAAGGCCGTCACGGCCGAGGAGGACGACCCGTCCCCCGACTTCTCCGCGGCCCCGCCCGAGAAGTTCTACGAGACGGTCACGCTCAAGCAGCCGGACCTGGCCGCCTGGCGCGACCGCCTGAAGAGGCTGTCGGCCAGGTTCGAGGGCTATCCGTTCATCTACGACTCCGGCGTCTGGCTCAGCTGGGAGAACCAGAACAGGTACCTGGTCAACAGCGACGGCACCCGCGTCAAGACCGGCAACAACTACATAGTGCTGGGCTACTCGCTGATGAGCCGCACCACCGACGGCATGGACCTCACCCGCGGCGAGCGCTACGCCGGCTCGGACTTCTCCGACCTGCCTTCCGACGACAGGATCATCGCCGACATGGACCGCTCCATAAAGGAGCTGAAGGCGCTGCTCGCCGCGCCGGTGGTGGACCCGTACAGCGGCCCTGCCATACTGAACGCCCGCGCCGCCGCGGTCTACTTCCACGAGATCATAGGCCACAGGCTGGAGGGCCACAGGCAGAAGCAGGAGGACTCCGGCCAGACCTTCGCCAAGAAGGTGGGCCAGAAGGTGACCTCCGACATCATCACCCTCTACGACGACCCTGCCGTCAGGGACTTCCGCGGCATACCGCTGCGCGGCTACTACCGCTACGACGACGAGGGCGTGAAGGCCCGGCGCGCCGGGTTGGTGGACCACGGCGTGCTGAAGGGCTTCCTGATGAGCCGTTCCCCTATACGGGGCTTCTCCGCCTCCAACGGCCACGGCCGGCGCGAGGCCGGCAACGAGGTGGTCTCGCGCATGGGCAACACCATCGTCGAGGCCTCCACCTCGGTGTCCTACGCGCAATTGCGCGGGATGCTGATAGAGGAATGCAAGAAGCAGGGCAAGCCTTTCGGCCTGGTGTTCGACGACATCTCCGGCGGCTTCACCAGGACCAGCCGCGGCAGCGGCCAGACCTTCAAGGTGCTGCCACTGCTGGTCTACAGGGTCTACACCGACGGCAGGCCCGACGAGGTGGTGCGCGGCGTGGACATAGTGGGCACGCCGCTGACCAGCTTCAGCAAGATAGAGGCCGCCGCCGATGACCCGGACGTGTTCAACGGCACCTGCGGCGCCGAGTCCGGCTGGGTGCCGGTCTCGGCCGTCTCGCCCAGCCTGCTGCTGGGAGAGATAGAGGTGGAGAAGTCGCAGAAGTCGCAGCAGAAGCAGCCGGTGCTGCCTCCGCCGACGCCGGAAAAGGGGGCGAAATGAGGAACAAGACCATGAGAACCGCGCCTATATACGCTCTCGCCCTTGCCTCCGTTCTCGCCGCCGGGGCCTCCGCCTCTCTCCCCGAGGGGGACAAGGTCTTCGCGGCCATGAAGGACGAGATGGCCCGCTCGATGGCCAGCCTGGACATGGACAACCTCGGCAAGCCGTACTTCATGTCCTACCGCATAGAGGACGGCCACAGCTTCTCGGTGTCCGCCAGCTTCGGCGGCCTGGAGCAGGAGTACTCCGGGGACTACCGCCGCCTGCAGGCGGACCTGCGCGTGGGCTCGCCCAAGTTCGACAACAGCCATTTCGCCTCCACCGCCTGGGGGGAGTACCGCACCGAGTCCGACGGCGCGGTCTCGCTGGACGACAACTACGACGCGCTGCGCTTCGCGCTGTGGAGCGTGACCGACCGGGCCTACAAGAAGGCCCTCGAGACCCTCTCCAAGAAGAAGGCCTTCGTGGAGTCGCGCAACATCACCGAGCTCTACGACGACCAGAGCCCCGAGCCCGTGCACGAGCTCTACAGGCCGGCGCCGGTGGAGCGCCTGGACGAGGACCAGTGGAAGAAGGATATCGTGGAGATATCGAAGGTCTTCCTGAAGTACCCGGCCGTCCGCTATTCCGCCGTCAGCGTCGGCTTCAGCTCGGGCGGCGACCGCTTCCTGAACAGCGAGGGTTCCGCCTACCGGCAGCCCTCCTGCTCCGGCTCCGTCTCCATCAGCGTCTCCGGCTACGCGCCGGACGGCTTCAGGCTGAACGACTCCTACAGCGAGAGCTTCTGCCTGGCCAAGGACGCGCCTCCCCGGGAGCGGCTGCTGGCCAAGGCGCGCGAGCTGGGCGAGAACATGACGAAGATGGGCAAGTCGGTCACGCTGAAGGCCTACATAGGGCCGGTGCTGTTCGAGGGTGAGGCCGCCGGCGAGTTCTTCGAGAACCTGCTGGTCAACAACGTGGCCAACCCGCGCGAGGTCTGGACCGAGAAGAGCCGCTGGTACCAGGACGGCGTGCTGCGCCGCGCCGGCCAGCTGGTGGAGCGCCTCGGCATGCGCGTGACCTCTCCTTTCCTCAACGTCACGGACGATCCGCTGGCCCGTTATTACGACGGCCGCCCGCTGGCCGGCTTCTACGAGATGGACGACGAGGGCGTGCCGGCCCGGAAGATAGAGCTCGTCACCAAGGGCAAGCTGACCGACTATTACCGCTCGCGCGCCGCCACCCGCGACTTTTCCGGTTCCAACGGCCACGGCCGCGGCGGCCTGGACGAGTACCCGGAGGGCTCGCCGGCCAACGTGTTCATCGTGCCGGAGAAGAACCCCGCCCGCGTGATGCCGCTGGCCGAGCTTAAGAAGAAGTTCATGGCCCTCTGCAGGGAGGAGGAGCTGGACTACTGCATCCGGGTGGACAGCCTGAACGGCCTGGGCGGCCCGTTCGCCGCGTGGAAGGTCTACGCGGACGGCCGCGAGGAGCCGGTGCACGGCATAGAGTTCACCGGCGTCACGCTGCGCTCGCTGCGCGATATCGCCGCGGTCTCCACCGAGGAGGGCGTGTACGGCCTGAACTGGACCACCCCGGGCTCGCTGGTGGCTCCCTCCATACTGGTGGTCGAGATGGAGATAAAGAAGAGCGAGCAGAAGCCCGAAAAGCTCCCCTACCTGCCGAACCCTTACTTCGCCAGGTGACCGGATGAAGCCCCTCTCCCTCAAGTTCGCCGCCGCGCTCGTGCTGGGCGCGGCGCTGGCCTCGGCGGCGGGGAGAGGGGACTACGTCTTCTACTACACCCCCGAATACCTTCGCTTCAGGAAGAGGATAGTGGACGAGTTCAAGAAGACGCCGGCCGGCCGTTTCAGCGAGTTCGCGCACCGCTCCCGGGCCGACAAGGGCGCCGAGCATAAGGTGATAGCGCTGACCTTCGACGCCTGCACCGGCAAGCCCGGCGGCTACAACAAGGAGCTGATAGACTACCTGCGCGAGGAGAGGATCCCCGCCACGCTGTTCGTAACCGGCGTCTGGATAGACCGCAACAAGGAGACCTTCGCGGAGCTCTCGAAGGACCCGCTGTTCGAGATAGAGAACCACGGCCTGCTGCACCGGCTCTGCTCCACCAGCGGGCGCACGATGTACGGCGTGCGCTCCACCATGGACCTCTCCGGGGTGATAGACGAGATGGAGCTGAACGCCCGCAAGATACAGCAGCTCACCGGGCGCAGGCCCGTCTTCTTCCGCTCCGCCACCGCCTACACCGACGACCTCTCGCGAAAGGTGGCCGAGCGCCTCGGCATGGAGGTGGTCAGCTACGACGTGCTCTCCGGGGACGCGATGAAGGACGACGCCGCGAAGATCAGCCGCAATATACTCTCCGGCGCCCGCCACGGCGCCGTGGTCATCATGCACTTCAACCACCCGGAGTGGCCGGAGGTCGCGGCGCTGAAACTGGCCGTGCCGGAGCTGCGCAAGCGCGGTTTCAACTTCGGCCGCCTCGACAGCTTCACGTTGCGCTGACGCCGGGCGAAGGCCGGTTTTAATGTTCCAGAATATTATGGCCTGTCACGGATAAGCCGCATAGCGGCTTTCCTGGCCTATGGCCGTGCCGCATCGGAAGCTATGCTTATCAAGCGGCCGCGGCCCCGGCGGGGAACTGTCGCTGTGCGCTGTCACAGCGCACAGCTCCATCCGGCGTTTTCGCTTGCGATGAAAACGCCTTGCGGCCAGTTATGAGGCATAAATATGCCTCATAAAAAAATCTGGCCTCACCCCTTGACAAGTCAACTTTCGTCTGTTATATTACTTATGTAGTCTTGCTCTCTTAATGGTGCGCCGGCGGTCTCAGTAGCGGTTTCGGTCGCGGTGTCGGGGTTCGGCCCCGCCCGGCGCGTGTCTCCCCCAGGTTCGCGGCCCGCTCTCGCGCGGCGTCTTGCGGCGCCCGCTTCGGTCCGGCGGTGCGGCGTTCCGGGGAGTGTCTTGGCCCGTCTCCCGCCGTTGCGGCGGCGCGCGGCCGGGTTCCTGGTGAGGCGGCCCGCCCGGCGCGGCGGCGTCCCTACCCCTGGGTCGGTGACCGGCTGTCCGGTTGCCCGTGTGCGGTGTGCGTTGCGGTCGCGGTAAAAACTAGAGTACGGCTTCGGCCGATAGAGAAGAGCCCCCTTAGCTGGGGGCTCTCTTTTTTGCGCTTATTCTATCCTTCCCAGCAGCCTCAGCAGGCCGTCCAGGATGGTCAGCGGGTGAGGAGGGCAGCCGGGTATGTAAAGGGATACCGGTATGTCCGCGGGCAGGCCGGCGCATTCCTGGTGGCCCGCGTAGGGCCCGCCGCCTATCGCGCAGGCCCCGCAGGCTATGGCCACCCTGGGCGAGGGCATGGCGTCCCAGGTCTTTCGCAGGGCTAGCTCCATGTTCTTCGTCACCGGGCCGGTGACCAGCAGGCCGTCGGCGTGGCGGGGGGAGGCGACGAACTGTATGCCGAACCTGCCCATGTCCCAGCCCACCGTGCCCAGCACATTGCAGTCGGCCTCGCAGGCGTTGCAGCCGCCGGCGCTGACCTGCCGCAGCTTGAACGAGCGGCCGAAAAGCCGCCTCAGCTCGGCGCCGAGGGCTTCTGCCCGGGCGTGGTCGCCGGAATTCACTTCCAGGCCGGCCCGCGAGGAGGCGCAGAGCCGGTAGTCGCGGGAGAACTCCACCGCGGCGGGGTCGGCCTTCGCGCAGGCGCCGCAGAAGACGCAGCGGCCCAGGTCCAGCCCGGCCCCGCCTATGGCCCCGTAGGGGCAGGCGGCCGCGGCCTTCTCCAGGCGCGCGGACCTCACCTTCGGCAGGCCGAGGGCCCGGTGCGGCAGCTGCAGGCCTTCCGCGGGGAACTTCATCGTGCGGTGCCCCTGCTTCAGGCGCTCGAACAGGGCTTTTATCACAGGTCCCTCCCGCAGTAGGAAAGGTTGAAGCTCTTGTTGCAGAGCGGGAAATCGGAGATCTCGCCGCCGCGCAGCGCCAGCGCGAGCCCCATCCAGTTGTGGAAGGACGGGTCCGTCACCTTGTAGCTGCGGAAGCGGCCGTCGGCCCCGGTCAGGGCGAAGTGGCAGATCTGGCCGCGCCAGCCCTCCACCAGCGCCACCGCCGCCGCGCCGGGCTTCAGCGGGCCGCAGCCGGCCTTCAGCGGCCCGCCCGGCAGCGCGTCCAGCCAGCCGGCTATCAGCTCGGCCGACTTCTGCATCTCGCGCCAGCGCACCCGCGCGCGCGAGTGCACGTCCCCTGTGCCAGAAAGCGACATATTGAAACCCTCGTAAGGCCCGGCCGGGAAGTTGCGGCGGGAATCCAGCGCCACCCCGGAGGCCCGCGCCGCCGGGCCCACCAGCCCCACGCCCTCGGCCGCGGCCTTCGGCACCGTGCCGGTGCCGTCGAAGCGGTCGGCCACCGAGGCCGTGCTCCAGAGCAGCGACACCGCCCCGTCGGCGTCGCGCATCGCGGCGGCCAGCCGCAGCTTCAGTTCCTTTATCAGCGCCGGGTCCAGGTCGAACTCCACCCCTCCTGGCCTGAACATCCCGCGGGCAAAACGATTGCCGCAGATGAGCGCAGTCATGTTCAGGAGATCGCCCCTGATGCGCCCGCAGAAGGAAGCGGTAGGCAGGTAGGCCACGTCCCCGGCCAGCGCGCCGAGGTCGCCGGTATGGTTGGCCAGCCGCTCGAGCTCCAGCATCACCGCGCGCAGCGTCTGCGCCCGGGGAGGGACGGCCGCCCCGCAGAGGGCCTCCACCGCGGCGCAATAGGCCCAGGCGTGGCCCGCCGTGGTGTCCCCGGCCAGCGTCTCGGCGTAGTGTACGGAGCGCGCGTCCGGGCCCGCGGCCAGCGCCCGCTCCACGCCGCGGTGCTGGTAGCCCAGCATGATCTCCAGGTGGAAGACGCGCTCGCCGTGGCACTGGAAGCGGAAATGGCCCGGCTCTATCACGCCGGCGTGCACCGGCCCCACCGCCACCTCGTGCACCTGGCTGCCGTGTACGGTAAAATAGTCCGCCACGCCGGGCTCGGCGCCGGGAGAGTCGAAACGCACCGGCTTCAGCCACGGGTGCCCCTCCGGCTTCAGGCCCGACTGTTCGTATATCTCGCGCTCGAACAGGTGCAGTTGCGGGAAGGAGGAGGTCAGGGCCGGGAACGGACCGGAGACCAGCGTGGAGTATGCCTCCAGCCTGCTTTCCCGGTCGAAGGCCAGCGCCAGCACCAGCCGGTGCGCCGCGCCCTCCGGCACCGCGAAATAGGCCACGGCCCTGCCGCCGGCGCCCAGCCGGGCCGCCGCGGCCGCGAAGAACTCCGCCGGCTCCAGGTGCGAGCCGCGCGGATCGAAGGAGGAGAGGTGCTCTATGTTCACAGCGCGCCTCCCATGCAAGCCGCCGCGCCCTTCAGCAGGGCGTCCAGCCAGCCAGGTATGAACAGCCCGGCCGCCGCAGCCAGCGCGAAGAATACCGCCGCCGGCAGCAGCGCGCCGCGGCTCTCTTCGAACGGCCTCTCGTCCGGGCCGGCCTCCCGCTCGCCGAAGACCATCGCTATGAAGTAGCGGGCCATGCTGGCCACCAGCACGGCAAGGAAGAACAGGAACACGGCAGCCGCGGCGTAGCGGCCGCGGGCCAGCAGCTCGCGCAGCACTATGAACTTGACCAGGAACACGCCGGAAGGCGGCATGCCGGTTATCAGGAAGAAGCCCGCCAGCCACAGCGCGGCGGTGAGCGGAGCCCGGGCGCGCAGGCCCTTTACGGCGGCTATCTCCTTGGTCCTCTCGGCGGCCAGCACCCGGCCGGAGGTGAAGAACAGCCCGGCCTTGGTCAGCGAGTGGCTGACGGCGCCCAGCACGGCGCCGTAGGCCGCGGCCCCGCCCAGGCCCGCGCCGGCCGCCAGTATGCCCATATGCTCTATGCTGGAATAGGCCAGCATGCGCTTGTAGTCTCGCTGGCCCACCATGAACAGCGCCGCGGTGGCCACCGAGAACAGGCCGAACAGCAGCAGCAGGCCGCCGGTGAAGTCGGCCAGGCCCGCCCCGGCGCAGACGGCCGACACGCGCAGTATGCCGAGGAAGGCGCAGTTGAGCAGCGCGCCGGACAGCAGGGCCGACACCACCGCCGGAGACTCGCTGTGCGCGTCGGGCAGCCAGGTGTGGAACGGGGAAAGGCCCATCTTGGTGCCGTAGCCCACGAACAGGAACAGGAAGGCCGCCTTCAGCAGCGGCCGGTCCAGCGAGGCCGCGCCGGAGAGCAGCGCCCGGTAGTCCAGCCCGGCGCCGCTCTTCAGGCCCGCCGCGCCCAGCAGCAGGTTGCCCATCAGCGCCAGCGCTATGCCCACCGAGCAGATCAGCAGGTACTTCCACGTGGCCTCGAGCGAGCGTTTGTTGCGGTGGAAGTATATCAGCGGCGCCGAGAGCAGCGTGGTGGCCTCCACGGCCGCCCACAGCATGCCCAGGTGGCGGCTGGCGGCCACGGCCGTCATCGCCGCCAGGAAGAACAGCAGGCAGCCGGTGAAGACCGCCTCCGGCGCGTTCGTGAACAGGAAGAGCCCGTCGCTGCCGGCGGCCCGCTTCTCCTCGGCCAGGTAACGCACGGCGTAATGAGCGGCGCCCAAAAATAGCAGCGAGGTCGCGCAGAGGAATAGCAGCCCGAGCGCGTCCAGGCCGAAGTAAGCCCCGGCCCCGGCCGCGCCGCCGGCCAGGAAGGAGGCCGTCAGCCGCGCGGTAAGCAGCGAATGCGTCCAGGCCGTCAGCAGCAGCAGGCGCCGGCGGGCGGAGTCGCTCCGTATCAGGAAGGCCAGCCCTCCGGCGGCCGCGGGCAGGATCAGCAGGGCCGACGTCATCGCCCGTCCTCCCCGTGCCGCCAGTCGGAGAGTTCGGAGAGCTCCGCGGTGTCTATGTGGTCGAACTCGCGGCTGATGTGGAAGATGGCTATGCCCATCACGAACACCGCCACGAAGACGTCCAGCAGTATGGCCAGTTCCACCATAAGCGGCTGCTCCACGAACAGCGCCAGTCCGAAGATGTAGATGCCGTTCTCTATGACGAGGTAGCCGAGCACCTGCGTGATGGCCTTAGTGCGGGTGGTGATCAGCAGGAAGCCGGAAAAGATAGTGGCCAGCGAGGCGGGCACTATCCAGGCCACCTGCGCCTGCGGCAGCGGCAGGCGGGAGCCCATCCATGACGAGGCCAGAAAGGCGCCCAGGCAGAGCAGTATGGAGGCCGGGTAGCTTATCAGCGGTTCCACGTCCTTGCGGGCCCCGCTGCGGTCGCGCGCGCGCATCAGCAGCCAGGGGAACACCGCGCCCTTCAGCAGCGCTATCCCGGCGGCGAAGGCGGCCGCCCGCGCGTGCGGCTGCCCGTGGCCGGCCAGCAGCGGCAGCAGCGCGGCCAGCACGCCCTGCACGGCCACCAGCCTGATGCAGCCGGCCAGCGAGCCGGTCACCGCCAGCGCCAGGTCCAGCAGTATTATCAGCACTATCGAGAGCTCGGCGAAGGTGTGCATTAGGGCTCGTTAAGAAATAACCGGCATAATTTGGAGGCCCGGATTTGAGACGGGTTCGAGGCGCGACGAGCGAGCATGCCGGCGGTCTGTGAGTGAGGAACAACGAAGAAACCGGCCAAAGACGGGCCTCCCCCAGGGGGCTGGGCGATCTTTGGCTGCAACTGCGTCACTCGGCGCTTACGTAGCTCCGCTACGCCGCGCTCCTCGTTCCTTGTTTCGCTCATAAAATCGCTAAGCCAAATTGCGCCCGTTATTTCTTAACGAGCCCTCTATCTCCCCAGCTGGAATATCAGCGCCAGCGCCGCGAAAGCGAAAGCCGTTATCAGCATGTAGGGTACCTTCAGCAGGCGCAGGCGGGCCATGGCCGACTCCGTCACGCCCACCGCGCCGGTCACGCCCAGCATAACGCCAAGGTAGAGCGCGCCCTCGTACGCGCCGCCGCCGGCGCGCGGCAGCAGCATGCCCGCTATCAGCGAGCTGAACAGCCAGAGCTTGAGCGCCGCCCCGTAAAGTATGCAGGCCAGGTCCGGGCCGCTGTGGTCCAGCACCATGACCTCGTGTATCATCGTCAGTTCCAGGTGCGTGTTCGGGTCGTCGGCCGGCACGCGGGAGTTCTCGGCCAGCAGCACTATGAAGAGCGAGGCCGTCAGCAGGGCCAGCACCGGCGCCGCGGTGCGCCAGGTGTCGCCCGTGAGCGCAGCGAATATCCCGGAGAAGGACAGGCTGCCGGTGATGTGCGCCAGCGCGGCCAGGCACAGGAAGAAGGCGGGCTCGGCGAAGACCGCGAACTGCATCTCGCGGCTGGCCCCCATCCCCTCGAAGGCCGAGCCCGTGTCCAGCGCGGCCAGCACGGTCAGGAACCTCGCCAGCCCCAGCAGGTAGACCACCAGCACCAGGTCCCCCTCGAAGCCGAACAGCGGGCCGGCGCCGGCGAAAGGCAGCGCGGCCGCGGCCGCCAGCAGGGCCGCCAGGCCCGCGGCCGGCGAGGCGCGGAACACCCAGGTGGTGGTGCGGCTGTACACCGGCGTCTTGCCGGCCAGCTTGAAGAGGTCGTAGTAGAGCTGCAGCAGCGGCTGGCCGCGGCGCCCGCCGAAGAAGGCCTTCACGCGGTTTATCACTCCCGGCAGCAGCGGGGCGAGGAGCAGCGCGGCCAGGAAATGCAGGGCGGGCCTCATAGCTTCCATAGCAGCAGCGCCAGCAGCGTCAGCACTATATAGAGGATATAGATCTGCAGCCTCCCGTGCTGCAGCCAGGTGAAACGGTAGGCCAGCTCGCGCACGCGGTGCGCGGCCGGGCTGTAGATCTTGTTGTAGACCAGCGCCTGCGCCTCGGTGGAGAACGAGGCCCCGCTGGGGAAGTAGCCGCGTATCTCGGGCTCGCGGCCCAGGCTGCGCAGCAACGGCTGGAAGAAGTCGGTGAGCGGCTGCGAGAACGAGGAGGCTCCGTACTGCATGCGCGCGGTGGGCCTGGCGTAGCCGCAGTCCCAGGTGGGCCCCTCGGCGTAGCCGCGGCGGCACATCAGCCAGGCGCGCAGCGCGGCGGCCAGCGCCAGCAGCCCGCACAGCGCGGAGAAGCCGGCCGAGACGAAGGCCACCGGCAGGGCGGCCAGCGCGTACAGCGCGGCGCCGGCGCCCGGGAAAGCGGCGTCAGCCGCGTTGGCCAGCGGGAGCAGCAGGAAGGGGGAGAGGAGGCCGGCCGCCAGGCAGGCGGCGGCCAGCGCGTACATCGCGGCCAGCATCGGGGCGCCGGGGTCGTGGGCGGCCGAGCACTTCGTGGAGCGCGGCTCGCCCAGGAAGACCGAGCCGAAGGCCTTTGCGAAGCAGCCGCCGGCCAGCGCGCCCGCGGCCGCCAGCGCCAGCAGCGCGGCGGCGCCCCAGTGGGCGGTGGCCCGCCCGTCCAGCAGCGCGCGGAAGGCGGCCAGGTAGATCAGGAACTCGCCGACGAAGCCGTTGAAGGGCGGCAGCGCGGTGATGGAGGCCGAGCCGGCCAGGAAGCAGGCCGAAGTACGCGGCATCTTCTTCGAGAGGCCGCCCAGCGCCTCCAGCTCGCCCAGCCCGGCGGAATGTATGACGGCGCCGGCCCCCATGAACAGCAGGCCCTTGAACAGCGAATGGTTGAAGGCGTGCAGCAGCGCGCCGGCCAGGCCGAGCGCCGCCAGCGCCGCCGAGCCGCGGGAGAGCCCTATCATGCCGAGGCCCAGCCCCAGCAGTATGATGCCGATATTCTCTATGCTGGAATAGGCCAGCAGGCGCTTCAGGTCGTGCTGCGCCAGCGCGAACAGCACCCCGCCCAGCGCGGAGACGGCCCCCAGAACCAGCACCAGCGCGCCCCACCATTCCGGCCACGGCGCCAGGAAGCCCAGCGTCCTCAGCAGGCCGTACACGCCCATCTTTATCATCACGCCGCTCATCACGGCGGAGACGTGGCTGGGAGCGGCCGGGTGCGCCTCGGGCAGCCAGACGTGCAGCGGCATGAAGCCGGCCTTCAGGCCGAAGCCCGTCAGCGCGATCAGGAAGACGGCCGCGGCGCGGGCGCCGGTCGGGCGGAGGAAAGAGGAGAAGTCCAGCGAGCCCGAGGGCGCGGCCAGCAGGCCGAAGGCCGCCAGCAGCAGCAGCGCGCCGCCGGCGCCCACGGCCAGATAGATGAAGCCGGCCCTGCGGGCCTGCTTCTTTTCTCCTTCGAACAGCACCAGCAGGAAGGAGGAAAGCGCCATCAGCTCCCAGCCGGTCATGAACAGCACCGCGTTGGCGGCCAGCAGCACCAGCGCCATCGAGGCCGTCAGCAGGTTGAACTGCGCCCAGGCCGGCGCGGCGCGGCCGGAGGCCTCGTAGCGCTCCATGTAGCCCGCGCCGTAGACGGCGGCCAGGCCGGTCAGCAGGAACAGCGGCACCAGGAAGAAGGCGGCCAGCGGGTCCAGCGAAAGGGAGAGGGAGCCCATAGGCACCGGCCAGGGCAGCGACAGCGTCTCGGCGCGGCCGCTGAACAGCACGCCGGCCGCGGCGGGCAGGCCGGCCAGCGCGGCGCCCACGGCGCCTATAACGCCGAAAGCCCGCGCGCGGGCGGGGCTTCCACTGAAAGAAAGGGAGAGCGCGGAGCTGACTAGCAGCAGGGCCAGGGAGAATAGGACCAGGGGCATTTTAGTCGACTGAATTTTTTGTTCAGCAGTGGGTCCGTTCTTCCCGTCGTAGTCGCAGCCTTAAAAGGAACTGCTTATAGTCTAAAAAAGTGCCCGCTCGCCTGTCAAATTCCCCAATGAAGGGCGTAAAAGGGAAAGGACCGCGCGGACGCGGCCCTTTCCTTAATATGCGCGCCGCGGCTAGCGGGTGTGGGTGTCGCCGTAGTTGTCCGTCCAGAGCAGCCTGCCGTCCTCGCGCAGGTCGAAGCTCTGGCAGCGGGAGACCAGCTGCTCCTTGTTGAAGTACAGGGCGCTGTAGCTGTCGGTCCAGGCCACGTCGCCGGTGCGGTCGGCCACCATGTAGCGGCTGGCGCGGCCGAGCTCCGCGTCGTTCTTGTGGAGCGTGCTGTAATTGTCCATCCACACCACGTCGCCGGTGTGGCCGGTGATCTGGTAGTTGGAGGAGCGGCCCAGCTCCACGGCGTCCTTGTAGAGGGTGCCGTAGTTGTCGGTCCAGGCCACGCTGCCGGTGTGGTCGGAGACCTTGAAGCTCTGCGCGCGGCCTATCTCGTCCTTGTTCTTCATCAGCGTGTTGTAGTTGTCCTTCCAGAAGACGTCGCCGGTGTAGAGCGCTATTTCGGAGCTCTGCGCGCGGCCCAGGGCGGTCTTGTTGTGGTAGAGGGTGCCGTAAGTGTCGGTCCAGGCGGCGTCGCCGTTGCAGGCGCCCTTGTACTGGGAGACCCTGTCGCCCAGCTTCTCGCCGTCGGCGTAGAGGTCGCCGTCGTGCACGTAGAGCACGGGCATGTTCCTGCAGTCCTCGGGCAGGACGTAGGGATGCGGATGGCGCGGCGCGACGGACGGCGCGGGCAGGGCCGGGGCCTCGAGGGCCTGCTCGGCGGCTGCGGGCAGGCCGAGCGCCCTGGCGCCGGAAAGGGCGCTGCTATAGACGGCCGAGCCCTGCGCGAAAGCGGCGCCGGCGCCGGCCAATACGAGAACGAACGTTAATACCTTCTTCATCGACTTCCTCCTGGTAAAATAAAGCTTCAACCCCAGCGGTTATTCTAGTTTTATTCCGCCTCGGAGCGCATAAGGCGAAAGGCCCAGGCGCGGATAGGAAAAAGGACCTATATCAGCTGTCCTGCAGGCGGCGCAGCTGCTGGTCCGTCTCGCTCAGGCGGGCGGCCTCCACGGCGGCCAGGCGCCTGTAGAAGGCCGCGCCCACGGCCGGGTCCCGGCGCGTCAGCGCGTCGAAGGCCGGGCCGTCTATGGCGTAAAGCTCGGCGTCGGTCAGCGCCAGCGCGTCGGCCGTGCGCGGCGACCCCGCCAGGAAGGAGGTCTCGCCGAAGAAGTCGCCGGGGCCCAGCACGGCCAGGTGGTGCAGGCGGTGCGTGCCCTTGAGCGGCAGCACTATGCGCACCTGACCGCGGCGTATCAGGAACAGCTCCGCGCCCTTGTCCTTGCGGCGGAACACCGCCTCGCCGGCCTTTACCCGGCGCTCGGAGAAGGCCTCGCGCAGGCCGGCCAGCGAGGCCGGCTCCAGCCCGCTCAGGAAGTCTATGCCGGAAAGGTCCAGCGGCGCCCCGGCGGCCGCGCGCTCCAGGCCGGATCCCTTGAGCGCCTCGGCCTCGGCCCACTCCAGCGCGTCGTGCAGCGTGTCGAAGATGCGCCCCTGCCTGCCTTCCCCGGCCAGCCCCAGCGTCCTGAAATAGGCGCGCAGGTCCTGGCCGCTGGGCAGGTTGGGCGGCAGGTGCGAGAAGGCCAGCTTGCCTCCGCGCTCGCGCAGCATGCGCTCAACCTGCTCCAGCATGTGCACCGCGGTCAGGTCCACCGACGTCACGCGCCGCATGTCCAGTATCACGCGCGTATAGACGCCCAGGTCGTCCTCTATCTCGCTGAAGAGCTGGTCCGTGGTGCCGAAGAAGAGGCTGCCCTGCAGCTCCAGCACCAGCGTCTCGGCGCCGCGCTCGGCCAGCGCTTCCCGCTCGGCCGGCAGCCGGCGCTGCGTGGAGAAGAGGTGGTCGCCGGAAGTGCGGCGGCGTATCACGCTGCTGCGGGTCTGCTCGCGCAGGAACAGCAGTATGGAGAGGCCTATACCCACGCCGGCCGCGGTTATCAGGTCGGAGGCCAGCGCGGTGCCGGCCACCGCCGCCACCACCGCGAAGTCCAGCACGGTGGAGCGGTCCAGCGCCAGCTTCAGGCTGGGGCGGTCTATCATGCGCGCGCCCACCACCGTCAGTATGCCGGCCAGCGCGGCCAGCGGTATGTGGCCTATCGCGGAGCCCAGCGCGAAGGCGGCCGCCAGCGAGAACAGGCCCTCGAGTATGCCGGCCCAGCGCGTCTTGCCGCCGCTCATGATGCTGATCATGCTGGCGCCTATCTCGCCCGAGCCCGGCATGCCGCCCGCCAGCGCGGACAGCGCGTTGCCGGCGCCCTGGCCGGCCAGCTCGCGGTCCGAGTCGTAGCGCGCGCCCACGAGGAAATTGGTCACCACGCAGCTCTTCAGCGTGTCTATGGCCAGCAGCACGGAGAGCGTCAGCGCCGGGGCCAGCAGGGCGCGCAGGTCGGAGAAGTCCAGCGCGCGCAGCGCGCCGAAGGCCGAGGAGGCGTTGGCGAAGATGGCCCCCGGGCTGACCGACAGCGCGCCTATCACCAGCGGGTTGCCGCCCAGCCGCATCAGCTCCGGCCGCGACAGCGAGAAGGCGGCGAATACCAGCGTGCCGGCGCCTATGCCCACTATGGCCTCGGGGATCTTCTTCGTCACGCGGGGCGCGGCCAGCGTGGCCGCCGCCGTAGCCAGCGCGGCCGCCACGGCCGGCCATTGCCACAGGGCGGGGGTCAGCAGGCCGTGCAGGGCGTGCGCGCCTTTCGGCAGGCCCAGGAACGGCCCTATCTGCGAGAGCATCACTATCAGCCCCACGCCGGTCATGTAGCCGGCCACCACCGGGTAAGGGATATATTTTATGAGCTTGCCGCCGCCGAGGGCCCCGTACACGGCCTGCAGCAGGCCGCAGAACAGCCCCACCAGCAGCAGCGAGGCTATCACGGCGGAAGGCTCCATGCCTCCGCCGGCCAGCCTGGCGCAGAGCGCGGCCATCACGGCCGCCGCCGGGGCGCTCGGGCCCGAGATCAGCCGCGGCGCGCCGCCCACGGCGGGTACGGCCAGGCCTATGGCCGCCGTGCCCAGCACGCCGGCCATCGCGCCGGCGGCCGCGTAGCCGGGGCCCAGCGGGGCGTACATGGCCACGCCGAAGGCTATGGCCGAAGGCAGCGCCACCAGCATGGCCGCCAGCCCGGCCCACGCGTCCGACCACTCGAAATTCTTTTTCATATCCCCGTCAGCTCTCCCCTTGGCGTCCGGGAGTATATTATCAAAAATTTGCCGGGCAGATAGCGCCGCCCCGACAAGCCCTTGTCGGGGAGCTCTGTTAAGATATTTCAGGGCGTCACTTGCCGCGCTTGGGATAGGGGCGCAGAGCTTCGCGCAGGATGAGGTAGGTCCGCTTCTGCTGGTCTTTGGGGCGGTCCTTGACTATTCCCATTATGCGCTTCTCCCAGGTGGAGGGGGAGATGCTCGGCGGCCTTTCCTGGAGAAGGTCCGCGATCTTCACCTTTAAGGCGCGCGCCAGCTTCTCAAGGGTGGCTATGCTGATCTTCTTGGTGCCGCGCTCTATCTGGCCTATGTAGCTGGGGTGAAGGCCGGCCCTTTCCCCCAGTTCTTCCTGGGACCAGGCAAGCCTCTTCCTGTGGGCGCGAACGGAGCAGCCTAACGTGATGTAGATATCGTTCTTCATTAAAGTGCCTTATATTCTTGCAATAAGCGGCCATATTTTCTAGATACTTAAGGGTTTTAAAATAAAAAACCTTTTAGCATTGACATTCCGGCCTCTATTTTATAAGTTTATGGTGCGGCCTGTCGCCGCGGGGGACATCATGGACGGAAAAACCATACTGGTGGTGGACGACGAACCTGTATGGTTGAACATACTCTCCAAGTTCTTCGGGCATTACGGCTACGCAGTGCTTACGGCCTCCACCAGCATCCAGGCGGCGGAGCTGCTGCGCCGGCATCGTCCCGACTGCCTGCTGCTGGACTATGTGCTGGCGGACGGCGACGCCGGGGAACTGTGCGTCCTGGTGCGTAGCGACGCGGCGCTTTGCGGCATCCCCATAGTGATCTTTACCGGGGACCCCGAGGCCGAAACCTGTCTGGAAGGCCCTTACCGCGCCGACAGGCTGTTCTTCAAGGGAGAAGCTCTGCCGCATCTGCTGCTGCTGGTGGTCTCGTTGATCCGCGGGGATCATCGCGACAAGCCCTTGTCGGGCTAATATCTTATAATTAGAGCATGGGGAAAGCTAAAGCGGCCGGCAAGGCCGCGGAGAAGCCCGTGCTTGAGGGGGACAAGACCCTCAGGTTCCCGCATGCCCTGCTGATAAGCGCCTCCGCCGGCTCCGGCAAGACCTATACCCTCACCCAGCGCTACGTGCAGTTCCTGCTTTCGGAGAAAGTGCCGGGCAACGACCTTTCCGGCATACTGGCGGTCACCTTCACCAACAACGCGGCCAAGGAGATGAAGGCCCGCATACTCTCCTGGTTGAAGGACCTCGCCCTCGGCCGCGACGAGGAGAAGCTTAAAGAGACCATGGAGCTGGTCTCGCTGCCCCGCGCGGAGATAGTCAAGCGCGCGGGCGTCCTTGTCGAGCGCATCATAGACAACTATTCCGATTTCCACATCCAGACCATAGACAGCTTCCTCGCCCGCGTGATGGCGGCCTCGGTGGACGAGCTGAAGCTGCCGCTCAAGGCCGAGATCACCATGGCCTACGACGTGCTGATAGACCTCGCCTTATACAGCATGTTCTCGCGCATAGGCAAGGCGGACCTGCCGGCGGAGACGGTGGACAAGTTCCTCGCCGTCCTGCCCAAGAGCACGGCCTACCCGTGGAACCCGGCCCAGCGCATAAAAGAGAACTTCAACAGCTTCCTCAACCAGGAGGGCAAGACGGCTGGGGAGCTGGCCGCGGCACCGGTGAACTACGAGGATCTGCTCAAGGCCAAGTTCCGCGCGGTGCATAAGCACGCTGAAGGCCTCATAAAGCATTTCGGCAAGGAATTCGTTAAGGAGAAGGCCGCCGCGGCCATGGAGGCTGGCAATATCACGGATTTCCTCGCTTCCTACAGCTTCAAGTTCGGCATATTCAACGGCGTTAAAAAGGGCAAGTTCCCGCCCGGCTGGGAAAAGGACATCGCCCACTTGAGCGACCTGGTCATAGAGCTCACGGAGTTGAACGCCGTGGCCTATTACCACCCGTACGTCGGTATATACGACAGGTTCAAGGCCGAGCTGGAACGCGTAAAGCGCGGCAAGACGGACGTCATCCACATAAACGACATAGCCAAAAAGCTCGCGGCCTATATAAACGCTAAGAACGTGCCCGAGATCTACCTTAAGCTGGGCGAGCGCATCTCGCACTTCCTTATAGACGAGTTCCAGGACACCAACCGCCTGCAGTGGGACGTGCTGCGCCCGCTGGTGGAGGAGGGCATCTCCAAGACGGGCTCGCTGTTCGTGGTGGGGGACATCAAGCAGGCCATCTACATGTTCAGGAACGCGGACTACAAGATAATGCGCGACCTGCTGGACAAGGCCGAGGGCAAGAAGGAGACGGCCGACAATCTTTCGCTCGAGCCTTTGGGGGGCGAGCTCAAGTACATCAACCTGCCGGTGAACTACCGCTCGGACGGCGAGGTGCTCGGCTACGTGGACAAGCTCTTCAAGGAGAAGCTTAAAGGCTCGCCGCTGGTGGGCGAGGATATTACGGAGCTCACTTCTTATTCGCAGCATGTGCAGGCGGCCAGGGTTAAGGACGGCTACGTTAAGACCACGGTGCTCGAGGCCGAGGACCTGGACGGGCCGGACGGCAAGCGGGACTGGCTGGTGGGGGCGGTGAAGGACGCGCGCAAGCGGCACCGCTACGGGGATATAGCGATCCTCGTGGGCAAGAACAAGCGCATAGAGCCGGTGGTGGAATGGCTGACGGCCGAGGGCATACCGGTGGCGTCGCTGAGTTCGCTGGACATCCGCAAGCGCAAGGTGGTGGCGGAGCTTATCAGCTACCTGAGGTTCCTGGAGACGCCTTCGGACGATCTTTCCTTCGCTGACTTCATCACGGGCGATATTTTCACGCGGCTTACGGGGTTGAAGCGCGGGGAGCTGCTGGACTTCATATTCAAGGCGCGGCAGGCGGACAAGGGCGGCCTGCTGTACGCGGCTTTCCGCAACGACGCTAAATATAAGGAATACTGGGACCGCCACCTGGACGAGGTGTTCCGCAAGGTGGGCTACCTGCCGCTATACGAGCTGGCGGCCCTTGTGTACGCGAACCTCAAGCTCTTCGCCAATTTCCCGGAGGAGCAGGCTTTCCTGTCGCGGTTTCTTGAGGCGGTGAGCGCCCTTGAGGCGGAGGGCGTTACGAGCCCGCGGTCTTTTATTGAGTACGCGGCTGGCGAGGACGAGGACAAGGCCAAGGTTTTCGCCATCGCGCTGCCGGAGTATATAGACGCGGTGCGGGTGATGACTTTCCACAAGGCGAAGGGGCTGGGCTTTCCTGTGGTGATAAACCTGCTCTACGAGGAGCGGGGCCAGAGCGACCCTATGTATTTCGAGGAACGGGACGGGGCTATAAACGTTTATCACATTACTAAGGACGCTGCGGCGGAGTCCGCCAGGCTGCGGCCTATTTACGAGGCGAAGAAGGCGGACGAGGCTGTGCAGGACCTGAACGTGCTGTACGTTATCAGTACGCGGGCTAAGAACGAGCTTTATAATCTTGTGGTGCGTAAGGCGAGGAAGACGGAGGCCAAGGAGCCTAAGCTGCTGGATATTTTCGAGGATTACGAGGCGGGCAAGCCGCCCAGCGTGAAGCCGGAGGCGCGTGTTACGGCGCCGCCGGTGGTTATTGCGGGGGTGGCGGGCAGGCCGGAGGCGCGGTTCGAGGCGGCTAAGCCTACTTACGGGAGTTTCTTTGAGACGGCTGAGGGCGAGCTGGTGCATGGTATGCTGGCGCGGTTTGTGGAGCTGCCGGGGGATCTTGAGGGGGAGCTCGGGCGGGCTTTTGATGAGCTGGCGCCGGGGTATCCGTTCGTCTTTAATAAGGAAAAGATAATTAAGGGGCTGTTGGGTTTTCTTAGGGGCGGGGAGGCGGCGGGGTTGTTCGCGGCTAAGGCTGGGCGCGAGGTGCTTATTGAGGCGGAGTTTATCGATAAGGGCGGCTCGCTGTTCAGGATGGACCGCGTTATTGTGGATAGTGACGCCGTTACTGTTGTGGACTTTAAGACGGGGGCGGAGAATACGGAGAAATACACGGCCCAGATGAAGAACTACCTGGGCATTGTAGGCGAGGTCTACGGCAAGCCGGTCAAAGGCCTGCTAGCGTATGTGGATTTGGGGAAAATCGTAATAATTTAAAAGCAGTGCAGGGGATTATGGGTAAAACTATTTCTAAAGTGAAAGTCTTGGCCTTTCTGGCAATTACTTTTACTGTTCCTGTCTCTTTGTTCTCCCAATCAGTTTCAACAAATACTATCAGGAGTAAGTGGAGTAAATCCGACTCGAAAATATTGTATTTAGATGCATCTGGTCGTGTGGCCAAAGAGTTGGAAACAGGGAGTAAAGAGAAATTGATTACTCCGCCTACTGCCACATCTTATATTGAAAAGTCCGGAGTGACTATTGATGGCGGAGTTAGCTCTGATGGAAATTATGCGTGGATTGATCGGCGTGAGTGGGCTTGGCTTCATGCTGGAAATCATGGTGAGAACCTGTTCCAGTATTTTGGGCCGGACGGGAAATTGCTTTGGGAGAGAAATGATGTGTACGGTGTTGCTGTTTCCAGTGATGGTGAGCTGGTCTTTCTGTTGCAAGTCGATCCTGAATTTATAGAAACGCTAGAGTATGGGAATGGTCCTTCTGAGCCCGCCGTATATACTAGCACTGGCGGCGTTGTGGTAGAGTTACCAGATTGTGCGACATATCAGACAACATGGTATTTATCCAAGAACGGAGATAAGGCTACTGTCGAATGTTATGTTTTAGAAGATCATCGCAAACAATTTACAGCGGTTTATGATGTGTTAAAGAGGAAATTAGCTGTTAGCGCAGTTATTTCGGACTAGGTGGTTTGTGAGGGCTGCCGGGGGTATGGGCTCCTCGGGCACGCGGTCTCGCACTGGCCTATGGCCGTGCCGCATCAGGCGCTATGCGCATCAAGCGGCCACCGTGCAGATGGTCGCCCGGGATTCGACGCTCGCTCATAAGCGGGCGCGCAGAAAGAGGGCCCTTGGGCCTCCGCCGGCCTCGAACTCGCTCGGCACGCAGTGCCTCGCTCAGACAGTCTCGGCCGCGGCCTTAATGATAGGCCGTCCGCTCCGGCCGCCCGGGCCCTGCGCCCTAAAATCGCTCACGGCCGATTCTCCCTTGCCTCGCTTAGCGCTTTCAGCCAGGACTGCGTTTTGGCCGATACTTTTAAGGGGGGTTGACAAACCCCATGTATCTGCTATAATATGGTATCAAATGATACCATATTGAGGGAAAATGTCACAGGCAGCACCTATGGACGGGAGTTTACGGCAGAAGATACTTCTGCTTTGTCAGTGCCCCTCAAAGGTTACGCTAACTGGTTCGGCAAAAAATGACTCCGGTCGGGTGGGGGTTACCAAAGAGGGAATATTGCGATGCATTGAAAAACACATCCAATCCGATGGGGTAATAGAAAAAATTTTACAGAAAAAAACAGGAAAACCCGCGTATCTGATGTTTATGCAGGTGTTAGCAAATAAATATTACGTTAAAGTTCAGTTCTATGGACCAGATAATAACATGATAGTCCTTTCCTTTCATCCCGCGAAATGGTAATTAGGGAATCATTCGCATGGTTAAAGAGAGGCTGATATGAAAACAAAAATTGAAGAATGTCCAGTTTGTGGATCTAAAAATATGGTGACTGTTAGGGGGCAGCGACGCTTTCCTATTGGCGTTGATGGGAAAATCCATAATATTGTTGTAAAAGGACTGACTTGGGAGGAATGTTCTGATTGTCATGAGATTTTTTTAGATGATAATGCCACAAAGATTATTGAGGCTGCTCAATTTCAAGAATTGTCTTTGCTTAGTCCAGCAGAGTTGAAATCAATCCGGCAGGAGCTTAATTTGAGCCAGACTAGTATGGCCCGGCTTTTGGGAGTAGGTGCTAAAAGTTACTTGCGATGGGAGACTGGCCTTTCTGTGCAAAATAAGGCTATGGATAATCTGATCCGTCTGATTGTGGAAAAATTCAAAAAGAAAGAAGAAAATACGAAATATGGGGTTGATCTCTCAGAACGTTTTGAGTATTTAGATTCTATTGAAGAGTGTCAAGAGCAAGAATCTAGTTTCCTGAATCGTACCCCAGTTGATTGTAGCCCTGTAGCGATGTATTGCGATTCTGGGAGGCATTGATGCTTAAATTTATAACTTTCTATTCATACAAAGGCGGAGTTGGGCGGTCTCTTGCTTTGGTAAATGTTGCGCATTCGTTAGCGATGAAGGGGCGTAAAGTCGTAATTTTAGACTTTGATTTGGAGGCTCCTGGCCTTGATACAATGCTGGAATTCCAGAAGTCTAACCATGATGGCAAAGGGGTAATCGAATATATCTCGGAATATAAGCAAAAAGCAGTGCCGCCTAAAAATCTTAGGGAATACACTCGAGAGGTTATTGTTCGTGGTTCCGGAAGTATCGTGTTGATTCCTGCTGGAAAAAAAGACTCTAGCTACCAAGTTGAGTTGAGCCGGCTAGACTGGAAAGACTTTTATAGAAAAAAAGATGGTTTTTATTTTATTGAAAATCTTAAATCTCAGATTAAAAAGGAATTTAATCCGGACTATGTTCTGATTGACTCAAGAACAGGTCTGACGGATATCGGTGGCGTATGCACATTGCATATCCCGGATATGGTGGTGTTGCTCTTCGGCTTGAACAAGCAAAATCTTGAAGGGATTGAACATGTGAAAAACACTATCCAGTGTAACCCACTGGGCAAAGAAATTGATCTGCTGTTTGTGGCTAGCCCAGTCCCGGATGGGATTAATCTTGTTGAACAGCGCATCAAAGAGGTCAAAGATAGGCTAAGGGTTGAAGAACAAAATTTCAAAATCGTCCACTATAATTCTGGGCTTGCACTAGAGGAGAAAATCGTTGTTGCCGGAGAGGCCTATCTGCCACAAAAAGCTGAATATGAGGAAATATCAGCTTGGATTATTCGTAAAAATAGTAGTGATTTCGAGAATACGCTTGAGAAATGTAGGGAAAAAATGGCCGAAGGTGCTGTCGCTGAGGCAGTGGTTGGTTATATGTCGGTCGCACGCAATTTCCCATCAAATGAGCATGTCTGTATAGAGTCGGCCAGGGCGCTTGCCTCAATGGAGAAATATAAAGAGGCTCTCGAGTGTATTGCGGGGTTGGTAAAGACTCTTCCGGATAATGCTGCATATATTCTGGAAACTGCCCGGATTTATGAGAGATGGGGAAAGAGAGCCCAGGCCACAAAAACGCTGGCAACTCTGTCTCCGAAGATGTTTTCGAGGAATCATGGGAGATCGGTGTTGGAAGTGGCGCGGATATATGACAAATTAAAAAAGCAATCACCTGCGAGGGAATGGCTTGGTTATGCTGTTGAATTCTATACTTCAATGCCCAGTTGTATATTTGCATTTACCATTGCAGAATTCTCGATGGCTTTAAAAGAGTACTCGCTTGCAAAAGAGTTTTATGAGAAGGCATGTGAGTCAGGGGAATTTGTGCTGCCCGCTGCATACAATATGGGGTATGCGATGTATAAATTGGGGGATATCGGCTATAGGCAGAAGTTTGAAACAGCTATCGGTCTGTTCGAAAAAGCGGCTACGAGTAATAACCCATTAATGGACGCCAATCGGTGTCAGGCGATGCATTATGCTTATAAATATCTTGGAGATTATGAGAAGGCAATGTCGTGCCTCTCAAAAGTAAAGATGCTGTTGTTGCCCTTAAGGGATTATGGGTCCAAATTCACTTTGTTTTCCCCAACGAAATACCGCTGGGTCACATATGTTGAGTTTTTAAAAGAAAATAAAAAAGAAACTGCTGCAATCGGTTCAATGTTAAAGAATAAAAGGGGAGGCGAAGCAGGTAGGCAAGAAAAAAAGTAGGAAAGTTGCTGGTGATGGGAATTTGCAGAGCATAGACAGTAATATGGAAAACATCAGCATTCTTTTTTGATGGTAAAACATGAATAAAAAAGTGACATGGCATTTCGAAGGTTGACAATAAATTAATAGGAGGAATGGTTAAATGGCAGATGATAAGAAGCCGGTGACTATAATTGTGAACGGTACGCCACACGAGTGGCCTAGGGGATCAAAGATCTCTTATTCGGAGGTCGTTGTTTTCGAGTACTCCGACTATGCGCAGCATCCTGAAATTACGTATTCAGTCAAATACAAGAACGGGCATGGGAATAAGCCAGAAGGAACTCTGGTGCCCAGCGCAACGGTCGAGGTAAAAGAGGGGATGATCTTCAGTGTTTCAAGAACTGGTCAGTCATAACGACGACATTAGGCGGCTGGTCGAAAAAGGCTATGCAGTCGCTTTTGATGGTGGCCACCTAATCGTGCGTGACATTCCCTATCTGGATGCAGAACTAAAGCTCCAGATTGGGGCTATTGTTGCAGAGCTTGTCTTTGTCGACAAAACGCATGTCAAACAGAACGACCATCAGATATTTTTTGCGGGTTCCGCTCCGTTTAACTTGGATGGTAAGCCAATCCCAAATCTTGCCGGAGGGCCTACAAAACGTGTGCTAGGTGATGCGAGTAAGGATGTGGTAGTGCAGCGCTCTTTCTCGAACAAGCCGAAAGACACAGGCAAGTTTGTTGACTTCTTCGATAAAATAGAAAACTATGTCAGCATAATATCTGGTCCGGCTATTGAGTTACACAACCCAAAGCCATATCCATACACATTCCGTGCAGTTACGGAAATTATCCCTGATTCAATCTTCAAATTCCACGACACTTTAACAAGTCGGGCAGGAATTGGGGACTTGTCTGGTAAGCTGAAGGATGATGTTATCGCGGTTATAGGTTTGGGCGGAACAGGTGCTTACTTGCTCGATTTTTTGATTAAGACCCCGGTGAGGGAAATCCGCGCCTTCGACCTCGATCCGCTTTATGTGCATAATGCATTTCGCTCGCCTGGTAAATTAGATCCCGCTGACTTGGGCAAATCTAAAGCGGAAGTATATCATGCGAGGTATGATAATTTTCGGAATGGACTGATTGTCACTCCGAAGTTTATTGATGCTGAATGTGGTGCTGATATGGACGGGGTGACATTTAGGGAATTGGGGTCAGGTCTTGATTCTTGACATCGAAGCCGCCGGAAAGTTCCGGCGGTTTTGTTTTTAAATTAACATAATCCACCAAAAAGGCAGCAGGAGCCTTTTTTGCAGGCGGGATTCGGCAACGAGTTCTCATTGGGGAGAACGTGTCCAACGTGACGCATGCGTATTTGACAATCCGCCGGTTGTCCATTACACTATTTGCGCTTATATACTCGCGAAGTTATATTTATGAGCCCATCACGCCTGAAAGGTTTACTCAAGATAACATTGTGCGTGTCACTGCCGCTTTTTGCCTGTCTCGTATCCGTTAACCCCGTCTTCGCGCGCACATCGACGGATTGGGGTCAGGTCTTGAATCTTGACATTTGACATCGAAGCCGCCGGAAAGTTCCGGCGGTTTTGTTTTGTAGAATGTTTTCGTTAGGGTGCCCGGGTATATTTTAGATGAAAATATTCAAGGCCTCACTTCATATGGCCGCTTTCCTGATCTTTCACGGGGCAGTGGCTGCAATGGCACAAGCCCCTTTTAATTCGTCTTTGATCTTTGGCCAAGACATCATTACGGATGGCACGTCTGTTGCTTTGGATTCTCTGGGAAATCCGCACATCTGTTTCAATAATACAAACATGAATCTTGTGTACGCCAAACGGACAGCGAACTCCTGGATCACACAAGTGGTGGACAATGCGGCAGGAGTCGGGGAGTACTGCTCCGTCTCTTTGGATAGTTTTGATCGACCGCATATCAGTTATTATGATTCGACCAATAAGGATCTGAAATACGCCCACTGGACAGGAACTGCCTGGGAGATCCAAACAGTTGACAGCGCGGGGGAAGTTGGCAGGTTTTCTTCTATTGCCATAGATGGCGCTGGAAATCCGCATATCAGCTACGAAGCTGCGCTCGTGAATAAACTCAAATACGCTCACTGGACAGGGGCTGCCTGGGACGTGCAAATAGTGGCGACTGGGACAGGGGCATGGTACACCTCCATAGCTTTGGATTCTTCAGGAAATCCGAATATCAGTTATTACACCGCGATTTGGTATATTGCCGATCTCGCGTATGCCCATTGGAACGGAAGTTCCTGGGAAATACAGACCGTGGATGCGGAGGGAGATGTCGGGCTGGAGAGTTCTCTTGCGCTGGATGGGTTGGGGCGGCCTCATATCAGTTATAGGGACCTGACAAATCTGGACCTTAAATATGCTTATTGGACCGGAAGTTTCTGGAGTACGCAGACCGTAGTAAGTTCAGGAGAACAGGGGTGGTATTCTTCTATCGCCTTGGATGGTTCAGGGAAACCGCATATTACCTACGGAGATGGTTTAGGGCTAGCGGTAAAGTATATTTACTGGGACGGTTCTTCCTGGAATTTACAAACAGTTGATGCTGTTACTGGCGGGCACACGTCTCTAGCTTTGGATGGCCAAGGGAACCCACATGTAAGTTACGAGGTTGGGGCGTTAGGGGTTAAATATGCGACCGCCGCTACGGGCTTTGCTCCGGCTATGGGGGGAGGGAATGGAAGAAGTCGTCCACAGGCCGCCAGTTCGTTAGGGGCAACCTTTGTCTCGACCGGGACTATTGTGTGGGGGTGGGTTGATAATGCCGTCAATGAGTTGGGATTCAGGCTATACGGCTCTCAGATCAGTTCAGGGCCATATAGTCTTGTCGCGGATACGACAAGCATCGGCCCGGACCAAAACAACTTCACGGAAAGCGGTTTGGCGCCTAATACCACTTATTATCGTTATCTTGCGGCGGTAAATGCCGGCGGCCACGTTTTTTCCAATCTTATCAGCACAGTTACTCCGGCTTCCCAGCCTGCTCAGAGCGATCCAACTTTTATATCAGTTGATTTTACAACTATCGCAGTTCAATGGGGACCGAACGGCAATCCGCTCGGAACTAAATACGCTCTGCTGACCTCCACCGGAGCTGATCCGGGAGTAAATGGTTTTTCCGGAAATTTGATCTCTATCGTTTCTAATTCTCAAGCCGACATCGGGTCTTTAAAAGATGGCACAACCTATTTTTTTGCGGTTAAAGCCGTCGGGCATAATGGATATTCGACACCGTATACAAACATCGGTTCCACTAGGACCCTGGCTTTAACCACGCCGGATCCCTTCGGCACTGCACTGGGGGTCTCCTCCATTGCCTGGAGTTGGACTGATGGGGCCTATGAAAGCGGCTATCGGGTCATCAACTCAAGCGATGAAATTCTGTCCGGTGATCTGTCACCGGGAGCGACTTCATGGCTTGAGGGCGGTCTTTCGACCAACACAGTCTATAGCCGCAGGGTTCTAGCGTTCGCGCCGGTCCTTGCCGCAACTTCCGCTCCGGTTTCCGTCTACACTTTGGCCGTGCCGCCGGAGGGGAGCTACGTGTCGCAGGCGAGTTCTTCCTCGGTATCTTTGGCCTGGTCGGCCAACTCCAACCCGGGATATACGGTCTATGAGATATCGCGGTCAACCGACGGCTTCTCGACCTCGTTCTCCACGCCTGTCCCTTACGGGAGCTCCTTTACTGGCACGGACTATTCGGACTCGGGTCTGTTGCCGGAAACGACATATTTTTACCGGATCAGGGCTTATAACGGCGATGCGGTCCCTACGGATTTTGACTCAGTAGTTTCAACCATTACGCGGCCGGCATTGCCGAATGTCGCGGTTATTTCGCCTGGCAGCATTGGTATTTCATCCACCGCCATCAATTGGAATTGGAGCATCCAGACCCCTCCCTCGATAACCGGAGTGCGAGTGGTTTCTTCTACCGGGGGGGCGTTGTCGGGGGATCTCCCTGGGTCTGCTACTTATTACGTCCAAGCCGGCCTTTCCGCTAACGCCAGTTCACAGGTTATGATCGAGGTTTTCAATATTACAGGGGTTTCCACCTCCGCACCAGTAATTCGCTATGCTTTGGCCAATTCCCCGGTAAGCCCTGAGGTCACAGAGGTTGCCATTACCTCGGCTTCCATTTGCTGGGGGAGTAATTCAAACCCCGCTTATACGACTTATGACATTGGCGTTTGGGAGGCGGATTCTTCCACGGTCACCATGCGGGTGTCCACGTGCTGCACCAATATCACCGGGCTTTATTCGGGAACCACCTATTTCTTCTCTGTTACGGAAGTTAACGGAAACGGGGTGGGGGGGCAAGGGACGGCGGGGATATCTACCGTGACCCGCCAGGTCCCTTATCTGGGGATTGTTTTTCCGGGGGCGCCGGCAACTGTATCGTACCACTCTTCGCACGGCGAAGTCTCGATAGGGATATCCCCCGGGGCGTTCGGCGAAACGGTACAGCTTGCGGCTTCGGCACCGGGCGCATACCCTCCTGATACGTCACTGATGGGAGAGCTGCGCGGTTCAGGCGCGGGGGTGGAGATAGCTCTGGATAAGCCATTGCAGCCCTCAAATAAGGTTCGGCTGACCGTATCCTATCGTGATGCGGATGTGTCTGGTATGGACGAGAACAAACTGCTCTTGGCCCGCTATGATACGGCCGGCGGAGTATGGGTTCCGCTGGTTTCCTATCCTGATCCGGATAACAACAGGGTAATGGCATTGGTCGACCATTTTTCCACGTTCCAGATAATGCAGGCCATCCCATCCGCGTCTGTTAAAGAGGTTAAGGTGTCGCCCAACCCGTTGCGGCCCGCCCTAGGCCATACGGCCATGGTGTTCTCCAACCTGCCGGGTTTCGCGGTGTTGCGGATCTATTCTTTGTCGGGGTCGCTTATCCGGGAAATACATGCGGGCGCGGGGGGGATAGCCAGCTGGGACGGCAGGAACAAGTCAGGGGTATACGTGGCAAGCGGTGTATACTTTGTCTTCGCGGAGAAGGGCGGCGATAAAAGGACCTTTAAGGTGGCGGTACAGAGATAATATGGCCTTATTCCTGATATTGCTTATCTTCCTGACGGCGCCGCCGGCGAGCGCGTCTTTTAACGCTGCGGCGAAAGGCACCTCTTCCGCCGGTTTCCTCACCCTTGGCTCCGGGGCGAGGGGGGTGGCGATGGGCGGGGCCTATTCTGCCGTTGTCGATAACGCCGAAGCCATGTTCTGGAATCCAGCGGCGTTGCTGCGCGTGAAGAACAGGTCCGTCACCTTCATGCATGCGGCATATATAGCTTCGACCTATTATGACTACGGGGCGTATGTACAGAATTTGGGCGATGAAGATGCTTTCGGTGTCGGGTTGCAATATTTTTCTTCAGGCGACATGATGGAAACCGATGTGAACGGCGTCGATCTGGGGAAGTTTTCCCCTGATGATTACTCTTTGTCGTTCGGCTACGCTATGCTGGTGCGCGATATTAAACTTGGGTTCGTTCTCAAGTATGTGCATTCCACGATACTTTCTACCGCTAAGACGGTTGCCTCGGATATAGGTGTAATGTTCCCGCCTGTTTACGATGGGAAAGTGAGATTTGCGGTAGTGGGTTCGAATATCGGGGGAGGGCTGAAATATGAAGAGAAGACGGAAGCGCTGCCAGGGATAGTGAAGCTTGGCGGAGTGTATACAAGCAATGGCTTCGGATTATATAGTCTGGATGTCGGATTTCCGCAAGATGACTCCCCGTATTTAGCGATGGGATATGAATATCCCCTACGAATGAGTGATCCTTGGAGACTGCTGGTCAGGTGTGGATTCAACTCTCAGACTGTAGGTGATATCAAAGGATTTACCGGCGCTTCTTTCGGCTTCGGGGTGGGTTACGATAAGTACGTTTTTGATTATGCTTTTTCCCCGTTGGGGGATCTTGGGGCCGCTCACCGTATGGCCGTTTCCGTAAAGTTCTGAAAAGATTTATCCACTTCCGCCTCCTCCAGGTGGCCTACCATCAGCCGATTGGCCGCGGAATCGTGGTCAGGTCTTGAATCTTGACATCGAAGCCGCCTGCGGGAGAATTGGGGTCAGGTCTTGATTCTTGACATCGAAGCCGCCGGGGAAAATGCCCGGCGGTTTTGTTTTGTCCCGACAGGCCGTTGACGGGGTGGGCTGCTATGCTATCTGTGGGAAGGGGGGCTTATGTCCAAGGACGTTATCCCGCAGGAAGCGCTGGAGTTGAAGATACTGCTTGTTCGCGGCCATAAGGTGATGCTGGACCGCGACCTGGCCGCGCTGTACGGGGTGGAAACGCGGGTTCTGAATCAGGCTGTTCGCCGCAATATCAGGCGATTCCCGAAAGACTTTATGTTCTCGTTGACCCGGGAAGAGATCGGGAACTTATCACAATTTGTGACAAGTTCCCGGATAAAGCACGCCCCTAATGTGTTCGCATTCACGGAACATGGCATAGCGATGCTTTCCAGCATATTGAAGAGCGAACGGGCCGTTCAGGTTAATATCCATATAGTGCGTGCTTTCGTGAGGCTGCGCGGTCTTCTGGCCTCGCATCGGGACCTTGCCCGCAGGTTGGACGAGCTGGAGCGGAAATACGACTCACAGTTCAAGAGCGTGTTCGACGCCATCAAGGCGCTGATGGAGCCGCCTGACGGCCCTGAACCGAAGAGGATCACTGGCTTCAAGCCGTAGCTGTATCCGAAGCCGCCGGGGGAAAACCCCGGCGGTTTTGTTTTGTCCCGACAGGCCCTTGTCGGCGTCGCATGCTATGTTATTTATGGGAAGGGAGGGTATGTCGAAGGATATTATCCCGCAGGAAGTATTGGAATCCAAGATACTGCTTATACGCGGCCACAGGGTGATGCTGGACCGAGGAATTGGGGTCAGGTCTTGATTCTTGACATCGGGGACTTGGGGTCAGGTCTTGAATCTTGACATCGAAGCCGCCGGGGGAAAAGCCCGGCGGTTTTGGTTTTTGTAGAATGGAATTGGGGTCAGGTCTTGAAACCTGACATCGAAGCCGCCGGGGAAGCCCGGCGGTTTTGTTTTAAAAAGACAGCAGCAGTCTGCAGACTGGAGAACTTTGCTTTAATTTGTGGCCCTATGGCCGCTTGTTAGGTGTCAGTTCAACTGTAATGGAGTCGGCTTCGCTGTAAATACGTCCGGGTCTTGCCGCTTTGAAAGATACTTTTTCTCCATTGATCTGCAATTCCCGGAAAGATACCCCTTGCGGGGATGGGGATGTCTCTTTTCCGTCAACCAGAATCTTCACTTGTCCTTCCCCGATGTTGCCTTCGATCAGAGTCGGATATATAACCGCTCCGCGCAAATCGCGGATGGGTTTTATCTTTAGATTCTTTTTCATAACAGACGTGTTCCTGAAAATCAGGCGCAGCGTTGTGTCCCGGAGAAACTCCATTGTGGAGACCGAAGGGTAAAATACCCCGTCGTTTGTTTTTACCGGTTGTTTGTCGCCTGAAAAACCTTCATCCGTAAAAGTCCTGGCATCCCAGCTTATCAAGGACAGCTTTCCACGTCCAGCCGAAAAACTTTTTGCGTCGGCTGCCGCAGTTCTGCTCATGGCGGCATTAACGTTTTCAAAGGAGGCAACAAGTGCCTGATAGTTGTACTTTTTATAAGTCTTATCGATCTGGGCGCTGTCTGGCAGGCCGGTCCTGTATTGTTCCAGCGCTAACTGATAGATTGGTGTGCCTGCTTCTAGTCTCGACTTCCAGGGAGCGCGCAATCTGTCTAACAGGCGCATTTGAGCCGCGCCGGTTAAGTAGTATTTAACTTTATCGTTCTGTTTCTCCACCGGCATTAACAGCATATTTGCCAGAAACGTATCCGGCGATGTGGTGATACTGCCGGCTTTTCCGGCTGGTTCCGAGTATTTCAGCTCTACATATTGGGCGGACCCTTCCAGTCTCTCGCTTTGATCTTCCCAGGCCGTTGCCCCGGTATCTTGACGTTTAAGACGATCTCGTCTTGCCGCCAGAAAGAGCCTGAAGTCGTCCTGCCAGCTATCGGGAGAAATTAATGCTTTTGCAAGCAACAACTCCTCAATGTAGAAAGCCGCGTGTTGCGCCGCGCTTGACGTTGCGGGTTTTGCTGCCGGCACGGCCGCAAACCTGTTGTGCTGGAAAGAATGGAATGTCTCATGGGAAACAAGATTCAATGTGCTCTCCGGCGTGGCGCCCAACAGACGCCTGACATAAAACACTGGAACACCATCATACACATATTCCGACAAAAAAACGGATTCAGCCGGCCGTTGGAATCGGGGGTTCTTGTAAACGGGGAGAGCGTTACCCTTGTCTATGCGTGTAAATCCTTTCGTGGGTTTCGGGTAATTTATGAGGTATCCGGCACCGGTTTCATCAGCCAGTAAGATGGGCCTTTCAAGAGGTGAATAACCCGGCCAGACCGGGACAGCATTTTTATGCTTATCGATGAGTTTGTCAACAACATCTTCTGCCGCCGAATGACGCTGTTCGCCGGCAGAGAGGATGTTTAAGCTGAGCAGCGCGATGGGCAGAAAAACAGAGGATTTAATCATAACAATGCTGGATACACTCGCATTTGTGTGTGTAGACAATATGGTTCCAACAGGTATAGATATACCTGCAGCTGTCCGGAACAAGCCCGGTAGGATCACAAACCCAATCCCACTTACAGTCTTCTACCCATTGTTCATCATCATCGCAATGGAATAACTGTGGACCGCTCCAGTTTTCATAAGAATGTCGATTCGCCGCATCCGTCAGGAACATCCTGGGCGGGATGACCATCCCGCGCAACTCCTGTGCGGAAATCTGATTGGCGGGAGAACCGTGATAACAGTATAAGTTCGGCGTAGTAAAACAATTGAAAGAATCCGTGATTGTCGCCGTGCCTTTTTTTATTGATACTACCACTTCGGCTGAGTGGCGAAGAGATGTTTCCGACCCAGTTGACACCGGCACCGCCGGGCATGCATTAGGGAAAGTCTGTGGTGTTTCCAGCAGCAAGCGTTCCGCTTGTGCTAACTCTACTTCAAAACTTGTCTTGTTGTTGCCGGCAAAAGTGCTGCCAACAGAAGTAGCGAATATCGTAAGGCAGAGCGCAATGATTTTCATTTAGTTCTTCCCCCCATAAAAAAACGGGAAAGCGGGTTAATTCGCTTTCCCTGGATACACCGGATTAAGGTCCGGTCGTGGATACTTCGGGGCCAATTCCCCGAATTACAAGGAGACTACAATTAAAGTTTAGCTGATAGTGGTTACGTGTGGAAGTGTCTTTGGACCTATTGGGTTCTGGGCCCTCGTTTTCCCGCAGTTGAATTCTCCCATTACTGGCGCAATTTCTTCCGGGGGAATTGGGGTCAGGTCTTGATTCTTGACATCGAAGCCGCCGGAAGGTTCCGGCGGTTTTGTTTTTAAATTAACATAATCCACCAAAAAGGTAGCTGCTACCTTTTTCAACCCTTAAAAGGCAGCAGGAGCCTTTTTTGACCACGACAGGCGGTTGTCGGGGTGCTCTGATATGCTATCAGTAGGAAGGGGGGCTTATGTCCAAAGACGTTATCCCGCAGGAAGCGCTGGAGTCGAAGATACTGCTTATTCGCGGCCACAGGGTAATGCTGGACCGAGACCTGGCCGCGCTGTACGGGGTTGAGACCCGCATGTTGAATCAGGCGGTGAAGCGGAACAGTAAGCGGTTTCCGGAAGATTTTGTGTTCAGATTGACTGCAGCGGAGACTTCGGTTTGGGTATCACAATTTGTGATACCCAATTCAAAGATCAAAAAAGGCTTAAGAATAAGTCCGCTTGCCTTTACCGAGAACGGCGTAGCCATGCTCTCGAGCGTTCTTAACAGCCCCCGTGCCATAGCGGTGAACATCCAGATAATGCGCATGTTCACGCGGCTGCGGGGGCTGCTGGCCTCTCACCGCGATCTGGCGCGCAGGATGGATGAGCTGGAGAAGAAATACGACGCGCAGTTCAAGAGCGTCTTCGACGCGATAAGGGCGCTGATGGAGCCGCCGGATGGCCCGGAGCCTAAGAGGATAACCGGCTTCAAGCCGTAATAAAAACCCGGCGGTTTTGTTTTGTCCCGACAGGCGGTTGTCGGGGTCTCCTGCTATGCTATCTGTGGGAAGGGGGGCTTATGTCCAAAGACGTTATCCCGCAGGAAGTGCTGGAGTCGAAGATACTGCTTGTTCGCGGCCACAGGGTGATGCTCGACCGTGACCTGGGCGCGCTGTACGGGGTCGGAACCCGTGATCTGAATAAAGCGGTTTCACGTAATATGGAGCGGTTCCCGGAGGACTTCATGTTCCGCCTGGACGGGTCAGAGCTGGAAAACTTGATGTTCCAATTTGGAACATCAAGTTGGGGCGGGACCAGAAAGCCCCCGAGGGTGTTTACCGAACATGGGATATTGATGCTGTCCTCGGTGCTTAAAAGCCGGCGCGCCATAGCGGTGAACATCCAGATAATGCGTACTTTCACGCGGTTGCGCGGGCTGCTGGCCTCAAGTAGGGATCTTGCCCGCAAGGTGGCCGAGCTCGAGAAGAAATACGACGCGCAGTTCAAGAGCGTCTTCGACGCGATAAGGGCGCTGATGGAGCCGCCTGACGGCCCGGAGCCCAAGAAGATAACCGGCTTCAAACCATAATAAAACCCCGGCGGTTTTGTTTTTGGGGAACATATCACATTTTGTGATATGTTCAAGGTCGCAATTTGCGGCCTTGAAACTTGAAGTGCCAATTTGGCACCTCAAACTGGGTGGATAACTGGGTATCGCAAAATGCGATACCTGATTTGGCGGTCACAAACTGTGACCTCAAACCGAATCTTTAAGGTTCCAAATTGGAACTTTAGAAACTCGACATCCCCTTGGCGGGTTGGTCTGCCAGGATATAAGCGGGAAAGGGGGGCGATATGAAAGAGGTTATATCCCTGGAGATGATCGAGCAAAAGATATACTTTATTCGGGGACACAGGGTCATGCTGGATAGTGATCTGGCGGAAATGTACGAGGTGCCGACAGGGCATCTTAATAGGGCGGTTATCCGAAATATCGAAAGTTTCCCGTCTGATTTTATGTTCCAGCTTTCGGAGCGGGAATACCGGTCTTTAAGATGCCGATCTGGCATCTTAAAGCGCGGGACTCATTCCAAGTATCTGCCGCGTGTTTTCATGGAGCAGGGAGTCGGCATGCTGTCCAGTGTGCTCAAGAGCAAACGTGCCCGGCAGGTGAATATCCATATCATGCGGGCTTTCGTTAAGCTTCGCCGGCTTCTTAATACTCACAAGGAACTGTCCCGAAAGCTGGAAGAATTGGAAAAGAAATATGACGCCCAGTTCAAGAGCGTGTTCGACGCCATCAAGGCGCTGATGGAGCCGCCGGATGGCCCGGAGCCCAAGAAGATAACCGGCTTCAAGCCGTAATAAAAACCCGGCGGCTTTGTTTTGTCCCGACAGTCGGTTGTCGGGTTAGCCTGCTATGCTATCGATGAGGGGAAGGTGCATATCGGGTCTTGAAAATAGGTCTTGCGCATACAGTATATATCATGTAGACTATTTTCAGGGAAGGGGGCGGGATGTACTGCGTGGAGTTTTGGCGGGACGCGGGAGGGGGCTGTCCCGCCAGGGACTTCCTGGACGGCCTGCCGGTGAAGGTCAGGGCGAAGACGGCCAAGTGGCTGCAGCTCTTGCAGGAGGGGGGACCGGACCTGAAGAGGCCGTACGCGGACATGCTTGCGGACGGCATACGGGAGCTGAGGCTGTCGTTCGGGCGTCTGGAGGTCAGGCTGCTCTACTTCATAGAAGGCAGAGAGATAGTGCTGACCAACGGGTTCCTCAAGAAGACGCGCCATACGCCGACAGGCGAGATAGAGCGGGCGAGAAGGAGCAGGGCCGTCTGGCTGGCGGCGAGGTGAGGTTATGAAAAAAAAGAAACAGACGCTGAACGGCTGGCTTAAGGGCGAACTGAAGAATAAAGAGTTCAGGAAAGCCTTTGATGCTGAGGATATCCGCGCGCGGATGGCGCTCATGATAGCCGAGAGGCGCCAGAACCTTCACGTCAGCCAGGCGGAGCTGGCGCGCCGGGTGCATACCAAGCAGCAGGTCATTTCCGACATCGAAACGCTGCGGCATCCCAATATCACCATCCTGACGCTGGACAGGATAGCCAGGGCGCTCAACAGCGACCTGCGCATCTCGCTACGCCCTATACATTAACCGGAGGGAGTTCCGGGGGGAGTTCAGGAGCCACAATATTTAATTAGCGCCGCCGGGGAAAAGCCCGGCGGTTTTGTTTTGGGGCGGGGGGGCGATTTAGTATTATCGCATAATGGAAAATCATTGCGGGCAGCGGTTCCGCTGAACTATGGAGAGCAAACATAAGGAAGAGCTGGCCAACAGCATAACCCATATGGTGGGCGTGGCGCTGGCTATGGCGGGGCTGGCGGTGCTGGTGGTGTCGGCTTCGCTGCGCGGCGATCCGTGGCGCATAGTGAGCTTTTCGGTATACGGGTTTACCCTGCTCTACCTCTATTCCTCTTCGGCCCTCTACCACGTCACTTACGGCAGGGTGAAAAAATTCCTGCGCCTCGTGGATTACCAGGCCATCTACCTGCTCATAGCCGGCACCTATACGCCTTTCGTGCTGGTGACCCTGCGCGGCACCGTGGGCTGGTGGCTGTTCGGTATCATCTGGGGTCTGGCCGCCTTCGGCATAGTGCTGGATACTTTCTACGGCCGGGGCCGGCGCATTCTTCAGCTCGTTATCTATCTCGCTATGGGCTGGCTTATAACCGTGGCGCTGGGACCGCTGGTGCGGGCGCTGCCGGCGCGCGGCATGGCGTTGCTGGTGCTGGGCGGGCTGTTCTACACTTCGGGCGTGGTTTTCTACGTGCTGGACAGGCGCTTCCATTACTTCCACGCCGTGTGGCACCTCTTCGTGCTGGCCGGCAGTCTGTGCCATTACTTCGCGGTGCTGTTCTACATTTAAGCGGCTCCATCAGCCTTGCTGCCGCCGGGTCTCCCCGGCGGTTTTGTTTTGGGCGGAAAGATTAGGCGCGGCCGATTGTATATAATGCAGGAGGAAAGATGGAACAGACCGACCTGCAGATACTCGACCGCGTAGCCTCGGGGGACGCCGACGCCTTCGAACTGATAGTGAGGCGCTACCAGGGCCTGGTGTACGACCTGTCCTGGCGGCTGCTGGGGGACGCTTCGGAGGCGGAGGACGCGGCGCAGGCCGCGTTCATAAGGATGTATTCCGCGCTGGGCTCTTATAAGCGGGAGATGCCGTTCCGCAACTGGGTCTACACTGTCACGCTGAACGTGGCCCGCAACCGGCTGAAGCGCGGCCGCCTGCTGAGTTTCCTGCCGTTCATGGGCCCCGGAGATGATGAAGGCGTCCCGGAGCCGGCCGAGGCCGGCGGGTCCCCGGAAGAGCAGCTCGAGGGCGGCGGCCTGCGCCGCGCGCTCGAGGGCGCCATAGCGGCCCTGCCCGAGGAGCTGAAGACCGCGTTCGTGCTGTTCCACCTGCACCGCCTCCCGGCGAAGGACATAGCCGAAACGCTGGGCGTAACGCCCAACGCCGTAAGCCTGCGCCTGTATAAGGCGCGCGGGCGCCTGGCGAAGGCGCTTTCGCCCGCCTATCCTGAATACCGCGTGGAGGGCATATGAACGAGAAGGACCTTGAGAAGAAATTCGGGGAAGCGTGCGCCGGCGTGCCGCTGCGCGAGCCGCGCGATCTCTGGCCCGGGGTGCGCGCCGGCATAACCGGCCGACGTGTCTCCGCCTTCGGCCGCAGGTCGGCCTGGGCGGCCGGCTTCGCCGCGGCGGCCGTCATAGTGGTGCTCTCCATGCCGGGCGCCACTCAGAGCATAAAGAACGGGTTGAAGCGTCTGTTCTCGAGCGCCTACTCCGTCTCTATAGGCGGCCAGCAGGCCTCCGGCACGCTGATCTCCATGGACGGCGAGGAGAAGGAGATAAAGAGCGGCGACATGCTGCTGAAGGTGAAGGTTTCCTCCTGGGACGAGAAAACGGCCATGGTGGAGTTGTCGGTGTTCTACGAGGGGCTTCAGCCGGACGGCAGCACGCGGAAGCTGATATCGCATCCTAAGATACTCGCCATGAAGGGCCGCGCTGCGGAGATCACCGTCACCAACAATACCGGCAAACCGGTGTACAAGTTCCGCATAGTGCCCACGGAAACGGATCCCACCGTTTATTCCGGGGACATGGTCCCCATCAAGGGCTGATACCGCCGCCTACAGGACCGCCGGGGAAGCCCGGCGGTTTTGTTTTGGGGCGGGGCTGTCCCGCCGTATGGAGATAGCCTTTCCGGGCGATTCCCCTTTTTATCCTCAGCGGTTATAATTTCCTTGGGGTTGGGTTAGGGGGGCGTATGACCAGGATATTGAGCACCGCCAAGGACGTGCTGGTGGAGAACACGGGACTGAAGTTCCCGCGGCTGGTGGATATCAGCCTTAAGAAAGGCCAGTACCACGTCATTCTGGACATGTACGACGCGGCGGCCAAGCCGGGGGACGCCGCCAGCCGTACCTACGACGTCAGGATAGATGAGGCCGGCCGGCTGCGCGGCTATACGCTTCTCAAGCGGGCAGTGTAGCCGGGTGCTGGGAGCGCGTATAACGAAGCCGCCGGAAAGTTCCGGCGGTCGTGTTTGGAGCGGGTGGCGGCGCGGTCCGGGAAATGTTTATGATCCGGTGAGGGGGTACGCTATGGAACAAAGAGAGCTTGGCAGGTCCGGTCTGAAGGTTTCCGCCATCGGTCTTGGCTGCATGGGGATGTCGGAGTTCTACGGCAGCCACGACGACGCGGAGTCCGTGAAGACCATCCGCAGGGCGGTGGAACTCGGCATCACTTTCTTCGACACGGCCGACATGTACGGGCCTTTCGTCAACGAGGAGCTGGTGGGCAGGGCGCTCAAGCCTTTCCGCGATAAGGTGGTGATCGCCACCAAGTTCGCCAACATGCGCGGGCCCAAGGGCGAGTTCCTGGGCATCAACGGCAGGCCGGAGTACGTGCGCAGCGCCTGCGAGGCCAGCCTGAAGCGCCTGGGCGTGGAAACAATAGACCTGTATTACCAGCACCGGGTGGACCCTGCCACGCCGATAGAGGACACGATAGGCGCCATGGCGCGCCTGGTGGAGGAAGGCAAGGTTCGGCACCTGGGCATGTCGGAGGCCGCTCCAAATACCATCCGCAGGGCGCACAAGGTGCACAGGATAACGGCGCTGCAGACGGAATATTCGCTATGGACGCGCGACCTGGAAGAGGATATTCTGCCGGTCATTCGCGAGCTGGGCATAGGCCTGGTGCCTTACAGTCCGCTGGGGCGCGGCTTCCTGACCGGGAAGATAAAGAAGGCCGACTCGCTGGAGCAGGGCGATTTCAGGCGCATGAGCCCGCGCTTCCAGGAGGGCAACATAGAGCAGAACCTGCGTATCGTGGCTGGTATAGAGAAGATAGCGGCGCGAAAGGGCTGCACCGCGGGGCAGCTGGCGCTGGCCTGGGTGCTCGCGCAGGGCAGGGACATAGCGCCCATTCCCGGCACCAAGCACGTCAAATACCTGGAGGAGAACGCCGCCGCGATTAAAATGGCGCTGACGCCGGAAGAGCTGCGCGAGCTGGACGAGGCCGCCCCGCGCGGCGCCGCCGCCGGCCTGCGCTATCCGGAGCAGTCCATGAAGGCGGTGCATCTGTAGCAAAGGCGGACCGCGGCCTTTCCGAAACCGCCGGGCTTCCCCGGCGGTTCTTTTTTTGAATTTGATAGGATATCGGTTGAAAGACATTTCCCGGAGGGGCATATGCTGAAGGAAGCCGCGATCACAGCCGTCATAGACAAGCTCAAGAAGAAGTATCCCGCCGAGGCGGAGCGCGCGGAGACCGGCGTGCGCCAGGCGGCCGCCCTCTGGGATACCCGCAAGGACGGCACGGCCGCCGCGTTCAAGCGTTTCTGCCGGGAGAGCTTCGTTCCCGCCTCCAGGCTGGACGTGGTGCTGGCCGCTTTCGAGTCCAAGCTCGAGAGCGCGGACGGCCACTTCAACGCGCTGACGCTGAAGCTGCGCCGCGAGATGGACGAGGACACCGGCCCGCTCAACCCAGTGGACGCGATGTTCGCCGCCTACTCTCCCGGGGAGCATTTCACCGAGGACATGTTCCTCTCCAAGCTGGCTTTCGTGGTGCTGCTCAATTTCCCGGTGCGTACCCTGGACGACTGCCTTAAGCTCGGCCCGGACTGGAGCCGCTCCGAGTGGGCGCGGGCGCGGCTGGCGCAGCGCTTCAAGAGGCGCGTGCCGCCGGAAGTGAACCGGGCGGTCTACGCGGCCTATGCCGCCGCCGAGGCCTATATAGGCTCGTACAACGTCCACCTGGGCTGTCTGACGGGCGCGGACGGAAAAAAGATCTTTCCAGACGGCCCCAAGCTTATCTCGCACTGGGGTCTGCGCGACCACCTCAAGAGCCTTTACGCGGAGGGCGAGGGCGCGGTTGAGAAGCAGCGCGTCATACGCCGCGTGATGGAGCGCATAGTGGCGCAGGAGATACCGGAGAAGGCCGTGGATTCCGGCAAATACGCGTGGGACCCGGAGGCCAACACGCTCAACGGCGCGGCGGCCCGCCGCGAGCCGGATACGCGTTACGCCCGGTTCCTCGACGTCTTCCGGGCGCACCTGAAGGAGGACCCGTACTTCCCGCAGGAGCCCACCCATATGGACCGGAAGTTCAACCTGGGCCGCGAGATACCCGAGGCCGAGGTGGAGGCGATGTTCACTGCCCTGCTGGAGGCGCCGGAGGGGGCCGCGGCGGCTAAGCTTATTGCGGCACGCCTCGGCCGGCCGCTGGAGCCGTTCGACATCTGGTACGACGGTTTCAAGGCGCGGTCATCGGTTTCCCCGGCCGAGCTGGACAAGCTGACGGCTTCTTCGTTCCCGGACGCGGCCGCTTTCCAGGCGGCGATCCCCGACATAATGCGCAAGCTGGGCTTTTCCGGAGAGACGGCGCGCTTCGTGGGCGACCGGATACAGGTGGACGCGGCCCGCGGCTCGGGCCACGCCTGGGGCGCCTCCATGCGCACCGAGAAGGCGCGCCTGCGCACCAGGGTCCCCGCCGGCGGCATGAACTATCTCGGCTTCAATATAGCCATGCACGAGCTGGGCCACAACGTGGAGCAGGTCTTCTCGCTCTGCCGGGTGGACCATACGCTGCTGTCCGGGGTGCCGAACACCGCTTTCACCGAGGGCTTCGCTTTCGTCTTCCAGGACCGCGACCTGGAGGTGCTGGGACTGCCGTCCTCCGGCGGGAAAGCCGCGCTGATGAAGACGCTGGACACCTTCTGGGCCACGCGCGAGATAGCGGGCGTGGCGCTGACGGACATGTACGTCTGGCGCTGGCTTTACGCCAACAGGGAAGCGGAACCGGCGGACCTGCGCGAGGCCGTGACGCGCATAGCGGGCGAGGTATGGGACAAGTACTACGCGCCGCTGCTGGGCGGCCGGGGCTGCACGCTGCTCGGCGTCTATTCGCACATGATAAGCAACGGTCTCTACCTGCCGGACTACCCGCTGGGGCATATCATCGCCTTCCAGGTGGAGGAGTATTTCAAGGGGCATAGGCTGGCCGACGAGATGGAGCGCATGTGCGTGCTGGGCTCCATAACCCCGCGCGAATGGATGAGCCGCGCGGTCGGCGCGGAAATATCCCCGGAGCCGATGCTCAAGGCCGCGGCCGGCGCGCTGGCCGCCTTGGCCGCGCCCGCCGGTAAGTGACCGGCCGGGACAAGTGCCGCCGGCAAGGAATGCGGCGGGGAGCCGACCGAAGGAAATGAAAAAGTTACTATCCATATTGCTGAAGCTGTTCTATGTCGCGGTCGGCCTGACCGCGCTGATATTGGTGTCCACCATCGCCGACTCCATGCTGCCGAGCAGGGTGGCGTCCCGCATCTACAAAGGCAACGATTTCGGCGCGGCCGCTATCTGCTCGAACCTGCTGAAAGGGGACCTCGAGGCGGCCTCCGGGCCCATACGCTTCAAGGCGGCGTCGCGCGAGCTGCGCTTCGCCGAGACGGTGACCTGGCTGGGCGGAAAGGGGGATTCTCCTTACGTACCTATACCGGCCTCGCCGCTCTTCACCGGCCTGCCGAAGGATATAGGCCCTCTCCGGTCCTGCGATACTCCGAAGAGCTTCAACCTGGCCGGCGACCGCATGTCAGCCACCCTGAGCCTGGGCTACGAGAAGTACCGCGTTACGGTCACGCTGCGCTACAAGGTCGGGCTTTTCTCCGGCCGGCTGGAGCGCATCGAGATAGGCGTCCCGGAACGGCTGACGCCGTCAACTCCGCCGCCGGGGGAGGATGAAAGACGGGTGAGGGAGTTCATCGGGAAGCTGGACGGCATGTCCGGCGGGCAGGGCGCGGAGGGCCGGCGCTGAGCGCGGGAAATGACGGCAGCGGCCTTTTTAAGCCGCCGGGGAAACCCGGCGGTTTTGTTTTTTAACGGGGCGATCTGCGGCTGAAGAGGCGACTTGAGGAAAATCTGAGCTTTTCCGGAGCATTGCGTGAGCGAAGGCCTATATACTCATTTAACGATGAGGAGAACTATATGGATGCCAATGATGCCAGCCCCTCCGGTTTCAATACGCTCAGGCGCATAGAGGAAGAGCTGTTCGGCGGCAGGCGCGCTCCGGCCGCGCAGGCCGGTCCTGCGGTCCCCAAGGCCGAGCCGTACGAGCGGCGGATGGCGGCCCCGGAGCTTCATGGCGGCTCCTGGCGGATGAGCCGCGAGATACTTGCCGTGAAAAGGGAGCTCGCGGCGCTGCGCGACGAGAACGATTCGCTGCACCTGGAGATCATGGAGCAGAACGTAAAGACCACGTCCACTATCTCGGCCCTGAGGGACCTCCGGCAGGACTATGACCGCCTGGGCGCGGAGATGCACTATAAGGAACTGCAGCTCGAATCCCAGGCGGCGGAGATAGCCAAGCTGAAGGCCGAGGTGGAAAAAGAACGGGCACGCTGCCTGGAACTCGCCGAAAAAGCCGCCTGGCTGGCCGGTCAGGCGGAGATCACTGGGGGGATGGCCAGGGCCCGTCATGAAGCCGCATCCCAGCCGCAGGCCAAGCCCTCCGGCATGCCGGCGCCGACCCGGATCTGGAGGTCCTCTTCCGGGCTGCGCAAGGACTTCGTCCCTTTCAGGCGCGGCAGGCTTTTATAGCCGCGCGGTCGCCGCTCCGTGACGGCAAAGCCGCCGGGGAAGCCCGGCGGCCTTGCTTTTTGCGGGCGGTGGTGTATAATATCTGTGCAGTTATCCCACATTACAGGAGGCGTGATATGACGGAGATAATATCCATGTTCGGCTGCCGCGCCTCCCTTCCTTTCTAACCGGTAGCGGGGACGCGGGCAGTGTAACGCCGGCCTGGGCTTTGCCCTGGCGGCCGCGCACAGCGTGCGTCATTCGGTATCGGTCATTCAAGGAAATCATGAACGAAAGAACATTGTTCACCGCGCTCGTTACGGCGGAACAGAGGCAGTCCTATACCGTGCGGCTGGACGGCAGGGAGCTGCCGGCGACTGTGTCGGGGAAGCTGATGGGCGAAGCGGCGGGCAGGCTGGACTACCCCGTGGTGGGCGACGACGTGAGCGTGACGCTGCACGACGGCGGCGCTAAGGCCGTGGTGCACGCGGTGCTCCCGCGGCGCGGCCTGCTGCTGCGCAAGGGCGTGGGCGCGCAGGGCGACGCGCAGCCGCTGGCGGCCAACGTGGACAGGGTGCTGATAGTGATGGGGCTGGACGGCAACTACAACGTCGCCCGCCTGGAGCGGCTGCTGGTGGCCGCCTGGGACAGCGGCGGCGTGCCGGTGGTGGTGCTCACCAAGAGGGACCTGGCTCCGGCCGGGGAGCTGCCGGAAAAGCTCGCGGCGGTGGAGCGGGCCGCCCCCGGGGTGCGGGTGTTCTGCGTGTCCTCCGTCTCAGGCGAGGGCGTGGCGGAGGTGGAGGCGGAGCTGGCCGGCGGGCTGCGCTGCTGCCTGCTGGGCTCCTCCGGAGCGGGCAAGAGCACGCTGCTCAACCGGCTGGCCGGTATCGAGACCGCTGTCACGGGCGCCGTGAGGGAGGGCGACTCCCGCGGCCGGCATACCACCACGGCCAGGCACCTGTACTTCCTGCCCTGCGGCGGGCAGGTCGTAGACACGCCCGGAGTGCGCGAGTTCTGCGTGGAGTATTCGGGCGAGGGGCTGGAGTCTTCCTTCAGCGACATCGAGGCGCTGGCGGAGGGCTGCCGCTTCGCCGACTGCTCGCACGGCGCGGAGCCCGGCTGCGCGGTGCAGGCCGCGGTAAGCGAAGGAGCATTGTCGCCCGAGCGGCTCAAGAGCTACGACAAGCTGCGCCGCGAGACCCGCCGCCTGGAACTCAAGGCGGACCCGAAGAAGCGCATACTGGCCAAAAGGAGGTTCATGATGATCGCCCATATGCGCCGCGGTGTGAGCGAGGCCAAGCGCAGGCTGCGCGGCGGCTGAAGGGCGGGGCCGCCGGGGAAGCCCGGCGGCTTTGTTCCAGGGGGTCAGCGCTGCAGCTTCTCTACCGGGGTGAGGAGGGCGTTGCCGGCGCCGAAGGCCTCCGGCATGACGGCCAGACCCTGCATGCCGGGTCTGGCTATGCGCGACGTCAGGTAGAAGAAGACCTCCTGCCCGCTCTGGTCCTCCTCGTGGGCGGCGGTCAGCAGGTTCAGCAGCGGTATGCGCCTCAACCAGGGCAGGCCGGCGTTGGCCGTGGCGATGCTCTTCATCTTGAGCCCGCCGATGACCGCGGTCTGCCCGTCCTCCAGCGTCAGCACGGTCCTGGCGCTGTTGTTGTCTATGATCTGGTCTATGTTGCCCTGCGAAGGCAGGAACTGGCGGTTGGTCATGTTTATGTCCAGCCGCACCAGGCTCTCGCCCAGCACCAGCGGCGTTATGCGCAGGCCCACGCCGGACTCTATGGCCTGCGTGCCGTAGACGGCCGAGCCGGCCGACGGCTGCTGCACCACCACGTAGCGGTTCTGGCCTATCTTCATCTCGGCTTCCTGGCCGCTCATCGTGGTTATGAACGGCCGGGCTATCACCCTGGCCTGCTGCTGCTGGAACAGCATGTTCATCAGCGCGCTGAACGTCAGCGGGCTCTTCACGGCCGGGTTCTGGCTGTAGGTGAACTCTAGCGAGCTCTCCTGCAGGGCCCAGACGTGTATCTTGCCGCCCGAGACCCTGCCCTTGGCGATGTTGCTGAACTGCGAGTTGAACTCCTGGTAGGCGCTGGAGTTGACGCTGACTATGACCGCCTCCAGCTGCACCGCGCCGGGATCGCGGTCGGCGCGGGCGAGCAGGTCCAGCGCCCCCTGCACCTCCCCTTCCGGCCCGGACAGGTAGATGCTGCGCAGGTCCGGCACCCTGCTGATGCCGACGGAGCGCGGCTGGGGCAGCAGGTCGTTGAGCAGGCCGTAGGCGGTATCGGGCGTCAGGTACTTGAGCACGAAGCTCCGGGTAACGGTGCCGCCCGGCGCGGCCGGCTGCTCGGCCGGCTTTACCGGCGCGTACTCCAGGAACAGCGTGTCGCCGCGCAGCCGCGCCGAGACGCCCAGCGGCTCCGTCAGCAGGCGCGCGGCTTCGGTGAGCGGCACGCCCTCGGCCTTGACGGTAACGCGCCCCGGCAGCCGCACGTCGCCCATGCGGTAAGGCATGCCGGCCCGGCCCATCAGCCGCAGGAACGCGGTGTCGGCCGGGGCGTCCACCAGGTCCAGCGTGACCACGGCGCCGGCCCCGGAGCCGTTCACGTCGAGCGTCCGGAACTCCTCCGCCTGCCTGGCCAGCTTGGCCGCCTCTATCTCCTGGTTGCGCTTCATCAGGTCCGCCAGCAGCGCGGTCAGCTCCTTGTCCTTCTTCAGCGTGCCGGTGCTGCAGCCGCAGGCGAGCGCCAGCGCCAGCAGCGCTGCCGGCCTCCGCCAGGCGGTCCTGGTCATGCCTTCGTGCATAGCTCCCCCAATATGGCCGCTATCTCCTGAACGTCACCTTCGGGAAGGCCTCCGGCGGCGTGCACACCGGCTGCCAGTAGGCCGAGACCACGCCGGACACCCCCGTCGGGTCGAAGCCGGACGCCACCGCCAGCGTGCTCTTGGCCGTCTCGCCCACGTCCTTCTCCAGCATCATGTCCAGGTTGACCAGCGCGTACTGCTTCTTGAGGTACTCCTCGGCTTCGGCGTGGCCCGCGCAGGCGGCGTGCAGCCTGGCGGCTATCCCCGGCGTGGTCAGCTTGTCGAAGTTCCTGGAGTAGTCGTTCACCCACATGTCCACGTTCTCTTTTGCCTCGATGCCGAGGGCCGCGCCGCCCTTGGCCAGCGTGAAGGCTTTGACTATCTGCGGATAATAGCTCGTCATGCCCGAAGTGCCGCCGGCGCTGGCTATGTTCATGGCCAGCATCGCCGGGGCTACCACCATCTGCGCCGTATTGGTTATGCAGGTGACGGTGCCGTCGGCGCAGCCCGCGCCGCACTCGGTCTTGCTCTTAGGGCAGTCCATCCAGCAGACCGGCCCGACGCCGTGATACCCGTCTTTGCAGGGCTTGTAGCACAGCGCCGCGTCCTCCTCCAGGCCGGCCGCGCAGTCCATCGGCGCGCCCACGCCGCGGCCGTACGAGTCCTTTATGATGTCCAGACCGGAAAGCCCGCGCCAGCCGGGCGGCACCGCCGGGGTCTTCAGCGCGCAGAAAAGGCCCGCGTTGACGTAGCCGGAGGGGCACTCCAGCTTCTTCATCATGCATTTGCCGAAGAGCTTCCAGGAGCAGACCCACTTGCCGCCCTTCGTCAGCGGCTTGTCTATGTGGCAGAAGGCGCCGGTGTCCACGTAGCCGGAAGGACAGCTGCGCCAGCAGACCGGGCCCACGCCGTCGTAGCCGCTTTTGCACTTCGGGTAGCAGAGCCAGGCGTCCTTTTCCTTATCCGGCGGGCAGGAGCTCAGCGGCACGCCCACGCCGCGGCCGTAGGAGTCGCGGTAGCAGTAGGGCTGGCGGGCGGAAGCCACCTCCTGGGCCAGCCATTCCATCACCTGGCTTGTATCCTTCCTGTCCAGCGGGTTTTCCGGGGGGGAAGGCTGAGCGGGAGCGGCCTGCGCATTAGTGGCCGGAGCGGCCAGCGCCTTCTTCCGGGTTTCCAGCTCCCTTAAAGCCTGTTGGTTTTTGGCCGACTCGGCCTTGTCCCTGTCGGCCTTCGTCCTCAGCTGCTCCTTCTGTTTGCGGAGCAACTCCTTCAACTGGCCCGTCAGCTGCGGGTCCAGACCGGAGGCGGCCGCACGCAGCTTCGGGCTGGCGGCCAGCGTCCCGGCGGCCGCACCCTCTTCTTCCAGGAAATACTCGCGCAGCGCCTTGGAGACGAAAGGCTGCAGCTCCGCGTTGAGCGAGAGCCTGTCGAGCGCGGCTTCCAGCTTCTCCTTGGAGGCCCCGTATTTTTCCATCGCCGCGCCCAGTGCCCCGGCGTCCTGCTCGCTGAGCTTGCCCGCCTGGAGCTTCTGCAGCAGGGGCTCCGACTCCTTCAGCGCCGCCCTGTATCTTTTGCCGCAATCCTCCAGCCGGCCGGCCTTTTCCAGCGCGCCGTCCAGGAACTTGGCGTCGGCGGGGGCGACCTCCATCAGGTCGCCGCCGGCCAGCTCGTTGATGTACTCCTCGGCCTGCGCCCTCGGCAGGCCGGCCGGCGCCTTGAGAGCGGCTATGGCGTCGGCCAGGCCGGCGCATTCGTCCATGACGCCGGAAGCGCGCGTGAGGGCCGTAACGTCCGGCGGCGCCGAAGCCGCCGGCTGCGCCGCGGCCAGCAATACCGCTATGATATATCCCATATGCCCCCCTTGCGCGGAAATAGCGCGGCGGCGTGCGACGGAAAGCCGTTCCCGCAGGGCGGGCCCGTTGCCGCAGATATTTCCGCTATGTGATGCGCGGGTTCCCGCGCGGCCCGCAAGCCCCCCGGCTTCCGGGCGTTCCCTCAGGGCTATGCTGCAAAAACAGCGGACGCCAGGTCAAGTCGCCAGTTCATATTAGACCGGGGCCGTACGTCCCGGCCGGGATGCCCACGCGCGCCTGGGCCCTTTTCCCGGCGCCGTCTTCCCGACTTGCTCATGTGCGCCGTCTTCCGGACGGTTATACTATAGTCGAGGAAAATAATGCGAAAAACTCTTTTCATCATCATTATCGCGGGCATAACTTCCACGGCGCAGTCGGCGGAATTCTCCGACTTGGCCGTAAGCGCCTCTAAGATAAAAGCCATGGACGCGCGGGCCATCCCTGCTCCGCGCGCGGCGGCTGGAATTACGGAGCAGGTCCCGGCCCAGGACGCCTGCCGGACCGAGATGTCCGGCATGCTTGGCGCGCTGGACGGCGCCCCGGCGCGCGGCACCAAGGCCGATATGGACGCGCTCTTCGCTCTGCGCGCCCGGCTGGTCCATTCCGTCGGCAGGTCCGCCTGCGTGCGCGAGCTGGTATCTCAGGCCCGGCACGCGCAGGACGACATAGGCGTCTCTCTGCTGGGCGGGGGAACGAAGGCGTCGGAACCGTTCAAGGGCGATATCAACGTGGAGACCGACGGCCCTTTCAGCTTCCCCGGCGACCTCAGGACCGGCGACGTGATGCTCAGCCGCGGCCTTAACCTTATGGGCTCCGTGGCGGCCCGCATGTCCGTCACGCCAGGGGAATACAGCCACCTCGGAATGGTCTGGCGCGACCCGGCCGACGGCCAGGTGTTCATCCTGTCCTCCGACAGCGGGGTAGGCGCGGCCGTAGAGCCGCTGGCGAAGTTCACCGCCGGCAGGGCCCGCCTGATAGTGCTGCGCTACGAGGACGAGGCCCTCGCCCGGAAGGCCGCCGAGCTGATGCATGACCGCATGCTGGGCGGGCATATACCGTACGACTATTTCATGAACTACGATGACGATTCCGCCCTTTACTGCACCGAGGTCGCGGCCGCCGCTTTCCGTATGGCCGGCGGCCCCGCCGTGCCGCTGGAGCTGAGCCGCCTGCCCGGCGGCGGCCGCAGCAAGACGTATTCCAACATCGGCATCCGCAAGCCCTACGTGTTCGTGGCACAGGACGCGGAGGTGGACCCCAGGTTCCGCGTAGTCGCGGAGTGGACTGATTACGCCAGGATAGGGGAGATGAACAGGATAGACGCGCTTTACGGCAAGATGGCCGAGTGGATGGATCGCGAGGATTACGACTTCTCCCGGAACATCCTGAACCAGGCGCTGGGCCAGGTGCTGATGGTCCTCGGCAAGAAGAGGATCCACGACGCCGTCGGCGACCTGCCTACCGGCATCGGACGCGATGCGGTGGATTATACCCTGACTATATATCAGTTCATGTCGCTGATGCAGCGCAAGCTGGATTACGAGATGCGCAAGAGCCCCGGCTACCACACGCTGGCGGAGTTCAATTCCGCGCTGGAGAGGATACGCCTGGAGGAATACAAGGAGTACCGCGACGCCGATCTGTTCGGCGAGCAGGTCCCCTCGGGCAACATGCACCTCTACCTGCGGCCCAAGCGGCTGAAATAGTCCGCGAAGTCCGCCGTTCGTTGACCGCCGCCGGGGAAACCCCTACCCGTTGTCTTAGATCCTATTGTTTGCAGGTCTAACCGTCTGTGTCTGCCTTGGGCGCGGAGCCAAAGGGCAGGGCAAGCCGGCGGTTCTGTTTTTCCCCGGGTCGCAGTGAACTTTTTCGCGGGTTTTGGCACATACAGGGCAGAACTGCAGCTATCGGAGGAAGTTTATGTCTGGAAAGTTCTGGCTTTCTGTCTTGTTCGTGGCCGCGGCTATCTCCATTCCCGCGGCGGTAAAGGCCTTTTCCCCGGACAACGGGAAGGGGCTGGCCTGCGGCGGCAATGACGGCCCCGTCTGCGCGCTGTACCGGGTATGCAAGCCCATATTGGAGAAGTACCCGGAATCCGAGGTCGCCGGGGCCGGCAAGGACTGTACGCTGACCATAGAGGACCGCCAGCTCATCATAAGAAGGAAAAGTACCGATCGGGGCACGGGCTATTTCTTTTATTACAGGACCTTACAGGCGCGTGGGACGGCCGTGGCGCGCTGACGGGCGTTTATTGCGGAGCGCCGCGAATAACCATATAATTTTTTTACCGTAGAGAATATGGGACCCCCTGACAAGAAGGAACTGGCCGCGCGGGAGAACGCCCTGGCGGAGCGTTTTATCGGCGGCGATGTCTCGGCCTTCGCGGACCTGGTGGAGCTGTACAAGGACCGCGTGCACCGGTTCATCACCTGCATTCTCGGCCCGGACAGGGAGTCGGAGGATATAGCGCAGGAAGTCTTCATACAGGTCTACCGGTCGCTGGAGAGCTTCAGGCGCGAGTCGCGGCTCAGTACGTGGATATACGCTCTGGCGCGCAATGTCTGCCGCCGCCGGCTGCGCGAGCGGGGGCGCGAGGCGGGGCTGTTCGCGGCGGCCGCGGACGAAGACGGGTACGAGCCGCCGGACGCCGCGCCGTCGGCGGAATCGGCTTTCGAGGGCATGGAGAGCGGGCGGGCCGTACGCGACGCCGTGGACGGGCTTTCGCCGCTGCACCGTTCCGTCATCTTCCTGAGCTGCTGGGAGCAGCTGTCGTACCAGGAGATAGCTGACGCGCTGGATATCCCCGTGGGTACCGTGCGCTCGCGCATACATAACGCCATGGCGGCGCTGGCGGCGAGGCTTAAAGCGGTCCTGGCCCCGGAGAGAGGTGAAAAGCAATGAACTGCCTTTCCAAAGAGCAGCTTGTCGACTATATTTTCAGCGGGGATGGCCCGCTCCGCGCGTCCATGGAGGCGCACGTCAGCGCATGTCCCGGCTGCCGGGCCAGGATAGAGTCTTTGGAACGGCTCAGGGCGGCCGCTGCTTCGGCCCCGCTGACGCCGGTTTCCGGGGATTTCACTGCCAGGCTTATGCGGAGCCTGCCGGCCGGAACGCCGCGGAGAGGATACCTGCGCGAGTTCTACGGGTATTTGTTCAGGCCGGCCTGGGCTTTAGGCCTGGCCGCCTGCGCCGTCATCCTCTATTTCGGCGCGGTAGCGCTGAAGGGGCCCGGGCTCGCCAAGGCGGATACGGCGGAAGTGCTTTATTTTTCCGACGGTCCGGCCACGGTCAGGAGCGGGCTGTCCGCGCCGGCGGGGACGGCCGTACATAAACAGGGAGTATATTCCTACACGGACAGCTGCGCGACGGCCAGGTGCGGGATGCTGTAGTGAACTTTTCCGGGCCGGAAGGCACTGACAGCGAAAGCTTCGTAGCAAGGGAGATAACTGTATGAAAGCAAAGATCCTTTACGTCATGCTGGGCGCGGCCCTGCTGCCGGCCGCGTTCGCCGCCGCGGCGCGCGCGCAGGAGAACGAGACCCCCAACGGGCGCCTGACCGGCGGCGCGCGTCCCGGCGGGGAGGACCTTCTCGAGAGACGCCTTTCCTCCATAAGAGTGAAAGGCGCCACTCTCGAGGATTTCCTGTCCATCGTGTCCAGTCAGACCGGGGTATCGTTCACGCTGGCCCCCGGGCTGGCCGATTCTCATGTTACGGTGTTCCTGCGCGACAGCTCGCTGGGGGATGTAATGGCGCTCCTGAAGGCAACCAAGCGTCTGGAATTCCGCCGGTACGCGGCAGGGGACAGTTACCGGGTTTCGCGGATCGCGGCGCCTTTCGGGAATTTTCCGCCGCTTACCCGCAAGGAGATCGAGAGCCCGTTGCTGCAGAGGGTGGTGGAGGGTGTGCGGGTGAAGGAAGCGCCGTTAGTCACCTTCCTGGATATCGTTTCCGCGAAGGCCAAGGTGAATTTCGTGGTGACGGAGGACACCCGGGAAATTCGTGTAACCACCTTCATAAGAAATACGACCGTGGCCGATATTTTATTGTTCCTCCGGGGCAAGGGTATTTCTTATTCCCTGATAGGGAAGACCAACACTTTCGTGCTGCGCGGGATGACGAAGCCGGCCGACGATGATTTCGTCAAAGCCGAGGAGGCTTTCAAGGACGCGCGGTACGAGGAGGCCGCGGGCCTCTATAAGAAGATAGCGCAGCAATATCCGGATTCGGAGCTGGCCGATTACTCCCTTTTGAAAGCCGCCGTCAATTACGACTGGATAGCCGCGCGCGACAACGCCCCCGAGGCTTTGAAAGAGGAGGAAGCGCTCCTGAGGCTCCTCATAAATGAGTACCCCAGGAGCCAGAGGCTGGGCGACGCCTACCTTTACCTGGGGCAGATCTATTCCGGTTACGGCGGCGTCAAAACGCAGGCGGATTGCGAGAAGGCCGTACAGCTTTACGAATCGGCTATACAGAACACCTACCGCGACTGGGTAAAGGCCCAGGCGAGCGGCAGGATAGCGCAGTGCTACGAGCTGGCCGGGAAGAAGGAGAAGGCCGCGGCCATGTACGCCGAGATACAGGAGAAATACCCGGGTACCGAGGCCGCCAGGGAGCTGCGCGGCCGGGCCGGCGAACAGGACCCGCTCCTTTCCAGCGGGGCCGTGCTCGAGGGAAAAGGGCTTTATAAGCTGGCCATCGATATATACCAGTCGCGCTGGGACGGTTCCACGGAGGCATCGCTGCGCAAAGCGGAGCTGCGCATAGGCATCTGCCAGGCGGCCATGAAGGATACCGGCGACGCCGTGAAGACCTTCGACGCGTACTTGGAGAAGTATAAGCCGGCCCCCGGGGACGAGGCCTATTCGCAGATGGTGGAGGCGCTGGAAAAAGCCGGCAAAGAGGACGCGGCGAAGAAATACCGGAAAAAAGGGTCTGTAGCCGCCGGGCACTGATGCCACGTACGGTATGGTATAGCGGCTGCAGGTCACGGATCCATGATCAGGAACCGCCGGGGAAACCCGGCGGTTCCGTTTTTTGCGAGGTCAGGCGCGGCCTCTCCCTTACACGCCTGCGGAAAAGATATATACTATCCTTCAAGGGGAGGGACCAGGGGGATCATCGACATGGACGAAGGGAAAAGCGTCAAAAGGGGCATCGAGGAGAGCGCGGCGAGGCTGTTCGCCGGGCACCTGTTCGGTTCCGTCCCTTACGAGATAAAGCACCGCAAGGAAGACGATTCCGTCGACATAGAGATAGACGGCAGGATCCAGCTGCAGGTCACGCAGGTCGGGCCCGGCAAGGAGTTCTACGCGGCCAGGGCTTACGACGCCGGCGGCCCCGGGCCAGTTCCCAGGGATATAGTAGCTCAGGTGTTCGAGGCCATAGACCGCAAGACCACTAAGAAGATCTCCTCGGACGCGGAGAACATCGTGCTCCTGCTCTACTGCGACATGGGCCTGGCGGAGTTCGAGCGG
>DAIENX010000001.1:0-7858 GCA_027340875.1 Elusimicrobiota bacterium
TTTCAACGGAAACGCTTCGAAAACCATCTTAACAAGGATCATCGCGGCTGAAAACAGGATTATGATTATATTACTTTCGTGTCTTAAAAGGCAAATCGCGGCGGAGAGCAGCAGCAGCCGCGCCAGTATCCCGCCGGCGAACACCGAATAGAAAATCTTGGCGGAAGAGTCCAGCACGCGCTTCAGCGAAAGGCGCGAAAGCCACCCTACGGCCGTTCCCGCCAGCGCCCCGTACAGGGCCGCGGTCCCCGGCGTCAGGCTCATTCGCCGCCCTTCCCGTCCGGGCCGGCGCCGCGGAACAGCTCTTTCGCCACCAGGTAGAAGCCGGAAGCCAGGCCGAAGGCCGCCCCGCCCAGCATCAGCCAGGGAGCGGTGCCCAGCTTCTGGTCCAGTTTATAGCCGGCCCAGAACCCCAGCAGCACCGCGACCGCCAGCTCCAGCCCTATCTGGGCGTATTCCCAGTAGTTATTGTCTTCCTTCCCTGCCACGCCTTTGATTCTACTAATTACAGGAGCCTGTTCGACATAAGGCTTTCATGGCGAAATTGCCGATTTTGTTGACGGGTGGAGCGAAGCGACACAATTCAGCGAAAACAGGCGGCGCAAAGGCGCAGGCCTGGCCTATGGCCGTGCCGTAACAGGAGCTATCCTCTTCAGACGGCCGAAAGCGGCAATTGCAGACGAAATCGCTTATGTCTGACAGGCTCCTAAGGGACGCTTATCCGGGGCGCCCAATTAATGTTAGAATCTTAGGCATGAGCGGAGGCGGCAAGAAGATACTCCTCGTGGACGCGGACGCGGCCGCCGAGAAAACAGCCGGCTTCCTCAGCGAGAACGGTTACCAGACCCAGGTTATAGGCGACCAGCAGCAGGCCGTGACCGCGGTGCGCGAGTGGAAGCCGGACCTCGTGATACTGAACATCCTGGCCCGCTCCTTCAACCCGCTGGATTTCATCAACGAACTGCGCAAGAACCCCTTCACAGAGGGCCAGAAGATCGTCATCTTCTCCCAGACCCGGGGGACCGAGGCGATCACCGGCCCCTCCCCGCGCGTCTGCGGCTACCTCACCAAACCGCTAGATTTCGACCAGCTGAAGGCGGAGCTGGCCAAGGCCGCCCCCCGCGAAGGCTCCCGCCAGATGACTATCATGGTGGCCGACGACGACACCGAGTTCTCCGACCTGGTGAAGATGTTCCTGGAGGCCAACGACTACCGCCCGGTGGTGGTCAACGACCCGCTGCTGGTGCTGCGCAGGCTCAAGGAGAACAAGCCGGACGCCCTGCTGCTGGACGTGATGATGCCCGGCAAGGACGGCTTCGCGATAATGGAGGAGATGCAGCAGCATCCGGAGACGGCCGACATCCCTATAATAGTGCTGAGCGCGCTGCGGCTGGACAATTACCAGGAACGGGGCGTGCTCACCGGCCTGCCGGAGATAGTGGCGCGCGACATCCCCGGGGACCTGCTGCTGAAGCTGGTGGAGGAGCAGACGCGGGACGAAGCCCCCGCCCCGGCCGGCGGCGAGGCGCCCAAGTCCGACCGCCCCAGGGTCCTGATGGCCGACGACCAGACCGAGCTGCTCTACCTGATGAAGGAGATGGTTGAGTTCGCCGGCTTCGAGGTCATAACGGCCACCGACGGCGTAGAGGCGATGCAGGCCGTCTTCGAGACCAACCCCGACATCATAGTGCTCGACTACAGCATGCCGCGCAAGAACGGCCTCGAGGTGGCGCAGGACCTGAAGAACAACCCCCTCTTCGCGCATATCCCGATAATCATAGTGACGGCCTACGGAGAGAAGCAGGCCAAACTCAAGGGCCTCGGCATGGGCATAGACGACTACCTGATCAAGCCGGTGGACGCCGACGAGCTGGTGGCGCGCATCCGGATGATCCTCAAGCGCAACCGCCAGGTGCTGGACACGAACCCGCTGTCGCGCCTGCCAGGCAACCCGTCCATCCAGGCCCGCGTGGAGCGCGAGATAGCCAAGGGCGCCGAGTTCGCCGTGCTGTACCTGGACCTGAACAATTTCAAGGCCTACAACGACATCTACGGCTTCGAGGCCGGAGACCGCGTCATCAAGGCCACGGCCAACCTGCTGGTCAAGCTGACGATACAGAACGAGAATTCCCAGGACTTCATCGGCCACATAGGCGGCGACGATTTCATAGTCGTCACGGAATACGCCCGCGCCGAAGAGCTGGCCAAGCGCATCCTGCACGGCTTCGACGAGATCGCTCCCTCCTTCTACAGCAAGTCCGACAGGGAGCGCGGCCACATCGTGGCCACCGACCGACAGGGCAACATCAAGAAGTTCCCCTTCATCTCCATAGCCATCGGCATAGTCCACAACAGCGGCCGCCCGCTGCACTCCTTCGCGCAGGTGAGCAACATCGGCAGCGAGCTTAAGAAGGGCGCGAAGGCCGGCGCCGGCAGCCACTACATAGTGGACCGCCGCAAGGACTGACCGGGTCAGGCGCCATGCCCGACGACGGCGACATCACAGAAGAGCTGGACACCATCGCCAGGATGCTGCGCATCTATTGCCGCGGCAGGCACGGCGGCCGGCTGCTCTGCCCCTCCTGCGAGGACCTGCTGGCCTACGCGGAGCTGCGGCTCTCGAAGTGCCCGCACGATCCGAAGCCCGCCTGCAAGGACTGCCCCACGCACTGCTACTCACCGGAGAAGCGCGAGCTGATGCGCGAGGTCATGCGCTACGCCGGCCCCCGCATGCCGCTGCGCCACCCCATCCTGACGCTGAAGCATTACTTAAAAAAAATCCCCGGCAGGAAATGATCCCGTCCGGGGCCGGCGTGGATACTTGCCGCTTACCGTTTCAACATCCTGAAAGACGAGAGGACCGCTTCGAAGGCCGGCAGATAGCGTTCGGCCGTCTCTTTCGGCGCGTAATAACGCAGAACGTAAAATCCGCGCCTGACCGGCACCACCGCGAAACGCTCGTAGACGGGGACCTTCTTCGGGTTCATGGCATCGGGAGGGACGTATACATAGGTCGTCCTGTCGAAGACCTCGGCGCGATAATTCCCGACCTTGGACGCTTTCACGTTCCCGTAAACGCCGTCGTCCGGGTCCACTCCCAGCGCGGGTCGGGAGTGGAGCTTTATGAATCCTTTCGCCGTCGGCTGCAGCAGGTTCCCCGGAGCGTAATAATGCACCCCGATCCTGACCGCTATGCCGGAGGACTCGGGCCCCGCCAGCTCCGCGCCGTACACCTTTTTTTCCTCCGAAGAAAGGCCGAGACCGGTCTCGGCACGGACCCATCCTTCAGGGAAGGAGACCGTGAAAAGCCCTTTTTCCGTGTAAACGGACGCCGCCGGGCCGGCCGCCGCCGCTGACAACGCCGCGCCCAGGCACAGCACGGAGGCCGCCAGCAGAAACCTCATCTTACGCATATTCTCATGCCTCATACTCACGACGCCGGGCAAGCTCAGGAACCGGAGTATCTCCTGCGGAAGTCCAGGGACCCCTTCTCCGCTTCCGACATTTCCCCATAGGTCAGCGCGTACCATTTGAACCGGGTGTTCATGAGCCGGCGTGATTCCTCCAGCTCCCGCTTGCGCGGCGGGGTCATCAGGTCGGGATAAGAGCGCTGCAGCGTCTCCAGCGTCTGCAATTGCGCCGCGCAGCTCTGCGCTGCCTTGAAGTCCCGGGCTGTCCTGCCCTCCAGAGTGCGCACTCCCAGGTACGAACCTCTTTTCTCCCTTTCCAGGCCCTGCATACCGTCAGCCATGTACACCTCGGCATCTCTGCGGGCGTTTGGCTGCGCTTTGGCGTAGCAGGCCGCGCCGCCGTTCCTGGAGCAGTATTCGATGAGATGCTCGGCCTCCCACTTGTAGCTGAGGTCCTCGCTGGCCATGGTATACACGTTGCTCATGGCGCCCTTGAACTCCTCCACGGCTATGCCGCTCGCCTTAGCCCTTGCGGTCTGGTTCTGGTGCTCGGCTTCATGCACGAAGACCGGCGATATATAAACGGCCAGCTCCTTCATCGCGGCTTTATTCCCCATCACCTGCCGCACGGTCATCCCCCGGGACGCGGCGAAATCCGTCACGAGCTGGGGATTGAACCGTATCTGCCTGCTGACCGGGTTCCAGAACGCGATGGACGACTGGCCTTCGAACCCCACATTGATACCGTTGTCGCCGGTCTTGGCGTACCCTGGGTCATTATAGAAGTCCAGCGTGCGCCGGCCCGCCGCCGTCTGTCCGAGAACGTCCACGAAATACCCCTCCGGCTTGCCGCCTTTCATGCGTATCATCGCCGAAGCGATCGCCTTTCCCTCCTCGGCGGTCATGGCCCGCGGCTGACGCGGCGCGCCGGCCGCCGCGGCCAGATGGACCGGCGGCGCGCCGGAACCGGCCGAAGAGGCGTTATCGAAAGTCCTGGAGAGATACCGGCCCTGATCGGCCGCGCTCTTTCCTGACAGCGCATTTATGCTCTTCGCGGCGGCAGCCATGTCCTTTTCCCTTTTCGCGGCCGCCGCGTTCTTTTGGGCCGCCTTTTCTTCCTTGTCCTTCAATATGGACTCCTGCCAAATTTCGGCGTCCTTCAGGACCTCTTGCTCGCCCGGCATGTATTTGGAGACCCACCAGCGGGTCTGTTCCGACACCAGGGAAAAACCCATATCGGCGAGACCGGTATCGCCCGTCATCATCTGGTCGAGCCTGTACGCCAGACCGTAGCTTTTGAACCCGGCGATGGTTTTCTTGAGTTCGACCAGCGCGCTGTTGTGGCCGATAAGCCGGTTGGCGTCATACGGCCTCTCGGCGGCATAACGCTCTATCAGGGACGGTTTTCCCTCGTGGAGGGTCTCAAGACAGCGGAGCGCGGTCTCCGGGGAGAGCGTCCGCCTGGCGGGGTTTATATTGTAGGTGCATTCCTTCAGCAAATCCAGTTCCGACCTGGAATAACCCGACGAGGCCGGCCGCGTATCCGCCGGCGCGTCGCGCAGGTCCGCCGGGACGGCCGCGCCGCCGGCGCGGCGGTGCCGGACGGCCATGCAGAAGGCCGTCGTTATCAGCAACGCCGCCAGAACCCGCACTTGTCCTTTCGTCATATATATACGCCGCGCAGCTTCCGCGCGCTCAACGGCGGCGCGTCCTCACGGATCATGCCGATATCATACCTTCATCGGCGCCGGTTCCGCAACGTACGGAACCACGTACACGGCCGGCTGCGCCTGCGTGGCGTCGCCGGGGGTGTAGATGGCGGGCACTACCTTGGACCCGCTCTGGCCCTGCTGCCGCTTCATCGCGGCGGCGTCGTCCAGGTACTGCTCCATCTCCGTGCGCGGTATCAGCGACTGCATCACCGTCATAAGCGTGACGTCCTCGCCGCGGCCGCCGTCCTGCGGATAGTAATTGGCGCGGCCGGGGTTGTAGCCGTTGTACGGCCGCCCGGGGTCCGCCACCACTGTGGAGGTGGAGCTGGCCGGGTTGTAGAGGAAGTCGTCCCCGCCGCGCACCAGTATGCCCTCGATCTTGAGCGTCTCCATGTTGAAGACCGGGCTGCCGGAGTTGCCGGCGAAGGAGTCCAGGTTGGCGGTGAAGTAGCCCTTCCGGTTCACCGTCCTGACGGCCGCCCCCTCCTCCTGTATCTTGACCGGCAGGCCGCTGGGATGGCCTATGGCGCCCACCTTGGTGCCGGGCCTGACCGCGGTGCGGCTTATGGCCAGCGGCGGCCGGCCGGCGACCTTGCGGTCCAGCCGGACCAGCGCGAAATCCGGGCCGTCGCCGCTGGGGCTGCCCTGGGTGCAGCTGCCGTTGCGGCAGGAGATGTTGTGGCTGTCGTCGTGTATCTCCTGCGCCACTATCTGCCCGCAGGAATACACGTTGGCGGCGGGGAAGGAGGTGGAAACGCTGCCGGCTCCGGAGGCCGCGTAGCCGAAGACCACCTTGACCCGCTCGCAGGGGCCGCCGCGCTCGTCCGGCGTGAAGCAGTGGCCGGCCGTGAGTATCATGTCCTCGGCCACAAGCACTCCGGAGCAGTACGCGCCCACGGGCTGGTCGCCAAAAGGCTGCCCCTCCTGCAGGTTGAACTTGCCGCGCAGGGTAAGGTCGCGCATCTTGTAGACGCCGGCCCGCTCGTCCAGCGGGATGGCGCTGTCCGAGAACAGCGCCACGGTGGACTCCGAGAACTTGCGCATTATCTTGCTGGCCTGGTAGTAGTCCACCAGGTCGTTGGCGCCGTAATAGGAGGCGGGGGTATAATCGGGGTCGAAGCCGCCACCTGCGCGCAACGAAGGCCCGGCAGCCAAGGCCAGGCTCAGCAGGGCTATTATGGTGGTCGCGCGCTTCATAATGTTACCTGCCTATATTATGGTGGGCGATTTGACTAATGTCAATCCCTAAAGGCCCAGGCCGACATAGGTCTTTGGACCCATAAAACCGTATACCCCCAGGATTTACTGGAGCCAGGAAAGGTCCTCTCGCGGCCGGTTTCGGCCTTCTACAAGGAAAAAGTCCTTATTTTATGGTTTTTTAGGCCGGAGTCCCCAGCGGCAGTCGGGCAGGCCAAAATAAAGGCGCCGCCCGTTTTTAAAGCGGACGGCGCCTGAACAACTACCGGCAATTACTTCGCGTTCTTGCCGATGATCTTGGCCAGGTCGAACATCGTAACCTGCTTCTTGCCGCCGAAAAGCTTCAGCAGCTTCTCATCGGCGTTGATGTTGCGCTTGTTCTTCTTGTCCTGAAGGTTGTTCTTCTTTATGTAGACCCACATCTTCTTCACGATCTCGGTGCGGGGCATCGGCTTGGCGCCGACGACAGCGGCCAGGGTGTCGTTAGGGGTGATGGGAGCCATGAACTTCGAGTTTGCTTTAGCAGCGGGCATTGGTACTTCCTCCTATGATGTTACTGTCAAAATACACCTACATATAACCTATTTTCACTCGTGATTGTCAAGAATAATCGGGCAGGGAGAACGGGGCCTTTTCCGGGCCTGAAAGTCCCGGAAAAAGCCGCGCGCGGACTACCTCCTGACGGCCTTGGGCAGCCTGGGGCCGGCCGCGACCACTTCCGGAGGGCACTGGGACTGGAACTTCTTGAAGTTCTCCGTGAACAGCATCGCCAGCTGCTCGTACTTGGAGGAGTAGAGCTTCCTGTCGCTCCAGGAGCTGGCGGGGTTCAACACCTCGTCCGGCACGTTGGGGCACTTCACGGGCACTTCGAAGCCGAAGACCGGGTCCTTGGCGTACTTCACCTTGTCCAGGCCGCCGTCGAGCGCCGCTTCCAGCAGCGCGCGCGTATGCCTGATGCTGATGCGCTTGCCTATGCCGTAAGGACCGCCGGTCCAGCCGGTATTGAGCAGCCAGCACTTCGAGCCGTAGCGCAGGATCTTCTTCCTGAGCATCTCGGCGTAGACGGCCGGGTGGTGCACCATGAACGGCGCGCCGAAGCAGGCGCTGAAGGTGGCCTCGGGCTCCTTGCGCATGTCCAGCTCGGTGGCGCTGACCTTGGCCGTGTAGCCGGAGATGAAGTGGTACATCGCCTGCTCCACACTGAGACGCGCTATCGGCGGCATCACTCCGGAGGCGTCGCAGGTGAGCATCACGATGTTCTTCGGGTGGCCGCCGGCCTTGGACTCCACAGCGTTGTCGATGAAGCTGATCGGGTAGGCGGCGCGGGTGTTCTCGGTCAGCGTGGCGTCGTCCAGGTCCAGCTGGCGGGTGACCGGGTCGAAGACCACGTTCTCGAGCACCGTGCCGAAGCGGCGGGTGGTGGAGTAGATCTGCGGTTCCGCCTTCGGCGACAGGTTGATCACCTTGGCGTAGCAGCCGTTCTCGAAGTTGAACACGCCGTCGTCGCTCCAGCCGTGCTGGTCGTCGCCTATAAGCCCG
>DAIENX010000008.1:0-108283 GCA_027340875.1 Elusimicrobiota bacterium
GCCTCCAACTGTGAACTCCCCGAAGGAAGGGGACGCGAAAACCCGCCAAAAGCGGGTTTTCGCATTTACGGGCGCCCTGCCCGTTATTGTGGGGAAACTCGATAATTTTGTTTAATTATATTAATAGGCAGCCGGGCTGCCGGGCCGTCTGGTGCGCCGCCGTTCGATGAGCATAGCTCCTGATACGGCACAAGCATAGCTTAGTAGCGCCTGATACGGCACAGCCGGCTAGGAGGCTTCATGGGTAAATTCGTGGAGTGCGTTCCCAATTTCAGCGAAGGAAGAGACCTTTCCAAGATCAACGCGATAGTGGACGCCGCCAAGGGTGTGCCGGGAGTTCTGGTACTGGACGTAGAAAAGGACGCCGACCATAACCGCACCGTTCTCACTTTCATGGCCCCGGTGGAGACCGCGGCCGACGCCATGTTCGCCGTCACTAAGAAGGCGGCCGAGCTCATAGACCTCAATCATCATAAAGGGGAGCATCCCCGCATGGGAGCCACGGACGTGGCCCCGTTCATCCCGGTGATGGATTCCACTATAGAGGATTGCATAAAGCTGGCCGAGAAGGCCGGCGAGCGCATAGGCCGCGAGCTGCAGATACCCGTCTATCTTTACGACAAGGCCGCCCGCGTCGAGACCCGCCGCGACCTGGCCAAGGTGCGCAAGGGACAGTTCGAGGGCATGCGCGAGGAGATAGGGAAGAACCCCGAGAGGGTGCCGGACTTCGGCCCCAACCATATTCACGCTACCGCCGGGGCCATGGCCGTAGGCGCACGCAACCAGATAGTCAATTTCAACGTCAACCTGGCGACGAAGGACATGGACTTCGCCAAGGGCCTGGCCAAGAAGATACGCACCACCGGCGGCGGTCTGCCGGCGCTGCGCGCCAAGGAGATCTTCCTGGAGAGCAAGGGCCAGGTGCAGATGTCCACCGTGCTGACCGATTACCGGACCACCTCCATCAAGCGCGCACTCGACGAGATGAAGAAGGAGCTGGACCCGAAAGGCATAGCCATAACCGGCACCGAACTGATAGGCCTTACCACGCAGGAGGCGCTGACCGACTACGCCGTGGAGGAGCTGAAGGTGCAGGATTTCAAGAAGGACGAGCAGGTGCTCGAGACCAAGCTGCTGAAGCTGCTCAGCTCCTGGGAGAGCGGCGCTAACCTGTTCGTGGACGCGCTGGCCAACACCGACCCGACCCCGGGCGGCGGCGCGGCCGCCGGCATCAGCGGCGCGATGGGCTGCGCGCTGGGCCAGATGGCCATAGGCATCACCCTGCGCGGCAAGAAGCTGGAAGAGGCGAAGAAGCCGGCCCTGAACGAGCTGCTGGCCCGCCTGGGCGAGCACCGGGCTTCCCTGCAGGCCTGCGTGGGGGAGGACGTCGCGTCCTTCAACGGCTTCATGGAAGCCATGAAGATACCGAAGGAGAACCCGGAGCGCAAGGTGAAGATGCAGGCCGCGCTGAAGTACGCGGCCGAGGTGCCGCTGAAGACCGCCCGCCTGGCCTCCGAGGCCATGGCCGGCCTCACCGTCTGCGGCGCTTCTATATCCAAGCACGTCATCTCCGACTACCACAGCGCCCGTTACCTGCTGGAGTCGGCCGTGCGCTGCGCGGCCGAGAACGTGTTCATCAACGCGGACGGCCTTGAAGACAAGGTCTTCGCCGAAAAGATCGTCAACGAAGTGAAAGGCTACCTCGCCGCGTGCGAGGCGGTAAAAGCATAAACAGGAGAGTTAAATGGCAAGCATCGACGCTATATCACGCAATTTAATGCTGGACAGCCTCAAGGAGTACGCCAAGAGGCGCATCCCTTACGACCTGGTCCGCGAGCTGGACGAGAAGAACGAGTTCCCCGAGGACATCCTGAAGGAGATGTACGACCATAACGTCCTGGGCCTGCACCTGCTGATGATCCCGGCCGAGTACGGCGGCGTCTCCGGCGGCACCTTCGACATCTACCGCGTCTGCGAGCAGCTCGCCCGCATAGACCTGGGTATCGCCACCGGCGTGTTCGCCACCTTCCTCGGCACCGACCCGCTCAACGTCGGCGGCACCGAGGAGCAGAAGGAGAAATGGCTGACCCGCATAGCCAAGGAGAACCTGCTGGTGGCCTACGGCGCCACCGAGCCGGACGCGGGTTCCGACCTGGTTAACCTGCGCACCCGCGCCGAGCACGTGGTGAAGAACGGCAAGATAGCCGGCTACCGCATCACAGGCAACAAGCAGTGGATCTCCAACGGCGGCGTGGCGGACCTCTACACCATACTCGCCATGGCCCCGGGCGGCCCGTCCTGGTTCCTCGTGGAGAGGAACACCGACGGCTTCTCTCCCAACAAGCACGAGGACAAGCACGGCATCCGCCTCTCCAACACCGCCGGCCTGTCGCTCGACAACGTCTATGTCCCGGCCGAGAACCTGATAGGCATGGAGGAGGGGAAAGGCCTCCTGCAGGCGCAGGCCGTGTTCGGCTATACCCGCCTGATGGTGGCCGCTTTCGGCCTCGGCGCCGGAGCGGAGGCGCTGGAGCAGGCGGTGCGCTACAGCCAGCAGCGCGTGCAGGCCGGCACCCCGCTCTCCGAGAAGCAGGGCTATACCCACAAACTGATAGTGCCGAACGCCTGCCGTCTCGAGGCCGCGCGTTCCTACATCGAGGAGACCGCGCATAAGCTGGACTCGGGCGACCACGGCCTGCAGACCGAGGGCGCGATAGCCAAGTACACCGCTACCGAGGGCGGCAACCGGATGGCGGAGGACGCCATCCAGGCGCTGGGCGGCTACGGCTACACCCGCGACTTCCCGGTGGAGAAGATCAAGCGCGACGTGAAGATCACCTGCATCTACGAGGGCACCAGCGAGATCATGGAGATGACCATCTACCGCGGCCGCTGGCAGGAGCATTTGAAGACGCGCGGCCGCTACTACATGGACCAGGCCGACAGACTGGACGAGCTGCACGCGCAGAAGCCCGGCGTGGGCGCGCATGCCGCGGCCCTGGCGCTGCGGGCGCTGTCCGCCGTGATGGAGGAGTGCCGCGTGCAGAAGCTGACCCGCCACCAGCACGTGACCTTCAAACTGGGCAAGTTGATAGCCGACGCCGAGGTGGCCGCCTGCTTCGCGCGCGCCGCGGCGGCCGACAAGTACAGCGAGACCGTGCGCTTCGAGGCGCCGGCCTGGCAGGCGATGGCCCGCGTGTTCGCCCGCGAGACGGCGCTGAGGACGGCCGTGGAGGGCCTGGCGCTGGTGCTGGGTGCCGCCGATACGGCCGGCACGCTGGCCGACGCGCTCAACCTGGACTCCATCCAGGCCGAGCAGAAGGGCCAGGTCTCCGACATGGACCTGGTCGCGCAGAAGCTCAAGCAGACTTTCAAGGCGAAATAACCAAGGAGACTTTGAGATGAACATCGTCGTTTGCGTAAAGCAGGTTCCCGACAGCACCGAAGTCAAGATCAACCCGGAGACAGGCCACCTGATACGGGCCGGCGTTCCGAGCATCATCAACCCGTACGACCATTTCGCCCTGCAGATGGCGCTGGAGCTGAAGAAGAAGCACAACTTCAGGCTCACGCTGGTCTCGATGGGCCCGCCGCAGGCCAAGGCCGTGGTCCAGCTGGGCCTGGCGCTGGGCGCGGACGAGGGGATACTCCTCTCCGACATGGCCTTCGCCGGCTCCGACACCTGGTCCACCTCCTACGCGCTGGCCAAGGCCATCCGCAAGATAGGCAAGACGGACATCATCTTCTGCGGCATGCAGGCCATAGACGGCGACACCGCCCAGACCGGCCCCGGCATTGCCCAGCAGCTGGGCATCCCGCAGGTCACCTTCTGCGAGAAGGTGGACGTGGACGGGCGCCGCGTGCTCGCCCGCAAGCAGATAGACGGCGGCCACGAGCTGCTGGAAGCCCGGCCGCCGGTGCTGATAACGATGGTGGTCCCGAAGGACCACGTACCCGCCTATCCGTCGCTGCCGGCCGTGCACGAATCCCTGAAGAAGCCGTTCCACGTCTGGAGCGCCGAGGACGTGGGCGCCGAGGCCCAGTACCTCGGCCTCAAGGGTTCCCCTACGCAGGTCAACAAGATCTATCCGCCCCCGCAGAGGGAGAAGGCGACGATGTTCTCCGGCTCTGGCCAGGAGGGCGTAGAGAAGATACTCGAGATAATGCGCGGCGAGCATTTCATCGGCGAGTAAGGACCATTTCAAAGGATCACAGGAGAGAACGATGATAGAAGTTTCCAACAAATGCATAGGCTGCAACAAGTGCGTTCCGGTCTGCCCGTTCGCGGCCATCAACATGATAGACAAGAAGGCCACGATGAACGAGGCCTGCACCCTCTGCGGCGCCTGCGTGCAGGTCTGCCCGGTGAACGCGATCACCATCACCCGCGAGGAGGCCTCCACCAGGGACTTCTCCGGCTATAAGGGCGTCTGGGTCTACGTCGAACTTACCGAGACAGGCGACAAGAACCACCCGAAGAAGATAAAGCCGGTCACTTTCGAGCTGCTGGCCGCCGGCCGCCGGCTGGCCGACGAGCTGGGCGAGGACCTTTGCGCGGTACTCCTCTGCGACAAGGACCATAACTACGAGAAGGAGCTCGGGACCCACGGCGCCGACAAGGTGTACATGGTGGAGCACGAGGAGCTCTTCGAGTACAACACCGATATCTTCTCCACCGTGATCGTGGCCCTGGTCACCAGGCATAAGCCCTCTTCGATGCTCTACGGGGCGACCATACAGGGCCGCGACCTCGCGCCCCGCGTGGCCTCAGCGCTGTACGTGGGCCTTACCGCGGACTGCACCGGCCTCGCCATCAAGGACGGCCTGCTGCTGCAGAGCCGCCCCGCCTTCGGCGGCAACATCATGGCGGACATCCTCGCGCCCAATTCCAGGCCGCAGATGTCCACCGTCCGGCCCAACGTGATGAAGGCCGGCGAGCCCGTGCTCGGCCGCACCGCGGTCGTGGTACGCGAGACCGCCAAGCTGGACAAGAGCCTGCGCCGCGTCAAGGTGCTCGAGCGCAAGATAGAGCACGACGCCGGCGCCGTGAAGATAGAGAACGCCAATATCATAGTCTCCGGCGGCCGGGGCATGAAGACCAAGGACAAGTTCAAACAGCTCGACGAGCTCGCCAAGCTGCTAGGCGGCGTCGTGGGAGCCTCCCGCGCGGCCGTGGATATGGGCTTCAAGGAGAAGACGCACCAGGTGGGCCAGAGCGGCACCACGGTCTCCCCCAAGCTGTACCTGGCCTTCGGCATCTCCGGCGCCGTGCAGCACATAGTGGGCATGAAGGCCTCGGACGTTATCGTGGCCGTGAACAAGGACCCCAACGCCCCTATCTTCAACGTGGCCAAGTACGGCATCGTGGGCGATATCCACGAGATAGTGCCCAAGCTCATAGAGGCGCTCAAGAAGGTCAGATAGACCGTGTACGGCTGTCCGGCGGCCGGGTCCGCGGAGCGGACTAAAAACGCCTGTTTGCCGCCGCTGGCGCCGTACTACTCGGATTTGTGACGCTGCTGAACAGGCTTCTGCTGATAGTATTCGGTTCCGGCATCATCCCCCTGGTGCCGGCGGCGGGTTTTTTGTTCTATTTCAACGCCCGCGCCAAGCAGGACATCTCCAGCCTGCAGCAGAACGTGGCGCAGATGGCCGCGCTTATGATGGAGCGGGAGGCCCAGGACCTCTCCAGGCGCTTCGAGCGCATGTGGGACGGGGACTCCTCCTACGTCAGTCAGGCCGGCCTGGAACGGGCCCTCAAGAAGAACCCGGAATTCCTCTACCTAGCATTTACGAAGGCCGACGGCCGCGAGCTGATAAGCGGCGGCGCGCCGGAGCTCAAGAGATACTTCGGCCTGCTTAACCTGGCCGGCGACCCCCAGTTCCTGAGGGCGCTGCGTTCCGGTGTGCCGGCCCTGGGCAGCTTCGAGCTTATCTACGACATGCCGGTCTGCCGCCTGGTCTATCCTCTGGGGAAGGGCTATTACGCCTTCGCCGCGGTGAACCTACGTGACCTGCTGAACCAGCTGCATTCCCAGCGTCTTGGCGCCACCGGCGGCCTGCTGCTGTCGGATTCCGACGGCAAGGCACTGGCGCTTTCCGGTTCCTTCGAACCTTTCAACGATCTGGAGGTGCGCGACATGCTGCGGCGCGGCCATGCTTTCGAGATAGGCGGGCGGGGCGGACCCTACATAGGGGCGGCAGCCCCGGTGCGCGGCCTGGGGTTGTACATGATAGCGCTGGAGAACCGGGCCGAGGCCTTCGCCGGCATAAACCGCATCTCCTGGCTGATGGCCTTCTTCCTGCTGGCGGTGCTCACCGTCTTCTATTTCTCCTCGCTGCTGTTCACCAGCCGCCTCGGAGTGCCGGTGGCCGCGCTGATGGCCGGAGCCGGCAGGGTCTCGGCGGGCGATTTTAAGACCCCGGTGCCGGAGCACACCGAATTCACGGAGCTGTCCGCCCTGCTGCGCGCCTTCAACTCCATGATGCGCGAGGTCGAGCGCTATCACGGCATACAGGTGGAAAAAGTGTTCGAGGAGAAGCAGAAGCTCGAGCTCCTCGTCAGCCTGATACACGACGCCATCATCCTGGCCGACATGCGCGGCGAGCTGCTCTACGCCAACGCCGCCGCCAAGGCCATACTCGGACCGGACGCGGTGCCGGGCGAGAACGAGAAGATCCGCCGCAGGATGTCCCATCTCGTGGACCTGAAGGCCAGGTCCGGCAGCGGCGTCATCGAGCTCGACCACGGCGGGCAGACGAAATACTACCGCATCAGCATACAGACCCTTTCCGCCAGGACGCAGAAGCCCGCTATCTTCATGGTGCTGCGCGACATCACGCTGGAGCGCCAGATCCAGAAGATGAAGGAAGACTTCTTCCATTCGGTGGCCCACGACCTGCGCGCCCCGCTGTTAACGATGCAAGGCTACATCAAGCTGCTCGAGAAGGAATTCTCTCCGGGGGCGAAGCAGGCGGGCTACGTGAGGAACGTCAAGGATTCCAGCGACCGCCTGTTCAAGCTGCTCGAGAACATACTGGACATCTCGCGCATGGAGGCCGGACAGCTCAAGCCCGACATGCGGAAGGTGGACGCGTCGGCCTTCCTCTCCACAACGGCCGAAGGGTTCCGCGCCGTCTTCGAGGAGAAAGGCGTGGAACTGGACGTGGGCGCCTCCGTCAAAGCCGAGTTCATGGGCGACGAGTCGCTGCTGCGCCGGGTGCTAGAGAACCTTCTTTCCAACGCGCTGAAGTTCACGCCCAAGGGCGGCAAGGTCTCCGCCTCCGTCCGGAAAGAGGGGGAGGATATCGTTTTCTCTGTAAAGGACACCGGCCCGGGCATTCCCGTGGACCAGCTGGAGGCGGTGTTCGAGAAGTACAAGCAGCTGAAGTCGGGCGAGGAAGCCCACGGCTTCGGCCTCGGGCTCGCGATAGCGCGTAAAATAGTGGAGCTGCACGGCGGCCGCATCTGGGCGGAAGCCGGGCCCGGCGGGAAGTTCAGTTTCTCTGTCAGGAGAAGTTGACGGACCAGTCTTCTTTCAAGGGGTTGTCTATGGCAAAAGAAAAATCGAAAGCTGAGAAATCATTCGGGAACAAACCGCTGTATATAGGGGTGGGCATCTTTACCGTCCTATGGTTCATTTCCACTGTGTTCGTGACAGCGACACAGAAGCTGAACTATAATTGGGATAATTTCATTCTTAACTTCCCCGGCAAGCTGTATAAAGTCACCAGCTTCTTTACCGGCTACGATCTGGGTTTCGATTACCAGGGGAACAGATATTCATTCGGTAAATTCATCACCAAACCGGCCAACCCGAAAATAATAATCGCAGCGATCGACGACCTCACGCTGGAGGACTACGGCTGGCCCGTGCCCCGCAACTACTATGGCGACCTGGTCAGGAAGCTGAACCAGTACGGCGCGAAAGCCATAGTCTTCGACGTCATACTCTCCAAGAGCAAAAGGGAGATGCGAGCGGAGAACCAGAAGTTCGTCGACGCGGTGGCGAGGGCCGGGAACGTCGTCAACCTCGTTTCACAGATATCTGGCACGGATGAGATAATCTACCCTATCGACGGGCTGGCAAAGGCCAGCGCCATAGTGGCGGAGCCGCATGTGGACGCCGCCATCGACCAGGACGGTCAGGTGCGCAAATATCTTCCGTTCTGGGGCAAGTTGTATACCTCGACGTTCCTCTTCGGGTACGCACCGTACGACATCATAACTTACGGCAATACTAAACTAAAGGACCTTCCTATTGCCAGGAAGTTCCCGGATCTCCCGATTCCCTCTATCGGCGTAGCAGGATATTCCCTTTATACCGGAAAGCATCTGTCGCAGCTTTCCGTGGAATTCGAGGAGGCGAAGGTCCTGAACTACAGGAACTTCGTAGAGAGGAAAAAGCATCCCGGCTGGGATAAGGACCCCAGGAACGTCACGGAGTCGACCTTCAGGCATATCTCCATGTCTGATATCCTGAGCGGGAAACTCAGCAATGAGGAGAAAGAGGACCTCAAAGGCTGCATTGCCCTTGTCGGTTCCACTGCCGTAGGTGCTTTTGATCATTCTCCCAGCCCTTTCTGGGGACAGTTGCCGGGCGTGGAGGTACACGCTACTTTCATCGATAACGCCATCAACGGGGATTTCCTGACGCCGCTCTCCAACTTCTGGGTCACTTTGCTGGCCCTGCTGCTGCCGTGGTTGCCCGTCTTTCTCCGAAAGTACTCGCTGTCAACGCTCGTATCTGTCTGTCTTGGCGCTCTGTTCGCGCTCGTGACGCTCTATATGGTGCTGCGCATCGACTGCGTACTGATGCCGTTCGCCACCGTATCGCTGGCGCTTTTCCTGCCTTTCGCCTACATAACCGTCGATAAGGGTCTCGCCGAGGGCCGGGAGAAGAAATGGATAAAGGGAACGTTCGGACAATATCTGTCCCCTAAAGTGGTCGAGCTTGTCACGAAAGACCCGTCCAAGCTCGCCCTCGGAGGAGATAAGCGCGACATGACCGCCTTCTTCCTGGACATAGCCGGCTTCACCACGATGTCGGAGAAGCTGGCGCCTGAGGAGCTCACGGCGATGCTTACCAACTACCTCTCGGGTCTGACGGAGATTATCCTCAAGCACGACGGGACGGTGGACAAGTATATAGGCGACTGCATCATGGCCTTCTGGAACGCGCCGCTGGACCAGGCCGAGCACCGCAAGCTCGCCATCCTGGCGGCGGTGGACTGCCAGGCCGAGATGACGCGCCTGAACGAAGCTCTTACGCAGTACGATATAAAACCGTCCTGCCGCGTCGGCGTCAACTCCGGGCCTATGGTCGTGGGCAACATGGGCTCGAAGACGCGCCTTTCCTACACTATCATGGGCGACTCCGTGAACCTGGCCTCCCGCCTGGAAGGCGCTAATAAGTTCTTCCACTCCAAGATCATGACCAGCGAGTACACCTTCGAGGACATCAAGGAACAGTTCGACTACCGGTTCCTCGGCAGCATACGCGTGGTCGGCAAGGCCATCCCCGTGAAGGTCTACGAGCCTTTCGCGCGCAAGGGGGCTGCTCCGGCGGACGTGCAGAGCATGCTGAAGAATTACGCCGCCGGCATCGAGAAGTTCTACAAGGGAGATTATTCCGGCTCCCTGCCGGACTTCAAGGCAGCGCTGGCGGCGCGACCGGGCGACGGGCCGTCCCAGTACTACATAGAGACTGCGGAGGCGTACGCCAAGGCGCCGCCGAAGGACTGGGACCAGTCCTTCAACCTTACTTCGAAGGGGTGATATGACGATATTCTGGAGAATGCTCCTCGCGCACCTGCTGGCGGACTTCACGCTGCAGTTCGACATAGTCAACAGGCTGAAGCGCAAGAACATGCTGGGAATGTGGATACACTGCCTCACGCACGTCGTGGTCTCCCTCGCGCTGACCTGGAACCACCTGTCCGAGACCTGGTTCAGCGCCTGGGGGACTCCGGTGAACGGCTGGGGCGCGGTGGCGCTGATGTTCGTGGTGCATTACGGCATCGACGAGTTGCGCATCTACAGCATGAAGCGCGGCTACCGCGATAACACGGTGAGCTTTCTGGTCGACCAGACCGCCCATATCTACCTGTTGTTCATGATCTGCCCGGTCTCCATGGGCGCTTCCGCCTCCCTGACCGGGGAGAAATGGGCCGCCATAGCCTCCCTGCTGGTGCTGATCACGCACTTCACCACGGTGCTGATCTACTTCCTCGAAAAGGACATCTTCGGGAAGTCGTTCCCGGACTTCGACGAGAAGTACTTCCTGATCTTCGAAAGGCTCGTAGTCTGGGCCTTCTTCTTCGCTTCCGGCTACTGGTGGGTTCCGTTCGCGGCCCTCTGGATAGTGCAGCTGCTCTACATCAAGCGCAAGCGCATAATGGACCTGAGCGGCCTCAACGTCTGGGTAAGCGTGGTGATATCGGTGGGCATGGGCCTCTGCACCCGCTACGTATATTACGGAAGCCTGTAGCCTGCGTTCAAAGGACATCGATGCTGGAAACCATAGCTAGACAGAAGATAGACGAGGCGGTCTTCACTTTCATCGACGTGGAGACCACCGGGCTCTCGCCGGCCTCGGCCAGGGTCTGCGAAGTGGCGGCCATAAGCTTCCGCGGCCAGGAGCGCGTGGGCACGATGGCCGAGCTGGTGAACCCCGGCATGCCTATCCCGGCAGAGGTCTCCCGCATCCACGGCATCACCGACAGCATGGTCAAGGACAGCCCGCCTTTCTCCGTGATCGCCGGCCGCCTGGTGGACATGATAGAGAATTCCGTAATAGTCGCCCATAACGCCGATTTCGACCTCTCCTTCCTGCGGGAAGAGTTCCGCCGCGCCGGGCTGAAGTTCCCGAGACGCCACGTGGTGGACACCCTTTATATAGCGAGGAAGAACTGGAAGTTCCAGAGCAACAGGCTCGGCAACATAGCGGCCGAGCTCAACATCTCCAACGAGAACTGGCACCGCGCCCTTTCCGACGTGGAGATGACGCGCAAGATCTTCGAGCATTTCATCGCCGCCTTCAAGACGGCCGGCGTGGTCACCGTGAAGGACCTCGCCGAAAAGTGCGGAGGGAAAACATCATGAGAGCTGACAGGCGGCCGTTCAGGCTGGGTGGAGCGCCGGATATAGTCGATTTCGCGGAGGTGGCCTACGGCTACCGGAAGGTGGAGCTCGCGCCCGCGGTGCTCAAACTGGTGGAGAAGCGGCGCGCCGCCCTGGAGGGCCTGCTGGCCGAGGACAGGGTGATGTACGGCATCAATACCGGCTTCGGCGAGCTGGCCAGCCAGCGCGTCTCACGGGAGAGCCTGCGCAGTCTCCAGGTGAACCTGATACGCAGCCACGCCTGCGGCGTGGGCGAGTCGCTGGACGACGCCGAGGCCAGGGGACTGATGTTCGCGAGGGCCAACGAGTTGGCGAAAGGCAATTCAGGCGTTCGCCCTGTGGTCCTTAAGGCGCTGGCCGGCCTGATCAACAAGGGCGTTGTCCCTTTCATCCCGTCGAAGGGATCTGTAGGCGCCAGCGGAGACCTGGCCCCGTCAGCGCATATGGCGCTGACGCTGATAGGCGAGGGCATGGCCAGGCTGCAGGCCGAAACGGGCTGGCGGCCCGCCGCTGAAGTGCTGAAAGCCGCGGGGCTCAAGCCGGTGGAGCTAGCCGAGAAAGAGGGACTTGCGCTCATAAACGGCACCCAGGCCATGAAGGCCGTAGGAGGCCTGGCGCTTTTCGAGGCCATGAACCTCCTGCATTCCTCGGTCCTCGCCGGCGCGATGACCGTGGACGCACTGAAGGGAACTCCGGCCGCTTTCGACCGGCGCATCCACGAGCTGAAGCCGCATCGCGGCCAGGCCGAGGTCGCGGCCCTGCTGGAGAAGTACCTCAGGGGCAGCGGTATACGCGCCTCCCACGCCTCCAACGACAAGCGCGTCCAGGACCCCTATTCGCTGCGCTGCATGCCGCAGGTCATGGGCGCCGCCCTCGATTCGATAAGCTACGCCATTTCGGTGTTCGAGACCGAGCTGGCCAGCGTTACCGACAATCCCCTGCTGGTTGAGGGGGGCCGGCGCGGCGCGATAGACGTGATATCCGGCGGCAATTTCCACGGCCAGGCCGTGGCTTTCGCCGCCGACTTCGCTGCCATAGCGGTCACGGCCCTGGGCAACATCTCGGAGAGGCGCATAGCGCAGCTCGTCAGCGATTTCAAGGTGCTGCCGCCGTTCCTGGCGCGCAACCCGGGCCTGGAGAGCGGCTTCATGATAGCCCACGTCACCGCCGCCGCCCTCTGCAACGAGAACAAGGTGCTGAGCCACCCGGCCAGCTCCGACTCCATAACCACTTCCGCCAACAAGGAGGACTTCGTCAGCATGGGCATGACCGCGGCGCTGAAGCTCAACACCGTGGTCAACAACGCGGCGTGTATAACGGCCATAGAGCTGCTGGCCGCGGCCGAGGGCATAGAGTTCCACCGCCCGCTCAGGTCCAGCGCGCGCATCGAGGCTGTGCTGGCCAAACTGCGCGAGATCTCCCCGTCGTTCAAGGGTGACGAGGTCTTCTCCGACCGCATCGAGACCGTCTCCCAGGCCATACTCGGCGGACATTTCATCTGAAGCAGGAGTTCCCCCTATGATAAAGACCATACGCGCCCCGCGCGGCAATAAGATATCCTGCAAGGGCTGGCAGCAGGAGGCCGCCCTGCGCATGCTGATGAACAATCTGGACCCCGAAGTGGCCGAGCGCCCCGAGGAGCTGGTGGTCTACGGCGGGCGCGGCCGCGCCGCGCGCCACTGGGACTGCTACAACGCCATTGTCTCTTCGCTCCGCAAGCTGGAGAACGACGAGACGCTGCTGGTGCAGAGCGGCAAGCCCGTAGGCGTGCTGCGCACGCACGAGTACAGCCCGCGCGTGATCATCGCGAATTCCAACCTCGTCGGGAACTGGGCGAATTGGGAGACCTTTGACGAACTCGAGCGGAAAGGCCTGCTGATGTACGGCCAGATGACGGCCGGCTCCTGGATCTACATCGGGACGCAGGGCATACTGCAGGGCACCTACGAGACCTTCGCCGAGTGCGCCCGCAAACATTTCAAGAGCGACCTGGCCGGCAAGCTGACCGTGACCGGCGGCCTCGGCGGCATGGGCGGCGCCCAGCCGCTTGCGGTCACGATGAACGGCGGCGTGGCGATAGTGGTGGAGGTGGACGAGAGCCGCATACAGATGCGCCTTAAGACCCGCTACGTGGACACGATGGCCCGCAGCCTCGACGAGGCGCTCGCGATGGCGCAGAAGGCCATGAAAGCCCGCGAGCCGCTTTCCATCGGCCTGCTCGGGAACTGCGCCGAGGTGCTGCCGGAGATGGCGCGCCGCGGCGTGAAAATAGACGTCCTGACGGACCAGACCTCCGCGCACGATCCGCTGCGCGGCTATATCCCGAAAGGCTATTCCGTAGAAGAGGCCTCCGGACTGCGCGCGAAAGACCCTAAGAAGTACGTGCGCCTCGCGATGGAGTCCATGGCCATACACGTGGAGGCCATGCTGAAGCTGCAGAAGGCCGGCGCCGTCACCTTCGACTACGGCAACAACATCCGCACGATGGCCTTCAAGCAGGGCGTAAAGCGCGCCTACGACTTCCCGGGTTTCGTGCCGGCGTACATCCGCGGCCTGTTCTGCGAGGGCAAAGGCCCGTTCCGCTGGGCAGCCCTTTCCGGAGATCCTAAGGACATAGCCGTCACCGACGCGGCGATAAAAAAGCTGTTCCCTAAGAACGCCCACCTGAACCACTGGCTGGACATGGCCGCCGAGAAGGTGGCCTTCCAGGGCCTGCCGGCGCGCATCTGCTGGCTGGGCTACGGCGAGCGGCACCTGGCCGGCCAGGTCTTTAACGACCTGGTGAAGAAGGGCAAGGTCTCGGCGCCGATAGTGATAGGCCGCGACCACCTGGACTCCGGCTCGGTGGCCAGCCCCTTCCGCGAGACCGAGGCCATGAAGGACGGATCGGACGCTATAGCGGACTGGCCGATACTTAACGCGCTGGTCAACACCGCTTCGGGCGCCAGCTGGGTCTCTTTCCACCACGGCGGCGGCGTCGGCATGGGCTACTCGCTGCACGCCGGTCAGGTCACCGTGGCCGACGGCACGAAGGAGATGGCGGAACGCCTTAACCGCGTGCTGACAAACGACCCGGCCATGGGCGTGCTGCGCCACGCCGACGCCGGTTACGACGAGGCGAAGGCTTTCGCTAAAAAGACGGGCGTAAAGATCCCGATGATGAAGTAAGGAGAACGACAATGGCTTCAGAATTCAGCTTCGACGTGGTTTCCAAGGTGGACTATAACCTGGTGGACGAGGCGATAGCCACCGCGATGAAGGAGATAGTCAACCGCTACGACTTCAAGGGCGTGACCAGCGAGATCAACTTCGACAAGAAGGCGAACTCGATAGCGCTGCAGTCGGCCGACGAGTACAAGCTCAAGGCCCTCTACGACGTGCTGCTTACCAAGCTCAGCAAGCGCGGCCTGCCGCTTAAGAACTTCGCGCAGCAAAAGGTGGAGAGCGCCCTCGGCGGCACCGCCAAGATGGCCGTGAAGGTACAGAACGGCATACCGCAGGACAAGGCCAAGGAGATGGTGAAGGCCGTCAAGGAGCATAAGTTCAAGGCCAACGTCTCGATACAGGGCGACGCGCTGCGCGTGACCTCCAAGTCCAAGGACGAGCTGCAGGCCGTGATGGGCGTGCTGCGCGCCGGGGACTTCGGCGTCACCGTGCAGTTCGACAACTTCCGCTGATGGCCACGCTCTTCACCGGCATAAAGCAGCTGCTGACCTTCGCCGGCGACTCCTCTCCCCGCGCGGGGGAGGCCATGCGCGAGACCGGCCTCGTGAAGAACGCTGCCGTGCTGGTGGAGAACGGCGTGATAGAAGCCGCGGGACCGCGGGCCGCGGTGTCGCGCCACCGCCTGGCGAAGAAGGCGAAGGTGGTGGAGGCGGGCGGCGTCTGCCTGCCGGGCTTCGTGGACAGCCATACGCACATGGTCTTCGCCGAGCCGCGCCTGAAGGATTTCTCGATGCGCACCGCCGGCGCCTCCTACCAGGAGATCAAGGCCGCCGGCGGGGGGATAGTTTCCAGCATAGGCGCCGTCCGCAAGCAGGCGCCGAAGGCCATGTCCGCCCAGCTGGCCGGCCGGGCCGCGCGGTTCCTGGAATGCGGCACCACCACCGCCGAAGTTAAGAGCGGATACGGCCTTTCGCTCGACTCCGAGCTCAAGATGCTGCGCGCCGTGCGCGACGCTAAAAAACTCACGCCGCTGGAGCTAGTCCCGACGCTGCTGGCGGCCCACAGCGTGCCGCCGGAGTTCAACGGCGACGCTCAGCGATACCTGGATTTCGTGACGACGGAGATATTGCCGAAGGTGGCGCAGGAGGAACTGGCCGTCTTCGCGGATATCTTCTGCGAGAAGGGGTATTTCACCCCGGAGCAGACCGAGGCCTACCTTAAGGAGGCCGCGCGCCTGGGCCTGCGGCCCAAGGTGCATTCCGAGCAGCTCTCCAATTACGGCGGCACCCGCGCCGGGGCCGCGGCCGGCGCCGTCAGCGCCGACCACGCCGACCATGTCTTCGCGCAGGACATAGCGGCGATGCGTGACGCCGGTACTATCGCCACGCTGTTGCCGGCCTCCAACTACTACCTGGGCCTGGCCAAGTACCCGCCGGCCAGGGAGATAATAGCCGAGGGCGTGCCGGTGGCGCTGGCCACGGACTTCAACCCCGGGACCTGCCCCTGCTGGAACATGCAGTTCGTGCTTTCCGCGGCCTGTACGCGCTGCGCGATGACGCCGGAAGAGGCGCTCTGCGCGGCTACCGTGAACGGGGCCTGGGCGCTGGGGTTGGGCGACCGCTGCGGCGCCGTGGTCCCGGGCATGCAGGCCGACCTGGCTTTCTTCGACGCCGATGACTACCGGGAGCTCTGCTACTATTTCGGCGGCAGCCAGTGCCGCATGACGGTCAAGAGAGGCCGCGTAGTCTACGAGAAGGACCAGAAATGAAGATCATCCTGTTCGACATCGACGGAACCCTGGTGAAGGCCGGAGGCGCCGGGCGGCGGGCGCTGGACCATGCCGTGGAAGAGATGACCGGGTATAAGAACGCCTGCGCGGAAGTGCAGCTGCAGGGCGCTACCGACAAGAACAACTTCGAGAACGCCTTCAAGGCTGGCGCGGGAAGAAAACCCAAAGCCCGCGAGCTGGCCGAACTGACGCGCAGATACGTGGCCCGGCTGCCTCTCGAGGTAAAAGCCTCCGTCAAGGCAAAAAAGTATTTCAAGGTCGAAGGTGTGGAGAAGTTCCTCTCCCGCCTGGCTGCCAGCAAGGACGTCCTGATCGGCCTGGGTACCGGCAATCTCAAGGACGGGGCCTTCATAAAGCTGGAACCCTCGGGCCTGCTGAAGCATTTCGCGTTCGGCGGTTACGGCTGCGATTCCCACCACAGGAGCGAGGTGCTGAAGAAGGCGGTGCAGCGCGCGGCGAAGCTGGCGGGAACTCCGGTGCGGGAAAGCCGGGTCTACATCATAGGGGACACGCACCGCGACGTGGAGGCCGCCAAGGAGGCGGGTTACCACAGCGCCGTGGTGCTGGACGGCTTCGGGGACAAGGCGCTTATCATGCGCTCCAACCCGGAGCTGGTCGAGAAGGATTTCTCGGACATGAAGCCCTGGCTGATCTGGCTGGGCCTGGAGCAGGACCCCCGCGGAGTGAGGAGGGGTACCTATATCTGCCCGGATTCCCCGATAGAGCACGCGCATTACGGCCGCACCGGCATGGACCTGCGCGACATCGAGCTGGGCATGAAGAAGCTGCGCGAGGCCAAGAGAAGGGCCATAGGCAAATGAACATCGAAGATACTCTTACCTTCGGGGATATCCGGGAGATACCGGAGCTGCTGGAGGCCTTTTCCGCGCGGGCGGGAGAGGTGAAGCGCGGCGCGCTGCGCTCAGCGGACAAGACGGTCTACCTGGTGGGCCGCGGCTCCTCGGGTACCGCCACGCTGTTCGCCAAGTATATCTGGGAGACCTACGCCGGCACCATAGTGAACTTCATCCACCCGCATTCCATCTTCGAGGCGAAGAAGCCGCTGAACTTCAAAGACCAGGCGATCTGGGCCTTCTCGCAGTCAGGCCGCAGCCAGGATATCGTGGCCTGCCTCGAACGCCTGATGAAGTGGGGGGCTAAGGGCGTCGCCGTCACCAACGAGGCCGACCTTAAACGCAACCCGCTGGCACGGCTGGCCGGGCGTCATATACTGCTCTCGCATTCCAAGGAAGTTCCCGTGGCGGCCACCAAGAGCTTCGAGCTGCAGCTCTGGGCCGTGCTGTGGACCGCGCAGGCCTGGGCCCGCTGTTTCAAGCCCGATGATTTCAAAAGTACCATAGCGGCGGCGCGCAAGGCCGCCGCCGAGAATTACGGCGGAGGGGAGCTGGTGGCCAGGGTAAAGAAGGCCCATATGCTGGGTTTCGTCGGGCGCGGTCCTTTCAACGCGGTAGCCGAGGACTCCGCCCTGAAGTTCCGAGAGATGGCGAAGGCGCACGCGCTGGGCTATTCCGCGGCGGAGTTCCTGCACGGCCCTGTAGGGGCCTACACCCCCAGGGACTTCGTCTTCCTGTTCTCCCCGGCGGACAAGCTGCCGGAGGACATCCTGAAGGTGAAAAAGGCGCTCGAAGAGCGCGGTACGCCTTATCACGTGGTCAAACCGGGAGCGCTGAAATACCCTTTCAGCTGCATCCCCGTCGACATCCGCATGAAGAAGCTCGCCCTGCGGCTGGCGCTGGCCAAGGGCCTGAACCCGGACAACCCCAAAGGCCTCAACAAGGTCACGCAGACTTTTTAAAGGGAGCGCGTTCCCGAACGGAAAAGGCCGGCTTTAAGCCGGCCTTTCCATATTCCCGGGCTATACTACAGCTTCCGTTCTTTGCCTTCCCAATCCATGAAGTGGACGCCGTCCATCGCTGAAATGATGATCCCGTCGCGCGTCGGCTGCAGCGTGCTGCGCCAGAACCTATCGCGCACGCTTTCAGGCAGCTCCCAGGCCGAATAGGGGCCGTTCGGGTCGTCGCCGGTCCTCACCAGATAAGAGTTGCCTATCGTGAACCAGAGCGCGCCGTTCTCCTCCCTGACCAGCGAGATGTCGCCTCCGTCGGTCGTGAGGCCCCTCAGTACATTGTCGATGGTGAACGACTCGATGGACCTCCCGCCGCGGGTAAGGATATTGAACTGCGGAGAGTCGAATTCCTTCTTCGACACGCCGTCAGTGCTTATGACCGTCAGAGTTATGCGCGATTTCCTGTTGTAGCCCCAGAGGGTCCCGTCCGGGGCCGCCCACAGGTTGGCGCCCAGCCTGAAGTAGTCGTTCCAGAGCTTGCGGGCCTTGCCGCCGGGAGGGCAGATATAGGTCACTTCCTTCTTCCCTTCCCGCGCGGGGACTATGTAGTTGATGCCGTCCTTGAGCTTCACCCCTATGAGCGGGGACTTGGGTCCCAGGGCGCCGGGGACCGTCCACGTCCGGCTTCCGGCTGTAACGGTTTTCCTGTCCACGGAGAGTACGGCTACGCCAGGGGCTCCGGCCAGGCTGCTCCGCAGGAAAGCGTCCATCAGGGCTTCCGGTCCTGTGCCGGTCAGCCACGGTTTCGCGGCCTCCCGGGCCGCGGTCGCGAGGCTCTCCCACTTCACCGGGGCGTCCCCGGAAGGGAGCTGCGCGTAATAGAAGCCGTCCTTGCGGCGCTCCGCAATTCCCGGGACCTTCCCGCGCACGAAGTCCGCCCTCCATGAATCCGGCAGGACCGCACGCAGCTTAAGGCCGGCCGCGGCGCTGCCCTTCATCAGCACGCCCGGCTTGTCGTAGCGATCGCAGTATACCCAGACGTCCCCGTCGGGCGCGGACATGGTCTGGCCGCGCACGAAGGCCGGCACAGGGAAGAAGTAATTCGGCAGCCCCCCGGCCGAGTCGTCCGGGAAGACGACGGCGCGGCGGCCTTCTTCGTCGATAAGGAAGACCTCTCCTGTGAAAGGCTTCTGCACAAGCATGACGTCCGAAGTTCCCGCGGGCTCGCGGAATGAAAGGCTCAGCGGATATACCGGCCAGGTCACGTCGGCGGCTTTATGGTTCAGGACGGCAAGCCCGACGAAGGGGGGGATGGCCGGCGCGACGAGCAGCAGGGAGGCCAGCAATACTTTGGCGGCCGCCCGGGCTTCCCGCCGCGCGTAGGCGCGGCAGAGCAGGCGGAGCGCGAAGAGGGCCCCTGCCAGAGCGAGCGCGCCCGTGAGGGTATTCAGCAGGGCCAGCGGGATGAGCTTGAGCATCAGCTGCTGGAACAGGGCCGCAGACAGCAGCGGGACGGCCGTGAGGCCGAGCAGGGCGGCCGCCGCCAGGCCGCCGGCTACCGCGTTGCGGAAGGCGTAGGAGAGGGTAAAGCCGTACAGCGCGAGGAATGCGGCGTAGAAGACGTAATGGCGCGCCACGTGCGTGTTCACGAAGGTCAGGCGGTCGAAGGGCAGCGAGAAGCCCATCAGGGCGTAGACGACCGCTATGAGCAGCGCGGCCTGGGCCAGCGCGGCGGCCAGCGCGGAGAACACCTGCCTGTACTGGCTTTCGGGCAGAGGCTGCTCGGCCGCCCGCGCCCCGTCGGAGGCGGCGTCCGAGCCGGCGGTCCCGGCCAGCGTCATTATCGCCAGCGGGAGTCCCGCCAGCGCCCAGAAGAGCATAGCGAGATTCACGGCTTCCGGCCCCGTCATGCTCCGGGGATGGAACAGCATCGCCGCCGGAACGGAGAGGAGCACCGCGCCGAGCATGACGAGGAAGGTCAGACGGCTTTTCCTGAATTGAAGCGTAAGCATGTTCTTCATAAAGTTTCCCCTATTCTCCGAGCAGTACCTTGAAGGTCTCTTCCAGCGGCATGGGGGAAATATCGGCCCCCGCGAATGACTTCTCCAGTTTGAGCTTCTCCAGCGTCCCGCGCCCGAGGACGGCGAACTCACGCACGGCCCCGGCCGAGCGCAGCGGTATCAGGCCGTCCAGCTCCGGCGCTCGGCCTTCCAGCCTGACGCCGGCCTTGAAGACCTCGCCGGTGAGGAACTCGGCGCTGTGCTGCGCGCTTATGACGCCGTTGCCGAGCACGCAGACCCTGTCGAGTATGCCGCCCATCTCCCCCATGCGGTGGTTGGAGACTATTATGGTTTTGCCTCCGTCCGCCAGCTCGTGGATCAGGCCGTTGAGTATGTGGTCCCTGACCAGGTAGTCCAGGCCGGAAGTGGGCTCGTCGAGGAGCAGCAGTTCCGGGTTATGGGCCACGGCCGTTATCCAGGCGAGCTTGGCGAGGTTGCCCTTGCTGAGAGCGGCTACTTTCGCCGTGCCGTCCAGCTCCAGTTTTTTACAGAGTTCCACGGCCTTCTGCATGTCCCAGCGCGTAAAGAAGCCGGCGAGGAAATCCAGGACTTCCTTCACCGTCATGAACTGATGGAAAGCGGGTTTTTCCGGGACATAGCAGATCAGCCCGCGCAGCCTGCCGCTCCCGTCCGGGCCGGACCCCAGTATCTCCACGCTGCCGGAATCCATCGCCGTAAGGTCCATAAGTATATTGAAGAGGGTGGTCTTGCCGGAGCCGTTGCGCCCCAGTATGCCCACCACTTCTCCTTTGGAGGCGGAAAGGTCCAGCCCTTTCAGCACCTGTTTCCGTCCGAAAGCCTTCCTCAGGTCTTTTGCGGTCAGGATGTCGGGGTTCATATAAGTTTCCTCTTTATCGAAGAGATCATCTTCTCTATCTCGCTCCAGGAAAAACCGCTCTGCATGGCGCCTTTCAATGCCGCTTCCAGGGTTTCAAGTACCTTCCTGTCGGTATCCTCCGCCAGCTTTGCCGCGCGGGGGGAAATTACGTTCTCCTGTCCGCGCAGGCTCTCGAAGAAGCCCTCGGCGGTCAGCTCCCGGTAGGCGCGCGCCACGGTGTTCGGATTGACCTTCAGGTCCGAGGCCATTTTCCGTATGGACGGCGCCGCGTCGCCCGGTTTAAGGAGGCCTTTCTTGACGAGTCCCTTCAATCCCAGCTTTATCTGGTCGTAGATGGGGACCTGCGAGGTTTGATTTATCGTTATCATAACTGTACCACCATGCTAGTACACTAATAGTCTAGCAGGGTCCATTGCGATTGTCAAGACCAAAAATGAGAAAGCCAGAAGGATGTGCGAGGATGGGGACGTCCCTTCCGTGTCCCGTCTGAAAGGCCCGATCTGGCGGACCTTCCGTTTTTCTGCTGCGGTGGGGCGGGAAGCCTTACGGCTTGTTCATCCAGACAGAGAGCTCGTCCCACTTGGAGACCTTCGCCCAGGCCAGGTCCTGATAGCCGGGTCCAGAAGTGTCGGGGGGAAAGTAGGCGGCAATGCCTCGGATCTGGGCGTAGTTGCGTGGGCCGGACGGGGTGCCGCCCGGGTCATTATTCGCGCGGCTGTATATGACCAACTCGCCGGTAATATAGCTCATCAGCGACTGTGCAGCGTTCTTAACGGCGACGCTCTTGGTTCCGTCCGCTACGAGGGCGGCGAAGTGGTGGAGGTCCCTGTTGTAGGTAAGGTTGAACCTGGTGGCCTTGGTGCGGGAGTCCTTCGCCAGGGCTTTCTCACCTGAGGCCATCAGCGTCTCGGCGAAAGCGTTGGTAAGCGCCGGCAGTTTGGCCAGGGCGGAGGCGCGCACGACGCTCTGCGTGGAGCCGCGCTTCTTCTTCTTGTAATGATCGGAGAAAACGTCAATGGCGCCCCTGGTCAGTTCTTCGCCTCCCATCGCCGGCTTTTTTGCTACGAAAGCCAGGAACTCGTCGTAGGTCTGCCCGTCGCCCGGCTCTATCTCCTCCGAGCCGAGGATGTAGTCCACCCCATCGCGGATCTCGTAATCCACCTCAGCCATCTGCATCAGGCAGGCGTCGGAACCGAGAACGTCCAGATGCCCTATCTCGTCCAGCATCAGCTTCAGCTGCGGGGTGTTGATGTGGTTGCCGCTGACCTCGTCATAGGAGATGCCTTTTTCCGGAGCCCGGGAGCGGTCCCAGCCGGAACCGTGGTTCCAAAGGATAAGCATGTACTTCCTGGCGGGATAGTTGCTCTTGCCCCATTTCACAAAATCGACCACGCTCTTGTAGTCGCCCATGTCGACGTTGCCGAGGTCGGCCAGTACCGGGGAGGCCAGCTTATTGGCGTTGCGGTCCCTGACGATGCGGTAGCGGCGCACCCCTTTCCAGTCGCCGTCGGTGTTGTCGTAGGCTGGGCCGCGGCCGGCCTCGACCAGGACGTTCATTTTGGGAGTGGAGCCGGTCCGTTCCATCTCGTTCATGTCTTTGATGAGGAATCTTTCCAGGTCGTTCTTGCCGTTGCCGAAGACCATGATGGTCCACTCTGCCGGGCCGCCGGCGGACTGGCCGCCGCCGTTGCCGAAAAAGCCTTTATCCTTCGCCGTGGAGGCAGCAGGCACCTCGATGCCTGAAAGACGCGCACTGAGGGAGCCGAGGTTGTCGCTGTTAAGGGTGAAATCGTCCGCTGAAACTGCGGAAACCGAGAGTATGCCGGAAAATACCGCGCACAAGGCCCGTCCTATCATGTTGTCCTCCGTAAGATGCCTGTAAATCCGGACGGTGCCTTGCTGGGGAGCAGGCGGCCTTCAGCGGTATACATTGCTATCTCCATAGTCTGTAGTTGTCTATCCAGAAATTATGGCAGAAAAGGCAGTCTGGCGCATCGGACCAATGGCCCTGATCCAGGAGAAAAAGGACCTACTAGGCGCCGGGCCCCTTCCTGCAGTGCCTCCTTAACCGCTGAGATAGCTATGGCCGCGGGGAAAAAGGGGACACCCTGCCTATCTCATGACGATAGGCAGGGTGTCCCCGGATTTAGGATCTGCTTTGCCGGATCCGCTAGAACCTGGCCCAGAGCTTCCTGGCCAGCTCGCAGGACTTGAGGGAGATTTCCTCCTCGTCGAGGTCCAGCTTCAGCTTCTTGCCCTCCATCAGCACGCGGCCGCCGCAGATCGTGGTGTCCACCACGCTCTGGCTTATGCCGAAGATAAGATGGCCGGCGAAGTTGGCGGCGTCCATGGGCGTAGGGGGGATATAGTCGATTATCGCCAGGTCGGCGGCGAAGCCGGCCTTGAGCTCGCCGAGGTCCTTGAAGTAGCGGTTGGCTATCCTGGCGTTGTTCAGCAGCAGGGCGTTGGCGGTCTCCATGAAGCCGCAGGCCGGGTCGCGCTTGAGATGCTGCATCCAGAGGCCGCAGCGCACCTCCTCCAGCATGTTCACGGTCATGGCGTCGGTGCCCAGGCCCACGAGGATGCCCTCGTCGGACATCGACGTGATGTCGGCGATGCCTACCGCGTTGTTGGCGTTCGACTGCGGATTGTGGACAACGGCGGTGCCGGTCTCCTTAAGTATCTCCACTTCCTTCTCGTTGACGTGGACGCAGTGGGCCGCTATGGACTTGCGGCCGAGTATGCCGAAGTCGCGCAGGCGCTCCACCACGCGCATCTTGTGATGGGATTCGCACTGGAGCTGGTCGGAGGTGGACTCGGCCGTGTGGATATGGAAGCCGACGCCCATCTTGTGACCGCGGTAGGCGGCTTCCTCCAGCGTCTCGTCGCCTATGGTGAACGAGGCATGCAGGCCGAACAGGGCCTTCACCTGGTTGTCGTTGCGGGCGTTGCAGGCGGCTATGAACGAGGAGTTCTCGTCCAGGCCCTCCTTCGCCTTCTCCTTGCCGTCGCGGTCGGAGACCTCGTAGCAGAGGCTGGCGCGCAGGCCGGTCTCCCTGACGGCCTTCTCGACGGAGGCGAGCGAGCCGGTTATCGCGAAGGGGCTGGCGTGATGGTCTATTATCGTCGTGGTCCCCTTGCGTATCGCGTTGATCAGCGGGATGACCGCGCTGTAGTAAGAGTCGTCGTTGGTGAGCTTCTTGTCGAGCCGCCACCACAGGTTGTTGAGTATCTCCACGAAGTTCTTCGACGGGTCAGCCTTGCCGAGGCCGCGCGCGAACGTGCTGTAAAAGTGCATGTGCGCGTTGATGAAGCCCGGCATCACCAGCTTGCCGGAGGCGTCGATCACCTTGGAATATTTGCCGCGGAAGCTCTTCTGCGGGGCGATCTTCTTTATCAGGCCGTCCTCGATCAGCAGGGCGTGGCCGTACAGGACCTTGTTCTTCTCGCCCAGCGTGGCGATGATGCCGTTCTTTATAAGGATGGTTTTTGCGGTGTTCTTCTTCATGATGTCCTATTCCGGGCAGACCTTGAGCTCTGCCGGCGTGCGCTTCCTCATCTTCAGCGCGCCGGAGAAGCATTTCTTCACGCAGAGGGAGCAGCCTATGCATTTTGAGGCGTCGAAGCCGGGGACCCTGTCCCCGTCCAGCTCCACCGCCAGGTAACCGCAGCGCTCGCAGTTGCCGCAGTGGCGGCAGAGCTCCGCGTCCACGGAGGGGATGTTCTTTACCGGCGTGAGGTCCGGGAAGTTGGTGACCGGCGCCGGCAGAGCGCAGCCGGTGAACTCCCCTACGGACCCGTAGCCCTTCTCCTCGAGCATATGGCTGAGGCCGCTCTCCAGCTCGCCGATGATGCCGAAGCCGTATTTCATAACTACCGTGCAGAACTGCACGGTCCGGGCTCCCAGGGCGAGGAAATGCGCGGCGGCCTTGTAGTCCATCGGACCGCCGTTGCCGGATATCGGTACTCCGAGGTTGACCGCCTTGGAGATGGTGAGGTTGCTGATAGGCGCCACGCCCTCGCCGCTCATGCCGACTATCATGCCCTCTTCCCAGTTCCCCTTGCCGGAGAGGCGCTTGCGGAAGGCCAGCGCCGGGAAGGAATTGGCCAGCGTGATGCCGGCCTTCTTGTGCGGGTATTTCGCGTAGACCTGCTTTATCGCGTTGACCACCTGCCAGATGGAGGTGACCGCGCCGGTCAGCTTGAAGAGCTTGGGGATATCCGGATCGGATACCTGCATGACCCAATCGATGATCTTGGCAGCGAGTTCCGGGTCCTGGGAAACTATGTCCCCCTTGGTGCCGTCGCCGCCCTGCGGGCAGGACAGCGAATATTCTATAGCCATCGCTCCGGCCTTCTCGAGCTTGAGCGTGTTGCTCTGCCAGCCCTTGCGGTCGAACTCGTCGTTGCCGGTGACGGGGCCTCCGGTGGAGGCCGCTGTCAGGCGGTCGGGATATTCCTTCACGAGCCTCGCCACTTCCCTGCAGACGCGGTCGAGAGGATGGCCGGAGACGTTGTCGGAATTCCCGTAGGTGTCCTGGCTGAAGGTCACCATGTACTCGGAGGGGATATGTATATCCAGCCCGTCGAAGGCGGTCTTCATGACCACGCCGGGCCAGCCGGCCTCGTAGGCGCGCTTGACCTGGTCGTAGCCGTCGGAATGGGGGGAGGCGGAGATGATGAACGGCGACCTCAGCTTCCGGCCGAAGAAGTCGGTGGTCAGGTCCACCGGCTTCAGGTCGCGGCCCGCCAGTATGACATGGCTCTTCTTGTGGTCCTTGAAGACGGGGATCTTTTCGCCCTGCATCCAGGCGTGGGCCTGCATGGCGGCGTTCTTGCCGGAGGCCGAACCCTCCACCACGGTGGCGGCCCCGTCCTTGCAGTCGCCGGCGAGGAACACGCCCTTCTCGTTCTTGTCCTTGAATACCGGGATGTTCTTGATGGCCAGCACGGTGAACTGGATGTCGGCGCGGACCTGCTCCGTGCCGGGGATGTCCTTCGACTTGCCGTCGAGGCGCACTATCCTTATCCCCTTGCCGCCCTTCAGGATGCCAGTGATGCGGCTGCGGCCGTTGATGTTGATGCCGGCCTTCAGTATGTCGCGCAGCTCGTGTTCCGGCAGCTGTATGTCGCCTATGTTCTTGCGGGTGAAGATCTCCGCTTTGGCCGCGCCTAGCTCCAGCGCCTTCATCGCGCAGTCCGCCGCCACCGCGCCTCCGCCTATGACGGCGACGTTCCTGCCCTTTACCTTGTATTTCGAAGTGTTGCGCAGGTACTCGAGGCCTTCCACTCCGAGCGCCTCGTTATCTATGTTGAGCTTCAGCTGCTCCTCCACGCCGGCGGTCACTATGACCGCGTCGTATTTCTTCAGCAGGGCGGAGGGTTCCTTGACGGACGTGCCGGTCTTTATCGAAATGTCGCCGAGGGTCTTGATCCATTCTATCTCGGTGCGCAGCACTTCCTTCGGGAAGCGCGCGTCGGGTATCAGGTTGGCGGCGCCGCCGGCCCGCTTGTCCTTTTCGAAAACGTCGACCTTGTAGCCCAGCTGCGCCAGCGTTCCGGCCGCTGCGAAGCCGGCCGGGCCGGCGCCGACTACCGCCACTTTCCTGTCGTTGGGTCTCGCCTTCCGGAACTTGGGCATTACGCCGAGTTCCTTGGCTTTCTGCACCACGGTGGCCTGTACCGGCGGGATGTTGATAGGGTTGTCGAACAGCTTGCGCGAGCAGGCCTTCACGCAGAACCAGTCCGGGCAGACCGCGCCGCAGACGCCGCCGAAGGTGTTGTGGCCCATGATCAGCGCCGCGCTGCGCTTGAAGTCGCCCTTCTCCATCCGGCGCGCCGCCATGATGAAATCGGCGGGGGAGCAGTCGGCCGGGCAGGCCTTCTGGCAGGGCTTGTCCTCGCAGTAGAGGCAGCGCTCCGCCTCGCTCTTGAGCTGCGCGTCGGTGAGGAAGGTGATCTTCTTCATGTTCGTACCTCTGGTCACATTATGTGCTGACTAGATTTTATAATTTTACGCGCGTTTATGTTTAATTCGCGCCTTCAGGCGGAAATGCTCGCAGTCGTAGAAGAAGCGGCGGAACACCAGGAAGCGCCACCCTCCCTTCTTTACTTCCTCGTCGGCCCTGTCGGAAAGTTCGACGACCTCCGAAGTCTCTGGCAGGGCGATGATGTGAGAATGCCAGCACGGCAGATGAGAGGGCTCGTCCAGCCTCAGGTCCAGCACTCCTCCCTGTCTTCTGTGGCAGAGATCTTCCGTGTTAAGTTGCGCCTCGAAGGAGTCGGGGGAAAGCTGGCGCAGCGGGGAACTGAAGAAGACCTCGGCTTCGTAACGCCCGTACTCCGCGCTGACGCGGCCGATCTCTGAGCGGAGGATGTTGCCCCGCGAGTCGCTGAAAGAGGAGAGCGGGATGGACGGAAGGTAGAATTTTCTGGAGTTTAGCGCCGTTTTCCTGGTTTCAGTGAGGAACATCCAGGCGCGGACGGCGCGCGGCCCGGATTCGGGCTGGAAGATATATACGGTGGAGGAGGGGATGCCGGTGCGCTTTACGGCCGAGGAAGAGTTGGTCAGCAGTATATCCCTTGCCGCGCGGTAGTTGAATTCCTGGCATTCCGGCGGCAGCGAGGCGAAGGGAGGGGAATATGACGACGAGCCTTCTATCAGCGCGGCCAGTTCCTCCCTGCTCTTGAAATTTATGTCAGGGGAGAGGTTCCTCGCGATGCCCAGGTGCCGCAGCGCTTCTTTTTTGTCGCCGCGGAGGTCGTAGAGCCTGCTGAGGCGATAATACCCGCGCGCGACGATATCGTCTTGGGCGGAGCCGAAGGACTTGCGAAGCTCCACGCAGGCCGTCCTGTATTCGCGGCGCATGATGGCCAGCTCTGCGCGTAGGTTTATGAGGAATTCGTTGCCTGCGGTTAGGCGCGAGGCTTCCGCCAGGGCTTTTTCTGCCTCGGCGAGGCAGCCTGTCTCGATCAGCCCTTCTATCAGCGCGAAGCGGAGCATGACGTTTCCGGGGTGGTGCAGGATCTCCTCCGTAGTCAGCTCCTTCCACGAGTCCCTCCGGCCCAGCCACGCGTCGCGATAGGCTTTGACGAACCACGCGAACAGCGTGGCGCCCGGGATGGCCCTGGCTATCCTCTCCGCGTAGGCGGCGGCCTTCTCTTCGTCCCCGGCGTACATCCTGGCGCGGGCGCAGAGCGCCAGGAGGGCCGGGTCGTCGGCCGCTCCTCCCAGATAGTGTTCCATTTTTCTGAGCCAGTCCCGGCTTCCGGAGAAGAACTCGGTCAAGAGCCCGGCGTAAAGCCTTACGGCCGGGTCCGAGGCGTCGGCAGCGAGCCTGCGCATACGCCCCGGCGCTTTCCTGTGCAGGGAGGTCTCCCCCATGTGGGAATAGAGTACGGCCAGCATGGCGGTGGCGTCCACTGAATACGGGTCTTTGTTCAGAGCGTCGATGACCAGGCCGTGGGCCTGGTCGATGCCGAAGTCGGTAAAGTAGGCCAGCGCCGCCTCGCCTGCCAGCCGCGACGCCTCCCGGCGGTTCTCCTCGGGGATGGGGCCAACGCCCTGCGGCTTTTTCACTTCCTCCGGGGAAGACTTCAGCATGCCGCGGATGCCGTCCACGATCTGGGTCTTTATTCCCTTGGGCCTCGCCGCCAGGCGTATGGCGTCCGCCAGGTCACGGGCGTCCTTGTAGCGGGCTGAGGGTTTCTTCTCGAGACACTTCATGATGACGGCGCCCAGCGCGGCGGAGAGTTCCGAGTTAAGCTTTGACGGGTGCTGGCAGCGGTCCTGCGTGACGGCCCGTATAAAGGCGGCCGTATTTTCGCCCTTGAAAGGATGCTCCAGCGTCATAAGCTCGTAGAGCATGGTGCCGAGGCTGTAGATATCGGAAGCCGGCGAGGCCTCCCTGTTGGCGAAGGTTTCCGGCGCCATGTAGCGCAGCGTCCCCAGCATCGGCTGGCCGGTGGTGATGTCGGAAGAGTCGGAGAACTTGGCCAGCCCGAAGTCGGCGAGCTTGGCCGGCCCTTTGCGGGGGATGAGTATGTTGGACGGTTTTATGTCGCGGTGCAGTATGCCCAGCGAATGCGCCTCGAAGAGGGCGTCCGCCACGCCGGCGAGGAGCGCAGCGACCCGGCTCTCGTAGTCAGGGTCGGTCAGCGGGAGGCCGGTGAGCGGCCGCAGGAAATACGGCAGTTCCTCGTCCTCCGGGGACAGAGGCTTGAGGTAGCCGTACTTTTTCAGCTCCTCCACGTCCCCTATGGCCGCTATGGAGCGCGCCAGCTCGAGGAAAGCGAACAGCGGCTTGCCGTCCACGTACTCCATCGCGAGGTACGGCAGGCCCTCGTGCTCGCCGAAGGAATAGACCTTTATTATGCCGGGGTGGTCGCAGCGGGCGATGGCCGCAGCCTCCCGCAGGAAGCGGCGGCGGCTCTGGGGGGTGGCCTGCCCTGGCAGGACCATCTTCAGCGCGGCGTCGCGCTGCAGCACCTTGTCGTGGGCGCGGTACACCACGCCCATGCCGCCGCGGCCGAGCTCGCCGGTTATCTTGAGATTCCCAAGTTCGTCCCCTTCCTTTATCATCGCTTATATTTGATTTTACTATAATAAAAAGGAAGGCTTCTGATTTTAGAGGACAACATGAAAACACTGCTGATAAAGAACGCCGAAGTGCTGGCCACGATGGACGACTCGCGCCGCGAGATAAGGGGCGGCGACGTCTACATAGAGGGACCGGAAATAAAGAAGGTCGGGAAAGGCCTGAAGGTGAAGGCCGACCAGGTCATAGACGCGAAAGGCTGCGTAGTGATGCCCGGCATGGTCAACACGCACCACCACCTCTACCAGACGCTGACCCGCAACCTGCCCAAGGTGCAGGACGCCGAGCTCTTCGACTGGCTGGTGTACCTCTACGACATCTGGAAGCACGTGAACCCGGAGGCCATCTACGCCAGCACGCAGGCCGGGCTCGGCGAGTTGCTGCTGACCGGCTGTACTACGAGCTCCGACCACCTCTACCTCTTCCCGAAGAAGGACAGCGGCTTCTTCATCGACACGCAGATCGCCGCCGCGCGCGAGCTCGGCATCCGTTTCACCGCCACGCGCGGCTCCATGTCGCGCGGCCGCTCCAAGGGCGGCCTGCCGCCGGACTCCGTGGTGCAGAAAGAGGATTTCATCCTGAAGGACTGCGAGCGGCTGATAAACAAGTTCCACGGCCGTGAGAAATTCGCGATGACGCACGTGGCGATGGCGCCGTGCTCGCCGTTCTCCGTGACCACCGAGCTGCTGAAGATCACCGCCGAGATGGCGAAGAAATGGGGCGTGCGCATGCACACCCATCTCGCCGAGACGAAGGACGAGGAAGCGTTCTGCAGGAAGCTGTTCAAGATGCGCCCGCTCGAGTACATGGAGTCGGTAGGCTGGGTAGAGGAGGGCAACGCCTGGTTCGCCCACTGCGTCTACATCAACGAGGCCGAGGCTAAGAAGATGGGGAAGACTCGCACCGGCGTGGCGCACTGCCCTTGTTCCAACCTGCGGCTGGGCTCCGGCATCGCCCCGATCCCGATGTTCCTCAAGCATAACGTCCCGGTCGGCCTCGGCGTGGACGGCAGCGCTTCCAACGACTCTTCCGACATGCTGGGCGAGGCGCGCCAGTGCATGCTGGTACACCGCCTGGAGAATATAAAAGCCATGCCGGCCCGCAAGGCGCTGGAGCTGGCCACCCGCGGCGGAGCAGCCGTACTGGGCCGCACCGATATCGGCAGCATAGAGCCCGGCAAGGCGGCGGACATCGCCATCTTCGACGTGAGCGGTCTCGACTACATCGGCTCGAAGTCCGACCCGCTGGCCTCGCTGCTTTTCTGCGGCGCCTCGCACCGCACCAAGTTCACTATTGTCAACGGCAGGGTGGTGGTAAAGAACTGGCGTCTAGCGCTGGTGGACGAGCGCGGCCTCACCGAGCGCGCGGCGAAGGCCGCCGCCTCGCTTTACCGCAAGGCAAATATCTGAGGGGGGTAAGATGCCTAACAACGGAAAGCGGATAAAGAAGATAGCCATCAGCACCGGCGGCGGCGACGCGCCGGGCCTTAACGCGGTAATACGGGCCGTAGTTATAGCCGCCCGCAACCGCGGCTGGGAGGTCAGGGGTATAAGGGACGGCTACAACGGCCTGCTGAACCCGGGCGACTACCCGGACGGCGGGCTGATGCACCTGCACCGGCATAACGTGCGCGGCATAACGCATCTCGGCGGGACCATTCTCGGCACGACCAACAAGGGCAACCCGCTCAAGTACCCTACGCAGGCCCGCAACGGCAAGTGGTACGAGAAGGACCGCACGCGCGAGCTGCTGAAAGCTTTCAGGAAGCACAGTATAGACGCCCTGGTCGCCATCGGCGGGGACGGCTCGCTGGCCATAGCCAACGCGCTCTCGGAAAAAGGCCTGCGGGTCATAGGAGTGCCGAAGACCATAGACAACGACCTCGAGAAGACCGTGGTCACTTTCGGTTTCGACAGCGCCGTCTCGTTCGCCACCGAATGCGTGGACCGGCTGCACTCCACCGCCGAGGCGCACAGGCGGGTGATGGTGGTGGAGGTCATGGGCCGCTATGCCGGCTGGATCGCCATGAACGCCGGTGTTTCCGGCACCGCCGACGCGATCCTGATGCCGGAGATCCCTTACGATATCAAGAAGGTTGCTTCGGCCATAAAGGCCCTGCAGCGGCAGAACAAGCATTTCGCCATAGTCGTAGTGGCCGAGGGCGCGAGGCCCGTGGACGGCAAGGTCTCGGTGGAGTTCAAGGAGCTGGGCCGCGCCGAGAAGCTCGGCGGGGCCGGCGAGAGGGTGGCCAAGCAGCTGCAGGCCCTTACCGGCAAGGAATGCCGCACCGTGGTGCTGGGGCATCTGCAGCGCGGCGGCGGCCCGACGACGTTCGACAGGCTGCTTTCGCTGCGCTTCGGCGCGGCCGCGGTGCGCGCTCTCGACGAGGGACGCTCGGGGATAATGGTAGCGCTGGACCCGCCCAAGGTGCTCTATGTGCCGCTCAGGGAGATATCGGGCCGCATGAAGACCGTGCCGCTCGACTGCGACACGATGCTGACCGCGCGCGCGATGGGCATCAGCTTCGGGGATTGAGCGCCGGTGGGAGGGGAGATGCTTTCAGCGATAGTGCTGGCCGCCGGGGATTCTTCCCGCATGGGGAGCCCCAAGGCCCTGCTGCAGTGGAAGGGGAAGCCTTTCATCGAGCATGTCTGCGACGCGCTGCGGCGCGCCGGGATCGAGGACAGGATAGTGGTCCTCGGCAGCTCCTCTCACGAGGTGCTCGCGGGGTGGACTCCGGCGGGGGAGAAGGTGATAGTCAATCCTCATCCTGAGCACGGCCAGCTCTCCTCGCTGCGCGCCGGGCTGGAGGAAGCCTCGGAGTTCTCCGAGGCCTTCATGGTCTGCCTGGGGGACCAGCCCACGATAGACGTGGAAACCTACAGGCGGATAATAGAGTCCTGGGGCGAGAACCGGGACGCCATAGTCATCCCGCGAACGATAAGGACGGCGGACTCGAAGTTGAAGCGCGGCCACCCGGTAATAATACCGTCCGCGTACCGGCACCTGTGCTTCGAGGGTCCGCTGGAGAAGGGGCTGCACTGGGTGACGCACCACGACTCCGCCAGGGTCTCCGATCTGGACGTGAAGGACCCGGAGATAATCCGCGACTTCGACACTCCGGAAGATTACGCCTCGCTGCGGCAATAACCCCCTACCGACATCATGTTCCCTCTGCTCGTGCTTTCCGCGGTCTTCCTGCTGATAGCGGTGCGCCAGATCGGCCGCTTCCGGCTGCCCATGTGGCAGGTCATGTGCGGCGGCGCCGCCGCAGTGCTGCTTTCAGGCGACATCGGGCCCTCCGCCGCGCTGGCCGCCGTCGACCCGGACGTGATGCTGTTCCTGTTCGGCATGTTCGCCGCGGGACAGGTAATGGAGCAGAGCGGCTGGCTGGCGCACGCGGAATACGAGGTGTTCAAGCGCGCCGGCACCGAGTCGGGCCTGCTGCTGACGCTGGTGCTCTTCATGGGCCTGGCCTCTGCCCTGCTGATGAACGATACTCTGGCCATAGCGGGCACGCCGGTGGTGCTGCTGCTGGCGCGCAAGCACCGTATAGCTCCCAAGCCGCTGCTGCTAGCGCTGGCCTTTTCCATCACGGTGGGGAGCGTTATGAGCCCCATCGGCAACCCTCAGAACCTTCTGGTCGCCGTGAAGGGCGGCGTGCAGGCCCCGTTCCTTACCTTCCTGCGCTACCTGGCCGTGCCCACGCTGCTGAACCTGCTATTCGTATTTTTCCTGGTACGCGGCTTCTACCGCGACGAGTTCGGTCAGGCCGGGCTCAGCCATTCCCAGGAACCTGTCAGGGACGCGGCGCTGGCGCGCCTGGCCAGGATAACGGCGTGTACGCTGGCCGCGGCGATAGCAGCCAAGGTCCTGTTCGTATCCCTGGACCCGCGGCTGGATTTCAGGCTGACCTGGATAGCCCTGGCCGCCGCGGCGCCAGGACTTGTCTTCAGCCCGAGGCGCTTCGAGATACTGCGTCGGCTGGACTGGGGCACGCTCGCCTTCTTCGCCGGGATGTTCGTGCTGACGCGCGCGGTCTGGGACACCGGATTTTTCCAGGGGCTGATAGCCCGCGCCGGTCCAGCGGCGTCGGGGGCCGGCCCGGTGATGATCGTCAGCGTGCTGCTGAGTCAGCTGATCTCCAACGTGCCGCTGGTGGCGCTTTATCTGCCGGTGCTGACGCACTCCGGGGCGGGGACGCGCGAACTGATGGCCCTTGCCGCGGCGTCTACTTTCGCCGGGAACCTGTTCGTGCTGGGGGCCGCGAGCAACGTGATCATCATCAGCGGAGCCGAGAGAAAGAGCGGCGAGACAGTGACGTTCCTGGAATTCGCCCGGGTCGGGATTCCGCTGACCGCTATAAATGCCATAATATACTGGCTGTTCCTGAGGTGAGATAGGCAATGGCTGAAGCAGAACAGGAAAAGAAGAAAAAGAAGCTGGCCGTAGGCCTGATGACCTTCGCGGCCATTCCTTACTGGCTCGGCACGGTGGGGGAGGCCTTCGCGAAGACGTACATGGCAGTCTTCGGAACGGGGGATCCTGGCAAGCTGCACGGTTCCGGCTCGTTCAGCTTCGGCACGATAATCCTGCTCGGCTATATCTGGGCGCGTCCCGCCATTCTGTACAAGAGAAATCCGACCCCCGAACTCAGGAAAAAGGTCCTCAGGCGGTTGAACCGCATCCATCTCCACGCCGCCGTGCTGCTGCTGCTCTCGACCCTGCCCGCGCTGGCGCTCGCGGCGGTCTTCAGGGGATCGGTAACGGAAGGAATAGTCCCGGCCCTTTCGCTTTCGCTCTTCGCGCAGCTCTGCATCCTGCCTATCATCATCGACTGGATAAGGGCCAGGAGCAGTCAGACGATGGAGCTGCTTTACGAGGGAGAGGACCTATACTCGCTGCGCCCGGGCTTCTCTATACCGCTGGCACTTAAAGTGGCGCTGCTCATTCTCTCCTGCGCCCTCCTTCCGTTCGCTCTCGCCGCCGGCGCCTTGTGGTCCGGCGCGGCTACCAAGGTCTGGTCCGGCCCGTTCCTGAACCTGATGCTGATGTGCGCCGCCACCCTGCTGATGGGCCTGGGAGTCGTCTTCTACGGCATACAGCGCCCGATGGACGGCCTTATAGGCCGCATGCGGCGCCTGGCCTCCGGGGATTTCTCAAAGACGCGCATTTACTTTTCCGATGAAATAGCCCGCCTTAAGGCCGGCTTCAACGAGATGGCCGAGGGGCTGAAGGAGCGCGAGGAGCTGCAGGACACCTTCGGCAAGTACATGTCCATAGAGATAGCGCGCGAGCTGATCAAGAACCGCCGCGTGGACCTGGGCGGCGAGACCATAGAGGCCGCCGTGATGTTCTGCGACATCCGTAACTTCACCACCCTCTCCGAGAGCATGAGCGCCGCCGGGGTGGTGGAGTTCCTCAACAACTATTTTCGTTACGTGACGCCGGCCATAACTCTTCACAACGGGGTCATCAACAAGTTCATCGGCGACGCCGTTATGGCGGTATATACTCCCCGCCTCGGCTCTTCGGACTACGCGGCCGACGCGGTGCGCTCGGCCCTCGCCATGCGCCGGGCGCTGGCCGAGTTCAACGCCTCGGGCAAGGCGCCGGGGGAGATACGATTCGGCATCGGGATACATTCCGGCAAGGTCGTGGCCGGAAACATAGGCACATTCTCCCGCCTCGAGTACACTTTCATAGGCGACACGGTCAACAGCGCCTCCAGGCTGCAGGCCAAGACCAAGGACTATGCCACCGACATCGTGATAAGCGCGGTCGCCATGGAAAAGGCCAAGGGCTCCATCGGGGCCTCGGCCGCCTTTCAGCCGCTGGGGAAAGTGTCGCTGAAGGGCAAGGCGGAAATGATAGAGCTCTACAAGGTAGCCTGATGTACAGACATACTCAGAACGGAAAGCTGATGATATTGTCCGCGATCGGCCTGCTGGCCGGCGGGATAGCGGCGATGGCCGCCACCGGGCAGCGCGCGGTCTTCTACGTCCTGGCCGCCACGGCCGCTTTCGTCTACTTCGGCTTCCGGGACCTGACCGTAGAGGTGGACCACGAGGCCGTGCGTATCAGGTTCGGAGCAGGGCTCTTCAGGAAGGAGTTCCGGCTCTCCTCGATAACGGCTGTGACGCAGGTGCGCAACAGCTGGCTCAGCGGCTGGGGCATCCATTATATCGGCGGCGGCTGGCTCTACAACGTGGACGGTCACGATGCCGTGGAGCTGCGTTTCGCCTCAGGCGGCCGGGCCAGGATCGGTACCGACGAGCCGGCCACGCTGGAGACCGCCATTAGGGAGCGTCTGGCAGGTTGGAAGAACCAAAGCGGGGTCTGATCCATGAAAGAACAGAAGAACATCATAAAACTCCTCTCCGAGGCTATAGATTCCGGCCGTGCCGCAGCTTTCGTCACTGTCATCTCCGTGGACGGCTCCACCCCGCGCGAGGCCGGCGCTAAGATGCTGGTCTTCCCGGACGGCGCCATAGAGGGCACCATAGGCGGCGGCTCGGTGGAGGCGCTGGTGATAAGGCAGGCCGTCGACTGCCTGCGCAAAGGGGAGGGCGGCAGGTTCGTCTTCGACCTGAAGCCCACCGGCAACACCGGCATGATCTGCATGGGGCGGATGGAGGTTTTCGTGGACGTCTATAAGAACCCGTTCAGGGTACTGATACTTGGCGGCGGCCACGTCGGGGTGAAGATCGCGGAGGCCTGCCGTCTGGCAGGCTATCCGTTCATGGTCGCCGACGACAGGAGCGAGTTCGCCAACGGGGAGCGCTTCCCGGGGGCGCTGGCGGTGATAAACGAGCTTCCGAATAAAGCGGTGGAGGCCGCGGGAGTCGACGCCGAGACTTACATCGTCATCGTTACCCGCGGCCATGCGCTGGACCGCGAGTGCCTCGAGGCCGCCATGAGCACTTCCGCTCCGTACATAGGCATGATAGGCAGCAAGGACAAGGTGGGAGAGGTTTTCAGGCTGCTGGCCAAGAAGAAGCTCTATCCTCTCAAGGACCGCCGGGTGCATTCCCCGATAGGCCTCAACCTGGGCGGCAAGACCCCCGGTGAGATAGCGGTCTCCGTGCTGGCCGAGATCATGATGGTCCATTATAAGCGCGACGCGGCCCATATGAGGGACAAGGCCGTCGCCTGACGGTCACGTTTCGAGCTGACGCCCGCCTTATGAACCCTAAATATGATATAGTATGAAAAGCCGCGCCATGTGCAGTCCGGCGCGCGGCTGGCGGTTCGCAGCCAAATTAAGGTCCGTATAGAGAAAGCGGAGATCCAGGGTAAGGGGATATGAAAAAAATCACTAAAGCGCTGTTAGCGGTAATGCTGCTCGGCTTGGCTGCCGGAGCGTACGCGGAGGATAAGTACGATCAGTTGGCGAAAGAGCTGACCGAGGCCGGCACCTCCATCCAGGGCAAGAAGATCGCCATCATACCGTTCTCGTACGCTGACGCCCGCGAAAAGGCCAGCAAGGACGGCTCGGTCATAGCCGAGCGCCTGACGATAAAGATGATCAACATGCACAAGTTCGAGATCATCGAGCGCAGCGTCCTGGACAAGGTCATGAACGAGCTGAAGCTCCAGTCCTCCGGGATGATAGACGCTTCCAGCGCGCAGCAGCTCGGCAAAGTGCTGGGCGTGGAGGCCATAGTGACCGGCACGCTGGTGGAGACCTCCGGCGGCCAGATAGAGGTCAATGCCCGCATGATCAAGACCGAGACGGCCCAGGCGATCGGCGCCTCCCAGGTGACGGTGGAGAAGAACTGGATCGGCGACGTTTCAGCCGCCCCCCAGGCGCAGCCCCAGACCTACCAGCAGCCGGCCTACGAGCAGCCTGTGGCCAAGCAGGTCTACCGCCGTCCGCGCGGTCCTAACGAGTACGGCTTCTTCGACGTCTTCTTCGGCGGCGGCTCCAAGAAGATAGACCTTACCTACGAGAACTCCAGTCGCGGCGTCTACATGACCGAGATCGGCTTCGCCCCGGTAGGCATCTCCAACGGCCCCTACTCGCAGATAGAGCTGCCGAAGATGACCGGCACCGGCATAGGGCCCTTCGGTATACGCGTAGGCGGCTTCGGCAACGGCCCCGTGGGCGGGGACTTCGAGTTCTCGGTGACGCAGAACGTAGTGCAACCGCAGACGGTGTCCGGTACCCGCAACGGTGTCACGACTACGTTCCGGCTGCCCACTACGGACAATTACCTGACGATGACCTCGTTCGGCATGAGCGGAGACCTGCTGTTCCGTGTCACGACCCCGAAGGTGGACCCCTACTTCGGCATAGGCCTGGGCATGTCGCTGAACAGGATACAGCTTCCTTTCGCCTACGGCTTCACCAACTCTTCCGTATTCTCCCGGCCGGTGGACGACTTCGGCCTGGGCTTCATGCTCCGCGTGCCTTTCGGCGCGCGCTTCAAGCTGAGCCCGAAGACCCAGATCGTGACCGAGCTGCGCTACGAGCTCAACCGCGTCAGTTTCACGCGCGGCAGCATTTCCGGTGAGAGCGACACGATCGTGGCGCAGGGAGTGCGCTTCCTGATCGGCATGGGCTTCGGCTTCTAGTCCTGTAGCTGTTTTCGCCGGGGAGCCGAAAATCCCCGGCGCCCGGCCTTCCGGGCGGCAGAGTTTCTGCCAGACTGCAAACGGCCGGTCGCGTCCCTGACGGGGCGCCCGGCCGTTCTTATTCCTGCTATAGCCCGGACGCGGCGGCTGGAGCCAAAACCGCCCGGGACTGACCCGAAGGAAAGTGCTCAAAATGCTGAATTTCATCCTCAACAAGGAAATCGTCCGGACCGAAGAGCGGCCGGGGATGGTCCTGCTGGAATTCATCCGCGACGTCAAATGCCTTTCCGGCACCAAGGAAGCGTGCCGCGAAGGGGAATGCGGCGCATGCACCGTGCTGATAGGCCGCCGCCGGCCCGACGGTACTGTTTCATACAAGGCCTGCGCCTCCTGCCTGCTTCCCGTCGGCGACGTCGAAGGCTGCCACGTCGTTACCGTGGAAGGCCTCACCGGCCCCGCCCTGACGCTGGTGCAGAAGCTCATCGTGGATAACAGCGCCTCGCAGTGCGGCTTCTGCACTCCAGGCATAGTACTTTCGCTCACAGGGTTCTGCCTCGGCGCTGAAAAGCTCTCTTACGAGGCCGCGCTGGACGCTCTGGACGGCAATATCTGCCGCTGCACGGGCTATGCAGCCATACGCGGCGCCGTGCGCGCCCTGTGCGAGGCTCTTTCTAACGTGGACGTTCCTCCGCAGAAGCGCCTGAAGTCGCTGATCGCCGCCGGCGTAGTGCCTGGTTATTTCGGGGAGATGTCCGCCCGCCTGGCGGAACTTAAGGCATCCGCGGCCGCTCCAGGGAAGAACGCCGTGCTGGTGGCTGGCGGTACCGACCTGTTCGTGCAGAGGCCGGAGCAGCTGTTCGACAGCGAGCTCTGCTTCCTGTCTAAGCGTGCCGACCTGGATTATGTGAAGGAAGACGGGGATGTCCTGCGCGTAGGCGGGGCTGTCACGATAGAGGATTTCCGCCTGTCCGCCCCGGTGCGGCGGCATTTCCCGGCCCTTGAGAAGGACCTGCTGCTCCACTCCTCCGCCATACTGCGCAACAAGGCCACGCTGGCCGGGAACGTCGTGAACGCCTCCCCTATCGGCGACGCCGCCATAATACTGCTGGCGCTGGACGCCAGGCTGGTTATCTCGGGGGAAAGCGGGAAGAGGGAAGCGCCTCTCTCAAAGTTCTTCCTCGGTTATAAGAAGACGGACCTCGTCTGCGGCGAGCTCGTCAGCGAGATAGTCATACCGCTGCTGCCTCCGGGAGCGCGCTACAGTTTCGAGAAGGTCTCCAACAGGACCACTCTCGACATCGCGGCGGTCAATTCTGCCCTGCGCCTGACCACCGGACCGGACGGCTCTATATCCGACCTGCGCGTCTCCGCCGGCGGCGTGGCCCCTTTTCCGCTGCTGCTGGAGCTCGGCGCGTTCAAGGGCCGCAGGCCGGACGCCGGGACCGCCAAAGCCGCGGCCAGAGCGGCCGAGGATGCCGTAAAGCCCATAGACGATATCAGGGGCTCGGCGGAGTACAAGAAGCTGCTGCTGGGCCGCATCGTGGAAGCGCACTTTTCCGTGGAGGCCGCGTGAAGAACGACGATATGCTGATGCACGTCCGCGGCGCCTCGCTGTTCGTGGACGATATTCCGGCCCCCGGCTGTCTTCACGCCGTTCTGTTCACCTCTCCGGTCGCGCGCGGCAGGATCCGCTCCATAGATATTTCCAAGGCCGTCGCGGCGCCAGGGGTAGCGGCGGTATATACGCACAGGGACGTGCCCGGCCTGAACCAAGTCGGCCATATCCTGAAAGACCAGCCGCTGCTGGCCGTGGACAGCGTCGAATATATCGGCCAGCCCGTCGCTTTGGTGGTGGCCGAGACCCAGCGGGCCGCGCGGAAGGCCGTGAAGCTCATAGAGGCCGACATAGAACCGCTCGAGGCGGTGTTCAGCCCGCGCGAGGCGGCCGCCAAAGGCCTGATACACGGGCGCAGGCGCGAGCGCGTGACCGGGGACCCGGCGGCCGTCTTCGCGAAGTGCAAATACGTCGCCCAGGGCCGGCTTTCGAGCGGACCGCAGGAACATTTCTATTTCGAGACCCAGCGCGCGCTGGCCGTGCCGGGCGAGCACGATACCATCAAGGTCTATGCCAGCGCGCAGTCTCCCGGCGCCTTCCACCATCATCTGGCCGAGGTGCTGGGTATCCCGATGCACAAGGTGGAGCTGGACATACGGCGGCTTGGCGGCGGCTTCGGCGGCAAGGAGTCCACCGCCGTCTGGATAACGGCGCCGGCCCTGGCGGCTTTCCTGCTCAAGCGGCCGGTGAAGCTGGCCCTTTCCCGCGCCGAGGACATGGCCACCACCGGCAAGCGGCACGCCTACGAGTACGATTATAAGCTGGGCCTGGACGCGGAGGGGAAAATCCTCTCCTACGAGGTGGATCTCTTCCAGCATGCCGGCGCCTGCGCCGACATTTCTCCGGCGGTGCTGGGGCGTTCTTTCCTCCACGTTTCCGGCTCTTATAATATCCCGGATCTTAGGGTTTCGGGAACCAGCTGCCGCACCAATATCCCGCCCAACAACGCTTTCCGCGGCTTCGGCGTGCCTCAGGCCGTGTTCGCTATCGAGGCGGCGCTGACCCACGCGGCGGGGCTGATGGGCGTGCCCGCCGAGGAGCTGAAGCGCCGCAACCTGCTCAAGGACGGGGACTCCCTGGCCTACGGGGTGAAGCTCGAGGGAGTGAACGCCGGGCGCTGCTGGGAGGCCCTTGATAAGCAGACCGGCATCTCGGCGCGCCGCGCCGCGGTGGCGGAGTACAACCGGACGCATTCCGGCAAAAAGAAAGGCCTCGCGGTAGTGCCGGTCTGTTTCGGCATCTCCTTCGCGCAGACCGCCCTCAACCAGGCGGGCTCGCTCGTCAACATCTACGTCGACGGCAGCGTTTCGGTCAGTACCGGCGCGGTGGAGATGGGCCAGGGCGTGAACGCCAAGATCCGCATAGTCGCCGCCAGGACCCTCGGCGTGCCGGTGGAAAGGGTGCGGGTCGATACCACCAATACGTCCCGCGTCCCGAACGCTTCGCCTACCTCGGCCAGCTCCGGCGCCGACCTCAACGGCATGGCTACCAAGTACGCCTGCGAGCGCCTGCGCGAGCGCCTGCTCGAGTTCGCCGCCAGGCATCTCAGCTGCGACGACCCTGCCAAGGTCTCGATCCGCGACGGCGAGGTCTTCGTCGGAGAGAAGGACCCGGTCATGACCTGGGACAGGCTTGTCGCGGCCGCGCAGTGGGCGCGCGTGGACCTGTCCGAGCACGCTTTCTACGCCACTCCTAACCTGCATTACGACCCCGAGACGGAGCTGGGCCGGCCTTTCGCCTACTATTCATACGGGGCCTCGCTGACGGAGGTGCTGCTGGACTGCGCGCGCGGCACTTATTCTGTGGAGTCCGTGGACGTGGTCCAGGACGTGGGCGAATCCCTCTCCCCGGAGATAGACCTGGGCCAAGTCCAGGGTGCCGTAGTGCAGGGCATCGGCTGGTGCACGCTGGAGCAGATAAGGTACGCCTCCGACGGCAGGGTGCTGACCGGGGCGAACTCCTATAAAGTGCCGGACATCAAGTTCGTGCCGGATAATTTCAACGTAACCCTGCTCAGGGATTCCTCCAATCCTTTCGCGGTCTGCAATTCCAAGGCCGTGGGCGAGCCGCCGCTGATACACGGCCTGGGCGCCTACCTGGCCCTCGCCGACGCACTAAACGCCGCCGGGGCCGCCGGGCCGCTGCCGCCGCTCCCGCTGACCCCGGAGAAAACCTTCATGTATCTGAACGGGAAGGGCGGGAAATGAAGAAGAAGATCACGGTGCGCTACTTCGCTATGATGGGCGAGAAGCGCGGCACGCAGAACGAGACCTACGAGACCGAGGCCGGGACCGCCAGGCAGCTGCTGCACGAGCTGCAGGCCAACAAGGCGCTGCCGCTGACTACCAACATCTCCCGCGCCGTGGTCAACGACAAGTTCGTGGACTGGGACGCCTCGATAAACGACGGAGATCTAGTCATCCTGATGTCGCCTTTCTCCGGCGGGTAATAATGCTGTGCGGAAATGAAGGCGCCGCCTCTCCGGAACCGGAGAGGCGGCGCCTTTCTGTGCCGGGTTTCTACTTCTTTCCGGAGGCCTTTATCGCCTTCAGCACCTTTTCCGGCGTGAGGGGGAACTCGCGCAGGCGCACGCCGGTGGCGTTGTACAGGGCGTTGGCGAAGACCGGGGCCGCCCCGTTGATGGAGACCTCGGACACGCTCTTGGCGCCGAAAGGCCCGGTGTCCTCGTAGGAGGGCACCAGGATGATCTTGAGCGGCGGCCGGTCGCGCATCGAGTAGATGTGGTAGTCGGCGAAGGACGCGTTCTTCATGCGCCCCTTCTCGTCGAACAGGTACTCCTCGGTGAGCGCGTAGCTGATGCCGTTCAGCGTGCCGCCCTCGGTCTGCCCTTCCGCCAGCGCCGGGTTCACGGCGGTGCCGCAGTCTATCGTGGAGACGTAGTTCAGGACCTTGATGAAGCCGGTCCAGGTGTCCACCTCTATCTCCGCGAAGTGCGCCGCGAACGGAGGCGGGGATTTCTTCGTGATATGCGAGGCCGTGCCGATGATCTGGTACTGGTCCTTCTGGTACAGCGTGTACTTGGCGATGTCGCCGTAGCTGACCTTTTTTTTCTCATCCTGTTTGCTGTGGACGGCGGAGTTCTCGCAGAACACCTCCTCCACCGGCAGGCCCAGCATCTCGGCGCCGCTCTTCAGCAGCTGCCTCTTGGCGTCGGCCGCGGCCTTGCGCACCGCTTCGCCGGAGAGGTAGGTGGTCGAAGACGCGTACGCGCCCACGTCGAACGGCGTGATGTCGGTGTCGGAGGAGTAGACGATCATCTTGTCCGTAGTAGTTTCCAGTTCCTCGGCCGCTATCTGCGCGAGCACCGTGTCCGAGCCGGTGCCCAGGTCGGTGGCTCCCATCAGCAGGTTGAAGGAACCGTCGTCGTTTATCTTGATGGAGGCCGCGCCCATGTCGATGTCCGGTATCGACGAGCCCTGCATCAGGCAGGCCATGCCGATGCCGCGGCGGTAGCGGCCGGTCTTGCCGCGCCAGTCCTGGCGCTTGTCCCAGCCTATGGCCTCGGCGCCCTGCAGTATGCACTCGGCGAGCGCGTTGGAGCCTACGGTCATCGGCGTGCCCTCGCGGCCCTCGCCCAGCGCCGCGAAGATGGGGGAGCCCTCGCCCTCGCGGATGTGGTTCATCTGCCGGAACTTCATCGGGTCCATGCCTATGGCCTCGGCCATCTGGTCCATCAGGGATTCCATCGCGAAGAAGGCCTGCGTGGCGCCGAAGCCGCGGTACGCGCCGGCTACGGGGAGATTGGTGTAGTAGGACTTGCCGTCGAACCTGATGTTCTCGCAATGGTAGAGCGGCAGCACCTTGGAGCCGGCGCAGGAGACCACGGTGAGCCCGTGGCCGCCGTAGGCGCCGGTGTTGTTGATGGCTTCCATATCTATCGCGGTGATAGTACCGTCCTTCTTCACGCCGGCCCGCAGGCGGATGCGGAACGGGTGACGGGTGCGCCCCGTGCGGAAGGTCTCCTCGCGGTCGAACTGCCAGATGCACGTGCGGCCGGTGCGCAGCGCGAACATCGCGGTCACGTCGTCCAGCAGCACCTCCTGCTTGCAGCCGAAGCCGCCGCCTATGCGGGGCTTGATCACGCGGACCTTCTGTACCGGCACGTCGAGGGTCTTCGCCACTATGCGGCGGCAGTGGAACGGCACCTGCGTGGAGGTGGTGATCACTATACGGCCGGAAGGCGCTATCGCCGCCATGGAGGTGTAGGGCTCTATGGGACAGTGCTGGGCGTACGGGGTCTCGAAGGTCTGGTCGAAAGTGAAGTCGGCTTCCTTCATGCCCTTCTCGAAGCTGCCGGCCTCGCAGGCCACGTGGGCCACCAGGTTCTTCTTCGGCTCGTACGGTATCGGTATCGGCACGTGGGCTTCCGGCTCGTCGTGTATGACCGGGGCGCCGTGGGCCATGGCCTCGTCCAGCGAGAATACAGGCTTGAGCAGCTCATACTCGACCTTTATAGCCTCGAGGGCGGCGAGGGCCTGCTCCTCGGTTTCGGCCGCGACGGCCGCCACGCGGTCGCCCACGAAGCGCACCTTCGTGTCGAACATGAAGGTGTCGTACGGCGACGGCTCCGGAAATCCCTGCCCGGCGGTGCAATGCGGTATGCGCGGCACGTTGCCGTGCCAGAGCACGGCCTTCACCCCGGGCATCTTCTCCGCTTTGCTGACGTCGAGCTTCTTGATGCGGGCGTGGGCGTGGGGGCTCCACAGCATTTTAATGACAAGCGCGTCGTTCGGTACGAAATCCGCGACATAGGAATCCTTGCCGAGCGCCAGCTGCAGCGCGTCTATCTTGGTGACGGAGTGGTTGACCTGCTTGAAGTTCTTCGCTTTTTCGTGCCTGTTCATTTCCCGGCCCCCTTGGCGGAGGTTCTCTTGGCGGCGGGCTTGCCGCCTTCCGCGGCGCGCCTGTCCAGGGTCCTGCGCAGGGCAACCCAGATCTTCTCGTAGCCGGTGCAGCGGCACAGGTTGCCGTCCATATATTCCTTCACGATCTCGTCCTCGAAGGTCTTCTCGCTCTCCATCAGCGCGGTGGCGCTCATGACCATGCCCGGGATGCAGTAGCCGCACTGGACGGCCCCGGCGGCGACGAGCTCCTTCTGGAAATCCGACGGGTTGTCGAAAGTGCCGGCGCTCTCGATGGTGCGCACCTCGCGGCCCTCGGCCTGCATCGCGTAGAGCAGGCAGGCGTAGGTGGCGCGTCCGTCGAGCAGGACGGTGCAGGCGCCGCAGGTGCCCTGGCCGCAGCCGTACTTGGTGCCGCGGTAGCCTTCGCGGCGCAGCAGCGAGAGGAGCTTCTCGTCGGGGCGGGTAAGGAAAGTTTTCTTTTCCCCGTTAAGGGTAAAGCTGACGGGGTGCGTTATCTTGTGCATTATTCTACCCTCCCGCGGGCGAACTTCGCCGCCCGTTCCAGGGCGTCCAGCACGGAGACTTCAGCCAGCTGTCTTATATAATCGGCGCTCATCCCTTCCCCGCCGACCCATTTCGCCGAAGCGCCAGCCGCCGCGGCGGCCGCCTCGAAGGTCGCGGGAGAGGCCTCCTTCCCCGCGAGCGCCGCCTCCACGGCCTTCAGTCGCTGCGGGAACGGTATGCCGCTGCCTGCGGCCACGCGCGCTTTTTTTATCGTCCCGCCGTCCAGCTCCAGCAGGGCGGCTATGGTCACGAGCGAGAAGGCGGCCGCGTTGCGTGTGGCTTTCACCGAGCCGAAGCCGTGGTGCGCCTTCAGCACCGGGATCTTCACCGCGGTCAGGATCTCCCCGTCCCTGAACAGCCTGGCGGGCTGGGAGGAAAAGTATTCATCGGCGGGTATTTCCTTCTCCTTGCCTGAGTAGATGACCATGCGCGCGTCCATCGCTAGCAGGACCACGGGGAGGTCCGCCCACGGGAAGACCCGCGCGATATTGCCGCCTATCGTGGAGACGTTGCGTACCTGATGGGTGGAGATGCGGCGGCAGATCTCGTGCATGGCCCAGCGCGGGCCGCGGTGGCGCTGGATGTCGGAAAGCGGGGTCGCGGCGCCTATGACGAAGAGATCTCCTTTCTGCTTTATGAAGGACAGGCCCAGGCGCGTTATGTCCACCGCCGTTATGGGGGTTTTGCCCTGCATGAAATGCAGCGCGGTGCCCCCGGCCAACGGCATACCTTTCGGCCCCAGCGCGCGCAACGCTTTTCGCGCTTCGGCGAGGGTAGAGGGACGGATAAATTCGCAAAGTTTCATATTGGTCGGCTTCCTGAACAGCGGATTGGATTTCGACTAAATATAGCAGATTTGCCGAGCAGGATAAAGCCGCTCCGAGGCCAGGCGCGGAGGACCGGGGAGGCGGCATCGGGAGTGCTTGACACCTCCCCCCGGGGCGGTATAGACTGTTCTATGGGGCTTATGGATATGGAGCATAACAGCGACGCACAGCCGGTCCTTCCGCACGAGAAGGCCACGCGCATCAACCTGGACAAGCGCTTCTACGGCACCTTCGCCGAGATAGGCGCCGGCCAGGAGGTGGCGCGCTGGTTCTTCGTGGTCGGAGGCGCCTCCGGGACGCTGGCCAAGACAATCTCCGCCTACGACATGGCCTTCTCCGACGCCATCTACGGCAAGGCCGAGCGCTACGTCAGCCGCGACCGGCTGGAGAAGATGCTGGAGTACGAGTACGCGCTGCTGCTGGAACGGCTGGCGGCCGACCGCGGCGGGACGGACTGCTTCTTCGCCTTCGCGAATACCGTGGCCGCCCGCAGCTACCTCGGGAAGAAGGACTGCCACGGCTGGATGGGCATAAAGTTCCAGGGCGCTCCGAAGGAAGAGCCTTCGGAGATAATCCTGCACGTCAACATGCTGGACAAGGAGAACGTGCAGCAGCAGGTGGCCCTCGGGATAATCGGCGTCAACCTGACCTACGGCGCCTTCTACCTCAGCCGCGAGCCGGAGAAGCTGATAGCCTCGCTGCTGGACGGTCTGTCGCGGGACAGGATAGAGGTGGACATGATCCGCTTCTCAGGGCCGCGCTTCAGGAGCGTGGACAACAGGCTGATGACGCTGCAGCTGGTGGCGCAGGGCCTGACGGGGGCGGCGCTGATAGGCGCCGACGGCGGCGTGCTGCAGCCTTACGAGGTGCTCCGCAAGAAGAACATCCTGATAGAGCGCGGCAGCTTCCGCCCCGTGACCAAGGTCAACATCGACATGCTGGAGGGGGCCCGCTGCCAGTTCCAGGGAGATGTGGGGGTGGGAGCCGGGGATACCGTGGAGCTCATGGAGATAACGATGAGCAACCTGCTAAGCTCCGGCGAGATAGACCACTGCGATTTCCTGGCCCGCGCCGACACTATAAACGCCGTCGGAAAGATGGTGCTGATCTCGGACTACGCCCAGTATTACAAGCTGGCCAACTACCTGCAGCGCTATACGAAGAAGCGCATAGGGATAGTCATGGGCCTGCCCAGCCTGAAGAAGCTGTTCGACGAGAAGTATTACGAGTCCCTCGACGGCGGCATCCTCGAGTCTTTCGGCCGGCTGTTCAAGAACGACCTGAAGGTCTACGTCTATCCGCAGATCGGATCGGAGCCGGGCCAGGTGGTGACCTGCGACGATTTCTCCATGGCCGGCGACCTGGAGCACCTGTTCCGCTACCTGTCCGATAACGGGCGCATCGTCCCGATAAAGGCCTTCAACAAGGATTGCCGGGGCGCCGTGTCGGGCGAGATAGTTGGCAAGATAGTATCGGGGGACGATTCCTGGGAGGAGATGGTGCCCCCCGAGGTCGCCAAATGCATCAAGGAACGCAGCTTTTTCGGCCACAAACGCTGGTGCGAGGAGGGGGAGAGGAAGGGCGCCTGAACCTGCGTTCGGGGAGTAAAGAAAAAGCCCGCACAGGCGGGCTTTTTCCTTTTTCTGGCCCGGGCCGAGCTACTTGACCACCGGCCAGCCCGCCGCTATCCAGGCGTTGATGCCGCCCTCGATGTGGTGGATGTCGGTGAAACCCATGTTCTTCATTATGCCCAGGGTTATGCCGCTGCGGTGACCGGAACGGCAGTAGATCAGATATTTCGCGCTCTTGTCCAGCTTGGCGAGCTGGTCCTTGAAGTCCGGGGCGTAGTAGTCCATGGTCATGCTGACGGCTTCCAGGTGGCCGGCCGCGTATTCCTCCGGCGTCCTGATGTCTATCACTATCGGCTTCTTGGCCTCTATGAAGTAGTGGGCCTCGTCCGGCTTTATCTCCACCGGGAAGTCGCAGTTGCCGGGCTTGGGGTCCGCGGCCGAGGGCTGGGGGGCCTCCGGCGCCGCGGCGAAGAGGGACGCCGCCGGTACGGCCTTGGCGCTCCCGCAGAAAATGGCGCTCAGGTCCAGCGCGCGGGCCATGGCCGCCGCCGAGACAATCAACATAAAAGCAATGAACATCCTCATGGATAACCTCCGGGTCGAATGCTGACCGATGCGTATATTTTAGCAAAAAGTCCGGCCCCGTAGCCTGAGCGGGCCCGGCCGAGTTTTGGTATCATATAGATATATATGGCGAAGAGACCAGGCTTCACCGTGATGCTCGCCTCCGCTGCGCTGGCCGTGCATCTCTTCGCCGGCCTTTCCTTCATCTTCTCCTCCTCGGCCACCTACGACGAGACGGTCCACCTGGCGAGCGGCTACTCTTACCTTAAGACGGGCCGCTACGCGATGAACATCATGGACCACCCGCCGCTGGCCGAGATGCTCTCCGCCCTGCCGCTGACCTTCATGAACCTGAAGTCGTTCACGGCGCATCCTTATTTCGCGAACTCCATGCCGTACCATTACGGCGACCTGTTCCTGTACGAGAATACCGTTCCGCCGGAGCGCATCCTCAATGCCGCCAGGTGCTTCATTTTCCTGGTCTGGACCTCCGTCTTCGCCTTCTTCATCTGGTTCCTGGCCTCGCGGCTGGAGCCCGGTCCCGCCGCCGCGTTCAGCCTGGCCGTCTTCTCGCTGATGCCGGTCTTCATCTCCAACGACGCCCTAGTGACCACCGACGCGGCCGCCGCGGCCTTCTATTTCGCCTCCTTCGCCGCCGGCTGGTATTTCACGGCGGGCGGTCCCGGAGCGGCCTCTCTGTGGCGGCGCGCGGTCCTGGCCGGCGTCCTCTCGGGGCTGGCGCTGGTCTCCAAGTTCAGCATGTTCATAGTGCCGCCGATGGTCGCCGCTCTCTGGCTGGCGGATAATTACGCTTCCAGACGGATGCCGCCAGCCAGGCTGGCGGGTTATATCACCGTCTACGCGGCCGCCTGCGTGCTGGCTGTCGCGCTGGTCTACAAGTTCGACCTCGGGCTCTACTGGAAGGGGCTTTACGCCACTCTGACCCGCCTGGACCAGGGGCGTTCCTCGTTCGCCTTCGGAAGCCATTCCGTCAGCGGGGTCTGGTGGTATTTCCCGGCCGCGCTGCTGGTGAAGACGCCCTTGGTGGCGCTAGGGGCGGCCGCAGCTGGGATCTGGCTGACGGCGAAGAACTTTCGCCGCGACTACCTCTGGCTGCTGGTCCCGCCGGCGGCATTCTTCGCGGCGGCGCTGACCGCCAAGGTGCAGATAGGCTACAGGCACATAATGCCGGTGATGCCGTTCCTGGCCGTGCTCGCCGGACTCGCCCTTTCCAGGCTGCCAGGCAAGAAGGGAACCTGGCTGGCTTCCGGCCTCCTCCTCCTGAACGCCGCGTCGGTGCTGCGCGTCAACCCCTATTACCTGTCATATTTCAACGAGGCGGCCGGCGGCCCGTCCAGCGGTTACCGGCTGTTGACCGACTCCAACCTGGACTGGGGACAGGACGTGCCGGCGCTGGCGCGTTACCTGGCCTCGCGCGGGAACCCGCCGCTCATCTTCTCCTATTTTGGCGTCGCCCGCCCGGAAAGCCGCGGGATAGGCTATGTCCCGCTCGGCGTGGTCTCCAACGTGGAGCTGAAGGGGACGGGGGCGCAGGTCTGCTCCATGAAGGAGGTCCTGCTGGCCGTTTCCGTCACTAATTTACAGAGCACGTATTACGCGGACAAGAGCACCTACGACTGGCTGAAGGACAGGAAGCCGCTATTCGACGCCGGCAATTCCATTTTCCTCTACGACCTGACCTCGGACGGTCCCGGCCTGCGGAAGCTGGCCGCGCTGTTCGACAGGGAGGGGCGCGATCAGGAGGCCGACTGCCTCTACGAGAATGCTGCCAAAGCGGAGAGAGCACCATGACTAAAATACTGAAGCCGCTTATTATGCTGGTCATAACGGCGGCGGGCGGTTATGTGTGGATGACGATAATGGCCGGAGCGAAGAAGGACGCCTGTTTCGGCACCATGGGCAAGCCGGCTGTGGACGCCTGCTCGTTCATCATCCGCTGGCGCGGGGGGAGCGCGAAGGCCGATGCCCTGTACCGCCGCTCGCGCCTGTACGCGAACGGGGAATCCTGGGACGCCGAGAAAGCCGATCTCGAGGCGCTGCTGGCCATGAAGGATTCCGGCGACCTGAACAAGGAGAGGCTGAGCAACGTCTACGTCGGGCTCGCGCTGATCTACACGCGCAGGGGAGACGATTCCGCCGCGAGGAAATACTCGGAGCTCGCCGTGCAGACCGGGAACGCCGGTCAGGGCGTCTACGTTTCGCTGGCTGGAGCCTATATCGAGGCCAAGCAGTACAAGCAGGCGGTCGATCTCCTGCTGGGCGCCTCGATCCCGGAGGCAGAGAAGAAGCATCCGTACTATAACGCCCTGGCATCCGCCTACGGCGGGATGGGGGACTATGCGCGGGCCTATTACGCCCTCAAGAAAGGGCTCGCTGTGAACGCTCCGCGGGCCGAGCTCGCCGCCACAGCCAAGCAGATGGGCCTGGTGTGCTTCGAGCTGAAGCGTTACAAGGAGGCCGAGACGTATCTTGGCTACGCCCAGCGCGCCGGTGCCGAATGCCCGGAATGCCCGCTGTTGCTTACCACTATAAGGGAATCCCTTATGCCATGAGGATATTTATTTTCAAATGAAAGGCATTGGAACGCGGAGTCACGGCCTGTGGCGCGCGCTCCTGGAGAAAAGGCGACAATTACGACTGGCATATAAATTGATTTAGAGGTCTGCAAAGCGCGCCCGTATATAGTGCGAAGCGCCGCTCCGGCTGACGAATAACGACTATGCGAAAAATACTTCTGACCATAACCTTGCTGGCGGCCGCCGCCAGAGCCATGGCCGGTACTTTCACTGCCAAGACCTATATAGAGGCCGCGCTGGCGGCGTCCCCTTCAATGAAGTCCGCGGAGGAGTCCTTCCGGCAGGCCGAGAACGGCTACAAGACGTCGCTACTCGACGCGGCGCTCCCCTCGCTGACCCTGACGCTGGGCGAGACGTTCTATGACGATCAGGACACCAGGCTCAGGGCCTCCAAGACCGACGTGACCTCTTCCCTGTCCGCGTCCTGGAATCTCTACGACTCGGCTTCCAGCCCGGCTCGCCGCATAAAGACGGCCCGCCTGGACTTCGAGTCCTCGAAGCTGGTCCTGCTGAAGGCCAAGCAGGACGAGGCGCTGAAGGCCATGGCACGATTCTATGCGCTCTACTCGGCCCAGCAGCTCACCGTGATAGCGAAGGCCAACCTGGCCTCCCGCGAGCGGCAGTACAAGGACACCAACGAGCAGTTCAATTCCGGCACGCGCAGCCGCATAGAGGTGACGCAGAGCGAGGGCGACAAGCTGCGTAGCGAGCTTTCCGTAGCCCAGGCCGAGGCGGCAGAGGTCAAGGCCCTGATGGCTTTCAACGAACTTATCAACGCGGACCCTGAGGCCGCGCAACAGGTCTCGGTGAGCACCGAGGCCCCGGTGATAAAGCTGCCTATGCCGCGGGAGGACGTGGAGCTCGCGCTGCGGGATAACCTCGCTATCCGCATACAGCGCCTTTCGCTGGAGAAGGTCCGCTTGACCTACAGGACCTCCGTCAACTCCGCTTTGCCCAGGCTGAGCCTGGACGCTTCCTGGACTAGGACCGGGCTGGGGGTCCTCGGCATCCCCTCCGGCGCCGGTCAGGGGAACCCGTCGTACGCGCTAGGGGCCTCCCTGCGCTTTCCGTTCGGCTTTCTCGGGGCCCAGAACTATCTTAGGACCAGGACGGCCGCCTCGCAGCTGACCTCGTCCGAACTGAACCTGGAGAACAGCGTCAGGGCCATGAAGACGGCGGTGCTGACATCGCAGAAGGACATAGAGCTGCAGGTGAAGTCCAGGCAGCTGTTGGAGTTCCAGGTCAAGGCCCAGCGGGATACCACCGATAACCTGTTGAACGAGTACTCGCTGGGAGGCGCATCCTTCCTCCAGCTGGACAGCTCGCAGGCGAAGATGCTGGACGCGGGCAATAGCCTGGTGGGGGCGGTCAACGACCTGGACCTGGCGCTGTTCAACTACAGGGCGCTGCTGGGCGAGAGGATATGGGAGTAACGGAGAGCAAGATGAAAAATATCGTGAAACATTCCAAGTGGCTGGCCGGCCTCGCGCTTCTGTCGGCGCTGGGCCTGGCGGGCTATGTGCGCTACGAGAGGATGTCGGTCCGCAGAGACCTCTCGGATTTCATCCGCGAGGCCAGCCGCGGCGACCTGAAGCTGGACCTGCAGGAATCCGGGGAGCTGGTCTCAAGGGATTCGGTGGACGTTTTCCCTCCCGGGCGCGGCTTCATAGTCGAGGTGCTTAAGAAGGAGGGCGAGTACGTCGATAAGGGCGAGAAGATACTCATGTTCAAGGGCGGCGAGCGCATAGACTCCGACCAGTACAAGCCCGTGCCGATAGCGGCCTCGCGCGCAGGCCTGCTGACGCGCTGCATAGACCGCTACGGGAGGACATCCGACGAGGTGCGCGAGGGGAACCGCGTGGACAACGCCAGCAACTGCGTCATGCGCATAGTCGACATGAATACGCTGGCGGTGAACCTGCAGGTAAGCGAGCTTAATATCTTCAAGCTTAAGCGCGGCATGCCCGTCTCTTTGACCTTTACCGCCATACCCGGCATGAAGTTCTCCGGCAGGATATACGTGATAGCTCCGATGGCCGAGTCCAAGAACAGCGGCTGGATGGGCGGCGGCTCCAAGGTCTTCCGCGTAGTTATAAACCTGGAGCACCCGGACAAGCAGCTGCGCGTCGGCATGAGCGCCGTAGTGACGGCCGACCTGAAGGCCAAGAAGGACGTGCTGAAGGCCCCGATAGAGACGCTGTTCCAGGAGGGGCTGAACTATTATGTCTACCGGCAGAAGAAGGGTTATGAAGCGGATAAGATACAGGTCTATCCCGGCATGAGGTCCGAGGCCGAGGTGGAACTGGCGGGGCAGGTGAAGCCCGGGGACAAGCTTTTTACCGTCCTGCCGGAGACGCTTAAATGAGCATAGCCTGCTCGGAACTGACGAAGGTCTACGAGGGAGGCAAGGCCGGCTGGCCGGCGCTGCGCGGCCTTTCCTTCGAGATAAAGAAAGGGGAGTTCGTGGCAGTGACAGGGCCTTCCGGCTGCGGCAAGTCCACCCTGCTGAACATCATCGGACTGCTGGACGATCCGACCGCAGGCTCCTATTCCCTCAACGGCAGGGACGTCGGCGCCATGACCGATTCAGAACGCTCCGAGCTGAGGCTCGGAGCGATAGGCTTCGTCTTCCAGTCGTTCCACCTGCTGAACTCCATCCCGGCGTTGGAGAACGTCTGCCTGCCGTTGCTCTACGCCGGAGAGTACGGGACCGCCATGCGCCGCAGGGCGGGAGAGCTCCTGAAAAAGGTCGGCCTGCACGGCAAGGAGCATAAGACCCCGCTGGAACTTTCCGGCGGAGAGCGGCAGCGCGTGGCCATCGCCCGCGCCCTGGCCAATTCGCCGAAGATACTTCTGGCCGACGAGCCCACCGGCAACCTGGATTCCGCCTCCAGCCGCGAGATAATGGGCATGCTTTCCGAACTGAACGCGGAGGGTATCACCATAGTGATGGTGACCCACGACAAGGACCTGGCCGCGTTGGCCGGCAGGAACATACGCATGCGCGACGGGAGGATAGAGCCGTGAGAGAACTTTTCAACGCGGCGCGCACCGGCATCACCGAGATCTGGGCCCACAAGACCCGCTCGGCGCTGAGCTTCCTGGCCATAGCGGCCGGCTCCGTGGTGTTCATCGACGCGTCCTCCGCCATAGTGAACACCTATTCCAGCCTCAGGTCGCAGCGGGAGGTTTCCGGCATCGCGCGCATGAAGGTGTCGGCCAACAGCGCGATGAGCTTCTCGGACCCGGACGCCGGTTACCGGGAGTCCCCCAAGATAACGTACGACGACGTGCTCGAGCTGAGCAGAAGGATCCCCGGTCTTTACATGGTCTCCCCGGAGGAGCGCGTCTACTGGAACGTCGTGAGCTACGGGGGCCGGCGTTACATAGCCAGTACCTACGGAGTGACTCCCGACTGGACCAAGCGAGATTTTACCTATAAGCTGCGCGGCCGCTTCATAAACAAGTACGACATGGAGCATAAGCAGCGCGTCTGCGTGCTTATCCGGAAGGCGCCGCCTCCGCCGCGCAACGACCTGCAGAAGACCTGGGAGAAGGGGTGGGGGAACATCACCGGTCCTTTCGACAACCTGTTGTCGCACGGCGACATGCTGGGGAAGACTGTGAATATGGGCGGGCTCACTTTCACCGTGGTAGGCGTGCTGGACCAGCTGCCGTATTCCGAGCGCCCCGACACCATCCTCGGGTATAACAGGGACTCCCAGGTCCTGGCCCCGCTGACTACCCTGGACAGCTACAGCAGCAGCTTCCGCACTGCCGATACGCTGGACGTCAATATAGACACCGGCGACGAGGCCACCTTCGGCGAGACGATGCGGAAGATACGGAACTTCTTCAAGATACGCTTCGGCAGCGAGGACGCCTTCCTGCTGGAGGACCAGATGGGCATGATACGCGAGACCATCGCCAAGAGGATCAAGAACGCTCTGGTAACGATATCCCTGGGCATGCTGGCCTTCCTGGCCGGCGGCATAGGCATCATGAACGTGACCCTTGCCACCGTGTTCGCCCGCACCAGGGAGATCGGCATACGGCGGGCCATAGGCGCCAGTCGCAGGGATATCATGCTGCAGTTCATGGTCGAGGCGGTAATGCTCGGTACCATAGGCGGCGTGCTCGGTTCCGCGCTGGGCTGGCTTTGGGACGGACCGATAAAGGTGATACTGGGGATGGGCGGCAGTCACATAGAGGCCTGGATCCCGCTGGCTTCGGTCCTGATAGCCGCCTTTACCGCTTTCGCCTTCGCCATCTACCCGGCCTGGGTAGCGGCCAGCCTGAATCCCGCCGACGCGCTGCGCGCGGAATAGCGTGAAGCCGGTAAGGTCCTTTCCTCCCTCGGCGGGCCGTTCGGCCCGCATCCTGGTCCTGGGCAGCATGCCGGGCGAGGCCTCTCTGCGCGCCGGGCAGTATTACGCCCACCCGCGCAACGCCTTCTGGCTGATAATGGAGGATATCTTCGGTCCGGCCGGCCCCGTATACTCCCGCAGGCTCGCCCTGCTGAAGCGCAACGGAGTGGCGTTGTGGGACGTGCTCGGTTCCTGCGTCAGACCGGGAAGCTCCGACGCCGCAATAAGACGCTCCTCCATCCGGCATAACGATATCGCAGGTTTCCTTTCGGCGCATCCAGGGATAGAACGGGTGGTCTTTAACGGCTCCAAGGCGGAGGAATGCTTCAGGCGCCGCGTTCTGCCGGACCTTCCTGTCCGGTTTTCACGTCTGGAATACCTGCGCCTGCCTTCCACCAGCCCGGCGTACGCCTCGGTCCCGTACTCGGCCAAGCTGAGCGCCTGGCGCCGGGCCCTGACCCGGGAGTGAATTCCGGGCCGCGGCCGTCAATTTGTATACTGATATCATGCACCTCCTCAAGCGCGTTCTGCCGTTGCTGCTTTCGCTGTCTCTGGGCGGCTGCGGAGCCAAGTTCTATCTGCTCCAGCTGTTCGGTCCCGACCACCACTACGTCGGCTCCGCCCAGGCCGTGGCCTCCATCCCGGCCCCGCCGGCGCCCGGTTCCCCGCAGGACCTGGCCGATATAGCCGTCCTCCGCGACTGGCAGACGAAACGCACCGCGGACGACTGCGCGGCCGCCAAGGCGCAGTCACGCGCCGACTATGACGCCTTCTTCGGCGGGGTCTCCCCGTTCCCGGACCCGCTGCCTGACGAGGCCTCCTCCATACTTTTCTGGGTCTATTATGACGGCTCCAGGGCGGCTTCTGCGGCGAAAAAGAAGTTCGGCCGGTCGCGGCCTTTTCTGCGCTACCGCGACCTCAAGCCCTGCTTGGGTACCGTATCCGGGCTGGCCTATCCCAGCGGGCATGCCACGGTCTCCAGGCTGCTAGCGCGCGTACTTTCGGACGTCTACCCGCCAGGAAGGGCGGAGATCATGGCCAGGGCGGACCAGGCCGCCCTTAACAGGGTCATAGGCGGGGTCCACCACCCATCCGACATCGAGGCCGGCAAGCGCCTTGGCGACGAGCTGTACGCGGAGCTCCTTACTCAGGATTCCTTTCGCGCCGATCTGGAGAGGCTGAAAAAGCTGGTCGTAAGGAAATAGCCCCGGCGGGACGTGAAAAAAGCGCGCGGCTAAGCCGCGCGCTTTTCTTTTGCCGCCCGATCGGGGGGTCAGCTCTCCGGCTCGAATTCCTCCTTGCCGGCGCCGCAGACGGGGCAGACCCACGTCTCCGGAAGCTTGTCGAACTCCGTGCCGGCGGGGACATTGTTGTCCGGGTCGCCGACAGCCGGGTCATAGACGTAGCCGCAGAGCTTGCACACGTATTTCTTCATTTATCCTCCTGGGATCTTTTCGATCTTGTTCCCGGCTCAGGCCTTCCAGAGCCCGTGCAGGTTGCAGTATTCCCTGGCCACGAGGGTTTTGGGGGTGAAGCACAGGCAGAACACGGCCTCCGGGGCCATGCCCGGCTTCAGGTATTCGCGGAATATCTTGCCGTCGGCGATCAGCTCTATCCACTCGATGAAATGTTTCTCTTCCATCGGGTGGGCTACGGAGCCTACCTTTACTTTTACTCCCTTCTCGGTCTTCTCTATGACCGGGACGTGCTTCTCTTTCGCGGCATCCACCGTGTTCTCCGCGAAGCGCTTCATCTCCTTGCCGCAGCAGACCAGCGCCCCAGCGCCGCCGTGCAGTACTTCAACGATGTTGCCGCAAAGCTCGCATTTGTAGACCTGCATCCTTTCTATCATGGCATTATCCTCCGTGTTGGGTTTTAGGCGCCGCTCAGACCAGCGCCTTGAGTGCGGTCAGCACCTCTTCGTAATTCGGCTCCTGCGCCACCTCCGGCACGAGCTGGGCGTACTTGACCAGTCCGTCCTTGTCCACGATGTAGACGGCCCTGGCCAGCAGGCGCAGGTCCTTGATCAGGAGGCCCCAGCCCTTGCCGAAATCCGCCTTCTGGTAGTCCGAGAAGGTCCTGACCGCCTTTACTCCGGCGGCTCCGCACCAGCGCTTCTGGGCGAACGGCAGGTCCATGCTGACCACTATGACGCCGACGTCGGGGCCGAGGGCTTCGGCTTCCTTGTTGAACCGGCGGGTCTCCAGGTCGCAGACGGGGGTGTCGAGGGAGGGGACCGAGATCACCACCGTGACCCTTCCGCCGTAGGTGCGGGAGAACTTCATCGGCAGCATGTCGTTGTCCGTCACCTTGAAGTCGGGGGCCGGCGCTCCGACCTTTATCTCCTCCCCGACGAGCGCCATCGGGCGTCCCTTCATCGTGACGGTACGCTTCACGGCCTCTTTAGTGGATTCTTCGTTGTTCTCTTCCATGGTCCCTCCTTCCTTGATTACCAGTTCTCGGCCAGCAGCTCGAAGTGCGCCTTCGGGTGCGCGCAGGCCGGGCAGTTCTCCGGGGCTGAGTCGCCCTCGTGGGTGTAGCCGCAGTTATGGCAGCGCCAGACCACCTTCCTGTCCTTCCTGAACACCTTGCCCTCCTGAACGTTCTTCAGGAAAGCGAGGTAGCGGGTCTCGTGGTATTTCTCCGCCACCGATATGGACTCGAAGGTCCTGGCCACCGGCTCGAAGCCCTCCTCGCGGGCGGTCTTCGCGAAATCCTGGTAAAGCGTGGTCCATTCCATGTGCTCGCCGGCCGCCGCGGCCTTCAGGTTGGCGGCGGTGTCGCCTATGGTGCCGGCCGGATAGCTGGCGGTTATCGTCACGTCGCCGCCCTCGAGGAATTTGAAGAAGCGCTTGGCGTGCTCTTTCTCGTGGCCTGCGGTCTCCTCGAAAGCGTTAGATATCTGCACGTAGCCCTCTTTCTTCGCGGCCGCGGCGAAGTAAGTATAGCGTTTGCGCGCCTGCGATTCCCCCGCGAAGGCGGCAAGAAGATTCTTCTCGGTCTTGGAACCTTTGAGATTCATGACTTCCTCCTGTATCTATGTAGCACGAACTGCCGGTACCCAACCGGCAGCTGAGAGAGAGCTAATATTCTACTAAAAATCTCAGGTGTTGTTGCCCCGTATGCCGGCGCGCGTGAGAGCGAAGTCGTACTTGACCGGGTCGGACGGCTCTATGCTGCTGAAATAGGCGGTTATCTCGGCTGCCGTCCTCATCGAAGTGTCCTTCCTGCGGGTTATCCCCATGCCCATCGAGACCTGGCGCATATGGGTGTCGAGGGGGATTATCAGCTTGGAGGGGGAAACCCCGGTCCAGACGCCGGGGTCCACGGAGTCCTTCCGTATCATCCACCGCAGGAAGAGGTTCACCCTCTTGAATGAGCTTTTATGCTCCGGGCAGGGGGTGAGCGTGGGAGCGCAGGCTTTGCGGTTGAAGGCGTTGATGAAACGGTAAAGGGCCTCTTCCACGTTCGGCTCATCGGGCCGGTAGCCCTTGAGAAAAAGCTTTTCCAGGGAGCCGTGCGAGGTCAGCGCTTCCTTTATGTTGAGCAGGAACACCGCCATCTCCTCGCCGGTGGTGAAGCGGTGCTTGAAGCCGGAAAGGGCCTTCGTGATCGCGGCCGGGGGGGTGTTCTTTATCCACGCCGCAGGGGAGTTCCCCATGGGGGACAAGACCTTCTCCACGCTCTTGAGTATCTGGTTGACGTTGCCGTAGGCCAGGCAGGCGGCTATCAGGCCCACTACCTCGCGGTCCGCCGCGCTCCTGTAGCGCCAGACGAACTCCAGCGGGTCCGGGTGTATGTATTCCGGCCGGTTCATCTCCCGGTAGATCTTCTCCAGGTATTTCCGTGAGGGAGGCATGGGATAATTATAGCGAAAAGCAGCCGGGCAGAGGCTCTCTCCTTCCTCCGCCCGGCCTTTCCGATCCTGTCAGTTCCTTTCTTTAGCCGGCCTGGTGAAACTGCTTATCCGGGTCTTCAGCACCGCCTCGAAGCGCCTGTTGGTCTCGTTCAGGAAGCCCCTGAAAGGGCAACGGGTCCTTTTGCAGTGCTTCGAGCCCATCAGGCAGTTGGCGTATTCGGCCTTGCCTTCGATGGCGTCGACCACGTCGCCTACGGTGGCGGCGCCGCCCCTGGTGGTCAGCCTGAAGCCGCCTTTCGGGCCGCGCACCGGGGCCACCAGGCCGCTCCTGGTAAGGCGCTGCATCACCTTGGCCAGGTGGTTGTAGGAGACCCCCAGCTCTTCGGCGATGTCGGGCGTGGTCCTCAGCCCCTCGCTCTCCGCTATCACTTCCACGGCGTGCAGCCCCAGTATGGCGGCTTCGGACATGTTCAGCAGCAGTTTCATCGGGTTCCAGTCCTTTATATAGGCCGGCAGGACCCCGCTTTGTAGACTTCCTGGTCCTCGGCGCAGTGTATCGGCCTTATTTTAGCATAGGTCTTGAGCAGGAACCAGAACAGCAGCACCGCGCCGATGATGACCATCGTGTCCGGGATCGCGCGCAGCTCCAGCAGTTTCTCTATGACGGGGATGCTGTAGAACGACGCGCTCCTGGCGGCCCAGACGCCGTGCTTGTAGGCCAGCGCCGTCTGCGCGAGGCCCACCGGCAGCAGCGTTATCGCGCACATAAGGGCAAGTCCGGAGTTCAGCAGCCAGAAGGTCCACGACAGCAGCTTGCCGTCCCAGGCCTCGTCGCTGACGAGCGAGCGCCAGGAGAACAGCAGGATGGCCAGCGACAGCATGCCGTACACGCCGAACAGCGCGGCATGGCCGTGGTTGGCCGTCAGGTACGTGCCGTGCTCGAAGTAGTTCACCACCGGCAGGTTGATCGTGAAGCCGAACACGCCGGCCCCCACGAAGTTCCAGAAGCTGGAGGCGGTGATGAACAGCAGCGGCCACCGGTACGGGAACTGGCGCCCGGAGTCCTGGATGGCCTTGTACTCCATCCACGCCCGGACCACCAGCAGGATCAGCGGTATGGGCTCCAGCGAGGAGAAGACCGACCCCAGCGCCAGCCAGTAGGACGGGCCGCCGTACCAGTAGTAATGGTGCGCGGTGCCGATGATGCCGCTGGCGAAGACCAGCGTGGCCGTGAAGTAGGCCACCTTCATCGCCTCCTTTTTGTCGGCCAGGCCGAGCATCACCAGGAACATCGAGATCACGGCCACGCCGAAGAACTCGAAGATGCCCTCTACCCACAGGTGCACCACGAACCAGCGCCAGTAGTCGGCCACGGTCAGGTGGGTGCCCTTGCCGTAGAACAGGCCGAAGCCGAAGAAGCCCACCACCATGATGGCGCTCAGCACGTAGAAGGCCACCACGCCGCTCTCGTCGGCCTTGGGCCCGTAGAGGCGGTCCTTAAGTCCGCGGTACACGATCAGCAGCCAGGCTATCAGGCCGACGAACAGCAGTATCTGCCAGAAGCGGCCCATCTCCAGGTATTCCCAGCCCTGGTGGCCGAACCAGAACCAGGCCTTCTCGCTGAAATAGCCGTTTATCCCGAGGGCCGTGCCAGCCAGGCTGCCGACGGCCACTATAAGCACGGCTCCGAAAAGCAGGTTGACCAGCGTACCCTGCCCGCGCGGCTCCCTGCCGCTTATGACCGGGGCCAGGTAGATGGAGGCGCCTATCCAGGTGGCCGCTATCCAGAGTATAGCCAGCTGCAGATGCCAGCTCTTCGCGAGGCTGTAGGGGACCAGCTTCGCCACGATAGCGGGGTAGAAGCTGGCCGGGCTGGTGGTGTAATGGGCCAGCAGGCCGCCCATCAGCGTCTGCACTATGAAGAGAAGAGAGACCACGAGGAAGAACTTGGCCGCCTTCACCTGGCTGGAGGTCAGCGGCAGCTCGGTCAGGGCCTTGGCTATGGCCTCGCTCTTGGTCTCGCCGTAGAAAAGGTGGTACCGGTGCACGACGTAGATGACCAGGCCCAGGACCAGGAACAGCCCTATGACGGAGATCACGCTCCAGATGAAGGAGCCGTCGGACATAGTGTTGCCTACGCTGGCGTCGGGAGGCCAGTTGTTGGTGTAGGTGATGTCCTCGCCGGGCCTGTCGGTGCCGGCCACCCAGGCCGTCCAGAAGAAGAACTTGCTGATGGCCGAGGCTTCGGCCTCGGTCTTGACCGTATCCGGCAGGAAGCCGTAGCCCTTATCGCCGTTCCGGAGCATGCCGCTCCAGTGTTCGGTGACCTTCTGCAGGGCGTAGGCCCTGGCGGGGGAGACCAGCAGGGTGCGGGAGGACGGGTCGTAGGTGTTGGCCTTTATCTCCTTTATTACGGCGGCGTCCACGGAAGCCTTCTGCTCCGCCGGCAGGGCCTCGTAGGCGGAGCCGTACTTGCCCGCGTAGAAGTCCCGCATGTAGACGCCGGTCAGGTGCAGCGTCTCGGCCGAGAACTCCGGCCCGCGCAGCGTGCCGTGGCCCCAGACGCTGCCGTGGTCCATCAGGCCGTACTTCTGGTAGACGCCCTGTCCTTCCAGGATATCCCCGCCGGTGGCCAGCGTGGCCTCCCCGGAAACTATCCTGTCAGGGTAGGGGGCGAGCTTGCGCATGGCGAAGTAGCCTCCGCCGAGAAGCGTAAGCATCGAAAGCACGAAGCTTGCGACGGCTAATCTTTTTAATCCTTGCATGTTCCTCTCCTTCCTAATTAGATAACAGGTACTAGAATACCAGAATAGCGCGGCGGCTGTCAAGCGCGCGTCGGAAACAGGATGCCGCCCCGTTATGGCCCGCACCGACGGGAGGGGATGCCAGGATTTGTGCCGTGGAACTTAAAATCGTAGAATATCTGCGTAGTACTACCCACTTTCCAGTTGCGAGGTGCTTATGCTGAAGGCAGCGATCATCATGGGAAGCGATTCAGACCTGGGAGTACTGTCGGCAGCCGCCAAAGTCCTCGAGCAGTTCAAAGTACCCTTCGAGATAAAGATACTGTCCGCCCACCGCACCACCGAGGCGGCCCTCTCGTTCGCCGCCGACGCTGAAAGCAACGGCTTCGGCGTCATCATCGCCGGAGCCGGCGCCGCCGCGCACCTGCCCGGCGTTCTGGCCGCGGCCACGGCGCTGCCGGTAATAGGCGTGCCGGTGAACGCCACTCCTCTGGCCGGCATGGACGCGCTGCTCTCCATAGTCCAGATGCCTCCCGGCATACCGGTGGCGACGGTGGGGGTGAACAACGCCAAGAACGCCGGCCTGCTGGCCGTGCAGGTGCTGTCGCTCACCGAGAAGCGCCTGCGGACCGAGTTCAAGGCGGACAGGGAGATGATGAAGGCCGGCGTGCTGGCCAAGAACGCGGAGCTGGAGAAGATAGGCTATAGGAAATACCTGGAAAAGACCGAAAAGAAGAAATAGCAGTCGGCCGCGGCGCTGACCGGCAGTCTACCTTAATTTAAAGAAGGAGATGAGCATGTCCGAGCTGAAGTTGATACATAAGGGTAAAGTCAGGGACCTCTACGCTGCGGGGGAGAAGTATCTTCTGATAGTCTCTTCGGACAGAATATCGGCGTTCGATTTCATACTCCCCACTCCAATCCCGGGCAAGGGCGCCCTCCTCAACAGGATAAGCGAGTTCTGGTTCTCCCGGACGTCCGGGATAATAAAGAACCATATAGTTTCCACTGATATAGACGAGATACGGAAGCGGGTGACCGCCCCGGAAGGCTTCGACTGGGAGTACATGCGCGGCCGGGCCATGCTGGTGCACCGCACCAAGCGCGTGGACTTCGAATGCGTGGTGCGGGGATATATAACGGGCTCCGGCTGGAAAGAGTACCGGAAGCAGGGCAGCGTCTGCGGCATAAAGCTGCCGGCCGGCCTGAAAGAGGCCGAGAAGCTGCCTGAGCCGATATTCACCCCTACCACCAAGGCCGACCAGGGGCACGACGAGAGCGTAACTTTCGAAACGATGGCCGCCGCCCTGTCGCCCGGCCTCGCGGAGACCATAAGGGAGAAGAGCATCGCCCTCTACAAGTTCGCGACGGAGCACGCCGGGAAGCGCGGCATACTGCTGGCGGACACCAAGTTCGAGTTCGGCCAGCTGGACGGCGAGCTTATCCTGATCGACGAGGCGCTGACTCCCGATTCCTCCCGCTTCTGGGACGCGGCGAAGTACAGGGTCGGGACCAGCCCCGACAGCTACGACAAACAGTACGTGCGGAACTGGCTGGAGGGCAGCGGCTGGGACAAGAAGTCCTCTCCGCCGCTGCTGCCGGCCGAAGTGGTGAGGGGCACCCTCGAAAAGTACGAGGAGGCCCTGAAGAAACTGACCGGAGCCGGGTGAACTGCCACCCGGCTTCTTCTTTTATCGCATGATGAGATTGAAAATGAGAGCGCAGGATGCGAAGTTGGGGGCCTGGCAAGGGTATGGCCCCGTCGGGCACGCGGTCGCGCACTGGGCTATGCCCGTGCCGCATCAGGAGCTATGCTCTTCAGGCGGCCACCGTGCATAACTCATCACGGGGAACTGTCGCTGCGCTCCATCCCCTCGTCGTGCTTACGCAAGCTCCTTCCTCCGTGACGGCCCTCCGAGCCCATACCCTTGCCACCCCTCCACTATTCATGCTCAATGGAAAAGAAGAAGCCTGATAGCAGGTGAAATAAATGATAATCGAGATAACCACCAAAGTGAAGTACGCGGAAAACGAAGAGAGCGGCTTCATCGGGCGCATGGCGCATGCCGGCCTGAAGGTCCGTGCGGCGCGTCTGGCGCGCCTGTACCGGGTGGACGCGGCTTTCAGCCGGGCCGAGTTCGACAAGCTGGGCTCCGAGTTGCTGACGGACAGGATAACCGAGACCTACTCGCTCTCGCGCCCGCGCCCCGGCCTGAAGGGCTGGCGCGTAGAGGTCTGGCTGAAGGATTCCGTCACCGACGTGGTGGGGGAGAGCGTGAAGGGGGCGGTAGCCGACGTGCTCGGCAAAGAGCCGTCCGCCGTCCGCTTCGGCCATGCCTATTACGTCGACTGCCCCTCGGAGAAGGCGCTGCGGCGCGCCGTGGCCGGGACCCTGGTGAACGAGACGGTCAACAGGTTCGGGATACAGAAGATATGAACGACAAGCTTTCCTGTTTCAATTCCCTCAAGGCCGGTGAGCTGGCGGCGATGGACAAGGCCGCCGGCTGGTCCCTCAACGGCATGGAGCTGGCCGAGGCGCAGAGCCAGTTCAGGCAGATGGGGCGCCAGCCCACCCGCGGCGAGCTCGAGACCATAGCCCAGACCTGGTCCGAGCACTGCAAGCACAAGACCTTCTCGGGCCCCGTAGCTTTCCGCGACGGGAAGAAGGTGCGGAAGTACCGCAACCTGTTCAAGGAGACCATCGTAAAGGCCACGAAGACACTGAACAGGAAATGGTGCCTTTCCGTCTTCACCGACAACGCCGGCATAGTGGAGTTCGGCAAGAGCGGCAAATGGGGCCTGGCCTTCAAGGCGGAGACCCACAACCACCCGTGCGCGGTGGAACCCTACGGCGGCGCCGAGACCGGCGTGGGCGGCGTGATACGCGACATACTCGGCGTGGGCCTCGGGGCCAAGCCGGTGCTGAACACGGACACTTTCTGCTTCGGCAGGCTCGACAGCGATAAGAAGCTCCCGAAGCATGCCCTCTCCGCAGAGCGCGTGATGCGCGGGGTGGTGGAAGGCGTGCGCGATTACGGCAACCGCATCGGCATCCCTACGGCCGCAGGCGGCCTCTACTTCGACGACGGGTACCTGCTGAACCCTCTGGTCTACGTGGGTTGCGCCGGGCTGATCCCTGTCGACAAGATACATAAGCGCGTGGTGCCTGGCGACCTGATAGTCTGCATAGGCGGGCGCACCGGCCGCGACGGCATTCACGGCGCTACCTTCTCCTCCGCGAACATCGAGGAGGAGACCTCCTCCTCGGCGGTGCAGATAGGACACGCGGTGAACGAGAAGAAGGCGCTCGACGTGCTGATGCGGGCACGCGACCTCGGCCTTTATAACGCCGTCACCGACTGCGGCGCCGGGGGCTTCTCCTCCGCCATCGGCGAGCTGGGCTCCGAGACCGGCGCGAGGGTAAGGCTGGAAAAGGCCCTGCTGAAGGACACGCGCATAGAGCCCTGGGAGATATGGGTCTCCGAGTCGCAGGAGAGGATGATCCTTTCCGTACCGAAGAGGAACCTGAAGAAGCTGGCGGCCATACTCGATTCCGAGAACTGCGAATACTGCGTGCTGGGCGAGTTCCCCGGGGACGGGCGGCTGCTGGTCACGCACGGCGGGGAGCGGGTGGTGGACCTGCCGATGGCCTTCCTGCACGGCGGGGTGCCTAATTTCGAGAAGCCGGCCGTGCGGCGGCCCGTGAAGGTGAGCTCGAAACCGCCGGTATCCCCGCGGCAGCCCTGGGGAGCGGTCCTTAAGGACCTGCTGGCCCACCCCAACGTCTGCTCCAGGCATTCCGTCATAACGCAGTACGACCACGAGGTGCAGGGCGGCACGGTGGGCAAGCCGCTGCAGGGCCGCTACGGCGACGGTCCCGGCGACGCCGCGGTGATCTGGCCCCAGGCGGCCACCCTGGACCAGCGCGACTTCTGCGGCTTCGCCGTCAGCCACGGCTTCAGCCCCGCGGTAGGCAGGATAGACCCCTACCAGATGGCGCTGCATTCCATCGACGAGGCCGTGCGCAACCTGCTCTGCGCAGGCGCGGAGATCTCCCGCACGGCCATCATGGACAACTTCTGCGCGGCCAGCCCGCGCGACCCGCGCGTGATGGGCGACCTCGTGCTGGCGGCCGAAGGCTGCCGCGACGCGGCCATAGCCTATGGCGCGCCGTTCATCTCGGGCAAGGACAGCTTCTATAACCAGTCCACCGGCGCCGACGGCAGGGAGTACCAGATACCGATCTCGCTGCTGGTCTCGGCCACGGCGCCGGTAGACGACGTCAGGGACATACTTACCATCAACTTCAAGGAGCCCGGCAACCCGGTCTACATCGCCGGCTCGGCGCTGAAGGGCATGGGCGGGTCGGTCTACGCCGAGACCGCGGCCGCCGGCAACAATGCCGTGCCGAAGCTGGACATGAAGGCCGCCGTGAAGCTTTACGCCGCGCTGCTCCGGGCGATAAAGGCCGGCTGCGTGGCCGCGGCGCACGACGTGTCTCAGGGCGGCCTCGGCGTAACGCTGGCCGAGATGGCCTTCTCCGGCGGCTTCGGAGCGGAGATAGACCTCTCCGCCGCCCCGCGCGAAAAGGGCCTTACGGCCCTGGAGCTCCTTTTCGGGGAGAGCCCGGCCAGGCTGGTGCTGGAGGTCGTGAAGGACCGGGAGGCCGAGTTCCTCCGGCTGATGAAAGGCCAGCCCGCCGCGGAGATAGGGCAGGTGACGGAAGAGGGGATGCTTGCCGCCGGAGATGGCGGAGCGGAGCTTTTCAGAGAGGATATAGTGGCGCTCAAGGCCTGCTGGAAGAGGGAGCTGATATGAAGAGACCCAGGGCTATAATCCTGCGCGGCACGGCTACCAACTGCGACATAGAGACCGCCTCCTCGTTCCGCTACGTCGGGGCGGACCCGGAGCTGGTCCATATCAACCAGCTGCTTTCCGGAGAGAAGAAGGTGCTCGACTACGACCTGATGGCCTTTCCCGGCGGCTTCTCCTACGGGGACGACATCTCGGCGGGGAAGATCTACGCGGTTAAGATGTCCAAGCTTTCCGGGGATTTCGGGAAGTTCATCCGCGGCGGCCGTCCCGTCATCGGCATCTGCAACGGCTTCCAGATACTGGTGAAGACGGGCTTCCTGCCGGAGAACCCGCGCAACGCCCAGGTCTCCACGCTTTACACCAACGACTGCGGCCACTTCCTCGCGAAGTGGGTGAAGCTTAAGGTGAACCGAAAGAGCCCGTGCATCTTCACCCGGGGCCTGCCCGACGAGATAGAGCTGCCTATGGCGCACGGCGAGGGCAAGTTCATAGTCGAGGACAAGGCGGAGCTCGCGCGCATCACGTCCGGCAACCTGCACGCGCTGACCTACTCGGAGAACCCGAACGGCTCCATGCTCGACATTGCGGGAATTGCCACGCCGTCGGGTACCTGCTTCGGCCTGATGCCCCATCCCGAGCGAAACTTCTTCTCCTGGCAGAGCCCCGACAGGCCGGCCGCGGCGCGGGAAGCGGAGGCGGCCGGGTTCCATTTCTTCAAGAACGCGGTAGACTACGTGAGGTAGAACATGTGCGGAATATTCGGCATTACCGGTACCAGGGACGCCTCCAGGCTGGCCTACGTCGGGCTCTTCACTCTGCAGCACAGGGGCCAGGAGTCGGCCGGCATCGTCACCGACGCCGGCGGCAGCCTGATGCAGCATACGGGGATGGGCCTGGTCAACGAGGTCTTCAACAACGAGGCCCTGCAGAGGCTGGAGGGAACGAGCGCCATAGGGCATATACGCTATTCCACCGCGGGCTCCAGCCATATAACTAACGCCCAGCCGCTGGTGCTCAAGTCCTCGCTCGGCCTGGTGGCCGTGGCGCATAACGGCAACCTGACCAACGCGGATGAGGTTAAGGCCAGGCTGCAGAAAGGCGGCGCCATCTTCCAGTCGTCGAGCGACAGCGAGGTGATACTGCACCTGGCGGCCCGCTACCGCGGCCGCACGCTCGAGGCGACGCTGGCGCAGAACCTGCCGAAGCTGACCGGGGCCTACTCCTTCCTCTTCATGGCGCCGGGCAAGGTGATAGGCGCCAGGGACCCTTACGGCTACCGGCCGCTGGTGCTCGGCAGGCTCGGGCGCTCCTATATCCTGGCTTCGGAGACCTGCGCTATAGAAGTCGCCGGGGGCACCGTGGTGCGGGAAATAGAGCCGGGGGAGATGGTGACTATCTCCGGGGGGAAGCTGAAGTCCATACGCTTCGCCAGGCCCAGGAAGTTCACCCGCTGCATCTTCGAGCAGGTATATTTCGCGAGGCCGGACTCCGTGGTGGCCGGCCGCACCGTGCACAAGGTGCGCTACGAGATAGGCGCCATGCTGGCCAGAGAGCTCCGCGGGATAAAGGCGGACATCGTGTCCGGAGTGCCGGATTCCGGCACCGTCTACGCCCTGGGCTTCTCGAAAGAGTCCGGGATCCCTTACCAGGGCGTCTTCATGCGCAACCACTACACCGGCCGCTCGTTCATACAGCCGGACCAGCGCCTGCGCGAGTTCACCGCCCACCTGAAGCTTTCCCCTATACGCGACGTGATAAAGGGGAAGACCATCCTCATCATCGACGATTCCATCGTGCGCGGCACCACCTCGCGCAAGATAGTCGCCAACCTCAAGAGGGCCGGCGCCGGGAAGGTAATAATGGCCTCGGCCTCTCCGCCCATCATCTCGCCGTGCTATTTCGGGATAGACATACCTACGAGGAACGAGCTGATCGCGAGCCGCCTCAGCGTGGAAAGGGTGCGCCGCTTCATCGGCGCCGACGGCCTGCATTACCTCACGCTGCCCAGCCTCATCGACGTCTGCGGCAACAGGAGCGACTGCAATTTCTGTGCCTCCTGCTTCTCAGGGAAGTACAATCCCGGAGAGACGTCACGCGCCGGGGCAGGGGCCGGGAGGATGGGCCTGTGAACGTGCTGATAATCGGCTCCGGAGGCCGCGAGCACGCGCTGGTCTGGAAGATCAAGCAGAGCCCGCTGCTCGGCAGCCTCTACTGCATACCCGGCTCGGCCGCCATCTCGGAGCTGGCCGAGTGCCCGGAGATAGGCCAGGACGACCACGAAGCCGTGTACGGCTTCTGCGCCGCCAAGAACGTCGGGCTGGTGGTGGTAGGCCCGGAGGCCCCGCTGGCGAAAGGCCTGGCCGATTACCTGACCGGGAAGGGGATAAAGGTGTTCGGTCCTTCGCGCAAAGGCGCCATGCTCGAGGCCTCCAAGCAGTTCGCCAAGGAGTTCATGGACCGCAACGATATCCCGACCGCGGGGTTCAAGGTCCTCTACTCGCCGGCGGCGGCCAGGGAGGCCGTCTCAGCGAACAGGAACTATCCGGTGGTCATAAAGGCCGACGGTCTCGCCGCCGGCAAGGGCGTGCGCATCTGCGCCGATGAGGCCGAGGCCCTGGCAGCCGTAGAGGACTTCATGGAGAAGCGTCTTTTCGGCGCCTCCGGGGCCAAGATAGTGATGGAGGACTTCCTCACGGGTCCGGAGGCCTCGGTGATGGCCCTCACCGACGGTGAGAGCGCGCTGCTGCTGCCGGTCTCGCGCGACCACAAGCGCCTGCTGGACGGCAACGCCGGCCCCAATACCGGGGGGATGGGCGCGGTCTGCCCGGTCCAGCTGAGCGAGGCGGAGGAGCGGGCGGTGACCTCCGAGGTCATACAGCGCTTTCTCGACGGACTGAAGCGGGAGCGGATCTTCTTCCGCGGCGTGATCTACGCCGGGCTGATGCTTACGCCTTCGGGCCCCAGGGTGCTGGAATTCAACGTGCGTTTCGGCGACCCGGAGACCCAGGTGCTGATGCCGGCCATCAAGAGCGACCTGCTGCCTCTGCTGGCCGCCTGCGCCGACGGTAGGCTGGAGGGCAGGGAGCTGGAGCTGACCGGAGGCACCTGCGTCACCGTGGTGGCCGCGGCGGCCGGCTACCCCGACGCCCCGGAGAAGGGGAGGCCGATAACCGGCCTTTTCGCGCCGGCAGAGGGCGTGCAGATATTCCACGCCGGCACCGCCAGGAAGGACGGCTCCTACGTCACGGCCGGGGGGCGGGTCCTCGCCGTCTCGGCCTGCGGCGCCGACCTTGCCGCCGCCAGGGAGAAGGCTTACGCGGCCCTTTCCTCTATAAAGTTCGAAGGTATGCAGTACCGGAAGGATATAGGTCTTTGATGGCATGTGCCCGAGGAGTCGCTGTAGCGCACGGGCTTCGGTGTATAGGTTCTTCGGCACGGGGTCGCGCACACCGTGCGCGCCCCTCCTCACTCGGCCCTCGCGCTACGCAAGCTCGGGCCTCTGCGAAGGCACTCAGAACCTATACCCCTCGCCCATGCGAACTTGTATGCGGCCGTAAAACTTTGGAGGCTGAATGATCACCTATAAGAAGAGCGGAGTGGACATCAAGCTGGCGGACAAGTTCACGGAATTCCTGCAGAAGAAGTCGAAGGCCATAGGCGGCTTCGCCGGCCTGATGCCGGTGAAGGAGACCCGCAACGAGTACAGCATAGTCGCTTCCACCGACGGGGTGGGCACGAAGCTCAAGCTGGCCTTCCTGCTGGACAAGCACGACACCATAGGCATCGACCTGGTGGCCATGTGCGTCAACGACCTGGTCTGCTGCGGCGCGCGGCCGATGCTCTTCCTCGACTATTACGCCACGGGCAAGCTGGACCTGGCCAGGTCCAAGAAGATCATCGAGGGCATAATGGAGGGCTGCCGGCAGGGGGGATCCGTTCTGCTCGGCGGCGAGACCGCCGAAATGCCTGGCTTCTACCAGAAGGGCGAGTACGACCTGGCCGGCTTCTCCGTGGGCATAGTGAAGAACTCCGAGGTCCTGGACGGGCGCAAGGTCCGGGCCGGCGACGCGCTGGTGGGCCTGCCGTCCACAGGCTTCCATTCCAACGGCTTCCCGCTGGTGCGCAAGGTCCTGGACAGCCGCAAGCTGCTGAAAAAATACGCCAAAACCCTGCTGACCCCGACGAAGATATACGTCAAGGACGTCAACACGCTGCGTGCCGCCCTGCGCCGGGGAGACATGGACGTGCTGGCGCTGTCGCATATAACAGGTTCAGGCATACCCGGCAACCTGCCGCGCGTGCTGCCTAAGGGCGTGGGCGCGGTGGTCTTCAAAGATTCCTGGCGGGTGCCAGCCGTAATGCGGGAGATACAGAAGCTAGGCGGCATACCGGAGAAGGACATGTGGGATTCTTTCAACATGGGCATAGGCATGATAGCCGTGATGCGGCCCGCGGCGGTAAAGACCGCGCTGAGGACTCTGAAGGGCGCCAGACTTATCGGCGAGGTGGTGAAAGGAAAGAGCGAGGTTGTTCTGAAGTGATGTTCAGGGGCGCCCGGGGTATCCCACCGAGCGCCCGTTGGGGAGGGGAACCGCGCAACGGTCCCCTGCAGTCCGGGCGAGCGGGGGAATACCCCGGGCGCACAGAGTATCAGGAGACGCAATGAAAAATATCGTCGTATTCGCATCCGGCGGCGGCACCAACCTGCAGGCCCTTATCGACGCGGCAGCCGGGAGCAGGCTGGACGGCAGGATAGTGCTGGTGATATCCAGCAGGAAGGACGCGGTGGCCCTCGAAAGGGCAAGGAAGGCCGGCATCCCCTGCGAGGCAGTTTCCCCCAAGGATTTCGCTGAGAACAATTTCGACAGATATCTCGCCGACGCCTGCAGGGCGCACAAGGCCGAGCTGGTCTGCCTGGCCGGCTACATGCTGAAGCTGGGCCCGGAGATGCTGAAGGAATACAAAGGCCGCATACTGAACGTGCATCCGGCCCTGCTTCCCTCGTTCGGCGGCAAGGGCTACTACGGCATGAAGGTGCACGAGGCGGTGCTGGAGGCGGGCGCCAAGGTGAGCGGGCCCACCGTGCATTTCGTCGACGAGAATTACGACCGGGGGCCCATAGTCATGCAGCAGCCGGTGCCGGTGCTCCCCGGCGATACCCCCGAGACGCTGGCGGCCAGGGTTAACGCCGCCGAACTGGCCATCTACCCGAAAGCCGCGGCCCTTTTCTGCGCAGGCAGGCTGTCCATCAAGGACGGCCGCGTCGAGATAGCCGGGCCCGGGCCTGAAACGGGAAAGGTCCGCAGGGCGCTGCTGTCCGTCTCCGATAAGACCGGTCTTCTGGACTTCGCCCGCGGTCTGGTGAAAGAGGGCGTGGAGCTGGTGTCGACTTCCGGCACCTATAAGATGCTGAAGGACGGCGGCGTGCCTGTGCGGGCCCTGGAGACCATGACCGGCTTCCCGGAGATGCTGGACGGCCGCGTGAAGACGCTGCACCCCATGGTGCACGGCGGCATACTTTACCGGCGCGACAATCCGGAGCACTCGGATACCGTTTTCAGGTTCGGCATTGAGCCGCTGGACATGGTGGTGGTGAACCTCTACCCGTTCGCCGAGACGGCCAAGAAGGCCGCTCCGTGGTCAGACGAACTGATAGAGAACATCGACATAGGCGGCGTGGCCCTGCTGCGGGCCGCGGCCAAGAACTGGCAGTCCGTGGCCGTGCTGACCAGCCCGGCGGACTACGCGCCGGTGCTGGCCGCGCTGGCGGAGGGGAAAGGCGCGCTGCCCGAAACCCTGAAGAAGGAACTGTCGGTCAGGGCCTTCGCCCACACGGCGGCCTACGACGGGGAGATAAGCCGTGCGCTGACCCCGGCGGCCGGATTCCCTGACAGGCTGGAGATAAGGCTGAAGAAAATCCATGACCTGCGCTACGGCGAGAACCCGCACCAGGCCTGCGCGCTCTACACCCGCGGCGAGAGGCCGCCGTTCGCCCAGCTGCAGGGCAAGGAGCTGTCCTTCAACAATATCCTGGACGCCTACGGCACGTATCAGGCGGTGCAGGACTTCGAGAAGCCCGCCTGCGTCATCTTCAAGCACGTGACGCCCTGCGGCCTCGGCACCGGCTCTGACGTGGCCGAGGCCTTCGAACGCGCCTGGCGCACCGACCCGCTGTCGGCCTTCGGCGGCATCATAGCCGTCAACCGGAAGCTGGACGGCCGGATAGCCGACTTCCTGGCGAAGAAGTTCGTGGAGGTCATCTGCGCCCCGGATTACGACGAGAAAACGCTGGAGGTGTTCTCGAAGAAGGCCAACCTGCGCCTGCTTAAGTGGGACGCTTTCCCTAAGGGACACCGCGTGCTGCGCTCGGTGGGCGAGGAAGTGCTGGTCAGCGGCGACGACGACAGGCTGCTGGGCGATAAATGGGAGGTCCCTACGAAGCGCAAGCCCACGCCGCAGGAAGAGGAGGCGCTCCGCTTCGCCTGGGCGGCCGCCAAGTACGTGCGTTCCAACGCCATAGTCCTGGCCGATCCCTGCCAGACCGTCGGCATAGGAGCCGGGCAGATGTCGCGGGTGGACTCGGTCTTCATGGCCGGCCACAAGCTGGAGGCTTTTTTGAAGGACAACCCCAGGCCGGGGACGCTGGTGATGGCGTCGGACGCCTTCTTCCCGTTCCCCGACGCGCTAGAGGAGGGGGCGAGGCTCGGCGCCACCGCGGTAGTGCAGCCGGGCGGCTCGGTGAAGGACAAGGAAGTCATAGAGGCGGCGGACCGCCTGGGCGTGGCGATGGTGCTGACCGGCATGCGCCATTTCCGGCACTAGGTCAGTCCATTACCGGGAAGTAGACGGTGAAGACGGCTCCTCCGCCCGGTTTGTTGTCGGCGAAGATATGGCCGTTGTTCTGGTGGATGATGCCGTAGACGGAGGAAAGGCCGAGCCCGGTCCCCTTGCCCTTCGGCTTGGTGGTGAAGAAAGGCTCGAATATCCGGGGGAGCACGTCCTTGGGGATGCCCGGGCCGGTGTCGGAGATCTCGAATACGGCGTATTTCTCTCCTAGGAGCGAGTGCGGCACTCCGTCCGGTCCTGCGGTAAAGGTCTTTATCTTGATGGCGCCGTTGTCGGACATGGCGTCCTTGGCGTTGACGGCGAGGTTCATGATGGCCTGCTTGAAGTGTTCCGGTTCTATCTTGACCTTGGAGGGCACCGGGTCCAGGTCGTAGGCGAGGGTGACCCCCTTGCCCAGCAGGCCGGACAGCAGCGGCTTGATCTCGTCCACCGGCTCGTTGAGCGTGGTGACCACCGGCCTGCTCTCGTGCTTGCGGGCGAAGATCATCAGGTTCTTTATCAGCGCGGCGGATTCCTTGGAGGAGCGCAGGATCTCGGACGAGAGCTTATGGCCGACCGAGCCCTCCTTCAGGTCCTCCATGATCAGCTCCATGGAACCGATGATGACGGTCAGCAGGTTGTTGAAGTCGTGGGAGATCTGGCCCGCCAGCAGGCCAAGGGATTCCATCTTCTGGCTCTGGTTAAGCTGGGACTCCAGCTGGATCTCGCGGGTGACGTCCCGGCGGGTGGAGAAGTAGTACTGGATCTTCCCGGAGGCGTCGGTGATGGGGCAGATGCGCTGCTCGTCGAGGTAGAGGCTCCCGTCCTTGCGGCGGTTGACGAGCCGGCCGCGCCAGGGCTTGCCGGAGCGGATCGTGGTCCAGAGGTCGCGGTAGAAGGCCTGGTTATGCTCCCCGCTCTTGAGCAGACTGGCCTTCTTGCCGACCGCCTCGGCGCTGGAATAGCCGGTAAGGACCTCGAAGGCCGGATTGACGTAGAGTATCGTGGCTGTAGGGTCCGTAAGGAAGAAGACCTCGCAGGCCTGGTCCAGTGCCACGATAAGCGCTTCCTGCAGTTCCATGCCGGTCTTCATGGGGATATTGTAGCAAAACTTGGCGAATTTACATGTCCGGAGCTTATGTGTTAGAATTAATCGCAAGACCCGCGTCTTGCACCGACGCGGGTATTCTTTTGGAGGGCATATGCCGGAGCGCAACATAAACGCGGTAAGTCCCCTTGACGGCAGGTACGCCGCTAAGATGGGGGGGCTGACGCGGGTCACCGGCGAGGCCGCCCTGGCCCGCTGCCGGGCCCTGGTGGAATGCCGCTACCTGGCCAAGCTGTGCGCGACCCCCGGGGTGAAGGCCCGCCGGCTGACTGCGGCGGAGAACGCCCTCCTGGAGAAGCTGCCCCTCCTGTCGGATTCCGACGTCAGGAAGGTCGTAGCTATCGAGGAGACCGGCGCCGGCGGCATCCCGGCCACCAGGCACGACGTCAAGGCCGTGGAGTACCTGCTGAAGGACAAGCTCCGCCGCGCCGGCATGGGCGATCTGCTGGAGCTGGTGCATTTCGGCCTTACCTCGGAGGACGTCAATAATATCTCCTACGCGCTGATCCTGCGCGCCGGCGTGCGCGGCGAGCTGATACCGGCGCTGGATTCCATACTCGCTTCTCTGGACGAGCTGGCGCTTAAGTACGCCGACGCCCCTCTGTTGGCCCGCACCCACGGCCAGCCGGCCGTGCCGACGACCTTCGGCAAGGAGTTCCGCGTCTTCCACGCCCGCCTGGCCCGCCAGGTATCCCAGCTGGGTTCGGCGCGCATCGCGGCGAAGCTCAACGGCGCCTCCGGCAACTACAACGCGCACGTGGCCGCCTACCCCGTAGTGGACTGGCAGAAGTTCTCGCGGGAGTTCATAGAGAGTTTCAACTCCGGCCCCGGGCCGGACCTGGAGTTCAACCCGTTCACCACGCAGATAGAGCCGCACGACAGCTACGCCGAGCTTTTCGACGCCCTGCGCCGCGCGAACACGATACTGCTGGCCTTCTGCCAGGACATGTGGCGCTACATCTCCGCCGGTCTGGTGAAGCAGAAGGCCGTGGCCGGGGAGGTCGGCTCCTCCACTATGCCGCAGAAGGTGAACCCCATACACTTCGAGAACGCCGAGGGCAACCTCGGAGTGGCCAACGCGCTGCTGGGCTTCTTCTCCGCCAAGCTGCCGGTTTCCAGGCTGCAGCGGGACCTTTCCGACTCCACGGTGGAGCGTAATTTCGGCGCCGCGCTGGGGCACTGCGTCTCCGCGTACGGCTCCATACTGACCGGCCTGTCGCGCGTTTCGCCCGACCCTGCCGCCGCGGAGGCGGAGCTGGGGTCTCACCCCGAGGTGCTGGCCGAGGGCATTCAGACCATACTCCGCCGTGAGCGGGCCAGCGGTCCCTACGAGCTGCTCAGCAAGTGCACGCGGGGCCGCAGCGTGACCGCCGCGGAGATGAACGCTTTCATAGACGGCCTCGAGCTCAAGCCCGCGGTGAAGACCGAGCTCAAGCGCCTTACGCCCCTTAACTATACGGGGCTTTCTGCCAAGCTAGCGAGGACCAGGAGGTAACATGCCAGTAGATATAGTGGTGGGCGGCCAGGCCGGGGACGAGGGCAAGGGGAAGATCACGGCCTACCTGGCCGCGAAGAACGATTACGACTACTCCATACGCGTCGGCGGTCCCAACGCCGGCCATACGATCTTTTACAACGACAGGATCTACACGCTGAAGACCACCCCTGGCGGCTTCGTCAACAGGAAGACGAAGCTGGTCCTCGGCGCCGGCACCTACATAATACCTGAATGGCTGGAGAAGGAGATGAAGCTGACCGGCACGGCCGGCCGCTTCATCATAGACCCTCACGCCGTCATAATAGAGCCGCGCCATACGGAGGCGGAGCGCGGCGACCCTCGCATGATGGGCAAGATCGGCAGCGTCGGGACAGGCCTGGGCGCGGCGGTGCGCGACAGGGTGGACCGCAAGAAGCTGATGTTCGCCAAGGACCACCCGCGCCTGAAGAGATTCGTGAAGGACGTGCCGGAGCTGCTGAACAAGGCGCTGGCCAAGGGCTCCCGGATGCTGCTCGAGGGCACGCAGGGCATGAAGCTCTCCAACCTGCACGGCGAGTACCCCTTCGTGACCTCCCGCGACACCACGGCCTCCACCTTCATGGGCGAGGCCGGCCTCGGCCCCAAGTACGCCGGGGACGTTTACGCCGTCTTCAAGCCGTACGTCACGCGCGTCGGCCCAGGTCTGGTGGCGAAGGAGATGAAGGACAAGAAGAAGCTCAATAAGTACCATACCGCCGGCCGAGAGGTGGGCAGCGTCAGCGGGCGACTGCGCCGGGTGGGGGAATTCGAGATGAACGTCGCGCTTCAGACGGTGCGCATAAATTCCGCCACGAAGCTCGCTATAACCCACATAGACATGCTCGAAGGCGCGGACCTGAGCCGCGGCGTGAAAAGCTTCACCGGTGAGGCGCGGAAGTTCATGGCCACGCTGGATAAGGTCTGCGCGGCCTACCCGTATCCCAAGGTCAGCCTGATCTCGTACGGCCCTGGCCTGCACGAGGTGCTGGAGCTGTAGCGCCCTGCTTTCGCCGGGTTTTCAAAAAATGCTATTATTGATGGGCAGTCATACCACAAATGCCGCGGTAGCTCAGTGGTAGAGCACTGGTCTGAAAAACCAGGTGTCGTTGGTTCGATCCCAACCCGCGGCATAGTCTATTTCGGGAGGCGGCCATGACCCTCCATAACAAGATCCTGATAGCCGACGACGACGCGGAGATGCTCGAGACCCTCAGCTCCATGCTGGAGGGGGAGGGCTATCAGGTCGTAAGGGCGGAGAACGGGGAAGAGGCCGTGGAGCTGGCGCACAAGGAGCTGCCCGCGCTCATCATGCTCGACATCCATATGCCGAGGATGGACGGCCTTACCGCCTGCCACGAGATCAAGACGGCCGCCGTCACGAAAGCCATCCCCGTGGTCATGCTGACCGTCGAGGGCAGCATCACCGAGATACAGCAGGCCATCAATTACGGCGCCAAGACCTATATCACCAAGCCTTCCAGCAGGGAAGAGATACTGAAGGTGATAAAAAGCGTGCTCTGAGCGGTAACGGCGAGGAGCAAAAAAACAAGGGCCCCTACGGGCCCTTGTTTTTTATCCGATCCGGGGAAAGCCCCCCGGAGTTACTGGCCGATGTTCACTACCAGGTCCTTGGCCAGCGCGTCCGTGACGTCCATGATGGCGCTCTGGATAATGGCCTCAGGCTTGGCCAGCTCGCCCATCTTTCCGCCGAAGGCGTGCTTCTCGGAGGACTTGGCCTTGCCCACGGCCCGGCCGGCGCCTATAAGCTCGCCGGTCTCCAGGTTGACCATGCGCGCCTCCACCGCCACTTCGACTTTCCTGTCCGTTTTCTCCGCTATCTTGACGCTTCTCCATTCGTCCTTCACCGAGAGGGCGGTGACGGAGCCGAGTACCGCGAAGCGCGCGCCTATCTGCTTGCCGACCTGGGCCGCCGTCGCGGAGTCTATCACTCCGGAGGAGGCCAGCTTCAGTTCCGCGAGGGCGGCGTCGACGCGGGCGCGCTCGACCAGCCTTACCCTGCCGGTCTTCATCAGCGACGCCGTCAGCGCGTCCTGGAGCCCGGAGACGCTGGAGGCGTACTGCGGGTCGGCGGCCGAGTAGACGAACGGCATAACGCAGGCCAGCGGGCGCTGCGCGAAAGGTATCTGGGTACTGGCGCAGGCGCCTGCGAGCAGCAGGACAGGCAGTAACGATCTGAAGTTTTTCATGCGGTCTTCTCCCCTAAAACGCGGTATGCAGAGATTCTAGCAAAAGTTCCAGCGGCGGATAGTGTAAAATATCGGTTGGGCCGGCATTCGGCCCGCTAGGAGGGTTTAAAGAAATGTCCTTATCAAGATTGGCGGCCGTCCTGTCCGCGATGCTGGTCTTAGGTGCGGCTTCCGCCGCTGACTCGCGGGCGGGCTGGACCCCGTTCAAGGTGCAGACTTCGCCTGGAGGCTGGGACTGGCCGGAGGACGCCGACACGGTGGCCGGCCTTGTCTTCAACTTCAAAGGCGATACTTCCAGGATATACGGCCTGCAGCTGGGCTGGATAAACGGCTCCGATTCAGCCGCCGGGATCCAACTCTCGCTGGCCTACAATCTGGCGGCCGACGGCGTTTACGGCCTGCAGGCCTCTCCGGCCGTGAACTTCGCCGACCGGCAGTACGGGCTGCAGCTCGGCGCCTGGAACAGCGCCAATCGCTCCATGGGACTTCAGGCGGCCTGGCTGCGGAACTGGAGCGACCGCGGCGGGGGGCTGATGGCGGCGCCCGTGAACGTGACGAAGAGCGCGATGAGGGGGATACAGGCCGGAGTGGTCAACCGCAGCGACGGGGATATGAGCGGGATACAGCTGGGGCTGCTGAACATCTGCAGGGGCACGTTGAAAGGGCTGCAGCTGGGCTTCGCCAACATAGGCGGGCAGAACGCGCTGCTGCCGTTCGCTATCGGCTTTAACGCAGGGTTCTAGGCCGCGTTCAGCCGACCCGCAGCAGCACGAAGTGCAGGTACTCGGATTCGGGCATGTTCAGCAGGACCTGGTGGTCTTTGGCCTGGCCGCGCAGTTCCGCTATGACCGGCGTGCGGCCTGCCCTGGCCGAGGCCGACGACAGCGTTTCCAGCAGCGCGGCGCGGGAGATGTGGTGCGAGCAGGTCGAGACCGCCAGGTAGCCGCCGCCGGGCAGGGCCTTCAAGGCGGCCGCGGCCATGCGCGAGAGCATTTTCAGCGCCTGCGGGAGATGCTTCTTGTTGCGGACGATGTTGGGCGGGTCCAGCAGGATGAAATCCGGGTTTTCCGGCAGCTGCCCGGCTTCCATGGCCTCCAGCAGGCGCTCCGCCTTCTCCTTCCTGAAGACTATCTTGTCGGCCACGCCGTTGAGCCTGGCGTTCTCCTGCGCGCCCTCTATGGCCTTCTCCGAGGAATCCACGCCCCAGACAGCGGCGGCGCCGGCCTTCGCGGCGGTGATGGCGAAGGCGCCTAGGTAGGTGTGCAGGTCGAGAACCTTGCGCCCCGCGAAGAGCGGGGCCAGCGCGGCGCGGTTCTCGCGCTGGTCGAAATACCAGCCTGTCTTCTGCGCGCCGGCCATCGGCACGCGGTAGCGCAGGCCGTTCTCCTCTATCTCCGCGGAGTCCGGCATGACGCCGAAGGCGGTCTCCTCGTAGGAGAGCAGGCCCTCGAGCTCCCGGAACTGGTGCGTGTTCTTGTAGAGGATGCCGCGCGGGCGCAGCAGGTCGGTAAGCGCGGCGGTTATCTCGCCCTTTAAAAGTTCCATTCCCGCGGAAAGTATCTCCGCGACCGCGTAGTCGCCGTACCTGTCCACCACCAGCCCCGGCAGCCCGTCGGATTCTCCGAAGCAGAGGCGGCAGGCCCGGTCAATTCCCAGCTCCTCGCGGTAGCGGAGGGCGGCGGCGAGTCGCTCGCGGACGAAGTCCCGCGGAGCCTGCGGAGTATCCTTGGCCAGCAGGCGCATCGAAATGAGGCTGCGCGGGTTGAAGAACCCTACGCCGGCCGGCCTTCCGTCGGGATAGGCCAGGCCGCAGACGGTGCCGGGGAGGATGGAGGTGTCCACGGTCTGCAGCTCGTTGGAGAATATCCAGGGATGGGCGGAGGCCCTCCGCCTTACCGCCGCGGATTTAAGTTTGAGGATGTTCATATTATTGGTCCAGCGAGACTATGGCTTCCACCGGGGCGCCTATCTTGACGTCGAAGCTGCGGGCGAAACTGCCGTTCCTGACCGAGAACTCGAGGAAGCCGAACGAGCCTATCAGGGCCAGCGGCTCTCCCTCCGCGACCGAGGCGTACGTCAGCTTGAGGCCCTTGAGCATGCGGCCGCCGGCGTTGAATACGCCGCGGGCTCCGACGTATTCGCGGGCGATATTGGTTATCACGTTCCCGAAATGGTCGATGGCTATCACCTGACCGGTTATCCTGTTGCCGGCCTTGACCGGCTGGGGGAACGGGAAACGGCGGTAATCCGGGAACAGCGGGCCTATCTTCGCCTCCGGGAGGCCCTTGGCTATGGCCGCCGCGACCGGGGCCATGATATCCCTGCCGTGGAACGTGGAGCTGATCGTCTCCATGAAAAGGGAGGAGTTGTTGATGAAGCGTGCGTCGCGGATCTTCTCCTTCTGGTCGACCCAGCTGATCAGGCCGTTGTCCGGGGCGATGAACTGGTGGTACGCCGTCCTGGTCCAGATTATGCCGCGTCCCGTGCCCACTGTCGGGTCCACCACGCAGAGGAAGAGCGTGCCCTTGGGCATGTAAGGGGTGGCCGCCATCAGGTAGAAGGCGGCCGTCTGTATGTCCTGCGGGGGGATCTGGTGCGTTATGTCGATTATCGTGACGCCCGGCGCCTTGGAGAGCAGGACGCCCTTCATAGCGCCCACGAACGGGTCGTGGGTGCCGAAATCGGAGATAAGTGCTATGTGCTTGGTCTTCATCGTTAAGATCGGGGACGCCGTGCCGAGGTCGGCGCTCCTGAGGGGCTACGGCGCGCCGCCTGGCGCGGGTGAGGCTATTCGTGGCCGTGGACGCGGTGAACGGTCGAGCCGGGGATCGTGAGCGGCAGCTTCTGCCGGCAGAGCGGGCAGTTGTCGGGCGGGAAGAGCTGCAGCGGGTAGGAGATCAGGCCGCGCACCGGCACGTTGAGCGGCAGGTCGCCGGTGGAACGGTCGACTATGGCCACCACGCCTATCACCTTGGCTCCGTAGCCGCGGGCCAGGCTGATGGCCTCGGCGCAGAGGCGGCCGGAGTTGAGGACGTCGTCCACCACCAGCACGCGCTCGCCCTCGGAGATCTTGAAGTCGCGCTTGAGCACCATGACGCCGTTGATCTTCTCGGTGAAGATGGAGCGCGCCTTCTTCACGCGGGCGACTTCCTGGCCGATGGCCATCGAACCTACTGAGGGGGAGATCACCACGTTGATCTCCTGAGGGAACTTGGCGGCCATCTCCTTAGCCACCTTCTGGGCTAGGTGCGGGTACTGGAGCACCAGGGAGGGCTGGATATAGGTCTGGGTGTGGAAGCCGGAAGGTATCTGGAAATGGCCGTTCAGTATCGCGCCGTGCTCCTGGAGCAGGCCTACCACGTCGAATTTTCCCAGTTTTGACATCGTTATTTTCCTCCCGCGAAACTGTCTATCCTGTTGAAATCTATGTTCGCGCCTTTCTGCGCTGCTTCCCGGATGATCCTTCCGCTGTCCTTGGGGCTGATCATCTTGAACTCCGGCGCGGTCATCTTGCCCTCGAGCGTGAAGGCCAGGGCCGGCTTGCCGCTGGAGTCCGTGAGAGCCTCCGGCAGGCTGCCCATGGAAGAGTACTTACCAGACATTGTATAAATTTTTACCTTCATGGTCTCGTTCTTAAAATCCAGCATGCCGGAGACGAAGGCGGAGAAGTCCTTGCCTTCCATGTAGAAGTTCTTTATCTCCACCTTGCCGTCGTCCACCGAGTAATCGCCGCCTATGGAGTTGAAGGACACGTCCTTGACCTTGTAGTCGAACTTGAGCGCGCCGACGCGGTTCATCCGGTGGATGAAGGTCAGCGGCAGTGAGAAGAGGTAGTAGACATGGTCCTCCTCGGAAGTCTTCTGCACGTCGTAGAACGTGCCGGCGCCGGCCTTGACGGAGATGTCGCCCTTTATCTTCGAGATGTCCCCGGATATGTCCTTCAGGGTGCCGGCCAGGTAGAAATCCTCGGCGTTCATATAATCGTGGCGGAAGCGGCCGGCCTTGTAGAGCACCTTCACGGAGGAGTATCCGATAGGGATGGAGTTCTTCAGCTTCTTGAGCCAGGCGAGGTCGGAGTCGAACTCCGGCATGCCGACGCGCGGGCCCCGCAGGTCCCGGATGTCGAAGACCAGCTTCTTGAGGCTCGAGAAGAGGAGGTCTTCCGAATATCCGATGAAGTCCACGCTGCGCTCCGCGGTCAGCGGCCGTCTGATGACGGCCCTGCCCTTGGCAGGGCCGCCGTTGAATTTGCCGGAGTACTTCAGCAGGAAGCCGTCCTTCAGGAACTCGGTGTCGAGCTTCAGGCCGGCCAGGGTGTTATCGCCGAGCACCAGTCTCCCGCGGGAGGTGGAGATGTAGCTGTTCCGGATGTCGTCCGAGATCAGCGCGGCGAGGTCGAGATTGGAGACGTTCAGCTTCCGGTATGAGAAGCCGGCCCCGGCGGTGTTGAGGAAGGCCCTGGAGAAGACAGGCCTGCCGTCGCGCGAGGCCAGCCGCAGGCGTACCTGGGCCTTGCCGACCGGCTTGTCCAGCGGCAGCACCGCCCCGTAACCTTTCAGCTTGTCCAGGGCCACCGGGGGGGCGGAGATCATGAAACTGTAGGTCAGGGTGGACCTGGACAGATCGAAGTCGCCCTCAGCCTTCAGGTCCAGCGGCTTCACGGAGACCGTCACCCTGGCCGAGGCTGTGGAGGGGAAAACGGAGCTTATCTCCCAGGCCGACTGCGGCGCCGAGAACCGGAACGGCGAGTCGAACAGGTAGGCGAGGTCGGTGTTCCTGAAGGACGGCACTTCCGCCCTCAGGGAGAGCTCGGGGCGCCGGAGGTTCTTGACGTCGCCGGTGAAGCGGATGGTCTTGTCGAGCAGCGTGATGTCGGCCTTGAGGTCCTTGAGGCGCGATTCCTCCCAGTCGAAGCCGGCCAGGTTCACGCTGCCTTCCGCGTAGAGCCTGCCGGTCACCGGTTTGCGGAAGGCGTTGCTCTTGAAGAACACCGAGGCGTAGAAAGAGGTGTCCGTTCCCGGCTTGAAGCCGCTGAGGGTCGCGTTCAGGTTGTCGAAATTGTAATGCTTTCCGCTCTTCAGCAGTGAAACCTCGAGGCGGCCGTCCTTGATCTCGGCCGTATTGATGCTTTCCAGCAGGCCGCCTTTGCCGTTCTGGCGGTACGCGGCCAGGATGTCGCTTACGTTCCAGTTCCCGTCGCCCCGCTTCAGCAGCGTGATGGAAGGGGAAACAAGCACCACGCTGTCTATCTCCAGTTTGCGGTGCAGCAGCGGCGGCAGGCGGTAGGTGGCGTAGATATATTCCGCTTTCAGGAAGTCCACGGCCTCCGGGCCCGGCTCTACCACGCTGAGGCCCTTGATCTTTATCTCACCGGTGTAGGATAGCCTGGCCCACTCTATCTGTACCGGGCGTTTCATGATCTGCTGGAACTGATCGGTGACTATGGCCTTGACGTCGTCGGGCTTGAACATGACCCTGATGGTGAACATGGCGGTGGCAACGAGGCCGGCCGCCAGTATAAGCGGCAGGAAAATGACCCGCAATATCACCTGCTTGAACAGTTTCATGACCTGATATATATTTTAGCAGTATTGACCAGATGCAGAGCGGCCGAATAGATGACGGAATATACGTAGCCTTGCGCCCGCAGGACGTGCCCGGCGTAAGCCTTCAGGCTCAGGAGGCCGGGGAACAGCAGCTTCAGCGCGGCCGCGAGGCCCAGGCAGTTGAGCAGCAGCAGCAGCGGCATCGAGAATAGCGGCCCGCCGGCGTTCCGGAGGTCGCTCTGTACCGGGCCGGCCAGGATATCTGCGGTATGAAGCAGGTGGAACGCCAGCGTGAAGCCTGCGGCGGCCAGGAACCACGGACGCAGTTGGGAGACGTCCCAGAGGCGGCCGGCGGCCCAGTAGGCGGCCGACACGGCCAGCGTATAGAACGGCACGAAATAGGGGGCAAGAGAGATGAAGGCGTTGCTGGAGTCGGTGAGGACGTAGCCGCTGTTCTTCCTGACGGAGATCTTGCGCACCCTGACGCCGCTGAATACGGCGGCCAGGGCGTGGGTCAGCTCGTGCGCGGCGACGTACAGGCTCTTGCCGCGGCCGGTCCAGTGGAAGGCCAGGCAGAGCAGCGCGCCGGCCAGCAGAGGGAGGGTCACGGAGAACCTGCCCAGTGCCGGCGCCAGCACCGCGCCGGTGGCCCAGGCCCCGGCGAGGGCGGCCGGGGCCAGCGCTATGCCGATGGCGGGCTTCAGGAAGCGCATGGTCAACGGAGCATCCAGTCCTCGGCGGTGACGCCTCGGCGCTTCAGTTCCTCTTTCCAGGCGGCCAGGGCGGAGTCCGCTTTGGCCGAGGCTTCCGCGGCCCAGGGGTTAAGGGGGGAACGGAAATCCTCGGCCGCGGTCCTGTACCAGATATAGGCCTGTTTGGCTGAGCTCTCTTGGAGACGGAAATCGCGTTCCGCGGCGGCCAGCTCTGTCTGCCTCGCGGTCTCGGCCGCTGACAGCCTGCCGGCTTCGGCGTCGCGGGTTATCTTCTCGGCCCGCGATTTGTACAAACCGTCGAAATACGCCTTCTTGTCGTCGGGGCGGGTCAGCCAGTAATAGAACTTGTCGCCCCGCTTCATGGCGGAGCGGGAGCGCAGCGCCAGGTCGGCCGCGGCCAGCAGAAAAAAGGCCAGGACCGCGAGCGCGGTCCAGGCCGTGTATCTGAGGGCGCGGCTGCGCGCTGGCACGCCTACCTCCTGAGCTGGGGCTGTGTCTTGAGGATCTTGTGGAGCAGCGAGATGAGTATCTGCGGCTTCACGGGCTTCTCTATGAATTCCCTGACGTTGGGCTCCTGGCGTATCATGTCGGAAGTGGAGCGGTCCGTGTAGCGGCCGGTGATTATGACTATCGGTATGCTGCCGGTCTCGTCGGCCTGCAGTTCGCGCAGGATCTCGAAGCCGCCGAACTTGGGGAGCATCAGGTCGAGCAGGATGATGTCCGGGTTGACCGCCTTGGCCTTGGAGAGGGCCTCCTCTCCGTCCGCCGCTTTCTCTATGCGGAAGCCTTCCTTCTTGACTATGAACTCGATAAGCTCCCGGACCGAGTCGTCGTCGTCGACGATCAGCACCAGTTTATCGGCAGGCCGGCCGAAAGCGGGATTGTTGTCCATTAATTACCTCGATGCTCCCCGCGCGGCTAGATGTTGGTGGTGACCAGGGTCTCGGTGGTCTGCACGCCGTGTATGCCGCGCACTTCGCGGACTATCAGTCCGCTGAGCTTGTCGATCGTGTCGGACTCGGCCACCAGGATGGCGTCCCAGCCGCCGAAGGTCATATAGACGTCCTTGACGCCGCGGATGCTCTTGATCTGCTGCACGGCCTTCTGTTCGAGGCCTGCCACCAGTTTGCAAAGCACGAAAGCTATCATGAGTTTGTCCTCCTGGGCTATGCCTGTGCCGTATCGGACGGCCTAGATCCGCTCGTTCCACTCGCGCGTGGCGTATTTGGACGCCGCCAGCTCCGCGGTCCTGCTGCGGGCCTGGTCCGGCATTGCGGCGGTCTCCCACTGCAGGCCGAATTCCCCGCCCAAAGCGCTTATCACGGCGTTCCGGTGCGGACCCGAGTCGGCCCTGGCGTCCGGGGCCTGGAAGGAAGCCTGATAGAGCATGTAATCGCCCAGCTTGCGCAGGGCTCCTCCCAGTACCTTTTTACCATTATACAAAATATCCATATTCACCGGTTTTGAGAAGCAGTCCATGACCGGGTCGTTTACGGCATAGTCTTGCGTCTTCTCGCTCAGCAGCCCGAAGCCCGCCCCGCGGCGGGCGTATTCCGCGGTTATCGCGCTGTGCAGGCGGTCGTAGACCTTGCCGGGCTCGAAGTAGACTCCGGGGGAGTGGAAGATGAACGAGAAGGTCAGATCGGTCTCGTGGAATACTATGCCGCCGCCGGTGGGTCTGCGGACTATGGAGGCGATGGTGCAGCCGGCCGCGGCCACGGCCTCGCCGACGGCCCGGCGGCGCTGGGAATAGCCGAAAGTGATGCCGCGGTCCTTCCAGTTGAAGAAGCGCAGGACGTATTTAGCGGGCAGCGCCTCGCAGAGGGCCTCGTCGGCCGCCATCTGCTCGTAGACGTCCAGCGGCTGCGTCTCTATTATCAGTCCCTTTTCCATAACACTTCAATGTTCGCTATTCCGGCCCCGCAGGTGTCGTGTCGCAAAACACGGCGTCGCGCACACCGTGCGCGCGCCTCGGCACTCGGGCCTCGCGCTTACGCAAGCTCGGCCCTCCGCGACGGTTTTGCCGCCCCGACACCTCCGGTGCCGGGCAAATCCTACCAGCGAAGGTTCGGCTGGCGGGCGGCCTGCACTTCGTCGAGGCGCTTGACCGGCTGCGTCACCGGCGCGTCCTTCAGCGTCTGCGGGTCCGCGACGCCCTGCGCGTGTATGTCCCTCATCGCGGCGACGAACTCGTCCAGCGTCTCCTTGGACTCGGTCTCCGTCGGCTCTATCATGATGGCCTCGTGGACTATCAGCGGGAAATACACCGTGGGGGCGTGGAAGCCGCGGTCCAGCAGGCCCTTGGCCACGTCCAGCGTCTTAAGCCCCTTGTCGGTCATGTCCTTGCCGGGCGTCAGCACGCACTCGTGCATGCAGTACTCCTTCGAGTACGGCGGGTAAAGGTCCTTCAGCTTCGCCGCCACGTAGTTGGCGTTGATTATCGCGGCCTCGGCTATTCCGCCCAGCTCCTTCGCGGAGTGGGCCAGCATGTACGCGTAGGCCCGGACCAGTATCCCTGTGTTCCCGAAGAAGGCCTTCACCTTGCCTATGCTGCGGCCGTCGCCAAAGTCGGAGACGTACCCGCCGTTCTCCTTTTTTACGGTCGGCACGGGCAGGAACGGGGCGAGGTGCTTCCGGCAGACTATGGCGCCCGCTCCGGGGCCGCCGCCGCCGTGAGGCGTGGAGAAGGTCTTGTGGAAGTTGAGGTGCATCATGTCCACGCCGAGGTCGCCCGGCTTCACCATTCCTATCAGCGCGTTCAGGTTGGCGCCGTCCATGTAGAGCAGCGCGCCGGCGTCGTGCACGGCCTTGGCTATCGCCTCTATGTTGCTCTCGAAGATGCCCAGAGTGTTGGGGACGGTCAGCATCAGCACGGCGGTCCTGGGCCCGAGGTGCTTCTTCAGCTCCTCGACGTCCAGCCGGCCGTCCGGCTTTGAGGCGATGTTGACGGTGGTGAAGCCCATCATCGACGCGGTGGCCGGGTTGGTGCCGTGCGCGGAGTCCGGCACGATGATCTCGGTCCTGTCCTTCTGGCCTTTGTCCTCGAAGTAGGCCTTGGCCAGCAGCAGGCCGGTGAACTCGCTGTGCGCGCCGGCGGCGGGCTGCAGCGTTATGGCGTCCAGGCCGCAGAGCTCCGTCATGCGCGAGCCCAGGTCGTGCAGCAGCTCCAGGGTCCCCTGCGAACAGCTGTCGTGCGCGAGCGGATGCAGCGCGGCGAAGCCTTCCAGGCCGGCGGCCTCCTCGTTAAAGCGAGGGTTGTACTTCATCGTGCAGGAACCGAGCGGGTAGAAGTGCGTATCGACGGAGAAGTTCAGGCGCGACAGGCGCGTATAATGGCGCAGGACGTCGAACTCGGAAAGCTCGGGCAGCTTCGGCGCGGTCTTCCGGCGCAGGCCGGCGGGGATCTTCCCCTTCGCGCGCAGCGGGTTCTTGCAGAACAGGCCGCGGCGGCCGGGGTCGGACCTCTCTATGCTGAGACTGTTGTCGGTCACGGAGCAGATCATATGGCCTCCTTGACGGCGGCTTCGAGCTTCAGGATGTCGGCCCCTGTCTTGGTCTCGGTGGCGCAAACGAGCAGCGTCTCTCCGAGCTCGGGGTAGAGCGGTGCGAGAGGCAGGCCGATATCGATGCCTTTCGCGGCCAGCACCTTCTCGCGCAGCGCCGCGGCCGAGCCCGGCACCGCCAGCACGAACTCGTTGAAGAAGGGGGACTTGAACCTGAGCGAGCAGCCTTTGACCGCCGAGAGGCGCTCGGCGGCGAAGGCCGCCGCGCCGGCGTTGGCCTCGGCCAGCTCTTTCAGTCCCTCGGGACCGTAAAGCGCCGAGTAGATGGTGGCGGAGAGCGCGCAGAGCGCCTCGTTGGAGCAGATGTTCGAAGCGGCCTTGTCGCGGCGGATGTGCTGCTCGCGGGCCTGCAGCGTCAGCACGAAGCCGCGCTTGCCGTCCTTGTCCTTGGTCATGCCGCAGATGCGCCCCGGCATCTGGCGGACGTGCTCCTTTTTGCAGGAGAACAGTCCCAGGTAGGGGCCGCCGTAGGCGAGCGGCAGGCCCAGGCTCTGGCCCTCTCCGACGGCGAAGTCGGCGCCGTATTCTCCGGGAGCGGCGAGGATACCGAGGCTGACCGGATCGGCCGCCGCGACGAGCAGCGCGCCGGCCTTCTTCGCCAGGTCCGAGACGCCGGCCATGTCCTCTATGACCCCGAGGAAGTTGGGGGTCTGCACGGCGAGGCACGCCGCGCCCTCGAGCAGCCCGGGCAGCGCGGACTTGTCCATCGCGCCGTCCTTCATCGGGACCTTGACGTAGGAGTAATCGGGGGAGTGGGCGAAATAGGTCTTCAGCGTGTCCATGTACTGCGGGTTCACTCCGGCCGAGTAGACTATCTTCTTCCTGCCGGTCACGCGCACCGCCGCGCGCACGGCCTCGGCGAAGGAGCTCGCGCCGTCGTACATCGACGCGTTAGCGCAGTCCATGCCGTACAGCGAGCAGACCGTGCTCTGGAACTCGTAGATGGCCTGCAGCGTGCCCTGGCTGGCCTCGGGCTGGTACGGGGTGTAGGCGGTCAGGAATTCCGTGCGGGAGGTGACCGCCTTGACCACGGCAGGCGTGTAACGCTCGTAGGCGCCGGCGCCGAGGAAGCTCAGCGGCCGGCAGTTGTTCTTGGAAAGCTCGGAGAGCCTGGCCGCGGCCTGGGCCTCGTCGAGGCTCTGCTGCGGCAGGTCGAGCTTGGGCCAGAGGAACTTGGAGGGGACCTGCTTCACCAGGTCCTCGAAGGAGGCTGCGCCGATGGCGCGCAGCATCTCCTTCTTGTCCGCTTCGGTATGGGGAATGTACATGGGGGCTCCTGCTGTGAACGAAGGGAAAGCTGCCCGGGAGGCAGCGTCGCCGCGTCCGTCGCCGGGGAGCTGGTCCTCCGGCGACGGACGCGGGCGGCGGGGAACGTCAGTGCGAGGCCTGCTTCAGGAATTCCTGATAAGCGTTCCAGTCCATCAGCGAGGCGGACTCGCCCGGATCCGACGGCTTCATCTTGAAGATCCAGCCGTTCTCCAGCGGGGACTGGTTGAGGAGGGCCGGATCGCTGGTGACGGCCTCGTTGACCGCCGTGACCTCGCCCGAGACCGGCGCGTAGATGTCGAAAGCCGATTTCACCGATTCCACCACGGCGCAGGGCTTCTCCTTCTCGAGCTTCTGGCCCACCTTGGGCAGCTCCACGAAGACCACGTCGCCCATCTCGTGCTGGGCGTGGTCGGAGATGCCGACCGCGGCTTCGCCGCCGGGGTGGAACCACTCGTGCGTCTTGGCGTATTTCACTTCTTCGGGTTTGGGCATGTTATTCTCCTTGCGGAACTATAGCTGAAAACGTCCGGCTCACTTGCCGGTGTAGAGGTCCTTGCTGAAGGCGGTCCCCTTGTGGAACGGCACGCGGGAGACCTCGGCCTTCACGCGGCGGCCGTGTATCTCCACCTCGAGCGCGGTACCCGGCTTCAGGTCCGGCGGGACGAGGTAGCCGACGCCTATGCCTTTCTTCAGCGTGGGGGAATAGGTGTCGCTGGCCAGGTCCCCGGCGTGCGCGCCGTCCTTGAAGACCTTGCAGCCGGGGCGCGGGACGCCGCCGGTGAGGGTGAGTCCGGTGAGTTTCCTGCCCACGCCGCCCTGCTTCTGCGCGGCCAGCACCTCGCGCCCGATGAAATCGCCCTTGTCCAGGGATACCACCCAGCCGTAGTTGGCCTCGTAGGTGGTGTGCTCGTCGTCCACGTCCTGGCCGTAGAGCAGGTAGCCGGACTCGAGGCGCAGCGTGTCGCGGGCGCCTAGTCCGCAGGGGACTATGCCGTAGGGCTTGCCCAGCTCCATCATCTTTTCCCAGACGCGGTCTATCACCGAATGGGGAGCGGTAACCTCGAAACCGTCCTCTCCGGTGTAGCCGGTGCGGCTGACGTAACAGTGCTCGCCGAAGAGGTCCTTCTCCACTATGCCGAAGCGCGGCAGCTTCAGCGCCTCGGGGGCGAACTGCTCGAACATCAGCGGTACCTTGGGCCCCTGCACTGCGACCATCGAAAAATCCTCGCTCCGGTTCTCTATCTTCACCAGCATCCTGGCCGACTGGGCCTTGAACCATTCGTAATCCTTGGTCGATGTCGCCGCGTTGACTATCACGAGATAGCGGTCGGCCGCCAGGCAGAAAGCGATGATGTCGTCCACCAGGCCGGCCTTCTCGTTGGTGACGTGGGAGTAGACTCCTTTGCCGGGGGTGGCCTTGCGCAGGTCGTTGGCGTTGGTCAGCTGCAGCAGTTTGAAGGCGTCGGCGCCTGTCACGAAGACCTGGCCCATGTGGGAGACGTCGAAGATCCCGGCGGAGGCGCGTACGGCCTCGTGTTCCTTCAGGATGCCGGCGAACTGTATAGGCAGCTCCCAGCCGTGGAAGTCCACCATCTTACCGCCGTACTTCCTCATGGTCTCGTTGAGCGCGGTTCGGCGAAGGGTGGTTTCGGTGGACATGGCTCCTCCAGTCACTCTGTTTTTCTTATCGGGAATAATAAATTTATAACAAATTTACGAAAAGGCGGGCAAGGACGGCGGTCTGACATGCGCTCCGTTCGCTTATGGCCGTGCGCTCCGGCCGCGCGGTTCCTGCGCACTAAAATCGCTCACGGAGAGCATGTCATCCCTGGGTATTAACGGGAGTTTATTGCGGAAATTCCGGTATTTTGTATTATGGGGGTATGAGCAGGGCTTTCGTTAAAGAGGACGGCTGCGAGGGCGGGGAGCCGGTCAGGCGGCAGGCTAGCGGCAAACCCAACTACGTGACGCCCGAAGGCCTGGAAGCGCTTAGGGCCAGGGCGTCCGGGCTGGCCTGGAAGCGCGCGGAACTGGTCTCTAGACAGCGGCCCGACGAGCCGAGGGGCCTGGAGCTGAGGCAGGCCGAGGTCGACCTGGAATACTACGAATCCCAGCTGAAGCGGGCCATCCTTGTGGACAACCGCGGGCTGGACGCCCGGGACGTGCGTTTCGGGGCCGTAGTCTCTGTCGTGGAGGAAGGCGGCGCCGCCAGGGAATACCGCATAGTGGGCGAGGATGAGGCGGACCCGGCCTCGGGCAAGCTCAACTGGAGCTCGCCGCTGGCGGCGGCGCTGCTCGGCGCTTCTTCAGGCGCCAAAGTGGCCCTGCCCAGGAAAGGCGGCGCGGCGCAGATAGAGATATTGTCCGTCTCCTACCCCGACGTCTAGAATAGTCGGGCTCGGGTCCGGGCCGTCCGCGTCACAGCGGGAGCTTGAATGTGAACTCGGACCCTTTTCCCGGTTCGCTTTCCACGGATATCGTTCCTCCGTGCAGTTCCACGATCCTCTTGGCGATGGCCAGGCCGAGGCCGTGGCTGGCTTCCCCGCCGGTAGGCGCCGCGCTTCCCCTGAAGAACGCGACAAAAAGTTTAGAGAGCTCTTCTTTCCTCATCCCGAGCCCCTGGTCCTTCACACAGACCGCGAGGAGGCTTTCCTCTTTTTTCGCACCGAGCGTGACCGTAGTCCCTGGCTGGGAATACTTGATGGCGTTGGTGAGCAGGTTGTCCAGGACCTGCCGGATGCGGTCCGGATCCAGGCTGGCCGAGCCGATATCGGCCGGAACGGCCTCTTTCAGCGCTATCCCTTTCTTGCCGGCTATCAGCGCGTTGAAATCCAGGGCCTTCATCAACAGCTCCCTCACATCGGTCTCGCGGATGCGCAGTTCCACGCGTCCGCTGTTGATCTTGGAGACGTCGAGCAGCTCGTTAATGAGGCCGAGCATCTTCTCCGACGACTCGGTTATCAGGTCCAGGGGTTTGGAACAGGAGGGGGCCTTGACCTCCTCCTTCAGCATGTTCGCCAGCCCGATGATCCCCGAGATGGGGTTCCTGAGGTCGTGCGCTGCCATGCCCAGGAACTTGTCCTTGGTTTCGTTCAGCGCGGCCAGCTCGCTCTTCTGTTTCGACAGCCGGTCCATCAGCCGCCATATCAGGAAATAGATCGTCAGTACGAATAGAGCGAGGAGCAGGGCCGTGAGAACTACCATCGTGGCGAAGTTCCGGCGTATGTTACGCGCCACGGAGCCGAAAGGGAGGATGACGCTGATGGCGCCCATGACGTCCCCGGTCCTGTAGTGCTGGTCCGCGTGGCAGGAAAGGCAGTCCGGCTCGGCGTAGAGCGGCCGTATCAGCCTGTATTGCACGTTCCCCGGAGAGCCGGTGATCTCGTTCAGTTCCAGAGTTCCGCTCCCGAACGTGGCCAGCGCGCCACGCTCCCAGTCATCGGGAGAATTCCGGGGGTTCAGCGGCCGGAGGCTGGTGAGGTGGAAGGTGAAGCCCCTTTCCAGTCTGGCGCGCTCGGAGATCTCGCGGATCATCACCGTGTGGTTCTTTTCCGTATAGACCTTTCCGCGGCTGTCCCTGATGTCGTTGTAGTCCAGGTAACCAGGGGCGGACTTGCCCTTTTTTTCCACGAACACTCCGCCGTAGTCGATGTTCCACTGGCGGACCAGCGTGGTGAGATCGGAGAGGGTCGACGCATGCCTGTAGGCCTGCTCTCTTAGCATGGAGTCCTGTTTGAAGGCCATGCCGAGCATGACGGAGCAGATCGTGGTGGTCAGGATCAGCCCTGCGCCCATGACGTAGTTCTTCGCCGTGGTTTCCATGTGGCCTCCTTATGGCCGCAGGTTCAACTCGATGCCCACGGGGCAGTGGTCGGAGCCCTGCACGTCGGGCAGGATGAAGGCGTCCTTTACGAGGGACGCTTTTTCCTTGTTGATGAAGTAGTAGTCTATTCTCCAGCCGACGTTCCGCTCGCGGGCGCGGGTCTTGTAGTCCCACCAGGTGTACTGGTCCGGCTCGGGGTGGAAGGCCCTGAAGGTGTCCACCCAGCCCTTGCCGGAGATCTTGTCCAGCCAGGCCCGCTCCACCGGCATGAACCCCGAGTTCTCCGCGTTCTCCTTCGGGCGCGCGAGGTCTATCTCGTTGTGGGCGGTGTTGACGTCGCCGCAGAAGATCACGGCCTTCCCGGTCTTGCGCAGCTTCTCTATATGGTCGAGAAAGGCGTCGTAGAAGTCCAGCTTGTACTTGAGACGCTCGGGGCCCTGGCCGCCGTTAGGGAAATAGACGTTCAGCAGGTAGAACTTCGGGTACTCGAGCGTTATCACGCGGCCTTCCGAGTCGAAGCGCTCCACGCCGAAGCCGTTGGAGACCTCCAGGGGCTCCTGCCTGTAGAAGGCCGCCACGCCGCTGTAGCCCTTGCGCTCGGCGCAGTTCCACGCGTACTTGTAGCCGGGGAAGTCCGTGTCCGCCGGGGAAAGTTGCTCCGGGCAGGACTTCACCTCCTGCAGGCCCAGGACGTCGGCGCCGCAGCCGTTGATGAAGGCGCCGAACCCCTTCTTCAGCGCGGCCCGGTAGCCGTTGACGTTCCAGGAGAGCAGCTTCAGGGGCATATCATTTCTGCAGAGCCTCGTGTATGGCCTCGGCCATCGTCGGGTGCGCGTAGATGATATCTTTCAGGTCCTTCTTCTTGAGCCTGAGCTTGACGGCCAGCGCCAGCACGTGGACGAGTTCCGTGGCCGGGCCTCCCACTATCTGCGCGCCTATGACCGTATCGTCCGCGGCGTCGAAGACCAGTTGCGCGAAACCTTCCGTCTCGTAGGCGGCTACGGCTTTGCCGATGCCGAGGTAGAAAGAGCGCGCCGTCTTCGCCGTCAGCCCCCTGGCCTCGGCCTGGGCCTTGTTCAGGCCCACCGAGCCGACCTCCGGCCAGGCGTAGACGCATTTGGGAACGATGGAGTCGTCGAAGGCATGGTCGCCGCCCATAATGTTCTCCGCCGCTATCTCGCCCTGGCGGGTGGCGGAGTGGGCGAGCAGGGAGATGCCGTTAACGTCGCCGACGGCGTATACGCCGGGAACGGAGGTACGCATGCGGTCGTCCACCTTGACCCCTTTCCTGTCCCAGGCCAGGCCTAGGGCCTCCAGCCCCATCCCGGTCAGGTCCGCCGCGCGGCCCGCGCCCACCAGTATCTCCTCGGCCTCCAGCTTGGAGCCGTCCTCCAGTTCCACGGTCTTGAGGCCGGGACCGGCCTTGATCGAGGCGGTCTTTTTCCCCAGGTGGAACTTCACGCCGCGCTTCTCGAAGGACGAGCGCAGCGTCCTTGTGACCTGAGGGTCCTCCCCGGCGAGTATGTCCGGCAGCAGCTCCATCACCTCCACTTTCACTCCGATGCCGTTGAAGAAGCAGGCGAACTCCAGGCCTATCACGCCTCCGCCCACTATCAGCAGGGACTTTGGCAGGCGCGGGAGATCGAAGATCCTGTCGGAATCCGTCAACGCGTCCTTGAAATCGCGGAAAGGAGGGGGGAACGACGGGCGCGTGCCGGCGGCGAGTATGGCCGCGTCGAAAGGGAACCTGGCCGCTCCACCGGGACCGGTGACCTCTATCTCCCCGGGACCCGCGAAGGCGGCCTTGCCGCGGATCACCGGTATCTTCCTGGCCTGGAAGAGCTTCTCCAGCGAGGAGCGGAGCTTGAGAACGACCCCGGCCCGCCTGGCCTTCACCTTCTCCCAGTCGAGCATGTCCGGGGAGAAATTGAAGCCGGAGGCTTCCTTCATCAGGCCGCGCAGACCCTCGAAGGCGTGAACCCGGTGGGCCGTGTCCAGGAAAGCCTTTGAAGGTATGCAGCCCCGGTTCAGGCAGGTGCCGCCGAAATCGGACGACTCCACTATGGAAACTTCGGCGCCCAGCTCCTTTAGGCGCAGCGCGGCCGGGTAGCCGCCTGGCCCCGAGCCGATGACTACGATCTTCTTTGGCATGTTACTCTCCTGTCACGGGGTAGATGTCGAGCAGGAACTTCTCGACCGCCATCAGGCCGTTCTTCAGCTTGGTGGAAAGCGTCTGGGAGAGCAGCGGCTCTATCTTCGGCTTGCGCAGCGGACCCGAGGCCGCGAGCGAGAGCCGGTTATCGCCTATGGCGGCTTCCAGCTGGGCGTTCGCGGTGGCCGAGCTGCCGTCAATGGAAAGGGAAGCGTTCAGGTCCATGAAGTTGGAGCGCAGCAGGATATCCTTGAGCGCGAGCACCGAGTCGTCCAGCGAGAAGCCTGCGCTTATGGTCCTGACCTCCACGTCCTCCACCGTCGGGGCGGGTTTGCCCATCGCGGCGGAGAAGAGCTTCAGGCTCTCGGCCACGCGCTTGCGGGCCGTCCCCTCGCTGGCCGGGACCACGAGGTTCTGGGCGCTGATCGAGGCGGTGTATTTTTTCTCGCCCAGCGGCTTGCGTATGTTCAGCAGGTCCCAGTCCGCCAGCAGCCTCTCTAGCGTGACCGCCCCATAGACCACCTCGTCGGCCTTCAGGGTGCCCTTGGCGGAGGACAGTCCGCCGTAGTCGAAGTTCGCGTCGGCGTAAAGTCCGAAGTTTGAGGAGACCAGCTTGCCTCCGTACACGGTCTTCAGCCTGCCGTCGGCCGCGAAGTTGTAGTTGCCGCCGTAGGCCGAGTAGTGGGAGAGACGGATATTGGTGCGCTCCATCGAGACGGACGCGCCGGTCTCGGCCATGTCGGCCTCTACGGTGGCGTTCCTGATGACGAGGTCGCTGATGTTCCAGGTGAGGTGGAGGCCTTTCGACGTGTCCGGCAGCAGGCGGAGGATGTCCTCGAAGTCCCAGCGGCCGCCGCTCTTCCTTATCTTTATGAGCGGGCTCTCCAGCGTGATCTCGGAGAAATATACCTTGTCGCGCAGCAGGTCCGCCAGGCGCGGGCGGAGTACTGCCTTGTCGGCGCAGAAGAACTTGCCCCTGGAGAAGTCCGGCTTGCGCGAAACGCAGGCGTCGCTTATCAGGACGTCGCCCAGGAACGAAAATGAGATGGCCCCGACCTTTACCTTGCGCCCGAGCGCCTTCTCGGCCTGGGCTCCCAGCCTGTCGGCGATGTAGGCCGAGAAGCGGCGTTGTTTGGCGTAGACGAAGGCGGCGGCGGCGGCGAGCAGGAGCAGCAGGACGGCGGCGATCAGGCGGGATGGGGACAGCTTCATAGTTCCCATTATAGGTTCTTAGCGGCAGGCGCGCAAACGCCGCGCCGTCAGGGGCGGCCGGGGGGTCTGCGCCCCGGGAGGGCCGCGGCCGGATAGACGTCTATGGAGCGGAAGCCTATGGCTGACATGAGGAAGCCGGGCCTGGCGGCGGCCGCCATATCCGTTTCCTTTACGCGGGCGAGGAACGGGATTATCGCGCCTATGCGCAGACAGGCGCTCATCAGCAGCATGACGACGAAGGCGTTGCCGCGCAGCGTGGCGTAAAGTACTCCGCCCGCCAGGGCGCCGGCGAACTGCCCCAGGCAGGCCGTGAAGCCGAACATGGCTATATACCTGGTGCGCCTGGCCGGGCCAGCCAGCTCGTAGACGAAGTTATTGGTCCCCATGCCGTACGCGGCCCAGACCGTTCCTGAGAAAACCTCGGCGCAGACCAGCCACCAGAACGACGGGGCCAGCGCCCACAGCAGCGGTATGAGCGGCACGGAGAGGAACGCCGCCCGCAGTACCTTCACGCTGCCGAACAGGTCGGCTATGCCGCCCCAGCGCCGCATCAGCAGGTACGTGACCAGCTGGCCTATGGTCATGATGACCATATACCGCAGGTAGCCGTAGCGCAGATGCGTAAGGACGTAGACGCTGAAATACGGGGCCACGAGGAAAGAGGAGAACATCAGCGCGAACACGCTGGCCAGGAACGGGCGCAGGGCGGGCGGCGGCGACGCCGGCTGCTCGGCAGCTGAGGGCGTTCTCGGCAGGTGGAAGCCGGAGGCGGGCTCGTACATGCCGCCGATGTAATGGAACGACAAAAGGCGCAGCAGGCCCGCCGCGGCGAAGAGCGCGGAGAAGGTCCACAGTCCAGGGTAGAAGCTCAGCAGCCTGGCCGCCGCCAGGCTGGCCGAGAAGAAGGTGACCCCTACTATCTGGTTGCGCAAGCCGAAGAAAGCGCCCCTGCGCCGCCTGGGGATATACTCGCCCATCAGTGTGGCCCACGGCGGGCCCGCCAGGTTGCCCGCCGTGGTGTACAGCACCAGCGCGGCGGCCAGCAGGAGCAGCGCGCCGCGCGGAGGCAGCACCACGGCGGCAGCGGCCGCGAAGAGGGAGGAGGCCTGCGCCAGAACGTCCAGCCGCACCGCCCGGCGGCAGCTGCCCAGGCGGCGCACCATCTCCTCGTTGAGCAACTGCGCGGCGGAAGCCGCCAGCGGGGGGGCGGCGCGCAGGAAGCCGACGAAGGGGGCCGAGGCGCCGAGCGCCAGCGCGAACGGCACCACGTACGGTTCCACCAGGCCGCTCATGGCGGCCCAGGCCAGGCCGTCCTTGATGGAAGCGGCGACGCTGGCGCGCACTTTGCCCCTGGTCATCGGGTTATTATAGCGGCGAGCGGCCGGCCCTTTCAAATCCGGCCGCGGGAAGATCAGAGGGACTGCTCTATGGCCGTCCTGATCAGGGCGCGCTGCTCCGGCGCCAGGAAGGAGATGGAATAGGTGAAATAACCGTCCCCGTCGCGCATGGCCTTGTCTATCCGGCCCCGCACTTCCTCGAACCGGGCGCGGCCCAGTTCGAAGCCGAGAGCCACTATCTTGCCCGTCCTCAGTTCGAAGTGGCTTATGACCTCCGCTTCTTCCGGCGACAGGAAGCCCAGCCTTCCCCAGAGGGGGGGCAGGTCCAGCGAGGTCTTGATCTCCGCCGGTATGGAGGCGGTCTTATTTCGGCTCTTCCTCATAGAACGCCAGCGCCCTGTCCCCGTCCTCTCCGGCGAACCAGATGCGGCCGTCCTTCGAGTCCATGGCGGTGATCTTCAGGGACCTGGAAGAATACTCGGGTATCTGCGTCTGGGAGACGATCCTTTCGGGGTCTTCGAGCGAAAGCTTGACCAGCGCCCTGCGCGCCGGGTCGGCGACCCATATGAAGCGGGTGTCGCAGGCTATGGCCGACAGCCTGCCGCCCGGATATCTGTAGGTCTTGATCGTGTCCAGAGAATCGCCGGGCATGCGCTTGGTCAGCTCTCCGGTCCGGGACTGCGCTGTCCAGAAATAGAGCCCGTCGTAGCAGACGCTGTCCGCGGCCGGCTTGAAAGGCTTCGTCGCGGCGGCCTTCGTATAGCGCCCGTCGAGCAGGCGCTTCTCGATCACGCCGTCGGTGCGCGCCAGCCACAGCGAATCGCGCGAAGCGGCCATGGCCACGGGGGTTATGTCGGGCAGGCTGGTCACCTTGCGGATGCCGAAGGTCTTCATGTTGTGTTCGTAGAGACCCTGGCTGTACCAGTCGCTGACCAGCACCGAGTCCTCCTTGGCGACTATGCCGGTAGGATGGGCGTAGGGTAGGTAGAAGCTGCGCGGCCTCTGCTCCGCGGGGGAATATTTCCTGAAGCCGTAGAACAGGCCGGCCGCGAAGGCAGCCAGGCCCACGGAAACGGCCAGCCCGAGGGCCAGCAGCCTCCGGCGGCGGCGCAGCGCGGAGCCGTCCAGCTCTATCTCGGTCCCGCCCAGCCTGAGGGACTTGCGGTAGATCGGCCGCAGCTCCTCCTCGGTCCACGGGCTCTGGGCGCAGTCCAGCGCGCCGGCCTTCATCAGCGCTACCGCCCTGGAGGCGTCGCGCCGCTTGAGCAGCGGCACCAGCGGCAGGAAGGGGGCCACGCGCCTGAGTTCGCGCAGCTGTATCTCGGCGGGCGGCTCCTCGCCGTCGGCCAGGAAGACGGCCGCCGGCCGGGTCTTCTCCAGCACGGCCAGGGCGTCGTTGAGGTCGGCCGAGAATACGGCGTCGGCGCCGAGGTTCCTGAAGATGCCCCTGAGGATGGTCCTGTCCTTCTCGGAGGCGCAGATTATCTGTACTGTGTTGAACATGGCGCCTATTCCCCGTCTCGCGGCGGCGCGGGTATCGTGAATACCGAGTCCTCTACCGGCAGGCCCTTCGAGACGTGCTTCTCGTTGGCCTTATAGACGCGCTCCCACAGGTTAGGGTTACCGTAATACTTCGAGGCTATCGAGCGCAGCGTCTCCCCGGCGGCCACCTTGTGCAGGCGGGGCCACTTGGGGGGAGGCGGCGGCACGTAGGCCTTCTTCGGGGGAGGGTTCTCCTTCCTGTAAAGGGCGTCCGTCGCCTGCACTTCCAGCTCCTTCACGTTGTCCTCCAGTTCGCGCATGCGGCCCTGCAGCATCGTGAGGTCCGTCTCCAGCACGCTCTTGTTGACGCGGTAGGTGGCTATGGAGCTCTCGATGTCGGCGCGCTGCATGCGCAGGTTCTCGATCTGGTTGCGGAGGTCTCCGGCCTCTTTGGCGGCGTTGCCGACCAGCTTCTCGCTGAAGGTTGGGGCGCCGAAGCGGTAGCCGGCGTTGAAGCCGTAATAGCCGTAGGACTTTTGATAACCCGCCCAGGGCAGAGACCAGGCGAAATCGATGCTCCACGGGGAGAGGTTCACCCCTGCGCCGAGGGAGAGGTACTGCCCGCCCTCCAGCGTCAGGCCCTTTCCGGCCCGCAGCTGCAGCAGGCCGTTGAAGGCCGTGTGCTCGGCCCCGAGGAACAGCTCAGAGTAGGAGCCGCGCGCCCTGAGGTCGGCCAGCAGCTCGGTGTTCTTTATCCGGTAGGAGTTGCCCAGCGTTATCGTCAGCATGGAACGGCCGGCGCCCATAAGCAGGTCCGAGAAGACGAGCGCCGTCCTCAGTCCGCCGCTGCCTTCGAGCTTTACGCCGCCGTCCACTCCGAGGGCCAGGTGGCTCTTCTCCTCCCGGAGGCTTACCAGCTTGAAGCTGCCGCCGTAAAAAACGGGCTTCTGCAGGTACTTGATAGTTTTCCGCTTGCCGACGCCGAAAGTGAAGGAGTCCAGGGAGGCGGCCTTGCGCCTGACCGCGTAGTAGCCGAAGCCGGCCGCCTTGTTCTGCACGTCCGGCACCGGGCGGATATAGACGAGCGAGGATTCGCCCAGCGGCGCCGAGGGGGAAAGGCGGCGCGCGGTCTCCAGCCTGACCTCCAGGTCGCTGAGAGTGGTGAGGTTGGCGGGGTTGTAGAAGATGGCGCAGGGGTCCCCCTCCACCGTGGAGAAAGCCGAGCCGGCGGCGTTGGCCCTTACGCAGGGGCGCATGTAGGTGAAATCCGCGGCCGCAGCGACCGCCGGGGTCAGAGCCGTGGCGAGGAGTAACTGTAGAAACTGTTTTTTCATAGTTCCGGGGCGAATATATTATAATTGTAATCGACCGGTATTAAATTTATATTTCATTTTCTTTTAAACCCCATGACGACGCGTTTCCCGTATACCCTGCTCCTGCTGCTGCTGGCCGCGCCGGTCAGGGCTGGCCGCATAAGTTTCGTCTATCCGCCGGAGGGGCTTTCCATCCCGGCGGTGCAGCGCACCTTCATTTTCGGAAACATCTCCCCGTCCACCGCGGCCCTCACGATAAACGGGGAAAAGGTCCAGGTACACTCCAACGGCGGCTTCATAGCCTATCTGCCTGTCTCCGGCGGGGATTTCGTCTTCAGAGGCGCGCTGGACGACGGCACTACCGCCCAGCGCTCAATAAAGGTGGCCCTGGACGATCCCGCCCCTTCCACCGGCACGCTGCGGCTGGACTTCACTTCTAACCGCGCCGATATAGACCTGCTGCCAGGCGACTACCTCCGGGTTTCCGCGGCCGGCACGCCGGGCAAGGAGGCCGTCTTCTCCGCGGAAGGACTGGTCAAGGACAGCCCCATGCAGGAGGTCCCCGCCGGCTCCGGCAGGTACTACGGCTCCTACCGTGTGGACAGGTCAGAGAGCCTCGGCGGCGTCCTCAGCGCCCGCTTCAAGGCGGGCCTCTTCGGCCGCAGCGCCGCCGCCCGCGCCAAGGGCAAGGTGAGCATACTCCCGGCCCCGACGCTGGTAGAGACGTCTACGGACGCCGTGGTCCTCAAGAACGCCCCCGACGGCGGCTACATGATGTTCCTGCCGGCCGGCGTCAAGCTGGTCTCCAACGGCCGGTACAACGGCTACAGGCGGGTGTTCCTGGCCCAGGACCTGGAGGGATGGGTGCAGGATTCCAAGGTGCATCCGGTGCAGGGGCCGCCGTACCCGTTCGGTTACGGCAGCGAGACAGGGGTGATAAAGCTTAAAAAGACCGACTTCGGCTCTTCGGCTGCCATCACGATGTACGACAAGTTGCCGTATTCGGCCGAAGCCATGCCGTGGGGCCTGCGCGTCACCCTTTACTACGCCAACCTGCACAGCAACTGGGTGATCTATGATACCGAGGATAAGCTGGTCAGGAACGTCTCTTTCCGCCAGGCCGGCACCGGCAAGGTGGAGATAGATTTCGAGACCGCTCCCGGCGAGCTGTGGGGCTACGAGGTCTCCTACCCGAACGGCTCCAGCATGCAGGTGGACCTGCGCGCCAGGCCGCGCCTCTCGCTCAGCTGGCCAAAGCCGCTTTCCGGGCTCGCCGTGGTGCTGGATCCCGGGCATTCGGTGTATTACAAGTGCCCGGGAGACAAGCGCTTGCCTATGAAGGACGTCCCCTACTCCGCGATGCCCGCCGGCTGCGGGTTGGACGGGGCCGTCGGCCCGATGGAGACCTTCGAGGTCAACGTGAACCTGGCCATAGCCCAGAAGCTCAAGTCGGACCTGGAGGGACTGGGCGCCGTGGTCAAGATGACGCGCTGCGGCGACGAGAACGTGGAGCTGGCCGACAGGCCCAAGCTGGCCAAGGACCTGGGCGGCGACATTTTCATCAGCATACACAATAACGCCATAGGCGACGGCGAGGACCCGTTCGGCAAGCCGCGCGGCTTCTCCGTCTATCATTACCAGCGTCACAGCCTGCAGCTGGCTTCGGCCATACACCGGGCTTTCGTCAAGGACATAGACCTGCCCGACGAGGGCGAGCGCTTCGGCGACTACTACGTCGCCCGCATGACGTGGATGCCGGCCGCGCTGATAGAGAACGCCTATATGATAATACCGCGCCAGGAGGAGCTGCTTAACACCTCCGCGTTCCAGGAGAAGCTGGCCGGAGCGGTCACCGAGGGCCTGCTGGACCTTTTCGGGGCGCCGGAAAGGCCGGCCAACAAGGCCAGGAAGGGGAAAAAATGAGCGACATCTTAGAATTCATCTCCAAATTCTCCGAGGACCTGCCGGCGGAGGCCGGTAAGGGCGAGGAGGCCCTCTGGGAGTACCTGGCCCGCCGCGGTGCCGGCATAGTGAACTGCCACGCCGCCAGCTTCTTCGAGGCCGACGACGTGAAGAAGCGCCTGACCTTCAAGAAGAGCATCGGCCCGGTAGGCGGGGACCTGGTGGGGCTGAGCTTCGGCTATCAGGGCGTCGTGGGCTTCTGCGCCGAGTCTCGCAAGTCCATACTGGTCAACGACACCGAGAACAGTCCGCTCTTCACCAAGAAGGTCGACAAGGGTTCCGGTTTCCAGACCAAGACCGTCATAGCGGTGCCGGCTATCGCCAACGGCGAGCTGCTGGGGGTCATAGAGTTCATCAACTCCATACCGGGGCAGTTCTCGGAGGAGGACCTGAGGGCCGCGGAGGTCCTGACCGAGCTTACCGCCCGGGACGTGTACATCAAGAGGCTCGAGGCCACGATAAAGCAGCTGAACCTGAAGGGCGAGAGCACTATCAACAACCTGTCCGGCGGTTTCATCGGCGCGGACCTGGACGGCAAGATCATCTTCTTCAACCCGAAGGCCTGCGAGATCTTCGAGGTGGGCCAGGAGTATGTCAACCGGCCGGTCATGGAGCTTTTCCAGCTCTGTCCCGACGTGGTGGGGGCCATAGGCGACGTCCTGAAGCGCAACAAGACCGTGCGCCGCCAGGAGTTCCGCTGCAAGGTGAACGGCAAGGAGAAGGTGATCGGCTACAGCTCCATCAACATCAAGGGCGTGGACGGCAAGGTGATAGGGGCGGGCATCATCTTCCAGGACATCACCAACCTGTAGCCCGGAGACTGACGGGATGAAATAAGCCGCGCCATGCGCGGCTTATTCTTTTGTGGCGGACAAACAGGACTTTGGCCGGAGCGGAGATGTGTGCTTAGACGCGCGGGTGACGGTGGTTTTGGCGCGGAAGGCCTTCGCGGAGGGAGGAGCTTGCGTAAGCGCGACGACCGAGTGAGGAGGCGCGCGCACGGTGCGCGCGACGCCGTGCCTGATGCGTCAAACCGCCGGCAGGACCCGCGCGTGCGTGAGCTGTGGAAAGCTGAAAGCGGGCTTACTTCACGCCGTTCTTCGGGCAGACCTTGGAGAGTGGGCATTCGCCGCAGAGCGGCTTGCGGGCGTCGCAGACGGCGCGCCCGTGCAGCACCAGCGCGTGTGCGAACCAGATCCAGTCCTCCCGCGGCACGGCCTTCATCAGGTCCTGCTCTATCTTGCCCGGGTCCGTCTGCCGCGTAAGGCCGATGCGGAATGCCAGGCGCTTTACGTGCGTGTCCACCACCACGCCGGCGGCGATGCCGTAGGCCGAGCCCAGCACGACGTTGGCGGTCTTGCGGGCCACGCCCCGCAGCGTCAGCAGTTCGTCCATCGTCCTCGGCACCTTGCCGCCGAACTTCTCCATGATGACCTTCGAGGACTCCTTCAGCGAGAGCGCCTTGTTCCTGTAGAAGCCGGTGGAGCGTATCAGCGCCTCTATGTCCGGCAGCGGCGCCGCCGCCAGCTCCTTCGGGCCGGGATACTTGCGGAAGAGCGCCGGCGTCACCATGTTGACCCGCTCGTCGGTTCATTGGGCCGAGAGTATCGTGGCCATCAGCAGCTCGTAAGGGCTTTTATGGTCCAGCGAACAGCCCGCCTCCGGATAGGCCTTCCTGAGCATGCGTATCACGGCCGCGATGTCGGTTTTCATGGCTTGCCTCAAAGTATGAAGTCGGTGGAGAGGAACTTCGACTTGCGGCCGCGCAGTATGCCGCGTATCAGCTTTCTGTTGGCGTCCGTCTCCTTGGCGGCCACCAGCGCGCGGATAGAGAACACTCGCAGCGCGTCGGACACGGACAGCGTGCCTTCCGCGGAGTCCTTCCGGCCGGTGAACGGGAACACGTCGGGACCGCGCTGGCACTGGCTGTTGATGTTGACGCGGCTTACCTGGTTGACCAGCGTGTCCAGCAGCGGGGCTATCTTCTCCATGTCGCGCCCGAAGACGCTGACCTGCTGCCCGAAGTTGGACTCGACCACGTACTTGAGCGGCTCCTTCACGTCGCTGAACGGCACCACCGGTATCACCGGGCCGAACTGCTCCTCGCGCCAGAGGCGCATCTTGGCGCTCACCGGGTAGACCACGGCCGGGTAGACCAGCCCGCCGGCGGCGGCGCCGCCGCCCTCGTTTATGACCCTGGCGTCGTGCTTCTTCGCGTCCGCTATGACCCCGGCGAGGTAGGGCGGCTTCTCCTCCTCTGGCAGCGGGGTGATCTTCACCTCGGGCTCCCACGGCATGCCCAGCTTTATCTCCTCGATGGCCGTCACCAGCTTCTCGAGGAACTCGCTCTGCACGGAGCGGTGGACGAAGAGTATCTTCAGCGCGGTGCAGCGCTGGCCGTTGAAGGAGAGCGCCCCGGTCAGGCATTCCTTTACGGCCAGGTCCACGTCCGCGTCGGGGAGCACGATGCCGGCGTTCTTGGCGTCCAGGCCCAGCACGCAGCGCAGCCGGTGCGGCGCCGGGTGCTGCTGGCGCAGGATGTCCGCCACTTTGCTGGAGCCTATGAAGGCCAGCACGTTCACTTTGCCGGTCTTCATGACCGGTCCTATCAGCTTCGAGCCCTCGCCGTAGATCGTGTTGACCACGCCCCTGGGGAAGGAGTCCCTGAAGGCCTCCAGCAGCGGGCGGTGCAGTAGCACGCCGTATTTCGGAGGCTTGAAGACCACGGTGTTGCCCATCAGTATGGCCGGGATCAGCGTGGTGAAGGTCTCGTTCAGCGGGTAGTTGTAGGGCCCCATGCAGAGCACTACTCCCAGCGGCGCGCGCTTTATCTGGGCGATGATGCCCTGCGTGACCGAGAGGCGCGAGGAATTGCGGTCCAGCTCCTTCATCGCCGCTATGGTGTCGGCGATGTACTCCACGGTGCGGTCGAACTCCTTCTGCGAGTCCTCGTAGGACTTGCCTATCTCCCACATCAGCAGGTTGACCACCTCGGCGCGCTTCTCCTTCATGCGCCAGACGAACTCCTCCATGTGGGCGATGCGGGCCTCCACGCTGAGCGTAGGCCACAGGCCGCGGCCCTCGTCGTAAGCGGCGGCCGCGGCGTCGAGCGCCTCCAGCGCTTCCTTGGGCGTCATCAGCGGATAGGAGCCCAGCCGCACGCGCTCGGGGCCTTTCTTCCCGCGCAGGGCGACCGGGGAGAATACGTCACGCCTGGGACCCGGCCAGGCCTTGATGCGGCCGTTGATCAGGTAGTCCTTCTGCTCCACCGCCGCGGACCGGGCCTCGGCCGGTATCTCGCCGGCGGCGGGGAAAGCTGCCGCGAGCTTCTCTTCTATGGTCATGACGGCTCCTTATGTTCAGGGGATAACGCGGCGGAAGAACACCTTCTTGCCGCCGGCCACCATGCCGTTGGCGGCGGAGGAGAACGGTACCCCGAACTTGCGCTCGAAGGATACCTCCCTGACCGAATTGCTGTCGCCGGTGGCCTCCAGCAGCCGGCCGCGGCCGGTATAGATCATCACGTGGTTGATGTCGGCGGGATCGGCGGCGTCGGCGGAGAAGATCAGGTCGCCGGGCAGCAGCGCGGCGGGGGAGATCCGGCGCGAGGCGAAATACTGGTCGCCGGCGTTGCGCGGCAGGTCCCTTCCCCACGCCCGGAAGGAGATAGAGACCAGCCCGGAGCAGTCCACCCCCCAGGCCGAGCGGCCGCCCCAGTAGTATCTGTCGCCCAGGAACAGCCGCGCCGTCCTAGGCACTTCGAGCCGCAGTCTTTCCGGCGGGAAGCCTCGGCCCAGCGGGTTCAGCAGGCCGCCGTCCAGGCGCCCTGCCGGCAGGGCGGGGGAACCGTTGCCGCAGGCGCGGACCTTCACGCCGAGCGAGAGCCGCGCTGCGCCGCAGCGCGCGGTCTTGGCCCTGACGACGGCGTTCGGGACCTGCGGCAGGCCGGGAGCCAGCGCCGCCAGCTCCACCCAGCCTTCGTAAGGCAGCAGCGTGCGCCCGTCGGCACGCAGGCTGTGCTGCTCAAGGGCCCGTATCCTGGCCCAGGGCCCTGATATCTCCAGCAGCTCCGCTTTCTCGTTGAACACGAGCTGGCTCTCTATCAGCTTCTTCCTGTCGGAGGCCGCGGATGGCGGCGCGGAGTAAAGTTCGGCGCAGCGGGCTTTCACCCGCATGAAAGGGGAAAGGTCCCTCGCTATGATGTAGGCCAGGCCGTACTTGTTGGCCAGCCAGGCGCGCTCGAACTGATGTCTCGGGTATATCCTCTCCACCGAGGAGACCGAGGGGGCCGCGGGGTCGTTGACTATCACGTCGCCGGAGGCGGTGAAGCCGGTCATCACGAGGAGGTGGCCGGCGGTCCGCTTTATCGGCGAGCCGCGCAGCTCGCCCGGCCCGAAAGTGACGCTGGCTATCACCGGCACGCCGGCCTCAAGGAAGTCCCGCGCTTCCTCCAGCGAGTTCAGGCGCGTCAGCAGCGAATAGGCTCCGCGCGATCCCGCGTAGGCCGTGCTGAAGAACCAGTTGCCGAAGATGCCCGCCTTATAGTCCCGCGCGGCGAAAGCGGCGGCCAGCGGGGGCGTCTTCAGGCCCAGCCCGGCCAGGGCCATGGAAACGGAGACGGGGCTGCAGATATCCCGTGAGTGCTCCGCTTTGAGCGCCATCTGGGAGAGCCTGGGCACCCTGACCCTGAGCGCCGGCCTCTTCGGCGCCGGTCGGTCCGGGCGGAAGGGAAGGGCGGAGTCGGTATAGCAGGCGGCGGCCAGGCGCAGCAGCGGGGCCTTCCTCCCGGCGGAGCGGATGGTCAGACGGTAGCGGAAAGCGGAGGCCTTGTCCTTCAGCTTGAGTATATCCGTGTCCATCCGGCCGAACGGATTCTCCACGGGGGCGGCGCTGGCCGACCTGCCCGGCTCGAAAGAGCCGAAGCTGAACCAGGGGCTCCAGCCGCGCCCGGTCTTTACGCGGGCTTCCGCGGAGAAGGAGCCTCCGGACTGAAAGACCACGGAGGCCGAGAGCAGCAGCTGGTCGAAGGGGAAGAAGGCCGGAAGTTCTGGAGAGGTAAGTACGGCCTCGCGCGCGGGGTCCTTCACTATGAAGGCGCCGCCGGGATAGGCCGCCGGCGCCAGGTTGGTGGCGGACGCGGTCTTGAAGTCCCCGGGAAGCATATGCAGCAGGGTCCAGGAGCGCTGAGGGCCGCAGGCGGGGCGCTTGAGGCGCTGTGTCTTCATCAATCCAATCCTATCAAAATTGAAAAGGGATTTCAGAATATATACCATAGTAGAGAACGCGGTTTTTGACCCAAGGAGAAACAATGAGGAAACTCGCTTTATTCGCCCTTATGGCAGTGCCAGGCCTCGTCAGCGCGGCGGAGACCGAGATGACGCTCAAAGGCGTCAGCATGCCCGTAGCCATTCAGCAGGACGGCAGGAAGCTGGAGCTCAACGGCATGGGGGTCCGCACCAAGATAGTGTTCAAGGTCTACGTGGCCGGTCTGTACCTGGAGAAGACCTCCCGGGACGGCATGGCCGTAGCCTCCTCCGAGCAGCTCAAGCGCATAGAGCTGGTCTTCCTGCGCTCGGTGGACGGCAAGACCGTGGCCGAGGCCATAGCCGAGGGCTTCTCCAACAACGCCGGCGAAACGCTGCCCGCGCTGAACGACCGTATCGCCAAGATGGAGAAAATGATACCCGACGTGAAGAAAGGCGACAGGCTGGTGTTCGTTTACCGGCCCGGGACCGGGATAGAGATCACGGCCAACGGCAAGCCGGCCGGCTCCATAGAGGGCAAGGATTTCGCCGACGTGCTGTTCAAGGTCTGGGTGGGTGATAAGCCCGCCGATAAGTCCCTGAAGAACGGTCTGCTGGGTCTTTAATGGGCCTGCTTCTTCATTCCGGGCGCGCCGCGCTGGCGCGCCT
>DAIENX010000035.1:0-6858 GCA_027340875.1 Elusimicrobiota bacterium
AAGGAGGAAGTTAATGAAGAACATGAAGAAAGGCTTCACCCTGATAGAGCTGATGATCGTCGTCGCCATCATCGGTATTCTGGCTGCCATAGCCATACCGAAGTTCGCCGACCTGATCAACAAGTCCAAGGAAGGCGCCACTAAGGGCGCTCTCTCCTCGGTCCGCAGCGCTATCCAGGTGTACTACGGTGACAACGAGGGCTGGTTCCCCGCGGATACCCTGTCCTGCATCACCACCAACGCGAAGTATATCGCCGAGATACCGCAGGCCAAGATGCCCGGCACGGGCCATCTGGACGCCAACACCGTCACCGCCGTGACCAACGGCGGCGCGATAACCGACGGCGCGGGCTGGGCGTATTTCAACGACCCGACCAGCGCCGCTACCTGGGGCAACTTCGTGGTGTCCTGCACCCACGAGGACATAAAGGGCCGCGACAGCACGACCCTGACGACCCCCTGGTCCACCTTCTAACAGAGGGAAGACCGGAAAAAAGACCCCGCGTCCAAGCGACGCGGGGTTTTTTTATGCGCGGGTCAAATTGTTAGAATATGACTATGACCATAGTGCTCGCCGCCTTCGTGCTGGGGCTCATACTGGGCAGCTTCCTGAACGTCTGCATCGTCCGCCTGCCGAAGGACGAGTCCATAGTCTTCCCGCCCTCCAAATGTCCCAAATGCGGCGCCGCTATAAAGGCGTACGACAACATACCGGTGCTCAGCTACCTGCTTCTGCGTGGGCGCTGCCGCGCCTGCGGCCAGCCTATCTCCATGCGTTACCCGTTAGTGGAGCTGCTGACAGGGCTGGTCACGGCTCTGTTCGTGCACCGCTGGCTGGGCAGCCCCGCCTGGCTGGCGGTCAGTCTGCTGGCCTCCTACGTGCTGATCATAGTGAGCGTGATAGATTTCGAGACCATGATGATCTCGGACGCGTTCTCCCTGGCCCTCTTCCTGCTCGGCATCGGCGGCAGCCTGGCCAACCCGTTCTACGAAGGCTCCTGGGTGGCGCGGCTCGCCTATTCGGCCCTCGGCGCCGGAGTCGGCGCCGGCTTCATCTGGGGCCTGGCGTTGCTCGGAAAAGTCCTCTATAAGAAGGACGCGGTAGGCGAGGGGGACATCTTCCTGATGGGCGGCATAGGAGCGCTCTGCGGCTGGCAGGGCGTGGTCACCGCGGTGGTGATGGCCTCCTTCTTCGGCTCCATGTACGGCCTTGCGCTGCTGCTGCTCAAGCGCGCGGACAGGATGTCGCACATGCCTTTCGGACCTTTTCTCGCCCTCGGCGCCGCGATAAACCTCTACCGCCTGATCAGGCCCGAGGATTTTTTTCTGACGCTGCCGTTCTGAGGCCCGGGTTTTTGCGCAGCCTTCTTTTTTGCTATACTATTGAACCTGACGTTGCTGTTCTTTAAATGTGGTTGGGTGGCTGAGCGGTCAAAAGCAACGGTCTGTAAAACCGTCGGGCCATGCCCTACATAGGTTCGAATCCTATCCCAACCACCATTTAACCCGATTTATGCGCGGGTGGCGGAACTGGCAGACGCGCACGGCTCAGGACCGTGTGCCCGAAAGGGCTTATGGGTTCAACTCCCTTCCCGCGCATTAATTTAACCCGCCGCTGAATAAGCGGCGGGTTTTTTATAGGAGAGACAATGAGGAAGACGCTTCTCTGGATCATCAGCTTCGTTGTGACGCTGGGCTTCGCCCTGTTCCAGCGCATGACGGGGCCCACCTATCCCGTCCGCGCCTCCGGCGTGACCGTGTCCGGCGCCGTCAGCTACCGCTTTCCCCGCAGCTGCACCACCGGCGGCGACGACTGCATGCCCAGGATCACCTCCGCCGCCCCGCTGGATGGTTACCTCCTCTGGAAGCGCTACAGGACCGACGACGAGCCCAAGGCCGTCTCGATGGTCTATGACGCCGGCAAACTTACCGCGTCGCTGCCGGACCAGCCTCCGGCCGGCAAGCTGGAATATCGCGTATTCCTCCGCACTCCGGACGGCGAGACCGAGCTGACGAAGGCGCCCGTGGTCACCCGCTTCAAGGGCGCCGTACCCCACTTGATACTGATCCCGCACATCCTGATGATGTTCCTGTTCATGCTGTTCTCGGTGCGCATCTTCGTCAGCGCGGCCTGGGGGCTGCCGCAGCCGCGCTTCGCCGTGCCGCTGAACGTGGCCTTCCTCGCGCTGGGCGGCTTCCTGTTCGGGCCGCTTACGCAGAAGTACGCCTTCGGCCAGCTCTGGACCGGCTTTCCTTTCGGCTACGACCTAACCGACAACAAGACGCTGGTCATGATGATCTTCTGGCTGGCGGGCCTGACTGCCTTCCTGAAGGAGAAGAAGCCCCGCTTCTGGCTTATAACTGCCTTCGCCGTTACGGCGGCCATCTACCTGGTGCCGCACAGCATGTTCGGCAGCGAGCTGGATTACGGCAAGGGCCAGGTGGTGACCGGCCGGAAATGAGCCCCGGCAGGGACGAAAAAAAGGCCCTCCTTCCGGAGGGCCTTTTTTATTGCGCTGAACGGCTTACTTCGCGGTGAGCCACCGCATAAAGTCGTCCCACTTGCCGTCTACGGACCAGGCCAGCTTGCCGTAGCTGTCGTCGAAGCTCCAGCCGGGCAGGTAGACGCCCATGCCGTAGGCCTTCTTGAACTTGTCCCCGGTGGTGCCGTTGTCGAGCAGGACCCTGTCGTAGAACTGGTTCAGGACCTGCACGGTCTTCGTCTTCAGTGCTTTCGACCTGGTCTTGCCGTGCACCAGCTGCAGGAAGTCCGTCAGGTCCCTGGAGGCCGCGCCCTCGAAGGAGAGCGCCGCGTCCCTGGCCGCGACCACGGAGGCCTTGTCCTCGTTCATGGCCAGCTCCACCCACTGGTCCAGCTGCCTGCGCAGCTCCGTCATGCCGGAGGTGCGCACCGCGGACTGCGTAGTGGCCTGCGAGGAGGAGTAGTAGGTGGCCTTGTAGCCCTGCACGGCGGCCGCCGACATCACCTCGGCGGTCAGGTCGCCCTTGTTGGATTCCACGCGGGAGAGGAACTGGTCGTAGCCCCAGCCGGCGCCGGGCTCGGTCTCTTCCGAGCCTACCACGATCGTGGCGGCGTCGCGCATCTCATAGACCACCTCGACCATCTGCATCAGGCAGGCGTCGGAGGCGTAGATGTCCACGCCGCCCATCGCGCGCAGCGCCCTGGCCAGGTCCACCGGGTTGATGCCGTGGCCGGTCTGGTCGTCGTATGAAATGCCCCTGACGGTGGCGCGCGGTCCGCGCATTTCCCAGCCGGAGCCGTGGTTCCAGACTATCAGCATGTAGTGGCGCGCCGGGTAGTTCTGCTTCACCCACTTGCCGTACTCGGCGAGTTGGTTCCAGTCGCCCATGTCGACGGAGCCCAGGTCCTGCAGCATCCGGGACGAAAGCGTGGCATTGTCGCCGTCCTTCTGCACCAGGTAGCGGCGCACGCCGGTCCAGTCCGTGGAGGCGTCCTTCGCCGAGGCTTCCTCGCGGCTCAGCATAGGGGGCAGGCCGCCGCCCCAGTACGGGTTGGGCCAGCCGGGGTGGGGGACTACGCCCGGGTAGTCGTCGTAGCCGCCCGGGTAGGAAGGATATGAGGGCTGGGTGTAAGCCGTGCGGCCGGCCTCGGTAACGATGTTGACGTTCTCGGGAGCGCCGTACTTCTCCATCTCGTTCATGTCCTCGATGACGTATTTGGAAAGGTTGTTCTTGCCGTTCATGAAGACCATTATGGTCCAGTCCTTGACGGACCTGGCGTCGGTCGTGGCTGCCGGCACAGGCGCTTCGTCCGCTGCGGAGCGCGCGTTCCTGACGATGTCCTTCACCTGCGGCAGACCCTCGAGGTCCAGCGCGGCGGCGGGCGCGGCCATGAAGGCCGAGGCCAGAATGATCCTGCCGATCTTAGCTATCATCATCGTATCTCCTTGAACCGGGCCTATCCCGGCCCGCGACATAATAATGATATCCGTTTATTGTTTTTCCTCGTATGGGCCGGGGTGCCCAGACCACGCCGGTAATTGGACCTATGTCGCGACGGGACCTTCGGCCCTCTGGGGCCGCGGAATTGATATAATATCACCGTTCCTGCGGAGGAATCCCGTGAAAATCGGGAGCTGCCCCGCAACGGTGATGCCCGGAAGTCTCGGGCTGAGCCCGGTCTACCGCGGGAACGCCGCTTCGGCGGCTATCTTCGCGGGAGGAAAAATGAAAAGCCTGTCTTTGCTGCTGTTGTTCCTGTCGTTCCCCGTACAGTCCCGTTCTGCCGACGATGTCTTCTTTTCGGTCGGCCGCGCCGCGGCCTATCGGGCCATGCCGCCTGCCGACGCCGATACCATCTATCCCGGCGACGAGCCGCGGCTGGACCTGACCGGCCTGCTCGATTCCGAGGCCTTGCTGGCCGTGCGGAGGCTCAACGGGCCGGACGGGGCCGCCACGGTCTCGCTGCGCGGCTTCCAGGCCAAGCAGACGGCCGTCTATCTCGACGACGTGCGGCTGCCGGCCGATATCACCGGCACGGTGGACCTTTCCCTGTTCCCGTCCGCCGGCCTCGGCCGGGTGGAGGTGCTGCCCGGTGCCGCGTCGTCGGCTTACGGCGCCAACGCCGAGGGCGGCGTGGTCCACCTGTTCACCAGGAAGCTTTCTCCGGGGACACGGCTCGCCGAGGCCTCCGCAGGCCTTTCGTCCTGGGGCGGTCGGGATCTGACGTTCAAGACCGGCGCCTCCGGCCGGTACGGGGATTTCTTCCTCGGCGCCGCGCGCGATTCGTCCGAGGGCTTCCAGCATAACGCGGGATCGACAAGGGAGGCCGCGCAGGGCCGCGGCTCGGTAGGGCTCGGGGCCGCGGGCAAGCTGACCTTCAGCGGCCTGTACTCCGCGCTGCGGACCGGCCTGCCGTCGGGCACCCCTGTGCCGGTCTCCGACTGGAACGGCTCCCGCGAGCGCGCGGCCAATTCGCTGACCGACTGGCAGAAATCGCGCCGCGGCTTCCTCTCCGGGGCCTGGAGCGCCGGTGGGGACGACCTGGAGGGGCGCGTGGAATCGTCGCTCTCGTCCAACCGGATAGAGGCCTTCCAGTTCGGCTCGCGCAGCAGGGCCCTGGTCACGGACCGCGGTCTTTCCGGCAGGCTCACGGTGCGGCGCACGCTGGTGCTGGGCGCCGAGGCTTCGCTGTCGGAGCTGGCCTCCCCGGATTACGGCGACCACCGCCTGGGCTCGGCGGGGTTCTTCGCGCAGAAGACCTTCTCCCCGGCGGAGAAGCTGGAACTCACCCCGGGGGCCCGCCTGGACAGGAGCGGCAGCTATCCGGCGCGGCTCAGTCCGAAGCTCGCGGCCGTCTACGCGCCTTCCGCGGAGTGGAAGTTCTCCGCTTCCGGCGGGGCCGGCTTCCAGGCCCCTACTTTCGCGGACCTCTACAACCCGTGGGCGGCTCCCGCGCCCGGACTTAAGCCGGAGAAGAGCGTGAACTACGACGCTTCGGCGTATTACGGTTCCCCGGACGGCTGGTACGCCTCCGCTTCGGGCTACTATTCGGTGATCGAGGACCGCATAGCGCTGGACCCGGTCACCTGGGCCGCCGCCAATCTCGACTCCGGCTACAACATAGGCGCTGAGGGGAAGGCCGGCTGGAAGCCCGGTATCTTCCGCTTTTCCGCGGCCTGGGCGTTGAACGTCAGCAAGGTAAAGACCGCCGGCGGGAGCTATGAGCTGATGAACTATTCTCCGCTGCGCAAGGTAACGCTCTCGGCCGGCCTGCGGTCCGACGGCTCCAGCCTGGCCTTCACCGGTCTCGGCGTTTCGGAGCAGTATACCGGCAGGGGCCGCTCCGGGCTGCGGCTGCCCGAATACTGGGTCTTTGGTCTGAGGGGCGCCAGGGAGATAGGTGGGCTGGAGTTCTGGGCCGCGGCGGACAACCTGCTTGACAGGCATTACGCCACTACGGCGGACGTCTTCAACGGCTGGTACCTGCAGCCGGGCCGCACCTTCTCCGCGGGGCTTTCCTGGAGGTTGCTGTAAAACAGCCGGGACGTTGACTTCGATGCGTTGACGGGACTCCCGAAAAGTGTCACCATTTGAACTAAGGTAACACTATGAAAGGCGGTCTCGTAAGGTTCGGCGTGTCTCTGGAGGGGGAGCTCCTCCGGAAGTTCGACGCCCTGATAAAGGCCGAGGGCTACGACAACCGTTCCAAGGCCATCGCCGACCTGATACGCAAGGAGTTCGTCTCCGACGCCTTCTCCAAAGGCGGCCAGGTGGCGGGCGCCGTCACCATAGTCTACGATCACCACAAGCGCGCCGTGGTCAATAAGCTGCTGGATATCCAGCACGACCACGGCGCCATCATAATATCCGCCCAGCACGTGCACCTGGACCACGACAACTGCCTCGAGATAGTGGCGGTAAAGGGCCCCGGCGCCAAGGTGGGGGCCCTGGCCGCCGCGCTCAAGGCGGTGAAGGGCGTGAAGCATTCCACGCTGAGCGTGACCACGGCCGGCAAGTGATTTTTTTTGCGGTAGGGTAGCACGAAAGTGCGGTTCATAGCACCAAGTGGAGGGAACATGGAGAACGGAACTATACTGCTGACGGCGGCGTCGCTGGGATTCATGCACACGGTATTCGGCCCGGACCATTACATACCGTTCGTGGCGCTGGCGAAAGCCCGCTCCTGGTCCGGGACCCGGACGGCCGCGGTCACCCTGCTCTGCGGGCTGGGGCACGTGCTCAGCTCCGTGGCCATCGGTTTCGCCGGCATCGCGCTCGGCACGGCGCTTTCCCGCCTGCAGTGGGTGGAGGCCGTTAGGGGAGACATCGCCGGCTGGCTGCTGCTGCTGTTCGGGCTGGGTTATATGCTGTGGG
>DAIENX010000040.1:0-6750 GCA_027340875.1 Elusimicrobiota bacterium
CTGTGGTGGTGCATCTTGGAGCCGCGCCCGATGCGCGACTTCTTCACCTCCGCGAAATTGCCTATCTCCGCCTTCGGGCCTATGTCGGACAGCGGCCTCAGGCGGGCGAACGGGCCTATGACCGCGCCCTCGCGCACGCGGCTGCTCTCCAGCGCGCAGGAATATTTCACTACGGCGCCGTCGTCTATGCGGCAGCCGTCTATCACGCCGGCGGGGCCGATGCGGCAGTCGCGGCCTATCACGGTCTCGCCCTTAAGGAAGACGCCGGGATAGATCACGGTGTCCCGGCCTACCTGCACGCTCTCCTCGATATAGGTGCCGGCCGGGTCCATTATGGTCACGCCGGAAGCCATCAGGTCGGCCGCTTTTCGCGCGGTCAGCATGGCGTACGCGGCGGCCAGGTCCGCGCGGGAATTTATGCCGGTCATCTCGGTGGCGTCGGCCAGCTTGAAGGCCGCGGCCTTGCCCCCGGCGGCCAGGATGTTCTCCACCGCGTCGGTCAGGTAGTACTCGCCCTTGGAGCCCTTCTTCTTCAGGTTCCTGACCGCCCGGTCCAGGGCCTTCACCCCGAAGAAATAGGTGCCGGAGTTGACCTCTTTTATGGCCTTCTCCCACTCGCTGGCCCCGTCGGCCTCTATGATCGCGGCAATGCCGCCGGCATGGTCGCGCTTGATGCGGCCGTAGGAACCCGGGTTATCCAGGTCGGCGGTCATGACCAGGCAGTCGTGGCCGGCGCGGAAATAGGAGGCCATCATCCTGCGCATGGTCTCGGTCCTGAAAAGCGGGGCGTCGCCGCAGAGCACCAGCGCGTGGGCGTGGCGGCGTATCAGCGGCAGGGCCTCCTGCACGGCGCGGCCGCTGCCCTTCAGCAGCTGCTGCCTGACGAAGACGGTCTTAGCGAGTATCTCCGGGCCCAGCCGCTTCTTCAGCTCGGCCTCCACCAGCTCGGCCTTGTGGCCGGTGATGACGATGATCTTCTCCGGGCCCAGCAGGGCTATCTTGCGTATGGCCCGCTCTACGAGGGACATGTCCCCCAGGTAATGGAGCACCTTCGGCAGGTCGGACTTCATGCGGGTGCCGAGACCGGCCGCAAGGACCACCGCCGCGAAATTTTTATTCTTTGGCATAGTTTGCAACTTGAACTGAGAAATTAAGGAACAGGAGGACTACGTGGAAATTCTACTAAAAAGGCGGGCCGGCATGGAACCGGCCCGCCATGACCGGGGCAGGAAAAGCTACCTGCCTATCAGGTAAAGCCGGTTGTCCTCCAGCTTGTAGAACAGCGGCAGGACCTTTACTTTCGGATACTTGTGATTCAGACGGCGGGCTTCGGCCAGCACGAACTCCACCTCGTCGCCTATCTCGAAGAGCGGCGCGTAGGCCGCGAAATACTCGGACGCCCTCTTTTCCGTCCAGCCGGCGTTCCTCGCCATGCCCTTTATGAAGCCGGCGCGTCTGTCTATCAGGCCGGACATGCCGCAGTTGTCGTGGGCTATCATGGCCACGTGCTTCACGCCGCCTAGCCGATGGCGTAGGAGACCTTGAACTCGCTGTGGCGCACGTTGCCGCCGCCGGTGCGCAGCTTGTAGGCGAAATTGTCCGGGAGGCGCAGCTGCTTGCGGTTGTCCATGCACATGCACACTATGATCCTGGCGGCGTCGTACTTTTTGAACGGGACGTCCATATTGTGGTACATCAGCAGCTCGCCGAACGGCGTCCCCCGCAGCGATTTGGGGATGTCGGAAACAGAACGCACGGCCTTAAGTCTATGCTTGCTCATATTCTCCTGCCTCCGGCCAACAGGGCATCTTTCTCCTGGCGCGTAAGCTTCTTAATCGCGGCCTCCAGCTTCAGAGCCGAGGACTTATCCTTCTTCCTCCTCTTCCACGCCAGCTCCACCGGCCCGAAAGAGGCCGTGTACTTCGCCCCCTTCCCCTCGTTGTGCGCCTTCAGCCGCCCCTTCAGGTCATTGGTGATCCCCGTATACAGCGCCCCGTTCGCGCACCGCACGATATACACCGTCCACATCCTATTAATATCAGTTGCAGCTTTCCTCATTAGGTGTTCTTCTACTTTAAGGCAACGGCAGGCGACTAGTTTGGAGCGGGCGACCGGGGGACCGGGTTAGCAAAACCTTCGTGAGGGCGAAGCTTGCATCGCGCTGAGCCCGAATGATGAGCGAGTCCACGGTGTGGACGAGCGCGTTTTGCGTTCCGGTCCCCTGGGCGCCCGTGAACACGCAAAGCCAGCCGTTTCCTTAAATCTCTCTCCCGGGCATGGATTTGAACCATGTCTAACCGAGTCAAAGTCGGTTGTGCTACCGTTACACCACCCGGGAACAAATTTACTAGCCGGAAAGCATAGCTTTCCCCTCGCATAGCGAGGGCCCCTTCGGGGCGGCATTTCCCCTCTCGGCCCTGTCGCGCATTGCGCTCGGTCCTCGACCCGCTGCGCGGGGAATCCAGCTGACGCTGGATTCGGGGTCACAGCACGAAAACCCGTCCCGCGAGAGCGGGAAGGGTCTTCGTATCCCGTCTCTGGGTCCTTAGAAGCCTTCCGTTTGGGTCGGAGCCGCCATCGGCCCGGCCTTCGCCATCTCAGCCTCGTACTCCTTGAGGATGAGCTGCTCCAGCTTGCTCCTGAACTCGTTGTGGATCGGGTGCGCTATGTCCTTGTACGTGCCGTCCTTTATCTTGCGGGACGGCATGCAGACTATGAGGCCGTTGTTGCCGTTCACGACCTTCATGTTGTGCACCACGAACGCATTGTCAAAGGTCACGGTGGCGAAAGCCTTAAGCCTCGCCTCGTTCCTGAGATGAATCCTCACTTCGGTGATTTCCATACTTCCCCCTAATTACCGCCCCCCTACAGCACAGCAGCAAGGCAGTCACATGTCACTACCCCCAGATTCTAGCAAAAATTCGTCAAAAAAACCCTGTAACTACGGTTACTTTTCATTCCGCGGGCCGCGCGCGCCGCGGCCGCCCTGCCCCGGAACAGGCCGAAAACGGTGGCCCCGGAGCCGGACATCAGCACCGCGTCCGCCCCCAGCCCGGCCAGCCGCTCCCTGGCCAGCCGCACGGCCTTGTGCCGCGGCAGCACCGGGTCCTCCAGCCTGTTGAAGAGCCGGCCGCGCCGCCCCGGCTCGAAGCCGCCCTTCCTTATAAGGCCGCAAAGCTCGCGGAAATCCCCCAGACTGTCCTTTATCTCCGCCTCAGGCGCAATTTTGAGGTTCCCGTAAACCTCTTTAGTATATACGGGCTCCCCGGGATAGACCAGCACTATCCACGGGAGGCGGCCGCCGGCCTTGAGTGGCTTCAGCTTCTCCCCCCGGCCCCGCCCCTCGGCCAGAACCGTATCCAGCATGAAGAAAGGCACATCGGAGCCTATGGCGGCGGCTATCCTCATCAGCCGCGGGAAGCGGGAACGCGGCAGCCTGTAGAGCCGGGCCAGCCCGAGCAGGGCCGCCGCGCCGTCCGCGGAGCCGCCGCCAAGACCCGCCCCTACCGGTATCCTCTTCTTCAGTCTTATCTCCACAGCGGGCTTTATGCCGAAGGCCTCGCAGAACCTGACCGCGGCCTTATGGACTATGTTGTCCTCCGGCCTGCCGAGGTCCTTTGGCCCTCCGTAAACCTTCAGGGATATGCCGGAGGCGGAAGCCTTCTTCAAGGAAAGCCCGTCCGCCAGCCCAACGCGGGCGAAAAGCGTGACCAGCTCATGGTACCCGTCCGGGCGGCGGCGTGTCACCTCCAGGAAGAGGTTGACCTTAGCCTTGGCCTTCAGTTCTATCATACGCACCTATTCCGGCAGCTGCAGCGTATTGAAACCTCCGAACTTCATCTGCGAGGGGTCCAGCGCTATCTTCAGCGCGACGTGCGGCAGCTTAAACTCCAGGCTGCCCGGGAAAAGGTAGAGGTCCTTCAGGAAGTAGCCGCCAGGCCTGAACAGCAGTTTGGTCTCGGACTTGTTGGTTATTTCGGCGGGCCAGGCCAGCGAGTCATCCAGGCAGACCTTACGCTGGCCGCCCGTAAAGCAGGGGCTGTCCCAGCCGCCTTCGGCCCCGGTCAGGTAGTCGCCGGAGAACCAGGCTGAAAGCTCGCCGGTCATCAGCGAAGCCCAGTAGTTGAAGGTCTCGGCGTCTATGTCCTTGATCGAGATGGAATCCAGGTCGGTCATGCCGCCGGAGACGCGGGCCTTCCATAGCGGGGCCATCAGCGGCCCCATCACCGTGAGGCTGAAATCGGCCGGGGGCGCGAAATGCACTATGGCGTCCAGCTTCACGGTCTTGCCGCGCAGCCTGCCCTCCAGCTTGGCGAACGAGGAGAACTCCTTGCCGGCAGGGCTGAAGGCCTTCAGGTAGCGCAGCTCGAGGGCCGGCAGGGCGGCCTTGTCCAGCTTCCCCTCCAGCTCCTTCAGCCGCGACTCCGCCTTGCCGCGCTTGCCCGGCTTCTCGAGCAGCCAGGAATACTTCCAGCAGAGCCAGGCCTTGTCGTGCTGCCCCTTGGCCGCGTAGATGTCTCCGGCGTGCGCCCAGATTACCGCGTCGTCGAAGACCGTGGCCACGGCCTTCCTGATGGTATCCATCGCGCCGTCGAGGTTGCCGCGCTTGTACATCACCCAGGCCAGCGAGTCGAGGAAGGCGCCGTTGTTCGGCTCGGCCGCCACCGCGCCCATGATCATCAGCTGGGCCTCGTCCAGCTTCAGGCCGCGGTCCGCCAGCGAATAGCCTAGGTAGTTCAGCACGTTGGCGTTGTTCGGGTTCTTCTTCAGCAGGTAGCGGAAGTTCTCCTCGGCCGTCGCCATGTCGTTCTCGCGTTCGCTGATGACCGCGTACTGCATGCGGGCCTCGGCGTTCTCCGGGTCCCTCTGCAGTATGCCCTTCAGCATGGCCCTGGCCTTCTTGGAATCGCCGGTATCGTCGTAACCCAGCGCCAGGAAATAGGAGATCTCGGTATTGTCCGGCCACTTCAGAGCGGCCTTCTCGAGCATGGAGATGGCCCTGCGGTAGCCGCCGGCCTGCGTGTAATAGTAGGCCAGCCGCAGCACCTGCGTGGCGTCGTCCTTCAGCGCCGCCGACTTCTCCAGATAGGAGGCCGCCGACTTGAAGTCCCCCTTCTGCTCGCTGATGACCGACAGCCAGAAGCAGGCGGTTGGATCGGACTGGTCCAGGCTCCAGGCGCGCAGGAAGTACTTCTCTCCCTCGTCCAGGTCGTTCACGGAAGGCCCGGCGTAAAGCTCGCCCACGTGGTCGAACAGCTCTATGTTCCGCGGCTCCATCACGGCCAGCTCGGCGTACTCGGCCAGCGCGGCCGCGGTGTCGTTCTTAAGCTCGTAGAAGCTGGCCAGCATGTGCCGCGGCTGCGGGTAGTAAGGGTCCGCTTCCTTCGACTTCAGCAGGCTGTCCTTCACGCCAGCGGAATCGCTCTTCATGTTGTAGAGCACCGCCATCTGGTAGTAGATCTCCGGAGCGTCGTCGGACTTCAGCTCCAGGTACTTCTTCAGGTAGCCTATGGACTTGCCCGGATCGCGCGAGCTCCAGAGGCTGGCCAGCTGGTAGACGGCCTCGTAGGAGGCAGGGTCCAGCTCGGCCGCCTTCTCGTAGGCCTGCCTGGCCCCGTCCATGTCCCCTTTCGCCCACCTGACGTTGCCGTAAAGCACCCAGTTATCGGCCGTGGAGGAATCGGTCTTCACCACGAACTCGGCCCAGTTCGCCGCGTCGTCCACCTTGCCGATGTGCAGCGCCAGGTTCAGCGCCTGCTTGTATACGAAGACGGACTCCGGGTCCAGCAGCATCGTGCGCCGATACTCCTGCATGGCCTGGTCGTACTCCCCGTGCCGCTCGAAGATCATGCCGTTCATGAAATGCAGGTAGGATTCCTCTCCGGCCGCGGCGGAAGCGGCCTGGACCAGGCAGGAGCACAGGAACGCTGAAAGCAGTAATTTTTTCGTCATGGTTACCTCGGCGGCAGCGCGCGCCTCATCAGCAGCGCGGCATCGGTGTTATTATAGAATTTAGGCCTTTTCCCTACTACCTCGAAACCTCCGGCCAGGTACAGAGCTATGGCCGCGGCGTTGTTCTCGTTGACCTCCAGGTCGACTTCCGTGCAGGCGCTCTTGGCGGCGTACTCGAAGAGTTTGCCCAGCAGCGCCGTGGCCAGGCCGGACCTCATGCTGGCCCTGGAAACGGCCAGCGTGTTCAGCTGCACCTGCGGCCTCAGCACCCAGAAATTTATGAAACCGGCCGCCTTGCCGTCCACCTCGGCCGCCAGCGTGACGGAATGCCGGTTGCTCTCCTCCGCCGCGAAGCCCTTCTCCCCCCAGGCGGGGTAGCCCGGATGCTCCGCCTCGATAGCGGCGAAGGCCGGGTAATCCTCCCTCCTGGCGCGCCTGATCATCATGGCCGGCGCCGCGCCGCTTTCGGGCGCACGTTGTTCTCGAGCTCGTATTTGGCCGGCTTCAGGTAGAGCGGCTTCAACGAGCCGCGGAAGGCCAGCGCCGCCTTGATGATGTAGGCCGGCAGCACTTTAGAAACGGCCTTCGGGGCGGCGATCGCCCCAGGAGGAAGCAGCCCGTAGACGGCCGGATCCTCCTCCGAGTCGGCTATGACGTAGATCCCTTTCCCGGCCTCGGCGAGCCGCGCCGAGGCGGCCTCGGCCTTCAGCCAGGCCGGCTCGCCGGCGGGGCGCGGCCTGCGCCCCGGCGCGGCGGTGAAGAACTGCAGGAAATATTCGTCCTTGAAGGCGTGCAGCA
>DAIENX010000041.1:0-53273 GCA_027340875.1 Elusimicrobiota bacterium
ATTAATATAATTAAACAAAATTATCGAGTTTCCCCACAATAACGGGCAGGGCGCCCGTAAATGCGAAAACCCGCTTTTGGCGGGTTTTCGCGTCCCCTTCCTTCGGGGAGTTCACAGTTGGAGGCCGCTAGGCGGCGTCCAACTATAGTATAGCAGGCCTAATCCGGTTGTCAAGGGGCGGGGACGGGGCTTTTTTTGTCCCTCCAGACGCTGTACTGCAGGGTGAAAGCCAGGTTCAGACTGTCAGCCGAGCCGAGGTCCAGAGAGGCCCCTTTCACGCTGAAGATATGGTGCCAGCGCAGCTCCACCCCCCCCATAGTCCCGAAAAGGAACGGCGTAGCCGCCCCGCCGCCAAGGTTAAGCCCTATGCTGGAACCGGAATCCGACCCGAAACGGACGCCGCCCGAAGTGTAGCCGGGCTGGCGCCACTGATAGACGCCTGCCCCTAGTATCCCGTAATAGATACGCCGCCCCTCGGAATACGAAGCCCTGACGAACGGCGTAAGGGAGATGATGCGCAGCTGCAGACCTTCGGAAGCCCTGTTATTGTGGGAGCCGGCATAAAATGTCTCCGCCCCGTAGCTCAGGACCTCGTCTACCCGCTTGGAGACGGACAGGCTGAACGAGGAGGAAGAGGAGAAGCCGGCTGTTTTATCCCCCCAGTGCCCTCCCAGCGGCATATTCTTGCCTATCCCGGCGTTTATATAGCCGGCCAGGTACCTGGTCGGCTCAGGCAGGTCCCCAAGGTCGGGGAGATCGGGGAGGTTCTGCGCCGAGGCAGGAACAGCCAGCAGAAGGAAAAGAAGGACTTTCCTCACCCGCGCGCCTTTCCGGGCGTCACGCCTATGCCGGCCTTGACCGCGTCCAGCGAGTAGACCCCGTCCTTAGAGAGGAACGAGGCTCCGCGCATGCCGCTGTCCTTGATGAAGAACGGCGTGTCCAGGTCTATGAAATCGAAACCTCCGAGGCCGCCCGCGAAATGGGCGGCCGCGCAGGAGGCCAGTTCGCTCTCGAGCATCTCGCCCATCATCAGCTTTACGCCCCGGGCGCGTGCCAGCGCCCAGACCTCGCGGGCGCGCAGGAAGCCCAGCTTCGTCAGTTTTATGTTGACGGCGGTGACGGCGTTCCGGCGCAGCAGCCGGAAAACGTCGTCTAGGGAATAGGCGGATTCGTCGGCGCAGACCGGCATCGGCAGCTTCCTGGACAGGTAGGCAAGACCGTCGACGTCGTCCTTCTTCACCGGCTGCTCCACGACTTCAGGACGTATCCCCCGGCGGGCGAGACCGCGCAGGAAATTCTCCGCCTCCTTCGCCGTGTACGCGCAGTTCGCGTCGAGATAGACCGCGCAGCCCGGAGCGGCCTTGCGGACGGCCTCGAGCCGGCGGAAGTCCTCGTCCATGTCCGCGCCCGTTTTTATCTTGAATATCCTGAAACCCCGCGCCCGCATCTTCTTCGTAAAATCGAAAGCCGTCCGCGCGTCCCCTATCACTACCGTGACGTCGGTCTTAAGGCGCGGGACCCTGCCGCCGAAGAACTTCCAGAGCGACACGCCCTGCAGCCTGGAGGCCAGGTCCAGCAGGGCCATCTCGGCGGCGGCCAGCGCGGCCCGGTTGCCGTCGAGCAGTTTCTCCAGGACGCACATCGCGCCCAGATAATCCGCGGCGTCGCGGCCGGCCAGCAGCTCCCCGGCCTTCTCCAGACTGCGCATCGTGCGTTCCCGGGTCTCGCCGGTGATATGCGTGGCTATGGCCGCCTCGCCGTAGCCGCTGAGGCCGCACGCGGCCTTCAGCGTGAACAGCGCGTTGGTCATGCTCCGGTGGCTGCCGCTGGATATCGTGAACGGAGTGAAGAGCTCGGCGTCCATCCTGCTTACCGAATATCCGGAGATCAGTGAATCCTTCATGAAAAACTATCCTTTCCGCGGCACCGAATCGCGGCCCAGCAGCATCAGCGCTACTACTATCAGGAAGATCAGCACGCTCTGGACGAGCAGCAGCCAGGTCCCCGCCGTGGAGGCGGTATGCCTTATCGTCCAGGCCCCCAGGCCGAGGCAGACGTTCAGCAGCACTATGAAGCCCACTGTCTGTTCCACGCCCATGCCCAGCTTCATCAGGCGGTGGTGGAAATGGTCCTTCCCGGCGTATTCCAGCCATTCCCTCACGTTGGTAACTGTGCCGTTCCTGATGCGCGAGATGGTGGTATAGATGATGTCGAAGATAGGGATGCCGAGCACCAGCAGCGGAGTGGAGAAAGCTACGGCAGGATTGTCGGTGGCCCAGCTGCCGTAGAGGGCCAGGCAGCCCAGTATGAAGCCTATGAACGTGGAGCCGGAATCCCCCAGGAAGACGCGGGCCGGCCGCCAGTTCATGCGCAGGAAGCCGGCGCATGCGCCTGCCAGGGCGGCCGAGATGAACGCCAGCGCGTGCTGGCCGGAGTTCCAGCCTATGCCCAGGAACAGCAGCGCGCAGACGGCTCCCATCGTCGAGGCCAGGCCGTCTATGCCGTCCATGAAGTTGAAGGCATTGACGATGCCGACGAGCCACAGGACGGAAAGGACGGTCGATAGCGCGGCGCCGAAAGGCATCTTGAGGGTGAAGCTCATGTGCAGGCCGAAGAACGTCACCGTCAGGGCGGCCACGGTCTGCCAGAAAAGCCTGGTACGGGCCGAGAGCCCCTTCCAATCGTCGAAGAAGCCGAGCAGGAATATTATCGTACCGCCCAGCAGTATGCCGTATATCTCGCGGGAGAACTGCAGGTTGCGCACTACCGCCGCCAGGAAGGCCAGATAGACCGCCAGGCCGCCTATGCGCGGTATCGGTTCGAAATGCACCTTCCTCTCCCCCGGCATATCGATGGCGCCTATCCTGAGGGCAAGCCAGACGCTGGCGGGGGCCAGCAGGAAGACTGCGGACATCGCTATCAGGAACAGGTAAAGCCAGCGCAGCCCCTCGATCCACGTCCAGGCGGAGAAGCCGCCGGCCGGCAGCATGGCCACCAGGGCGGCCAGCGTGAGCAGGGAGAAGATCCCGCCCTGGCGGCGCATGGTCACGGCCGCGCCCCCGCGACGCTGGCGTGGTATGGCGTCATTTCGCTGAAATGAGATGGTCCAGCAGCAGGCGGCGCGGCATGAAGCCCTCCGCGTACTTGACCCTGTCCTGGTAGCCGCGGAACATCGCCGCGGCCTTGGCGCTCTCGACGATGGAGAGGTTCTTGACCCTGGTCTTGTAGACCTGCGAGCGGTGGCATTTCAGCAGCGCCACCTTCCTGGTTATCACTCCCCCTATGTCGACGAAGACTCCGGGGTTGAAATCTATCGTGGTCGGGACCTCGTAAAAGAGCAGGTTCCTGGTGTACCTCGCCGCGGTCTCCACCGCGCGGGCCACGTTGCGGTGGTCCTGGTGCGTGTCCGCGCCGTGGTTGACGAAGACCATGTCCGGCTTCACGGACTCTATCACCGTCTCCACGGCGCAGATCAGCTCGCGGGTCAGGCTGACCCCAGTATCCTCGAACCCTCCCCAGTAAAGCTTCGCCTTCAGGACCGCCGCGGCCCGCTCCTGCTCGGCCAGCCGCACCCGCGGGTCCCCGCCGACCGAGCCGTGGGTCATGACCAGCATGTGCAGCCTGTGGCCGGCGGCGGAAAGCTTGGAGAAGGTCCCGCCGCAGCCGAATTCCAGATCGTCCGGATGCGCGCCTATGCCGAGTATCTTCATAAAGACCACCTTTTCAGCCGCCGCCTATCTGCTGCTTTCCGCGCCTTCCGTCACCAGTTCCTCGGTTATTGTACGCACCCCTTTGGAGTACGCGGCCAGCATGCTCATGTTGGCGATGTTGTTTATCCACCTCGGTATGCCGCCGGAGCGTTCGTAGAGCGCCTCCATGGCCTTGTCGTCGAAGATGTTCTCCTGCAGTCCGCCCACCTCCAGCCTGTGGGCTACGTAGCGGCAGGTCTCCTCGAAATCCAGCGGCTGCAGCCTGTAGCTGAGCGTGATGCGCTGGCTGAACTGCTTGTTGGAATCCAGTTTCTCCTTCAGTTCCGGCTGGCCGCTGAGGAGCAGAGTCAGCAGGAAGCGCGTTTCCGTCTGGAAGTTCAGCAGCAGCCGCAGCTCCTCGAAAACGTCCTCGCGGTCTATCAGTTGGGCCTCGTCTATAACCACCACCACGTGCTTGCCGTCGTGGGCGGTGTCGGTCAGGAACTTCTCTATGCCCATCAGCACGTCTTCCTTCTGCTTGGGCACGTTGTAGCCGGTCAGATTATGCAGGATGACCTTCAGCAGGCCCAGGTCGTCCAGCCGCGGGTTCTGCACGGAGGAGAAGACGTATCCCTTCTTGCGGAACTGCCGCTCCAGGGACTTGAGCAGCAGCGTCTTGCCGGTGCCGTACGCGCCGGTCACCACGGCGCAGGGTTTGCGCTCCTCGACCACGTAGGAGAGGCGCGAGAAGGCCTCCTCGTGCTTCTCCGAAGAGAAGAAGAATTCCGTGTCCGGAGTGTTCTCGAAAGGCAGCTTCTTCAGGTTCCAGTGCTTCTGATACATGGCAATATTTAATTATAAATGCCGCGATAAGGCAAGCAGGCCGCTCTCCGCCTCAGGCCAGCCTGGCCCGCAGCAGCTCCGCCCTGAACGCGTCGCGTTCGGCCGGGCTCAGGTCCCTGCCTGCCGCGGCCCTGATGTGCGCGGGCTGCATCAGCAGGGTCAGCTGGTTGAAGGCGCTGAAGTCCAGCCCGGTGGGGAATCCCATGGCCGCCCCCATCCGCACCAGCGAGACGTTCTGCATGAATTCCTCGTAGGAGAGGGTCCTGGCGTGCTTCAGCAGGCCCAGCGCCCTGAACACCGCGTCCTCCGTCTTGATCCTGAGGCCGCCCTTCAGAAGGGCCTCCCGCGAGACTATCTCCTGGCGTATAAGGTTGCGGATCACCCTGTCGATGTTCTGGCAGAAATCCTCCTCCGAGCGGCCCAGACAGGTGGCGTTGGAGATCTGATAAAAATCGCCGAGGACCATGGTCCCCTCGCCGTAGATGCCCCTGGCGGTTACGCCCAGATGGGACAGGTTCTCCAGCACCTGCGGCATGCGCCCCAGGCGGGAGAGCGCCGGCAGATGCGCCAGGCAGGAGACCCTCATGCCGGTGCCGGTGTTGGTGGGACAGGCCGTCAGGAAGCCGAAGCGCCGGCCGTAAGCGAAAGGCAGCGCCCGGCCCATAGCCTCGTCTGCGCGCAGCGCGGACGCGAGAGAGGACTCTATCGCGAAACCGGAGCGGAGGCACTGTATCCGGAGATGGTCCTCCTCGTTGACCATGACGGCAATGTCCTCATCGTTGGCTATCGCCGCCCCGGAAGGCAGCACCGAGGAGGCCAGCGCGTGGGAGACATGGTGGCGCTCCACGAGGAAGCGTTTCTCCGCCGGGCGCAGCGTCTCCAGCTTCAGGAAGTGCCCGCGGGGAAAAAGCCCGGTGTCCTTGGCCGCGGAAAGCGCGAGGCGGCGTATCTCGGCCAGCTGGCGCGGCTCGGCGCGGTTCGGAAAAGGGAAGCCCTGCAGGTTGCGCGCGAAGCGCACGCGGGTCGAGAAGACCATGTCCGGCCAGGCTCCGCGGGCGTTGGCCCAGGTCACGTACGGCCGGAAGCTCTTTATGACGTCAGCCATGACGCCCCTCCAGTTCCCGCATCGCGTCTCGCAACTTGGCCGCGGCCTCGAAGTCCTCTTTCTCAACGGCCCTCTTCAGCGAGGCCCTCAACTCTTCCAGCCGTCTCGCGGCTTCCCCCCTGGAAAGCTTGAGCGCCGGACCGCCTGCGTAGCCCCTGCCGGAGTGCTGCGCGAAGCCGTGTATCCTGGCCATCAGCTCCGCCAGCTGCGGCTCGAAACTTGAATAACAGTCCGGGCAGCCGAGCAGGCCGCTCTCCTTGAACTCCGAATACTTCAGGCCGCAGCCCTGGCAGCGCAGGGTCTTCTTCTCCGGCGGCAGGAACTCCTTGAAATAGCCGCTCATGTTGCCGACGATGTCGGAGATGTTGAAAGCGCCGGTCTCCAGGCCGAAACCCATCCCCTTCTTCGCGGCGCAGGCCGGGCACAGGTGCATCTCCCTGACCTTGTTGTTGACCGCCAGCTTAAGGAAGACGGCGGCGTGGTTCTTGCGGCATTCCTCGCAGAGCATCAGTAGATACCCTCGGTCAGCCTGCCCGATCCCATGCGCAGCACGCGGTCGGCGCGCCGGGCGGCCTCCTCGTTATGGGTGACCATCAGCACGGCGGAGCCCAGGCCGGCGGCGCGGCGCAGGTCCTCCAGTATGACCCCGGAATTGTGGCGGTCCAGGTTCCCTGTCGGCTCGTCGGCTATCAGCAGCGCCGGGGCGTTGCGCAGCGCCCTGAGCATCGCGGCGCGCTGCTTCTCTCCGCCTGACACCTCCATCGGGAACTTGTCGGCTATCGCCGACAGCCCGAAATGGGACAGCAGGCCGAGGCCCTTCGCGGCATCCCCGGCGCCAAGCACCCGGGCCGGCATCTCGATGTTCTCGAGCACCGTGAACTCCGGCAGCAGCGAGTCGAACTGGAAGACGAAGCCGATGTTCTTCAGCCTGAGCGCAGCCTTCTCGGTCTCGCCCAGGTCCTCCAGGCGGCGGCCGAAAAGCCGCACCTCGCCGCTGTAGACGTCGTCCAGCAGCCCGACGATGTTCAGGAAAGTGGACTTGCCGGAGCCCGAAGGCCCGACTATGGAGACGAACTCGCCCCGCGAGATGTGGAAATCCAGCTCCTCGAGCACCAGTATCTGCTCGTGGCCCTGCGTATAGGCCTTGCTCAGCCCTGAGATCTCGACTATCTTATCCATCAGGAAAATCCCTTTTTTCCCCGCGCCGGGAACAGGCATGGGATAGCCCTGCCGCCGCATAGCGGATGGGGGGCCCCGCTTCGGGGGGAAACCACGGGAGGGTTTCCTACGCGGCGGAAGGGCGATCCCATGACTGGATTATCCATAGCGTATCGCGTCCACAGGGCTGATCCTGGAAGCCCGCAGCGCCGGGTATACCGCGCTGAGCATGCAGAGCAGGTAGCTGACGGCCGCGGTGAGCAGTATATTGGAAAGCTTCAGCTGCACCGGCACCTTCGTCACGTAATAGATGTCCGACGGCAGCTCGATGACCGGATAAGCGGAGATGAAGACGGAGATCCCCACGCCCAGCAGCAGGCCCAACGTTATGCCGGTGAGAGCTATCAGGTTCCCCTCCCACAGGAACACCTTCCTGACGAAGGACGGCCCGGCCCCCATCGCGCGCAGTATGCCGATATCCCGCAGCTTCTCCACGCTCATCATCAGCAGGTTGGAGGCGATGTTGAAGGTGGCCACCAGGATGATCAGCGCCAGCACCAGCGACATCACGAACTTCTCCAGCTTCAGCGCCGAGAAAAGCGTGCGGTTCATGTCGGCGTAGGTCTTCACGCTGTAGGCGAAGCCGAGCGTCTTGCGCAGAGCCGCCGCGGCGGCCGGCGCGTCATTTATGTCCCGGAGCCGCACGCCGACGCCGTTGGCCCCGCCCGGCACTCCGAAGAAGTCTCCCGCTGCCGCGATGCCGCAGTAGGCCATGGTGTTGTCGAACTCGAAATAGCCGGTGCGTATAAGGCCGGTCACGCGGAACTTCTTCATCTTCGGCAGCAGCCCCATGCCTGTCGTCGCCGCCCCCTGCGGCGAGACCAGCACCACGTCGTCGCCGGTCCAGAGCCCCAGGTGCCTGGCCAGCTCTTCGCACAGCACCAGCGCAGGAGGAGCATCCTTGACCGGCGAGAAAAGCCCGTCCCAGGACCCGCGCGTCAGGGAGGAGCGGAGGCTGTTAACCTTGAACTCGGCCTCCGGGGAAAAGCCTTTCACCACCACACCGGTGGAGCGGCCGTCGAACGTAAGTATCCCCTGCCCCAGCACGAACGGGGACTCGGCCGCGGCATGTCCCTCCTTGCCCAGCACGGCCCTGATAACCTCGAGGTCGCGCGGCTTCATGCTGCCGTAGATGGTTATGTGGGCCTGCGCGTCTATTATCTTCTTCTTGATGTCGGACTGGAAGCCGTCCATGATGGCCAGCGTCACGATAAGCGCGGCGACACCGAGCGCCACCCCCGCCACGCCGATGACCGTAGTGATCATGGCGAAAAGGCCCTTCCTCTTGGCAAGCAGGTACCGGCGGGCTATGAAGAATTCCGTGGACATAACTGGGACCGGCGGGCGGCCGCCGGGGACGGTTCCCCGGCGCGCCTTCCGGGAAGCTACGCTTCCGGCTTGGCTTCTTTCTGCTCCTCGGGGCGGAGCAGAGGGAACAGTATCACTTCGCGGATGGACGGCTTGCCGGTCAGCAGCATCGTGATGCGGTCTATACCTATCCCGATCCCCCCCATCGGCGGCATGCCGTACTCCATCGCTTCTATGAAATCCTTGTCGAGGATATCGGCCTCGCCGTTGTTCTCCTCCTGCTGCTGGCGGAGCTGTTCCACCAGGCGGCTCTTCTGGTCCTCCGGATCGTTAAGCTCGGAGTAGGCGTTGGCGATCTCCTCGGTGCCCGCGAAGAACTCGAAGCGTTCCACCAGGCTCTCGTCCCCCGGCTTGCACTTGGCAAGCGGGGTGATCGCGGTGGGATGGTCGAAAACGAACGTAGGCTGCTGCAGCTCGCAGAGTATCTTCTCGTCCAGTATCCGGTCGAAGATCTTGGCAGACGTAGTGTCAGGCCCGCAGTCCACATGGAGCTTCTTGGCGAGCGCCACCAGGTTGGGGCGGTTGAAGCGCTTGCCGTCCAGTATATTGTGGATATCCTCTCCGGTCTTCGCCTTCCACTCTTCGGGAAGGGACAGGCGGCGGAAAGGCGGCTTCAGGCTTATCTTGTGGCCGTTGTAATCGACGGTATCGGCGCCGACGATCCGGATGAAGCGCTCGAAAAGCTTCTCTACCAGCTCTGCCATGCCGTGGTAGTCGGAATAGGCCTTGTAGGCCTCCACCATCGTGAACTCGGGGTTGTGGCGGGTATCCACGCCCTCGTTGCGGAACACCCGGCCTATCTCGTAGGCGCCCTGGAAGCCGCCTATCAGCAACTTCTTCAGCGGCAGCTCCAGCGCGATGCGCATGTAGAGCTCGTTCTTGTAGGCGTTGTGGAAGGTTATGAAAGGCCTGGCGGAAGCCCCGCCCGCCTGCCCGCACAGGACCGGCGTCTCGACCTCCAGCAGCCCCTCGGAGTTGAGGGTCTCGCGCAGCGCGGCCACGATCCGGGAGCGCTTCACGAAGATCTCGCGCACGTCGTCGTTGGAGATCAGGTCGAGGTAGCGGTCGCGATAGCGGGCCTCGGAGTCGGTCAGGCCGTGGAACTTCTCCGGCAGCGGCCGCACCGACTTCGCCAGCACGGTCAGCTTCGACGCTTCCAGCGTCAGCTCGCCTGTCTTCGTGACGAACATCTTCCCCTCGACGCCGAGGAAGTCCCCCACGTGCATCTGCTTCTTGAACAGCTCGTAGGAGTCCTCCCCGACGGAGTCCTTCTTGACGTAGATCTGCAGCTTGCCGGTCCCGTCCTTCAGATGGGCGAAGGTGGCCTTGCCCATCACGCGCATCAGCACCATGCGCCCGGCCACGACGGCCGCGGCGTCAGGGGCCAGCTTGGCAGCTTCGGCCATGGTGTGCGTGGGCTTGAAGCGGTGCGGGAACGGGTCCACCCCCTTCTCGCGGATGGCCTTTATCTTGCCGTAGTTGTTGGCTATTATCTCGTGGATGCCGGAGTTCGGTGTAGTGTTCATTGTCTTGAGGCTATGGCGTCCTTTACTATTTTTATCAGGTTCTTGGGCTCGAAGGGCTTCTCGACGAAGGCGAAGATGTTCGAGGACATCTCGAAGAGGTCCTTCATCTGGCCCTTGGCGGTGAGGATTATTATCGGGATGCGGTTGAGCTCGTCCATCTCCTGCAGCTTCGTCTGCAGGGTATAGCCGTCCATCTCCGGCATCATGATATCCAGTATCATCGCGTCCGGTATGATCTTGCCTGGGTCCGTCGAAGTGAGCTTGTTGTAGGCCTCGAGGCCGTTGTATGCCTCCAGCACATCCAGCTTCTCCCTCTCGAGCAGCACCTTTATGAGATATACGACGTCTTTTTCGTCGTCGACGACCATCACTTTTGGCATATGTCTCCCATTTACCGGCGCACGGCCGGGATCACGGATAATATAGTTAATGATTGTACAAGAAATACGGCCCAAAAAACAAGATTGGCGGCCCCGGCGGAAAAGAATGTAGAATATACCCGGATCTTGAACGATAAACGGAGGCAACATGAGCATGGAGAAGACCCTTATACTTATTAAGCCGGACGGCATGCAGCGCAAGCTGGCCGGCCTCTCGATAGACCGCCTGGACAGCACCGGCCTGGAGATGGTCGGCGCCAAGATGGTTTCCGTGACCGACAAGCTGGCCAGGACCCATTACGCCCTGCTGGAAGGCAAGTGCTTCTTCGCCGACAAGGCCAAGTTCGACCATCTGATAGCCTATTTAAAGGGAGACTTCCACGGTGTCTCCAGGAGCCGCGTGCTGGCGCTGGTGTATCAGGGAGAGAACGCCGTAAAAGCCGTACGTGATATAGTCGGGGCCACGCACCCCGAGGCGGCCGCCCCCGGCACGATACGCGGCTCGTTCGGCAGGATCAACTCCAAGACCGGCATCTTCGAGAACGTGATACACGCCTCCGGCAACGTCGAAGAGGCCGAGCGCGAGGTCGGGATCTGGTTCAAGCCGGAAGAGCTGGTCTGACGGCTCCCGGCCCGGTACCTCGATGCTGAGAAAGCTCCTGCCGGCCTCCGTAGCGGCGCTGCTGCTCCTCTGCTGTTCGCTCCACGCGCGCGCGGAGGAGCGGATCGAGGAGCGGGTCACGCTTACCACGGAGGACGGATGGAACCTCAGCGCCCACTACCTGCCGGCCGGGCCTGACTCCCCGACGCTGCTGCTGATACACTCGCAGAAGAGCGACCTGGGCGAGTGGAAGCCCTGGCTGCCGCTGATCAAGCGTTACGGCTTCGGCTACCTGTCGATGGACCTCCGGGGCCACGGCGACAGCTTCGTGACCCCGGACGGCTCCACCACGTCCTGGCGCTCTTTCAGTCCCAGCGGCTCGGACAACGAATACAACAAGATGCTGCGCTACGTGGAGGCCGGGCTGGCCTTCCTGTCCACCAATTCCGTCAGCGGCGAGCGGACCGTGCTGGTCGGCGACGTGCTGGGCGCGAACCTGGCCATAAAAGCGGCCGCGATACACCCGGAAGTGGCGATGGTGATAGCCGTCTCGCCGGTGCTGAACGTCAACGACGTCCTCTCGGTGAACCCCCTGCGCGCCTACGGCACCCGGCCGCTGCTGATGATAGGCGGGGCCGGCCAGGGCCGCCAGTACAAGGAACTGCAGCTGCTGAACGATATCGCGCGGAGGGCCTGCGGCAAGGAGAACGCCGCGATCATAGTGGAGGCCAAGGGGTTCGGCCCAAAACTCATTTCGCGCTACAACATCAGGCGGGTGCTTGACTGGATAAAGAACCCCAGGCTGCCGGAAATAGTCGAGTACTCATCCGCCGCGGCCTCCGGCTTCGCTCCGGAGGGGACCGAGACGACAGGAGAGACGCAGAACGCGGGAACGGATCGACCCGCCCAGCCTGAGGACATGAATGAAGAGAATTGACGCTTTCACACGCTATTCCAGACTGCCGACCGAGCAGAACAACCCGCGCACCAGGGACCTCGACCGCGTGCCGCTGCGCCGCGTGCTGGAGAAGCTTAACCACGAGGACTCGCTGGTCCCCAAGGCGGTCGCCGCCGCCGTCCCCAGCATAGAGAAAGCGGCCAGGGCCATCTCCCGCAGCTATCTGGCCGGCAGAAAGATCTATTTCATCGGCGCGGGCACCAGCGGCCGGCTCGGAGTGCTGGAAGCGGCCGAGATACCGCCCACCTACGGGGTGGCGCCTGGCACCTTCACCGCGCTGATGGCGGGAGGCAACTCCGCCGTGTTCCTTTCCAAGGAAGGCGCGGAAGACGTTTCCGAGAACGGCCGGAAGGAGATCGCCCGGCTCGTCAGGCGCGGGGATACCGTAGTGGGAATAGCTGCCAGCGGCATAACGCCGTACGTGAAGGGCGGCCTCGCCTCCGGCAGGAAGGCCGGCGCCGTGACCGTACTGCTGACCTGCAACCCCAGGGAGAGGGCGCCTGAAGCCTCCATACGGGTGGCCATAGACGTGGGACCGGAACCAGTTTCCGGCTCCACCCGCATGAAGTCCGGCACCGCGACGAAGCTGGCGCTGAACACGCTCTCCACCGCCTCGATGGTCATCTCGGGCAAGGTCTACAGGAACTGGATGGTGGACGTGAAGACCACCTCACGCAAGCTGGTACTGCGGGCCGAGCGCATCACGGCCACCGTCGGCGGCGTAGACCAGGCCGAGGCGCGGCGCCTGCTGGACATCACAGGCAACGACGTGAAGACCGCGATCGTAATGGCCAGGCTCGGAGTGGGCCGCGCCGCGGCCGAGACGAGGATAAAGAAGGCCCGGGGCTTCCTGAAGAGGATACTCGGCTGAAAGCCGCCCGTCCTTCCCACGCAACCTTCGGCAGCGCGCGGACGTACTAACCTTAAGCCGGCGCCGCCGGCCGAAGCAACGATACTATGCGCTCATACCTGCTCATTCCCCTGCTCGCCGCCATGCCGGCGGCCTCTTACGCCCAGACGCTGACGCTCGACGACGCGGCTGCCGCCGTCCTGAAGGCCAACCCGCAGGCGCAGGCCTCGGCCTCCGACCTGCGCGCCGCCGAATCCAGGCTTTCCGCGGCGAGGGCCGGCTTCTATCCCTCCTTCTCGGCCAACGCCTCATATTCCCGCTCAGGCACCCAGGGCTTCGACCCCGGCGATTCCTATTCCTACGGCTTTTCCGGCCGCCAGCCGCTCTTCTCCGCCGGTATCCCGGCGGCCGTCCGCTCCGCGGCGGCCTCGAGGGATTCCGCCAAAGCCTCCTATGACCGGACCGTCTCGGCCCTTACCTACCAGCTCAAGACGGCCTTCGCGGATATACTCAACGCCAGGGAGACGGTGAAGCTCTCCTCTGAGACCATCCGTCGGCGGGAGGAGAACCTCGATCTTATCCGGCTAAAGTACCAGGCCGGCAGGGAGAACAAGGCCGCCCTGCTGGAGACCGAAGCCGCGCTGAAGACGGCCAAATGGCAGGACGGCCGCTACCGGAAGGACCTCCTTCTGCTGGAGCGGAAATTGGACAGGCTGCTCGGCCGTCCGCTGACCGCGCGCGTGCCGGAGCTTTCCCTGCCGCCGGCGCAGGAGCCCCCGGCGGACCTCTCGGCCTTCGCCGGCAGACTGCGCGGCCATTACTCCCTGCGAACGGCCCGCGCCGCGGTGGAGAGCGCTAAAGCCTCCGGGGATTCCGCCGCGGGGGCCCGCCTGCCGGAAGCCTACGCGAACGGCAGCTACGGCTGGAACGGCACGGACTGGCCGCGCAGGGACAGTTCCTGGGCCGTCGGAGCCAGCCTCAGTCTCCCCCTCTTCACCGGCGGCAGGCTCTCCGCCGGGACCAAGGCCGCCAGGTCCGCACTGGCCTCGGCCGAGGCCTCCCTCAGGGACGCCACCGACGACGTGCAGCTCAAGGCGGAGGACGCCCTGCTCGCCTGGATAGAGGCCTGGGACTACCTCGGGGTGGCGAAAAGCTCGCTCGACGCCTCGGAGGCGCGCGCCTGGCTGGTGCGCAAGCAGTACCTGGCCGGCCAGTCCTCCTATTTCGAGTGGCGCAACGTGGAAGAGCAGCTCATCAGCGAGCAGAACCAGTATCTGGCCGCCGGCCGCTCGCTGGCCGTCAGCGCCGCCGCCTTCGGACAGGCCATTGGAGAATAGGATGAAACGACCTTTCTACAGGACCAAGAAGTTCATTTTCGGCTTAGCGCTGCTGCTGGTTTTCGGCGGCGGCTGCGCGGCCCTGCGGCACAAGCGGGCCAAGGCGGAAGCCGCCAGGCTGGCCGACCTGACGCCGGTAAGCCCGGAGCGCGGCCCACTCGTCACCAAGACGCAGGCCGTGGGAACGGTGGAACCAGAGAACCGCGTCCTGGTCACGCCGTCCGTAGGCGGCCGGGCCGAGGAAGTACTGTTCGCAGAAGGCCAGGAAGTGAAGAAAGGCCAGATGCTGGCGTGGGTCAGCTCCAGCGAGCGCACCGCGCTGCTGGACTCGCTGCGCGACGGGGAATCCACCCCCGAAGAGCGCAGGATGGTGGAGGAGGCCTACAATCTGACGCCCGTAGTCGCCCCGATAGCGGGGATGATAGTGAAGCGCTCGGTGGAGCCCGGCCAGTCCGTCAGCCCGTCGAAGGAGCTCGCCGTGGTCTCAGACCGCCTGATAGTAAAGACCTTCGTGGACGAGACCGACATAGGCTCGGTCAGGGAGGGCCAGCAGGCGGAATACTATCTCGACGCCTTCCCGAAGGACAAACGCGCAGGCCGCGTAATAGCCATCTCGCACGAGTCGACGCAGAAGGACGGCGTGGTAGTCTACGAGGTGAAGATCCTGCCCTCCGGCGGCGCGGCCGCCCTGCGCTCCGGCATGACGGCCGACGTGCTGATAATCACCGGCAGCAAGAAGGAAGCGCTGACGGTACCCAAGAAGGCCGTCAAGTACAAGGACGGGGACGCCATGGTCTCGCTGAAGAACGCGGCCGGCCGGCTCGAGGACAAGAAGATCTCGGTGGGGCAGGCCGACGAAAAGCGCATAGAAGTGACCTCCGGGCTCTCCGAGAAGGACACCGTCTATTATTCGACGGGCATAGCCAAGGAACGCTCCGGCATCAACATAGGCTTCTGATGCGCCCGCTCATAGACATCCGCGAGGTCTCCAAGACCTACGTCACCGGGAACTTCAGCGTCGAGGCCCTGAAGAAGGTCTCGCTGCAGGTATATCCCGGCGAGCTGGTGTCGCTGGTGGGCCCCTCCGGCTCAGGCAAGAGCACGCTGCTGCACATACTGGGCTTCCTGGACAGGCCCGATTCGGGGGAGTACTATTTCGCCGGCCACCCGACGGCGAAGCTCGGCGAGGGCCGCCTGGCCGCCATCCGCAGCCGGATGATCGGCTTCATCTTCCAGTCCTTCCACCTGCTCAAGCGCACCACCGCGCGCGACAACGTGCTGCTGCCGATGGTCTACACCGGGCAGGGCACCAACCCGGCCAAGGCGCTGGAATGCCTCGGGATGGTCGGTCTTGGCGACAGGGTAAGGCACAAGTCCAACGAGCTCTCCGGCGGCCAGTGCCAGCGCGTCGCGATAGCCCGCGCGCTGGTGAACGACCCGCTGGTGGTGATGGCGGACGAGCCCACCGGCAACCTGGACGCGGCCAGCCGCCAGGAGGTCATGCAGGTCATCAAGGACCTCAACGCCCGCGGCCTGACCATCATCATCGTCACGCACGACGACGAGGTTTCCGCGATGACCGACAGGGTGGTGCGGATGAAGGACGGGGTTATAGTCTCCGACGAGAGCCGCGGTAACGCGGCCAGGGCGGAGGCCGGCGCGGACCTCCCCCCCGCCCGGCTGAGCTTCTCCCCGTCGGAGTTCCTCGAGCAGCTGAAAGTGGCCTTCAAGGCCATCTGGAGCCACAAGATGCGCAGCGCGCTCACCGTGCTGGGCATTTTCATCGGAGTAGGCGCCATCATCTCGCTGATGACGATCAGCGAAGGCTTCATGAAGAGCCTGCTCTCCGGGGCCAGCGAGGACGACGCCAGGAAGGTCTGGGTCACCCCGCGCTGGCAGCACGGCAAGCCGCGCCGCCGCTTCACCATGGGCGAAGTGGAGGCCATACGGAGCCGCGCGCCGCTGGCCGAGAAGGTGATGCCCATGCTCGCGCGCGGCGGCATGGACATCTCCGCCGGGGACAAGCACGTCGAGGCCACCGTCAACAGCCGCGAAGGCTACTCTCCCGCGGAGCAGAAGGCCAACCCGCTCTGCTTCGAGAACCGCAATGTCCAGGGCCGCTTCTTCACCAAGGCTGAGAACCTCAACCGCGCTCGCGTGGCGGTCATCAACAAGTCGCTGGCCAAGGAGCTGTTCGGCGACGAGAACGCGGTCAATTCCGACATCAGGATCAAGGGCATCGACTTCACCGTGGTGGGAGTGGCGGACAACCACAAGGCCGAGGACATCTTCGGCGGCCAGCCGAACGCCTACATCCCGCTGAACACGGCGGCCAAGCGCGTCTTCGGCTCCAGCCGGCTGGACTACGTGGAGGTCACGGCGCCCACGCCGGGGGACGCCCAGGAGGCGCGCAGGCAGATCATCGGCGTGATGCGCGAAGAGCGCGGGCTGCGCGAGGACGCGGAGGACGATTTCGACGTCAGGACCTTCGAGGTGCAGATAGAGCGGTTCAAGAGCATGATGGGCAAGATCTCCGGCGTGGTCTACGGCATAGCCGGCATCTCGCTCCTGGTGGGCGGCATAGGCATAATGAACATCATGCTGGTCAGCGTGACGGAGCGCACCCGCGAGATAGGCCTGCGCAAGGCGCTGGGAGCGCGCAACTCCGACATCCTCAGCCAGTTCCTGATAGAGGCCGTGGTGCTCTGCGTGCTCGGCGGCGCGCTCGGCATAGGGCTGGGCTACTGCCTTGCCTGGGCCGCCTACCTGGTGACGAAGGTCCCGCCGGCCCTCGGCTCCGGGACCATCGCTTTCGCTTTCGGCTTCTCCACCCTCATAGGCGTGGGCTTCGGCTTCTGGCCGGCCCTGCGCGCGGCGATGCTGGACCCCATAGAAGCGCTCCGCTACGAATAGCGGCCCCGGACCGGACCGGCCGATAAAAAGAGCCGCTGAGCGGCTCTTTTTATCCCCTCCGGAGATCCCGCCTGTCAGTACTTCTCGTAGAGCGCCAGGAGCAGCTCCTCGTGCATCTTGTCCGAGGCGCTCCCTTCCATGGAATAGTTGTTGAGGATGGAGGTGAAGGCCAGCATCCGGCCCTTCTTCGTCCTCAGATAGCCGGTATAGGAGCGCACGCCGTTGAGCGAGCCGGACTTCAGCCGCAGGTTGCCTTCCAGATGTGTCCCGACCCCGAGCTTGCGGACATGGCCGCTGGCGTCCGGATCTCCGGGGAAGACCAGCGAATCGTAGAAAGCCTGGAAGTACGGCTTCCCCCTCACCGCCCTCAGCAGATCGGTGAAGTTCTCCGCCCTCACCGTATCGCGCCAGGAAAGACCGCAGGCGTCGACCAGCTTGAGCTCGGAGACGTCGGCACCGGACTCCTTAAGGAAGTTTTTCACCGCGGCGAGCCCGGCTTCCGGGTCGCCGCCGCCCAGCTGTCGGAGCAGCAGCTCGGCGTAAAGATTGAAGCTGCGCTTGTTGGTCACGAAGACGGCGTCCTTAAGCGGGCGTGAGGCCGTCTCGGTTATCGGCGTGAGCTTCTCGCCGGGCGCCGGCGAGCCCGCGTACGGCTTCTTATTGGCGTTTATCCCCGCCTTGGCCAGGAAGGCGCCGAAATCCCTCGCGGCGAACAGCGCGGGGTCCGGCAGAGCGCCCTTTATGGCGAATTCGGGGTCGCCCTGGGGAATGGTGCCGCGCAGTACGGCCAGGTACTGCCCCGGGAAAGCGTAGATGTAGCCGTTATCCCCGGAACCTTTCGGCCCGGTCTTCATGTGGTCCTCGAATTTCAGTCCCTCGACGTACGGCTCGGTGCGCAGCACGGACGCCTCGCCTCCGACCATATCCGAAGGCTTCAGGAACAGCTTGTATAGCCCGTCGTTCACCGTCAGCGCGGACGCCTGCGCGGCGTAATAGTTCCCTATGTCCTCCCAGGCCCAGGACCCGGGCTGCACGCTGTCGAACGCGCTCCCATCCCCCACTACGGAGCCGTTTATCACCTTGATGCCGGCTCCCTTCACGGCGGCGGCCCAGTCGCGGTAAACGTCCCCCAGCGGCGCCGCGCCTTTGATGAGCTGCGAGCCGAGCGACGGATCCCCGCCGCCCTTGATGTAGAGGTTGCCGTTGAGGAAACCGTTGGATATCTGCCCGGAATAATACAGTCTGGTGGAGAACGTCCTTTCCGGCCCCAGCCTGTCCAGCGCGGCCGCCGTCACGAAAACCTTCAGTATGCTGGCCGGCGTAAGATTGAGGCGGGGATCCCTCGAGGCCACCGTCCCGCCGGACAGGTCCTTCACGCTCAGGCCCCAGGAGGCGTTCTTTACGCCGGGGTCCGAGGCCAGACGCCTGATGAGCCCGTCGATGCCGGCCGCGCAGGCGGCGCGCGGCAGCAGCCCGAGGAACACCGCCAGCAGCAGCTTGATCATGGGGAAAGTATACAAAAAATGCTAACCTATGGCCGGGAGACCCGCCCGATGAAACTGCTGCTCGCCCTGCTGCTGCTGCCAGCCCTCTCGCTCGCCGAAGAGCCGGAAAAGAAGACCACCGTGGAAGTGGAGCTCGATCCCTATTATTCGGCCGTGGGCATGTACAACAGTCTTACCGGCAAGCCGATACCCCACATGGAAGTGCGCAGCGAGGCCGAGATCTACCGGGAGCTGATCTCGAGGTTCTACCAGCCCCGCACCCTGATACTGGAGGCCAGCCTCAACCCGCTGCCCTACGCCGGCACGCTGATACGCCGGCACCAGCCGGATTTCTACAAGGACATGCAGTGGACCAGCAATTTCAACGCGGTACGCGCGGTAACGGCCGGCTTCGAGGAGCCGTGGGCCCTCTCGCTTTTCCTCGGGAACGTCGTATCCTTCGACACCATCAAGAAATCGCTGCAGGGAAAGCGCAATGGCTATTCCGGCATCCTTTTCGACTTCGGCACCCATCACATCAAGGACAACGTCCTGATACGGGACAACTGGATGGACATGGAGGACAAGCTGAAGGGCGAGCAGATACTCAAGGACAGGAGCCTGAAGTGGAGCTTCCGGGCCGGAGCGAAGTTCCACGAGAACCGCTATATCTCGGACTCGTTCTACCTCGGCTTCCGCCGCAGCCGCACCGACTTCACGGAAACCGCCTCCGACAGTTTCTGGCTGCACAACAGCGGCTTCGAGTACGTGTCCGACTTCTCGCAGAGGAAGTTCGAGCCGCTGAGGCACTATCTGGTGGTGGACAAGAAATTCCCTTTCAGGGACTCGCGGATGGCCTTCACGCTGGGACTCGGGTTCGTCTGGACGGCCAACAAGAAGTACTCCGGGCCCCTTTCTAACGCTGCCGCCGGGACCGACACGCCGAACAGCTTCCAGTTCATCCTGCGCCCTAATCTGGAATTTTAATTCTCTCCGTCGCTCTCGGCAGGGGCGCTCTCTTCGGGAGCGCCCTCCGGCGGCGCACCCTGACCCTGCGCACTCTGACCCTGCGCTCCCGCGGCCCCTTCTTCCCCGGCCGGCGGTTCTTCCTCCGCCGTATCTTCGGACTCTATCGTCTGGGTCCCTCCGGTCTTCTTGCCCGCCGGCGCCGCCCGTGAGCTCTCCTCGTCCGGCGACTCCTCATCACCCTGGTCCTCTTCCGAGTAGCCCCACACAGTACTGGCGTGCAGCCAGCCGGCGGCATCCCCGCCGTCGGTGACGTTGTACCAGCTTCCCTCTTTCTTGATCACCTTGAGCGGATAGCCCTTCTCGAGCACCCAGAGCACCTTGGAGCCTGCGCCGGAACCGTCGCGCAGGTTGGCCTTGACGGTCTTTACGATGACCGACGGCGTTTTGCCGAGCACGGACTTGTGGACCCAGCCGGCGTCCCCCTCGAAATCCTCTATCTCTACCCAGGAGCCCTTGCGCGCCGTGACCTTGAGCGGGGTGTACTTGTAGGCTTCCCAGAGCACCGTTCCTCCGGGCTCGCTCCTTACGTTGGACTTCTTTGCCGAGACGCTGACAATTTCAGCGGCGGCAATGGAAGGCGTAAGAACCAGCAGCGCTGCGGCAAAAAAAACGTTCCTATACATTTTCGCCCTCCTTATCCTGGATTCGATGATATCTTAACAGAGGCGTGTTACGGATCCGTTTCCGCCGCGCGGACAGGCTATTTCCGGCTGTACCGGCCGCCCTTCATAGTATCGAAATAGGCCACGTCCGCCTTGGTCAGGAAACGCGGCGTAAGCCTGAGCGCGGTCATGCAGTCGAGGATATAGAAGAGCGCCGTGAGCACCTCGTTCTCCGCGGGACCGCATCTTCCTTCCAGCTCCGCGGGACCGCAGTAAAGCGCCTGGTCCGGGGAAAGCACGTGGTCCAGCATGAAACTGGCGCCGTATCGGGCCAGCCTGCCGGCGTTGTACCGCGAGAGACCCGAGGCCGGGGCGGGGACCGGATATGCAGGCAGCGACAGGCCGCGGCGGATGGTCTCGTTGACTTTTTCGTTGAGCTCCAGCGCCCCGTCGATGCCGGAGTGGGCTACGGCGAGGCCGTGGTTCGCCAGGAAGAACACCTGGGGCCCCGAAGACCTTGCCCGGTCGTTTATAGCCGAGCAGAGCTGGGGTCCAGGGGAGCGGTACGGGACGAACTCGGCGGAAGGGAAGAGCTCGCGGCCGAGTCGGTGCCCCTCCTCGCACATGTTCAGGATGTTGGCGTAGACGGAATGGGTATGTATCACTACTGTGCTGAGCAGAGAGTGGAACCCGGTCTCTATGGAGGGCCGGGCGGACGGCAGCCCCTTCACGGGGAGCGCCTGCGCGCAGATATAGTCGGAGAACTCGTTCTCGCCCCCGGGACCGGAAGAGATCCGTCGTCTGATGTTCCCGTAGTTCACCAGCGCCCAGCCCGAGCGCGGGGTCAGGTCCTTCAGCTGGGAGCCGGACGCTTTTATCAGCATCCTCTCGGCTCCTATCTTGATGGAGACGTTGCCGCCTCCGCCCTGAGTAAGGTCGGGACGCGAGCCGGCCGCGCGGGCGGCGCGGGCCAGCAGTTCGGGAGCTTTGTCCAGTTCCGGATCGAAAGGCATTATTTCTTGGCCCTGGGATGCGCCTTGTCGTAGACCTCTTTCAAGCGCTCGAGAGAGACGTGCGTATATATCTCGGTGGTCTGCAGGTTCTTATGTCCGAGCATCTCCTGCACGGACTTCAGGTCGCAGCCGTTGTCCAACAGGTGCGTTGCGAAAGAGTGGCGCACCGAGTGCGGGTTGACCGGGCGGGCGAAGCGGGCGCGCTTGGCCATCTTCCTGAAGATCAGCGCTATGCCGGCGCCTGTCAGCCTGCCGCCTTTGTGATTGAGGAACAGCGGCATGCCGTTGCCCAGCGGCTTAGGCCTGGAGTCGAGATATTCCCTGACCGCGGCAAGCGCTTTATCCCCCACCGGCACGAGGCGCTCCCTCGAGCCCTTGCCCATCACCCTGGCAAAGCCGGAATAAAGGTCGAGGTCGCCCACGTTCAGCCCGGAGGCCTCGGAGCGCCGCAGGCCGCCGGAATAGACCAGCTCGAAAAGGGCGAAATCGCGCTGGGCGAAGTAATAGTCCTTCTCCCTGGCGTTCACCTCCTCGGGCCTGTTGTAGTCCTGCAGCTTGCCGATCTCGCCCTCGGTGAGGAAACGCGGCAGGCGCTTCTCCCTCTTCGGTATGGTTATCAGGTCGAAAGGGTCGGTATCCATGGCCCCGGTCTCCCTGAGGTAGCTTACGAAAGAGCGCACCGCCGATATCTTGCGCAGCAGCGTGCTGCGGGAGACCTTCCGGCCCCCGAGAGCGGCTATGTAGCCTCGCATCAGCATGCGGTCCAGACCCGCCGGGGAAGACGCTTTTCCCGCGGCGTAGGCGAGGAACTCCGTCAGGTCGGTCTGGTAGGCCTTGATGGTATTGCGGGAGAAATTGCGCTGCGCCCTCAGGTGCAGCAGGAACTGTTCCGCCAGCAGTTTCATCAGTAGATTCTAGCATTTACGCCGGCGCCGTCAGGGGGGCGGCTCAGGCGCGCCCGACGAGCCTTTCGTCGGCGAGCGGCAGGGTGAAGTAGAAGGTGGTCCCCTTGCCCTGTTCGCTTTCGGCCCAGATCCTGCCCTTGTGCATGGCCACGAACTCCTTCACTATCGACAGTCCCAGGCCAACTCCCTCGCGCTTGCCCCCGTCCTCGAGCTGCACGAACCTCTCGAAGATCCGGTCCAGGTCCTTCTTGGAGATGCCGGGGCCGTTGTCACGCACCCCTATCATAGCGCAGGGCTCCGGCATGGCCGCCCTGGCGGCCGCCACGACGATGCTGCCGCCGGAAGGCGTGGACTTTATCGCGTTGGAGATAAGGTTGCTGAGCACCTGCACTATCCGCGGGTGGTCGGCCAGCACCGGGACATCCTGGGCGGAGGTCTTCAGCGTGAGCTTTATGCCTTTGGTCTTCGCCCAGGGCAACAGGCCGTCCACGCCCTCGTTGAGCATGGGTCCCAGCATGCAGGGCTCCGGATGCACCGGCATCTTTCCCGACTGCAGCTTGGAGAAATCCAGTATCCCCCTTATCATCTCGCTGAGCCGCTGGCTGTTGCGTATGCTTATGGCCAGGAAGTTGTTCTCGTCGCCGTCCAGCTTGGCGCCGGCGGTATCGCTGAGCATCTCGAGGGCGGAGCTTATCGAGGAGAGCGGCGATTGGAGGTCGTGGGTAACGCGCGACAGGAATTCGTCCTGCAGGCGCTGCGCGTCGCGGTATTTGGTCACCTCGGGCAGCGTCATATAGGCGCCGACGACCCGCCCCTGGTCGTCCTGCAGCAGCGCCATCGAGCGCCGCATGGCCCCCCTGACGCCCTCGTCGCCGACGTCGCTCACCTCGCCGGTGGGAGCTTTTCCCGAAGAAAGGTCCATGTCCTTGGAAAGCGTCAGTATGTGTTCCGCCGGGTTCAGGTGCTCGCTGATGTGCTTGCCCACCACCTCGAACAGCTTCCGGCCGGACATCTCCTCGGCGGCGGTGTTCATCATCAGTATCTTGCCGTCCTTGTCGACGATGACCTTGCCTTCGGCCACATGGGCAAGCACCTGCTCGGTGCGGGTGCGCGTATCCAGGATCTGCTTCTTCTCGGCGGCCAGCTCGCTCGTGGCCTTGGCGATCTGCCGCCCCATGCTCTCCTTTATGGTCCTGAGGGCATCCTCGTACATCTTGACCCTGTCATTAGGGTCCTTGATAGCTGAATCTATAAGCCTGGTCAGCAGCTCGCCAAGACCTCCGCCCTTTCCCTCCCCGGCCCCCTCGAAGCCTCCGCTCCCGTCGCCGCTGCCTGTCCCGGTACCCGTGCCTGTACCTCCGCCGGAGCCGGCACCAGAGCCGCTCCCTGTCCCGCTACCGGCGCCTCCTCCTGCGCCGGGACCTGAGCCTGTACCGGAGCCGGCACCGGTGCCCTGGCCTCCGCCCGCTGCGCCGCCCCTGCCCGCGGCCGGATCCGGGACTGCTGCCTTGCCACCGGTACCGGCTCCGGCTGCAGCGACCGCACCCGCCGCCGCTTTAGCGGCTCCGGCCTGCCCGCCGCTAGCCTTCGAAGCTGCGGCCGGCGGCTGAGCGCCCTTGCGCGGGAACATTTCAGGGGAAAGCGGCTCTGGCGCAGGCTCGAAGCGCGGACCAGGACGATAGGAGGCCGACGGCCGGGGCGTCAACTCCGGGGCGGGACTTACCGCCTCCGGCCGTGGCCTAACTTCTTTCCGGGTCTCTCCCGTCCGGGACCCGGTTTCAGGGGCCGCCATCCGCCCCGTATCCCTCACATAGCGTGATTCTTCCTGGCGTATGTCCGTAACGCCGTTGCTCTTCAGGAAGGCCCCCAGCGAGGGTCCCTGCTGGCCGCGCGCACCGGCCCCGAGGAACCCGCAGAGCACGGCGAGCTCTGACACCCTCACCCCGGGATCGAAAACGATGCCGTTGATGTAATGCGCCTTGAACAGCTGCGCCAGATTGGCGGCCTCCAGACCGGTAGCCTGCACCGGTCTGCCGCTGAAGATCCAGGCGTCGTTCTGATAAGATACCGTGAGCGGTCCGCCGCCGGTGGAATCGATGACCTCGCCGAGGGCCGCATAGGCGCGTCCGAGGGACTGCGTGACCAGAGGATGGGTCATGGTATAGAGCGCGGCGCTCTTCGCGGTGCGGGAAAGCGCCGCCAGGAACTCGGAGCAGAGCTCCGGGTAGGAGATACCGTACTTGGTCCGGGCCTCGTCGTTCCCGGCCCCGGCAGCTCCCGTGTAGTCCTGGTCCAGAGGGCTCATAACTATCACCCCATCATTATCTTCAGCGCTTCCGTCATGGAGGTGACTCCGCCTGCCACGGCGGCCAGCGCCGCCTGCCTTAACGTGGTCATCCCTTCCTGCGCGGCCAGGTCGCTCAGCTGGTCCACGTTGAAGCTGGTGGTTATCAACTGCCTCATGGCGGAACTCTCGACCGGCATCACCTCGAAAAGGGCCCTGCGCCCGGTATAGCCGCTGTGCTGGCAGCTGGCGCAGCCCGGGGCGTGGTAGACGGTCTTTAGCAGCGCGCGCTCCTCCCCGGTAAGGAAACGGGCGTCATCCTCGGAAAGCTTGGTCGGGCGCTTGCAGCGCGGGCACAGGGTGCGCACTAGGCGCTGCGCTATCACCATCTTCACGCTGGCCGCTACCAGGAACGGCGCCACGCCCATATGCGTCAGGCGCACCACCGTCGCCGGGGCGTTGTTGGTATGCAGCGTGGAGAAGACCAGGTGGCCGGTGATGGACGCCTTTATGGCTATCTCGGCCGTCTCTAGGTCGCGGATCTCGCCGACGAGCATTATATCCGGGTCCTGGCGCAGGAAGGCCCTCAGCGTGGACTCGAAGGTGAGGCCCACCGCCGGCATGATCTTCACCTGATTGACGTTCGGCACCTCGTATTCTACCGGGTCCTCGGCCGTCATGATGTTGACGTCCGGCTTGTTCAGGTAATTTATCATCGTATAGAGGGTAGTGGTCTTGCCGCTGCCGGTGGGGCCGGTGACCAATATGAGCCCGTGGGGGCTCTTCAGCGCGGCCTCCACGCAGCCGAGCTCTCTTGGCGTCAGCGCGAGCTTGGCCAGATCGGAGTTCAGCTTGCTCTGTCCCAGAACGCGCATGACTATCTTCTCTCCCTTGATGCAGGGCAGCGTGCTGACGCGGAACTCTATCCTGTTGCCCTTGATATTGACCCTGAACTGTCCGTCCTGGGGTATGCGCCTCTCCGTTATCACCAGGTTGCTCATGATCTTGATGCGGGCGGTAACGCGGGGGTGGATGGCTATGGGCAGCGTGGTCAGTTGCCGCAGCACGCCGTCCACCCTTACGCGCACCGAGACCTTGTTCTCCTGCGGCTCCATGTGAATATCGGAGGCCCTGAGTTCCACCGCCTTCACCAGGATCTTATTGACCATCTGTATCAGGGGAGAATCCTTCTCGATGGCCTCTATCCCGGCCATCTGCTGGTCCTCGGCCTTCCGCTCCGCTTCGCTGTCTATGACCTCTATCTCGTGGGTATCCTCGGCCGTGAATACCTGGTCCATCTCCGGGACCTCCTCCACGGCCTCTTCCTCCGGCTCGGGAAGGATCTCCGGCTCCGCGGCGGGGACAGTCGCGGGAGGGATCTCCGGCTCCGCGGCGGGAGCCGGCTCCGGCAGTGATATCGGTTCGCGCGGCAGCTCCACCTGCGCCTGGGCCGTCTCCTGCGGCCGCGCGACCGGATGACGGGCCTGCTCTTCCTGCATTTCGAAACGCTCTATCTCCAGGTCCACCATCGACGAAGGAGTGGGCTCCAGCGGCTCTTCTGGCTGGACGGGTTTCGGCGGCGGCGCCGGTGGCCGCTCCGGGGCGGGCTTCTGCAGCATGCCCAGCGCCTTCTTAACGCTCTCCAGCAGCTTGGCGTTAGGGACCGGCTTCTCGAGGAAATCGGAGATATCCATGTTCAGCGTCTTGAGATGCTGCCTGTTGGACGCCCCGGTGAACATGATGATGCGCATATTGCGCAGCTCGTAGTTGCTGCGCACCTCCTGGATAAGCTCGTAGCCGTTCATCTTGGGCATGTTGAAATCCACCAGCGCCAGGTCCGGCGGGGCCTTCGTGATGATGCCGAGCGCCTCGCTCCCGTCCACGGCCTCTACCACGTTGAAGTGGTGGACGGTAAGCAGGTGCCTTACTATGTCCCTGTAATCCTTATTGTCGTCTACTACCAGGATGGTGTAGGTTTTGAGCAGGGGCTTCTGCGGCTCTTTCCCGCGCGAGGGAGAAGCCGCCGCGGGAGGCGGCGCAGCCTTTGAGGCTCTCGCGCCCGCCGGCTGTTCGCCGAACATGGCGTCCAGTTCGAGGTGCAACACTCCCGCGTCGGACTTTTCCATAGCATATCACCCGCCCCTCTGTATGCCGAAAGTCTCCTGCTGCACTGCTTAGCCATAGTATATCCGCGGGAAGCGCCGTTTACAATTGGCGGATTCCCCTTTCTACTGACTTTTTTCGTCTTTTCAGCGCTTTCGGGGGCGAAGGCCGCGGTAGCGGGAGGGAGTGGTCCTGACTATGCGCTCGAACTGGCGGATGAAAGATTCGGTATTGGCGTAGCCGAGCCTGGCGGAAATCTGCTTCAGCGTCAGGCCGGACGTCTTGAGCATCTTCCTGGCCTGGTCCATCTTGACCTTCAGCTTGTACTCGTTGAAGCCCATGCCGGTGCGCTCGCGGAACACCTTGCTCAGGTACTTGGGAGTAAGGAGCACGGCTTCGGCGGCGTCGCTGAGAGTGATCTTCTTGAAGCAGTTGCCCTCGATAAACCCCCGGACGTGCTCTATCTTGGCGTCCATACCCATGTCTTCCGGGCGCGAGAGGCCGCCGGCCCGCGCCAGTTCCTTCTCTATCACCGCGCGCGCGTCCTTGATGCCGAAGGGCTTTTCCAGATAGTTGTCGGCCTTGGCGGCCAGGGCGTGAACGGCTATGTCCTTGGTGCTGAACCCGGTCATGATGATGACCGGCTTCCCCGGGGAAAGGTCCTTGATGCGCTCCAGCGCCTTCAACCCGTCCATGCCCGGCAGGTAGACGTCCATGATGACCAGCGAGAACGAGTCCGGCCTGCGCAGCATGGCGAGGGCCTCTTCGGCGCTGGCGGCGGCCGTGACCTCGTACTCCGGGAACCAGAGCGGGAAGTCCGCGCGCAGGTCCCGGTTATCATCCACGAACAGTATCTTTGGACGCATTCCCCCCCCCAGCTCCTATTTTAGCAAGAAAAAAGCCCGGGAAGACCCGGGCTTTTTCCGCTTACGCACCGGCTTCAGGACGGCTTGTTCCTGGAGTTGATCAGCTTCTCGACCTCCTCGGGGGTCGGCTGCTCGATGTTGCGGCACTTCGGGAAGCCGGAACAGGCCAGGAAGTAGCCGCGGGCGCTCTTGCGCAGCAGCATCGCGTTCTTATTGCACTTCGTGCAGATCTTCTCGCTCTTGATCGGCGCGAAATACTCCTGCTTGTTGCCTTCCTTATCCAGCGGGATCTTCCCTTTGCACTTGGGGAAGCGCGAGCAGGACAGATACTTGCCGAAGCGGCTCTCACGCTGGACCATCGGGGAGAGGCACAGCGGGCACTTCTCGTTGGTCTTGACCACGTTCGGACGGGAACGGGTCATTTCCTTCTCGGCGGTGGCCAGCTCCTCCGAGAACGGCCCGTAGAAGTCCTTCATGAACTTCACCCAGTCCACGGCGCCGTCGGCGATGTCGTCGAGCTTGTCCTCGATCGAGGCCGTGTAGGATATCTCCATGATCTCCTTGAAGTAGTCCTTCAGCTTCTCGGTCACGAGGGCGCCCAGCTCGGTGATCAGCAGCTTCCGGTCCTTCTCGCGGTTGATGTAGCCGCGGTCTATCACGTTCTTGATGATGACGGCGTATGTCGACGGGCGGCCGATGCCGTGCTTCTCGAGCGTCTTGATGATGCTGGCCTCGTTGTAGTTCGGCGGCGGGCTCGTGCGGTGGGACTTGGTGGAGACGTCCTTGAGCGTCACGACGTCTCCTTCCTTGAGCGGAGGCAGTATGCCGGACTCGTCGTCCTCGTCCCCGGCGACCTCCTGTTCCTTCTCCTCCATGTAGATCTTCAGGTAACCCTCGAACTTCACCGTGCGGCCGCTGGTGCGCAGCACCGCCCTGCCCTTATCGTCGGAGAACTCCACCGAGAGCGAGTCGAAGATCGCCTCCTCCATCTGGCTGGCCATGAAGCGGCGCCAGATCAGGTCGTAGAGCTTGGCCTGGTCCGGATTCAGGAACTCCTTTATCTCCTCGGGGCGCTTGTAGACGGACGTCGGGTGGATGGCCTCGTGGGCTTCCTGCGCGCCCTTCACCTTCTTCAGGTAGACGGGCGGCTTGGCGGGGCAGAACTCCTTGCCGTAGGTCTCGACTATGAACTTGGCGGTCTCCTTCTGCATCTCGGCCGAGACGTTGAAGGAGTCCGTGCGCATGTAGGTGATCAGACCGGAGCGCTCGCCGCCCAGGTCCACGCCTTCGTAGAGGCTCTGCGCCACCTTCATCGTGCGGTCCGACGAGAAGCCGAGCTTGTTGTAGGCGTCCTGCTGCAGCGTGCTGGTGATGAACGGCGGCTTGGGCTTCTGCCGTACGGCCTTGGCCTCCACCTTGCTGACCGTCAGCACGGAGTTGCGCAGGTGCGTCGCGGCCTCTACGGTGTCCTCGGTCTTCTTGAAGACCGAGGTCTTGTAGCGGTAATCCTCGGCGAAGAGCTTAAGCAGTATCGTCTGCTCCACGGCGGCGCCTTCCCAGCGCACCAGCTTCGAGTCGAAGTCCTTGGAGTCGCCCTTGGCGAGCTTGGCGTAAAGGGTGTAATAGTCCTCTTCCGTGAAGGCCTTTATCTCCTTGGCGCGCTCGGCTATGAGCCTCACGGTGACGGACTGCACGCGGCCGGCGGAAAGGCCGCTCTTTATCTTGCTCCACAGCAGCGGCGAGAGCTTGTAACCGACGATGCGGTCTATTATGCGGCGGCTCTGCTGCGCGTTGACCAGGGACATGTCCAGGTCGCGCGGCGTCTTGAGGGACTCCGCAATGGCGGACTTGGTGATCTCGTGGAAGCTGATGCGCTTGAAGCCTCCGTCGCTCTTTACCACCTGGCTCAGATGCCAGCTGATGGCCTCTCCCTCGCGGTCAGGGTCGGTGGCCAGGTAGACCACGTCCGCGTTCTTCGATATCGCGTTCAGCTCAGCGATGATCTTCTTGGCGCGCTCAACGAGCACGTATTTGGGGGTGAACTCGCCGGAAGTGTCCACGCCCAGTTCGTCCTTGGGCAGGTCGCGCACATGTCCGAAGGAACTGCGCACCACGTAGCTCGAATCGAGGAAGCGGCTGATGGTCTTCTCCTTGGTCGGAGACTCGACTATCACCAGATGGCGCTTGCCGGAAGGTTTAGAAGGTTTTAAAGGTTTATCTGCCATAAATTTAGATATCTATAATATTATATTTTTCCCTATGAGCGCAAAACCGGCAGGGGCTCCCCCCCGTAGAGGGCTAGATGGACCGGCAGTATCTGCCGTTGCGGGAGGAGAGCAGGGACGTGGACTCCAGCTCGAAGAGCGCGGCGGCCGCCCGCTGCACGGGCCAGGCCAGCTTCTCGGTCATCTCGTCGGCGTTCAAGCCCTCCTCGCAGACGGCTATGGTCCTGTACGCCAGCAGCGCGTCCGGCGAAAGGCCGTTCAACTGCGCTTCCGGGGGACAGGCCGCGCCTCCGGACGGGGAACGCTTCAGTCCGAACTGGAACTCGGGAGGGAAACAGGCGACTATGTCCTCGGCGCTTTCCGCCAGGTACGCGCCGTTCTTGAGGTAGAAGTTCGGCCCGCGGCTGACCGGCGAGTCTACAGGTCCGGCCACCGCCAGGACCTCCCGGCCCTGCTCCAGGGCGAAACGCGCGGTTATCAACGCGCCGGACTCGAAGCCCCCTTCGACCACCACGGTGGCCAGCGAGAGACCGGAGATTATCCTGTTGCGGCGCGGGAAATTGGCGGGCATGGCCCCCTGGGCCAGCGGAAATTCCGAGACTAGAGCTCCGCCGCGCTCCACTATCCTGTCCGCGAGCCTCGCGTTCTCCCGGGGGTAGACCACGCCAAGGCCCGTTCCCAAAGCGGCCCAGGTCATCCCGCCGGCGTCCACCGCCGCCTTGTGAGCGGCCGTATCTATGCCGCGGGCCAGCCCGCTGACCACCGCCACGCCGGCCTGGGCCAGCTCGCGGGCCAGACGAGCGGCGGTGCGCAGCCCATAAGCCGTGGCTTTCCGAGTTCCTACTATAGCGGCAGCGGGCCTTGGGTCCAGGCGGCCCCTGACGTAGAGGACGAGCGGAGGGTCGTAGACGGACCTGAGCAGCGCAGGGTAGCCCTCGTCGAGGGCGGTAAGGACGGAGATCCCGGCTCTTTCCGCGGCCAGCAGTTCCCTTTCCGGGTCTGCCGCCGATGACTGGGCGAGCAGGCGCTCCGCCGTTTCCGGCATTACCCCGCCCTCGGCCGCTATCTCCGCGGCGGGCCGTTCCAGAAGCCCGGCCGCCCCGCCGTAAAGGTCCACCAGCCGCAGGAGCCAGTCGCTCCTGCGGCAGGCGAAAAAATTCAGCCTGATCCTAGCCAGCTTCTCTTCGCCGGCACGCTCCCCCATACGCTCCCCCCGAAGCGCTTTACTTCTTCTTTACGACGTAATCCTTGTAAATGGCCGTGGTGGCGTCCAGTATCCTGGCCTTCACGTCGGTGTCGTCGACGCTGAAGACTTCGGCGGTGCCGGCGTACTGCAGCTCGCGGCCGATGCGGTTGCCTTCCTTGTCGAAAGCGTCCGCTCCGCGCAGGTATACGTTCAGGTAGTCGCCGGGACGGACCAGGCCGGAGCTGTCCATGGAGATCTCGAGCACCTCGCCGGAGGAGGAGATGCCGTCCTCGAGGAAATCGTCGTCGTTCTTCAGCTTGGCGGTGACCACCCCGTCCTCGGTCCAGCTGTCCGGGACCACCTTGACCCCGTCGGACCATTCCTTCTGGTCCTCCGGCATCTCCTCGGAGAGATAGTTGCTGTCCAGGTCGGGGATGTCCTCGTCGGCCGACGGCATGGCCGGAGCGCGTACCGCGGAGACGGACGGGGATGGCGCCGGAGCAGGTTCCTGCGCGCCTTCCTCCGGGGTGAGGTCCGCGGAAGCCACCTCCGGAGTGCGATAAGGGATGAGGAGTTCGCTGATGTCGGGAATAACAAGCTCGTTCTTCGGGTAGATGCGGTCAGGGTTGGAGACCGTGCTGAAATTCGCGTTATAGATGCGGCCCCACATGAACGGATTGTTGTAGTACTTGGCGGCCAGGTCCCAGAGCGTGTCCCCGGGCACTATCACGTGCCTCTTCAGAACGCGGAAACCGCCCTCCGCCTGGGGCGCGGCGACGGCCGGCATGACGCGCGGAGCGGCCGTTTTTCCGGGAACGGGTCCGGCGGCGCCGACCACCTTGGCGCCGGGCTTGACGCGCAGATACTTGGCCGCATAGTCTGCGGCGGCCTTGGACTTAGGGGCTGCAGCCTTGGGCTGAGTGACGGAACTCTCCTTGCTGCCCACCACGGGGCTGTCAGGACTGACGTGCAGATATTTGGCCGCGTAGTCGGCGGCGGCTTTGGACTGGGGACTGGCGGCCTTGGACTGGGGGGCGGCGCTCTCCTTGCGGCCCACCACAGGGCTGTCCGGGCTGACATGCAGATATTTGGCCGCGTAGTCCGCGGCGGCCTGGGACTTGGCGTCGCCGGCCTTCGTGGTTGCAGAGGCTGGCGCTTTGGCCGCGGGCTTCGCTTTCGTCTTGGCGGGCTGCACCACTGGCTCAATAACGGTCACCTTATCATCGGCTGCGGCCTTAACGGTATCCGTGGCGGCTTTCTCAGGCTCGTCGAGCTTAACCTCGGTCAGCTTCGTCTGCTGGGAGAAGAGCGCGGCAGGAGCCGCGAAAATCAGGAAAAATAACGCTGTTCTTTTCATCTACCGCCTCCGTATAAGGCCCGCTGCCGGGCAGGAATCACGATTCCCGGCCGGCGGGCTTCCCGCCTGTGCGCAGATATTGAATATAACTTATTATGTCAAAAAATACGAGCCCCGGGCGAATATTTTAGCGCTGGGCGCGGTCTTTTCAGTCCTGCGCCTGAGCCCTGTCGAAGCTCCTGTACTGCATGGCCTCCACCAGATGCTCCCTGCGTATATCCGCCTCGCCTTCCAGGTCCGCCATGGTGCGCGACACCTTGAGTATCTTGTCCAGGCTGCGGGCCGAAAGCCCCAGCCTGTTCATCGCGGTCTCCAGCACCTCGTCCCCTCCGGGCGGCAGCCGGCAGAACCTCCTTATCTGGGCCGCGCTCATGAACGCGTTGGCGGTGGTCCTGCTGCCGGCAAAGCGGGAGGACTGTATTTTCCTGGCCGCCACTACCCGCTCGCGTATTACCGATGACGGCTCCCCTTCCCCTGGCCGCGCCCAGTGGGAATAGCGCACCGGGGAGAGCTGTATGTTCAGATCTATCCGGTCCAGCAACGGACCGGAGATCTTGCCGCGGTAACGCTGTACCTGAAGCGGAGAGCAGCGGCACTCCCTGTCCGGGTGACCCAGAAAGCCGCAAGGACATGGATTGCTGGCCGCTATCAGCGTGAATCTCGCCGGGAAGCGGGCGCTCTCCCTGGCCCTGGAGACGGTCACCTGGAATGACTCCAGCGGCTCACGCAGCACCTCCAGGCTGGAACGCGAGAACTCCGCGAGCTCGTCCAGGAACAGCACGCCGTTATGCGCCATCGAGACCTCTCCCGGGCGCGGCCGCGAGCCTCCGCCTATCAGCGCTATGTCGCTGATGGTGTGGTGCGGGTCGCGGAAAGGCCTTGCCGGGATAAGCCGCCTTCCCCGCGTCAGCCCGCAGACCGAGTATATCTTCGTGACCTCCAGGGCCTCCTCGTTCGTTATCGGCGGCATTATGCCGGAGAACCTTCTGGCCAGCATGGACTTGCCGGCCCCTGGAGGCCCCATCATAAGCACGTTATGACCGCCCGCGGCGGCTATCTCCAGCGCACGTTTAGCGAAAGCCTGCCCCCGCACCTCGGAAAAGTCCCCGCGCTCGGCAGGCGGCTCCTCCGCCCCTCCATCCTCCCCGGCGCAGGACCTCAGGCCCTCGCCCGAGTTCAGCGCGGCCACGAGAGCCCGCAGGTCCGGAGCGTAAAAAGCCCTCACCCCGGATACCCCCGCCTCGGCGCGGTTGTCCGAGGGCACCACGGCGGAGGCGCCCTTGGCCCTGGAAAGAGAGAGCAGCATCGGCAGCAGCCCGGCCGCGGACCGTATTTCTCCGTCGAGCGCCAGCTCACCGACGAAAAAGGTGCTCTTCAGCCTCTCTTCCGCTTCTTTCAGCTTGCCGCAGGCCGCCAATACTCCCAACGCTATGGGCAGATCGAAATGCGTGCCGCATTTGCGGACCTCGGCAGGAGAGAGGTTGATGGTTATGCGCTTGGCAGGAAAGTCGAAGCCGGAATTGCGGATGGCGGCCACCACCCTGTCCTTGGATTCCTTAACTTCGGTATCGGCCAGGCCGACTATCGAGAACGCCGGCAGCCCGCTGGCCACGTAAACCTCCGCCAGCACCGGAAAGCCGTCTATCCCCTTTATCCCGAGCGTGAGTATTTTCGCCAGCATCAGTCCCCCCTTTACCCACGGATATCCTAGCAGGCGAACCCGTCAAGGGCGTGTCGGGAAGAAAAAGTATTTACATCGAATTAGCGCGCGCGGAAAGACGAAGATCGGGGAATTTCTTTGGGATGGCCCAAACAGAAAGGGCCAGTTGCCTTGAACATCAGGCAGCCGGCCCTTTTTGTTAACAGATATGCTTTTATATCTTGTTAATTATAAACCAGAGACGTACATTCACGATGAACTTTCTTATACCCTACTGTACGGGTTGTACATGTATCTTCGCATGACGCATCCGTAATATCAAATTTACAGCACACCTCTTCAGTCGGCCTGGGATCAGAATTCGTCGTATCTACGTCCCAATTTTTACATTCCTTTATATCTGCTGACCGATGACAAATCACGCTATCGTCTGAATAATCGTTCAGGACACAATGGAAATCAATGCAATTCCCATCATGGTATGTATCACATACCGTATACCCCATCTCCTCTCCATAGGTCGTAGTGGTGGTTTCATCTATGCACTCAGAGTGAAGCAACGTCAAACCGCCCATGCAGACGGCGAATATAAGGCCAGACTTTAGTAGTTTCATTTTCCCTCCCGCTGCTTCTTCATTTCCTCGTCGTGCTTCCTCATTTCTTCCGACACCAATTTATTGTATGAGTGATAATCATTCTTTTGCAGTATTTCCTTATCGGGACAGCCGTCCACGAAATATCCTTTCTCAAAAAGATGCTTGCATGGAGAAAAAGCAAGCACCTTCTTGCTATATTTTTCGACATGGGCGTTTAGAAAAGATTTAAGATCCGTTACGGCTTCCTCATATTTCCCCATTTCAATCAACAACGAAGATCTATTGTGATACAGGAAGTTCCCGAACCCGGGTTTCACAAATTGCAACCCTGTTGCATATGCTGTCAATGCTTTCTCCTGTTCTCCCATCTTCTCGTAAAGCATACCCTTCTGCCGGTACGCCTCCGATTTTAAAGGAGTGTAGCCGGGCCCCATCGTATCTTTTGTGGACAGTTCGGCGACTTTACCGAAGTCTTTCAGCGCATTCTCACAAAACACTTTCTTTTCGGGATTCACGCCCCATTTCGCATTAAACCCCGCGCATTTTTCCCGATAAGCCGTCGCCCTCCAATTGCGCGCGTCTATGTTATTCCCGTTCAACTCGATTTCTTTATCAAGGATCCTTATAGCCTGATCAGGATGGGTCCGGACATAATCACTGAATTTTATATTCTCACGGACTTTTTTTGAAATCATCCCGACCGTGATATCTATAAACTTATTCCCGCCGCCAGGTTTTGCCTTCTTAAATGTATTCTCGGCGTCATTTAGGATCTGCTCGAATTCTGACGCGGAAATATATCCTGTTTCATCCACACCCTGGACCGAGGTGGAAAGCCCCTGGCGGGTCGCCGGCACCGTCGAACTATCGATATTCGGCTGCGCCCCCGCGAATACTATATGTGTCGAAATAAATATCGCAACCCAAACAAGTGTTTTCATATCGCGGGATATTATAACACTATTTTTTGAATCCGCAAATGCTTGCTTCGAGATTTGCATTCAAGACTAGCCCGACGTATCCACTCCATGCCACCGCAGACATTCCGGCGGCAGTCCGGCATGGAGTTTCCGCAAAAGCCTTCCCTCCTCCAGTTGCCGCATACAAAGCGGTCCGCCCGGCAAGACGACTTGCCGGGATGACAAAGACAGTTTTTCAGGAATTGTATAAGCGGCGTTACTTCCGCTTTCCCTTCGCGCCCGAGATGCTGTTTAAAGTCGTTTTTGCCACATCCAGGGCGGCGCGGATCTCATCCTGGCTTTTGTCCCTGATCAGTTGGGCGAAGCTTTGGGCGGCGTTATAAATGTAATCTTTCTCTGGCGCAGGCATTGTCCGGAAGAGATCCGCCACCGGGAGCCTTAGCGCATTGGAGATCTTCTCGATGGTTTCCAAGCTGGCCTTTTTCCCCTTGGTCTCAATATAGGCGACAAAACTCGTGCTGATCCCTGCCAGCTCGGCAAGTTTTTCCATGGTAAGTCCGGCCCTTTGGCGTTCTTCCCGTATCCGGTTCCCCACGATTGAATGTATGTCCTTGCGCATCAGAACCTCCGCCTTTTATTGCCGTCCCGGCAGCAAGTAATTGTAGAAGAGAAGAGTTGGCGGCGGACATAATTTGCAGGTCAATATTATTATTGACTTATAGTTGTAGTTATTAGTATAAAACCCTGTAGTTAGGAATCGGACAAGCACGGGAGGAAAAATGAAGAAATTAACGATGGGCGCTTTAATAATGGCGATGGCTGGGCTGTGCGGCTGCTTGCTAGCACCCGGACACTTTAGCAGCACCAAGACTTTCCAGGGCGCGGACACGATTGTACTTCCAGCCCCCAGGACCGATATCTTTGATGTCCTTTCAAAAACCGCAAAATCCTTAGGATACCGCGTTTCCGGGCTTAACAGGCAATTCAGGAATGTCAGTTTCGCCTCACAGTCTTCAATGGGTTCCGGACTTCTGTTGGGGAAATACAGCAGCGCTACCATCAACATAACTGTCGGTGAAGACAATAAAACACTCAACATCAATATCACTCTCTCCGGCAATTTAGGAAGCGGCGGGCAGGAAGCAGCGGATAAGCGAATTGCGGAATTCAAAAACGCGCTGAATAAGACAATAACGAACTAGGTTCGGAATAGAAACCGACCGAGAAGACAAGAAGCGCCGAACAAATAGCAGGAGAGGAACAAAATGAAAAAGAGCATTACTTCGGTTCTTATGGGAATCGCAATAATTAGTTGTGCAAATATAGGACGCGCTGAGGTAAAAAAAGGACAGCAGTTCATTAACATCAATGCCGGAGCCGCGATTCCGATTACCAAAACGGACATGACCGACCTCGGCGGAAAAAATGAAACCGCCGTAAAAAGCGGTCTGGCCATAGGCGGACAGTATATCTATCAATTTTCCCCTGCCTGGGGAATCGGCGCGGAATTTGCCAGTTCATCTTTCAAGGGCCAGGATCATGAAATTTTGTCCCACGCGGCCAAAATACAGAACAGCGCTTCGGCTGTGACCATGCAGGCGGTCGTGCGCTGCATATTGACCCCGGAAAAAAGATTTTATCCTTATCTCTTAGCCGGCGCGGGATATGGCAAAACGGACATTTCCGCGAAAACCAAGCCGATCAACAGCGGAGTCTGGAGCGATACTCTTACCACGGAATGGCGCGACAATTACGATACCAGCATTTCAGGCGCCGCCTTAACCTTAGGAGCCGGTGTTGAAGGGAATCTCACCGATTCTATCGTAGCCGGGCTTGGAGTTCGCTGGCAAAACATTGTAGCCAAGAAAACAATAACCGATACGCTTGGCATCAAGTGGGACATCAAGAACAACCAGAGCGCGAACGCCACGATCATGCTTGGCTGGAAATTCGGCAAATAGACCTGATCCTGGCAATTCAGCACACAGAACGAACTCCCTCGCCGGTTTAAAGCCCCGGGAGGGAGTTTGTTATACGTTGTCCTCACGGCAGTCCTGATTTTTATGAGCAATCATGAATAAGCTACGGGTAGTTATACTGATGTTCGCACTCCCTCTGGTCTTCACCCTCAAGGGGAACGGGCAGGAGACTCCTTTGCAGACGTTAAGCGACGCTGAGTTCCATGACTTCCTTAAAAACGCCCATCTTCCCGACGAAGCACACAAGGAAACCGTGGCGGCTGAAAAGGATTCAAAACTAAGCATCCTGCTCGGATTCGGAAATGCTTATGGGTTCGGAATCGTTCAAAACGGCAAATCCGAACTTCATAACAGCTCTGCATTAGTGCTGAGAGCCGGCTATTCTCTGAATAAATACGTGGAAGTTCAGGGAGAATATTCCGAAGCTAATAGCTTCGGAAAAAGCGAGAGCGGAGAGTATATGGTCGGCCTTTACCACGAGAAATATCAGTGGAGTGACGAGGTGGGTATTTCCAACTATTCCGCGAATTTGAAGGTCAGAGTTCCGATTATCCTGAAAAAGATTTCTTTCTCGCCTTATGTTTTTGGCGGCATAGGAAGGGCTTTCCTTTCGGAAAGTTATTCCGTGAGAGAATGGGAAGACGGAGTGCTGTTCAATACTGTCAAAGAAAGCTGGAAAAATAAGGGCCCGTGCTTTAAAAGCGGTCTCGGAATAGATGCGGCCGTTCATAAAAACCTGGCCTTGTTTATAGAATATAATTACCAGAAAATGAGGCTTGGCGGTGACGGCGGTCGCATTACCATGTACTATTCCCAGACCCTGGGAGGAGTGAAAGCAAGGTTCTAAAAACAAAGCCCCGCATTATGCGGGGCTTTGTTTTGGGTTGAGATGCGATAGGCCAAAGACTGATAGGACTTTTCAGCGATCGCCTGACGGGGCGGTCCGGGAACCGCTATTTCGCCAGGCGGCAGATGTCGCCGGCCTTCGGGGAAGGCCCGGCGGCCTTGGTCAGCTTCGCGATCGAGCAGTCGCCGGAGTCGCCGCAGTAGCGGTCCACCTCGGCGCGGCCTATGTACTGCTCCCTGTGGCCTATGACCAGGTTGGAGCGCGGGTCGCGTATCTCCGCGCCCTGGTGGTAGCAGTCGAGGTCCAGCCCCTCTTCCACCCCGGAATCCTGGCCGGCGTTGAGGTACATCTCGTCGCCGGAGGCGTCCGCTATCATGCAGGACCAGGGCTTCTTGTTTAGCTGGCTGGCGATGTTCGTGACGAACTGCACCACCGCGGCGCGCAGCGCCTCTCCCTCTAGGGTCTCGTCGTAGCCGCCCTTGGTCCCCATGCCGAGGAAGGACGCCTTGGTGCTCTTGGCCATGCCCTTGCCGGAATCGGCCAGTATCACCTGGCCGCTCTGCACGTCTATCAGGCGTATGTCCACGGTCACGTCGGCCACCTGGCGCTTGGACTGCGTCAGCAGGTAGTCGGACCCTTCCTTCTTCACGCCGAACTGCGACACCGAGCCGACCACTATGGCCTCGAGGCCTAGTATCTGGCCCACCTTGGCCGCCGTCTGCGGGTCGGTCATTCCCTGGGACTGGAGCTTCTGCTCCTCCATGATCTTGTTGAGCTTGTCGCGCTCCACCACGATGAACTTGCCGGACTTGACCAGCTCGGTTATAAGTATGTCCGAAGCGGCGCCGCCGAGGCGGCCCTGCCCGTAGGCGGACTTGTTCTCGAACTCCACCACGCCGATGCGGCGCTTGGGCCCGGTGAAGTCGGACTTGACCTTCTTGGTCTCGTTGACGCTCAGCGCCTGCTGGGTCTTCACCGTCTTGGAAGGCGCGCAGGCGCCGGCCAGCACGGCCGCGGCGGCGAGCAGCATTAGTTTCCTCATAGTATTCCTCCTTGTCTCCCTACCGGCGGGGCAGGCGGTCCAGCGCGTTCCACGCCGCCGTCTCTGCCTCGCGTTTCAGCGGGGTCTTGAAAATGTTCTGCACCAGCTTCACGGCCAGCTGTTCAACGAAGGCCGCCTTGGCCTGCTCCTTGTCCAGATAGACCTTTACGTCCTTGCCGGAGCCTGTGCCCTCATAAAGCGTCTCCCCGGTGGAGGCCGACACTAGCTTCAGGTGCAGCTTGACGTTCTTGCGCACCACGAACCCCAGGTTCTGGAACGTAAAATCCTCCACGTCCCCGTAGCAGAGCAGGTCGGTCCCCAGCGCTTTGCCCAGTTCTTCCGGCTTAACCGCCGGCAGCTGCCCGCCTTCGGAGATGCCGAGCGATGAGAGCTTAGCGTCCACGTCCTCCCCGGCCAGCGGGGCGTAACCGCGTTTCGAGAATCCTTCTTCGGCCAGCTTGCGCAGTATCTCGTCGGCGTTGACGTCCGTGGTCTGATTGTCGAACGGCAGCACCGCCACGCGCAGGTCGGCCGCCTCCCTGAGCGAAGGGGACACCAGATATCCTCCGCCGCCGGCGCAGGCGGCCAGCAGGGCGGCGGACAGAAGCAGGGCGGCGTTCCTGAACCTCATGCGTCAGTTGGGAATGGAGAAGAGTACCTGCCCGGGCCCCACCCCTTCCAGCTCGAGGCCCATCGCGTCGGTGCGGAGCAGCGCGCTGGCCATCTCGTGCAGGTCGCTCCTGGCCGGCACCGCCGAAAGGACGGCGCTGCCGTCGGAAAAGCTCTCCACGCGCAGGCCGGAAAGCTCGGGTCCCTGCAGCTGGTCCCTGAGCCGCTCCAGCCTGTCGAGGCTCCCGACGCCGACGACCTTGATCGTCACGGGCGCGGGCTTGTCGTTCAGGCGCGCCGTGCGGACGGCCGCCTCCTGCGCCAGCATGTCCGCGGCGGAGGCCAGCGCCTTGGCCGCCGAGGCGGCCGCGGTGGACTCCACCGCGTTGGCCTGGCTGGAAAGAGAGAGCAGCTCGGCGCCGGCGGGGTCGTAGACCTTGAGGACGGCGTCGGCGCGGGAGGGATAGAAGCCGGTACCCAGCCCGGAGGCCGACTGCGAGACGGAGCTGACGGCCACCAGGACCAGGTCCGCGCCGTCTGCGGCGGCGGCCTCCACCAGGCCGGTATCGGGGCCGGCGAGCAGCGGCTCGTCGGCTTTCAGCTCCCTGAGCCTGAACTGGGAGCGTTTGGAGAACGCCTCGCTGAAAGCGGAATAGAAGGGCCTGCCGCCTGGGCCGCGCTGGGCGAAGACCGCCTCGGCCGAGGCCGCGCCCGGGCCTGCCAGCTTCATGCCGCGCAGCGCCGAGACCAGCTTGTCCAGCCGTATCCAGACGCGGGCTGCGACCCGGACGGAATCCCCGTCGCGCAGCTCGGAGAGCACCCTGGCCTTGGCCACGTAGAGCTGCGGCGTCTTCAGCAGGCCTATCTCCAGCAGCTCGCGGCTGCCGGCCCGCGCCGACTCCTCCATGAAAAGGCCGGCGGCCCTCAGCACGGCGTTACGCTGGGCGTCCAGCGAGGCGCGCTCGCGGGCCGCGCCGGGACCGTCCAGCGGCGCGGAGCCCTCTGCGGAGATAGGCTCGGGGGAGCCTCCCAAAGCGGCCGGGGCCGGCGCGTGGGCGCAGGCGGCGGACAGTATGAGAGCTGGCAACAGCAGCGAGTATTTTTTCATGCTTCCCCCAGTGTCAGGACGGGTCAGGCCTCTTTCCTGCTTTTGGCTACCGGCAGCGCGAAGCAGAACCGGCAGCCGGAAGAGGGCTTGGACTCCAGCCAGATCTTGCCGCCGTGCTTCTCGACCACCGATTTGGAGATGGCGAGGCCGAGGCCCGTGCCGGACACCTGGCTCGCGCCGGCCTTGCCGCGGTAGAACTTGTCGAAGACCAGCTTCTGCTCCTCGGGCGGGATGCCGGGGCCGGTGTCCTCCACGCAGATCACGACGGCCTCGCCCTTGTCCACGCTGCTGACGCTGACCGCGGCCCCCTTGCCCGAATACTTGATGGCGTTTATGATCAGATTGTCCACCACCTGGGTGATCCACCGCGTGTCCGCCTGCACCGGCGGCAGCGGCTTGGGCGCGCCGTAGCGCAGCTCCACCCCGTGCTCCCTGGCCTTCAGCATCATCATCGAGACGGAGTTCCTGACCACCTCGGACATGTCCACGTTCTGCATCTCCATCTCCACCTTGCCGTTGAGCCTGGAAAGGTCCAGCAGGTTGGAGATCAGGCTGCTGAGGCGGTTCACGGACTGGTCCGCGATGCCGAGGAAATGGGACTGTTGCTCGTTCAGCGGCCCCACCTCTCCGCTGAGAATAACGGAGATGAAGCCCTTTATCGTGGTCAGCGGGGTCTTCAGCTCGTGGCTGACGGTGGCCAGGAACTCGTCCTTGATCTTGTTGAGCTGGGCCAGCTCATTGGCGGTCTTCGAGAGGTTCTCATAGAGCGTGAACATCTCGATGATGATGGCCAGCTCGTCGGCGATTATAGACAGGAACTCGAGCTGGTCGGGCGTGAAGAAATCCTTGCGCTTGCTGCCGACCCGCATCACGCCGATGATCCTTTCGCGCAGGGAGATCGGCACTATCATCAGGGAGTGTATCTCCCAGAGCTTGGCGTACTGGGTTATCACGTCGGGATCGTCCTGGGCGTCCGGGGAAATGAAAGGCTTCCGCGACAGGAAGGTCCTCACCGAGGCGCTGCCGTGGTTGGAGAGCGGGATGCTGTAGAACATCCGCTCCGCGTCAGAAATGCCGTAGGCGCCGGGGCTTACGGTTAGCTCCCCTTTGGCCTCGTCGAAGAGCAGGCAGGCGACCACGTCGGCCTCCACCATCTTGGCGACGATGTTCAGGATGGCCGCGCAGCCGCCCTGCGCGTCCCCGCCGCCGGGGCCCGCCACGCGGGTGACGACTTCGTAAAGCGCCTTGCGCTCCCTGGCGCGCTGGATCAGCCTCGAGCCCGCCACATCCAGTTCCTTCACGACCGCGTTCAGCTCCTCTTTCAGGTGGTCGGTCTCCTTCCGCAGCGAGAAGACCTTGTCGAACACCCTGGAGATGGAGCCCAGCTGAGAGGCGACGAAGCGCACGTAGGGCTGGGCGTCGTCGAAAGGATCGGGACGCGGCGCGCCGAAGAGCAGTATACGCTCCGCCGAGCCGGAGGCGGGGCTGAACGGGCAGGCCAGCGCCGCCCCGATGTCGAAGATGGAGAAGAGCTCCGCCACCTCGGCCGAGCCTGGCCCCCGCACGTCGTCAAGGCGCAGCAGCTCGCCTTCCGAGGAGCAGCGGTCCAGCGCCTCCCACTTGTAGGAGGGCAGCAGCTTGGGCTCCGCGTTGAAATGCTTCAGGTAATTGACCAGCTTCCACTGCCCGTTGCCTTTCTCGAACAGCAGTATCGAGGCGTCCGGAAAGGCCTTGTGCAGCTTGATCAGATAGAAATTGGTGATATCGCCGTAGTGCTCGGCTTGGTCCGGGGAGTAGGCCCTTTCGGCGGTCTCCTTGGCGAAAGAGGAGAAGTCGGCGAGCGCCTTCCGCGAGGAGCGCAGCGCGCCCTCCCTCGGCAGCACCTCGCGGAACTTCAGGTACCAGTAGGCCGCGAAAGAGCCCGCCGCTCCCAGCACCGCCGCGCCTATCAGTTCCCCGGTCATAGCGTCAGACAAGGTCCATCAGCATCTTCACGTAGCCGGCCTTGGATTTGATCCTGCCGCAAGGCAGCCAGGCGCCCTTTACCAGGAAGCTGTCCAGGATCTTGAAGGTGATATGCCTGAACTCGGCCTCCTGAGAACCAAGCGCGGAGCTGGGCTGAGGGCCCAGGATCATGGCCCCGTTCACACTCTTCTCGCTGGCGAAATTGGCTATCTTGAACGGAACGCCGTAGAGCTCGTCCGGGTTGTACTCCTCCATGAACACCTGGCTCCACTCCGTGTTGAGGCGCAGCTCCTTGGCCCTCTCATGCAGATTATAGAGCAGGAACTGCGCCTCCCGGGGCATCCCCTTGGGATAGAACAGGCCCCATTTGAACCAGGCCGAGTCCTGCCTGGAGGGCTGCCAGGCAGAAGCGTGGCGAGCATCCTCCTCGGTCACCTCTCCGGAGACGGCGGGTTCGGTCAGGCCGAGCAGCATGTCCAGCAGCTGGGCGTGGGAAAGGCTGTTCATCGGGTTCACGATGAACCTCTCGAGCTTCTTCATGTCGTCCAGCGTCTTCGCGGCGTCGTTGAACGGCATCATGGAGCCGGCGAAGGCGTCGGTGATCTCCTGGTCTGAAAGTTTCACGTCCAGCCCCTGCATCAGCTGCGCGATGACGCTCTTGTAGGCCTGCGCGGCCGGCGGCTTGAGGTCCACCATCCAGCCCTGCGTGAACTCGAAACCGACCGACTCCTCCAGCCCGGCGAGGGCCTTGGGCGGGAAGACCGAGGTAAGTACAAGCTGCTTGTTCTGGGCCAGGAAGTCCCCAAGCCACTTGGAAAGGTATTTCTTGTTGGTCTCGGAGACCATCAGCAGGTGGATGTCGTCGATGATCATCACCTTGATGCCGGCGATGAACTCCTCCAGGCGGCCGATGGAGCCTTCCTTGACCGCCATCTCTATGCCCTTGGAGAGCTTGATGCCGTCGGTGACGAAGATGTTGTTCTGGCCCATGGACGCGGCCAGCCCGTAGGAGATGGAGTTGACGAAATGAGTCTTGCCCGTGCCCGGGGGACCGGAGAGCAGCAGGGGGTTGTAGATGACGCCGGGATTCTCCACCACCGCCATGGCAGCCGCATGGGCGAAGCGGTTGTGAGAGCCGGCTATCAGGGTCTGGAAGCTGTAGGTGGGGATCAGCGGCAGCTCCATCGACCACTTCGCCCTGATGCGGGCGGAAACCGAGGGCGAGACGGCCTGTTCCTGGGGCGCCGCCTGCTGGGCGGTGACCGGAGCTTCCTGCGGCTTCTGCTTGGGCGAGGCCGAAGGCACGAACATGCCGCGGGGCCTGGTGACCGCGGGAGAATCCGGCTGCTGGGCCGAGGCCGCTGGCATGGCCGGCCCCGGGGCGGGAGCGGGGGCCGGCTTCGGAGGCTCGGCCTTGGGAACTGGAGCCGGGGCTGGCGCCGGTGCCGGCCTCGGAGGCTCGGCCTTGGGCGCGGGAGCCGGCGCCGGCTTAGGAGGCGCGGGAGCCGGCGCTTCCGCCTTCAGTTTCGGCTTCGGAGCTTCGAACGGGACCGCTTCCTCTGGGAACTCCTCTTCCTTGGCGGAGCTCAGCTCCGCCGCCACGGCCTTTAGCTTCTTCATCGTGTCCATCTCCAGCTTGGAGAGGTAGATGAGGAAGTTGAAATCCCCGGTGGTCTTCTCCGGGCGGGAACAGAGGCTGCCCAGCTTCTTCACGATGAGGAAAATGTCCTTCATGTCTCCTTTTATCAGGAGCTTATGACGACTTGGGTTCTTATCGGTAGGCGCCGGGGCCACGTCCCATTTTTTGAGCATAATCAGCGGACTATCAGGTCCGTGACCAGGTCCAGCGCGGCGGAATGGCTGAAACTGGAAGAATCATAGAACCGGAAGAAAGCCCCCGCGCCGTTGAACACGTTCTCCAGCTCGTAGACCTTGTCCTGGGGGACGGAACCGACGCAGATCAGGCCGTGCGCCTTGCTCTCGGTTAGGGACTGCAGCACCTGGTTGGGGTTCACGTCCGGATCGCACTCGGCCACGGAGGCGCGCCTGACGAACATCGGCTTGGTGGCGGACTTGAGGCAGATGGAGTCCAGTTCGGCGAGGATGGTGGCGCAGAGGGCCTTGTCCTCCTGGGAGTACAGGAACATGAGCGAGCGCACCCTCTCCTCCGGGATGCCGTCCGGCGCCTTCTTGGCCGCCAGGCCGGTAAGGTCTCCGGCCTGCGCCCTCGACGTGCCGGAAGGGGGCGCCTGGAATATTACGGTCTTCTCCTCCTCCCCGGAGGAGCCTTGCTGAGGGGCTGCCACGAGCGTCTCGTCTCCGGACGCTCCGAAAACCGGGCCCGTCTCCGTGCCGGAGCCGCCCGGAATAGTCTCTCCGGCCGCGGCAGGCGCGGCGCCAAGCTCGAGGCCCTGACCGCCGGGAACGGTCTCGTCCGCGGCGGGAGGCTGGGACCCCAGCTCCAGCGAAGGCGAGAGTTCGAGACCCCCCGCCGCCGGCTCCGGCTGGGCGCCGAGTTCGCTGCGCGGAGAAAGCTCGAGGCCGCCGGCTTCCGGCTGGGCAGGCTGCTCCTGGCCGGCGGAAAGGTCCGTCGCGACGGGCGTTTCGGCCTGAGACTGCGAGAGTTCAAGGCCTTCCTGCTGGCCGGAAGGCAGCTCGAAATTCAGGGTCTCCTCGGCGGCCTGCGGCCGGTCCTCAGGCTGTCCGCCTTCGGAAGGCGAAACTATATCGGCCGGATGTTCGAACTCTATGCCGCCGCTTTCCGGCTGCGGCTGCTGCCCGGCAGAGGGCTCTATGGCGAAGGAATCGAACGGACTGGGAGCGGCCTCCGCCGCTGGCGCTTCCTCCGGCTGGACCTGCTCGGGGGCCGGCTCCTGCCGGCCGCCAAGTCCTGTTTCATCTTTCTTCTCGCGCTGGTCCATTATCTCCACCTCCGGCTGCGGCGCCGCCGCCTGGCCCAATCCCTGTATGGAAACTTCCCCGCTCTCCTCGATGGAGTGCACCGCCTCCGGCAGCACGCCGGCCTCCGGGACCCGCGGCTGCTCCGCGCCGGCCGGAGTCTCGTCGGAGGAAAGCTGCAGCAGCGCGTCTATGTCAGGCACGCCGAAATCCCTGGTGCTCTCGTAGGCCGGAAGGGCGGCAGGCTTCTCCTGCAGCTCCAGCCCCGCCTCCAGCGCCGGCGGCACGGAGGACTGCGGAGGCTCCTCGGCTATAGTCTCGCTTTGCGCCGGCTCCAGGGGCGGGAGTTCCGCCTCGGGCAGCTCTTCGCGGGAAGAAGGGAGTTCCGCCGGGACTTCTTCCGCCGTCAGCTCCTGCGGGACCTGGTCCGCCGGCGGCGCCGCGGCCTCGGGGACCTGGTCGCCTACCGAAATCGCGGAGAACGGCTCCAATATCACGGTCTTGTCGCCGGCGTCGGGCGCCGGCGGCGCTTCGGCCGGCTGCTCCTGAACAGGCTCCGGCTGAAGCTCCGGCATGACGGCCTCCGGCGAGGACTGTGGCGGCTCGACCGGCTGCTCCGTCTCCGGCTCCGGAGCCCCTTCCGGCAGTCCCTGGAAAACCTGCATGACGACGGTCTTATCCCCCTCGTCCTGCCGGGGCGGCACAGCGTCCGACTCCCTGGCAGGCTCCGGGCCGGGCTGGTCCGGCTGCGCGGCGGGGACCGGCGAAGGAGCCGGCTTCTGCGGCTCATCCGGCTGCAGCTCCGGCATCTTTATACCGTCGAGAATGGACGGCATCTTGTTCAGCAGGCCGTTGAGGTCAGACAATATCTCGTCTATAGACTCTCTTTTCTTGTCCGGTTTCTCGTCCATAAAAAACAGGCCCCCGCCTATAAATATATACGCGCGTTACTTTTTAATTATAGCAAGTTGTCGGGCTTTCGCAAGCGGGATAATCCCTGCCGCTAAGGACGCCTGATGAGGTCGCGGAGCAGCAGGGCCTCCCTGGCGTTCTCTGCCTGGGGCCCCCTCAGCGCGGCTTTCAGCTCAGGACCGGCCTCCGGCAGGGAGGAATAGCCGAGGCAGGAAACCGCCTCGGCCGCGAGGCCCCCCCCGGCGGAAGCCAGGCGGGACAGGTAGACGAAGCCCTTCCTGTCCCCTAGCCGCGACAAAGCGCAGGCGGCGTAAAGCCGGTCCTCCTTGCCGGGGCCCAGGTCCAGCGCCTCCCGCATTTTCGGCTGCAGGTCCTTTAACCCGGCCATGGACGAAAGCAGGAAACCGGCGCCGCGCAGTTCCGGCGCCTTTTCAGCGGCCAGGCCGGCGCTGATATCGCGTATGCGCCCTTCTAAAGGGCCGGCGTCGAAACCGAGCAGCACGGCCATGCCCGCCTCTATGGCGGCCTGGCTCCTGGCGGCCGGCACGGCCGAAGCCGACGCCGCCAGCAGCCTGTCGAAGATCTCCCTCGAGGCTACGGGGTCCTTCTCGGCGCGCAGCCAGGACCCGGCCGCCTTGGCCGCCGCGTAGGCCACCTTCTCCTTTTCGCTCGAAAGCAGGCGCAGCGCGTCCATTTTGTCGGATACCGGCAGGAAGCGCTGGGCGGACATCTTATCCAGCGAATAAACGGCGCCGCCGTAAGCCGAGAAGACCGTCTCCTTGCGCGGCTCAGGGAGCGCCGGTTTCGCAGCGCTGTGGTGCAGCCCGCGGTAGAGCACGAAGGCGCCGCAGGCCAGCAGTATCAGCCCGGGCGCCAGGTCCGGGACCGCACGCCGCCGGCGCGGTTCGGGCTCGGCGGTACAGGCGACCGCTGCCAGGTCCCGGCCGCAGATGGCGCATTTATCCCCGGGGCCGCGGTTGACGTAGCCGCACGACGGACATTTCTTCACCGGACGGCCTCCGCCAAGCAGCACCCGGCGCGGGCCGCCGTGACCCTGCAGTCGAACAAGGTCCCCGGCCTGCGGTGGCCTTCCAGCTCGACGTTGACGAAATTAGAGGCCAGCGCCTGGCAGCGCCCCGCCTTGTTCCGGAGAGCCAGCACGGACAGTTCTCTGCCCAGCTGCGAGGCGGCGAAGGCGGCGCGCAGCTCGCCGTCCAGCCGCCGCAGCGCCGCCGAGCGCGACGCTACCGTTCCGGGCGGCAGCGGCTTCAGCGCGGCCGCCCTGGTCCCCGGCCGCGGCGAGAAGCTGAAGACGTGGAGGCCGGAAAGGCCCAGCCCGCGCACGAAGGCGAGCCCGGCGGTGAAATCCTCGTCCGTCTCGGTGGGATAGCCGGCGATGATGTCCGCGTATATCCCCACTCCGGGGAAAAGCTTCCGCAGCTCGCGGACCTTCGCCGCGTAGCGGCCCGTGTCGAACGGACGCGACATCTCCCCGAGCACCTTATCGGAACCGGCCTGCAGCGGAAGGTGGAAATAGTCGCAGAACTTCCCGCCGCCGGCGCAAAGCACGGTAAGCAGGCCGGGAGTGAGCTCTCCGGGCTCTATGGACGAAAAACGCACGCGGAAATCCCCGCTCAGGGAGAGCAGCCGCTTTACCAGCCCTGCCAAGTCCGTACCGGTTTTCGGGCAGCGGTATCTGCCCAGCCTGGTGCCGCAGAGCACCAGCTCGGAAAAGCCGCCTTCAACGAGCCGCGAGGCTTCGGAAACGGCGGCCTCCAGCGGTTTGGACTTCAGCTCGCTGCGCGCCAGGTTCACCAGGCAGTAGGCGCATTTCAGGTCGCAGCCGTCCTGCACCTTCACGAAGGCCCTGGCCTTGCCGTGGAACTTCGTGACCGGGAAAAAGTCCGCGCCCGTCTCCCCGCCGCAGAAGGCGGAAGTTATCTTCTCTTTATCGGAGTTGGAGAAAAGGGAGGCCCGGGGCGCGGCCCGCAGTATCTTCTCCGGCTCCAGCGTGGCCAGGCAGCCGGTGACGGCAATGGAAGCTTTCGGGTTGGCGGCCGCGGTCCTGCGCAGGAAGGCCAGGCAGTCCCGGTCCGCCTTGGCCGTCACCGAGCAGGTGTTCAGCACCACCAGGTCTGCCTCTTCCGGCGCGGCTGCGGCCGTATGCCCCATGGCGGCGAACTTCTCGCGGAGGCTTTCGGTCTCCACCTGGTTCACGCGGCAGCCTACGGTCTTGAAATATACTTTCATAACTTGCCAGGCGCGGCCCCGGCACCCGCCGGCCGCAGCTACATTTTACAATTTTGCCGCCTATCCCTTCCCTCCGCACGTCACCGTCTCGCCGCGGGCCGGAGAGCCGGGCGTTCGTAACTTAAGTTAAGTGTCACCGAAATATGATTGTAACACCCGGTAGATTATGATATATTCGAGTATTAGGGTTTTTAGGGGTTTCTATAGCTAAAATATTGGTAGTAGAAGATGAGAAGTCCGTACAGGACCTCGTAAAATACTGTCTCGAAGCCGACGGTTACATGGTGGTAACCGCCGATGACGGAAAGATGGCCAGCAGCTGGATAAAGGAGATCAAGTTCGACCTCGCCATACTGGACCTCTGCCTGCCGGACGCCAATGGCATAGAGATCTGCGCTTCTATAAAGGAAGACCCCAAGACCCGTGCCACGCCGGTGATAATCCTGACCGGCAACTCCTCCAACGAGGCCAGGATCAAGAGCAATCTCGAAGCCAAAGCGGACCTCTTCCTGAACAAGCCGATCTCGCCGGACGACCTCAGGAGCGCCGTGAAGACGATGCTGGCCGCGGCGGAGAAGAAGAAGCTGCTGCTGCGCAACTCCATCCGCACCAAATTAGGGGAATGATCAGCCCAGCCTGGTGAGCAGGGCGGAGGCGGCGGCCAGGCAGGCCGTTTCCGCCCTCAACGTGTAAAGACCCAGGTTCATGAAGCCCGCTCCCTTGGAGCGGGCGAAGTCCAGCTCGCCCTTGGTGAACCCGCCCTCGGGCCCCACGAAAAGCTTGATCTCCCTGGCCCCGGCCAGGGCCTTCGCGGCCGCGTCCGGACTCTGGCCGCCAGAGGACGCGAACACGCACACGCCGCCGGAAGCCAGCAAGTCGTCGAGCTTCTCCGGCTTCCTCAACTGCGGCAGGAAGCCCCGGCCGCACTGCTTGGAGGCGGCCGCCGTTATCTGCTCCAGGCGGGAGGCGCGGCGCTCCCAGTCGCTGAAGAGGTCGAACTGCACCCGCGAGGCCATCACCGGCTGAAAGACGCCCACGCCGGCCTCGGTGCAGTGCTCAAGGATGCTCTCCAGCGCCGGCCTGGCCACCACCGCGAAGCAGAGAGTGAGCCTGGTGGCATACTCCGGGCTGGGGAGCTTTTCCTTCACCTTGCCGGTGACGCGGTCGCCGGAAACGAAGGTTATCTCGGCCCGGTAGCGGCTGCCGGCCCCGTCGAAGATGTCTATCTCGTCCCCTACCCTGACGCGGGCCGCGCGGGCTATATGGTTGGCCTCGTCGGGGCCGGCGAAGAACTCGCCGTCGCGGATATTCCCGGGAGGTATAAGGTATTGCGGCATCAGGTCACCCGAGTATCTTCTTGAAGAAGCCCTTCTCCTTGTCAGGCTGGACCTCGGCGCCTTCCAGTTTCGCCAGCTCTTCGTACAGCTCGCGCTGGCGTTGGGAAAGATCGTGCGGCACCTCCAGCTTCACCCTCACCAGCAGGTCGCCGCGCCCCTTGCCCCCGGGCGAGGGCATGCCCTTCTCGTGCACGCGGAACACCTTACCGTGCTGGGTAGCCTGCGGGACCCGGATCTTGACCCGCCCGCCGTCTATGACCGGCACCTCGGTCTCGCCGCCCAGGGCGGCCTGCCAGACCGGCACGGGGCAGTCGTAGATCAGGTCGCGCCCCTGCCTCTCGAAATGCGGATGGTGCTTCAGGTTTACCTGTATATAGAGGTCCCCGGAATCCCCGCCGCGCAAGCCCGCGTCGCCGCCGCCGGAAACGCGCAGTACCGAACCCTCCTCCACTCCGGCCGGGATCTTAACGTTGATGGAGGCGCTCTTCTTCTGGCGACCGGCTCCGCCGCAGGCCTTGCACGGGCTGGAGATCACCTCGCCCTGGCCGCCGCAGTCCGGGCAGGCCTGGCTGAAGGCGAAGAAGCCCTGCGAGTACTGGACGCGGCCGCTGCCGTGGCAGGTGGGGCATTTCTTGATGCCTCCCCTGCCGCGGGCGCCGGTGCCGTCGCATTCCTGGCAGACCTCGGTGCGCTCGAAGTTCACCGGCAGCTTCACGCCGGTGAACGCCTCCTCCAGGGTTATCGAAGCCTCGTACTTCAGGTCGGCGCCGCGCCTGGAGCGGGGCCTGCCGCGGCCGCCGCCCTGGCCCTGGAAAAGATTCTCGAACAGGTCCCCGAACATGTCGCCGAGGTCGGCCCCCTGGAACCCCCCGAAGCCTCCGCGCCCGCCGGCGCCGGCCTTGAGGCCTTCCGCGCCGAACTGGTCGTAGACCTGCCGCTTCTGCGGGTCGGAGAGTACCTCGTAGGCCTCGTTGATGTCCTTGAAGGTGGTCTCCGCCTCCTTGTTCCCCTGGTTGCGGTCCGGGTGGTACTTCAGCGCGAGCTTCCGGTAGGCGGACTTGATCTCGTCGTGGCCGGCGTTGCGCGCCACGCCGAGAATGCGGTAATAATCGTTGGATGCCATATGAGGTAAAAGGGACCCTGCGTTCTCGCGGCCGGAAAGCCGCGGGCGGATAGCGGGTCGCGCCCGCTATCCGCCGGCTGACGGCTTACGGCTTACTTCTTGTTCTCGTCCACCACTTCCGCGTCCACTACGTCGTCCTTGGCGCCCGCGGAGGCCTTGGCCCCCTCCGGCGCGGGACCCGCGCCGGAGGCTCCGGCCTTGCCGGCCTTCTCCTGCGCGGCCTTGTAGACGGCCTCGCCCAGCTTCTGCGAGGCGGCCAGCAGCGCGTCCTTGGCCTTCTTTATCTTCTCGATGTCGTCGCCCTTCAGGGCTTCCTTCAGCTCGCCCATCGCGCGGTCCACCGCCAGGCGCTCGTCCTGGCTGATCTTGTCGCCGTGCTCCTTCAGCGCCTTCTCGGTGGTGTAGAGGATGGTGTCGGCCTCGTTCTTGACCTCCACCTTCTCCTTGTACTTCTTGTCCGAATCGGCGAACTGCTCGGCCTGCTTGACGAACTTGTCGATGTCCTCCTTCGACAGCTTGTTCGGGGCGGATATCGTTATATGCTGCGCCTTGCCGGTGCCGAGGTCCTTGGCGTGCACCTGCAGGATGCCGTTGGCGTCGATGTCGAACGTCACCTCTATCTGCGGCATGCCGCGCGGGGCCGGCGGAATGCCGTCCAGGTCGAACTTGCCGAGCGACACGTTGTCGCCGGCCATAGCGCGCTCGCCCTGCAGCACGTGTATCGTCACGGCCGGCTGGTTGTCCGAGGCCGTGGAGAAGACCTGCGACTTCTTGGCCGGTATCGTAGTGTTCTTGTCTATCAGGCGCGTCATCACGGAGCCCAGCGTCTCGATGCCCAGGGACAACGGGGTGACGTCGAGCAGCAGCACGTCCTTGACGTCGCCGGTCAGCACGGCGGCCTGCACGGCGGCGCCCGAGGCCACGCACTCCATCGGGTCTATGCCGCGCTCTATCTTCTTGCCGACGTACTCCTCCACGAACTTCTGCACTATGGGCATGCGGGTCGGTCCGCCTACCAGGATGATGCGGCTGATGTCGGAGCTCTTGTGCTGGGCGTCGGCCAGCGCGGTGGTGATGGACTTCTCGCAGCGCTTGCCGATGGAGTCCACGATGGCCTCCAGCTTGGAGCGGCTGAGCTTCAGCGCCATGTGCTTCGGGCCGGAGGCGTCCGCCGAGATGAACGGCAGATTGACCTCGGTCTCCATAGTGGTGGAGAGCTCTATCTTGGCCTTCTCGGCAGCTTCCTTGATGCGCTGCATCGCGGTCGGGTCCTTCGTCAGGTCGATGCCGGTGTCCTTGCGGAACTCGCCGGCCACGTACTCTATCAGCGCGTTGTCCATGTCGGTGCCGCCGAGCTGGGTGTCTCCGGAAGTGGAGATCACGTCGAACGTGCCCTCCTTGCCGAGCTCCATGATGGTCACGTCCAGCGTGCCGCCGCCGAGGTCGAAGACCATGATCTTCTGGTCCTTGCCTTCCTTGTCTATGCCGTAGGCGAGCGCGGCCGCGGTGGGCTCGTTGACGAGGCGCACCACCTCGAGGCCGGCTATCGTGCCGGCGTCCTTGGTGGCCTGGCGCTGGTTGTCGTTGAAGTAGGCCGGCACGGTGATGACGGCCTTCTCCACCTTGTCGCCGAGGAAAGCCTCGGCGTCGCGCTTGACCTTCTGCAGCAGGAACGCGCTGAGCTGCTGCGGCGTGAACTCCTTGCCGCCGATATTGTACTTGTGGTCGGTGCCCATCATGCGCTTAAACGCGGCGGCTGTTCCGCCGGGGTTGGCGACGGCCTGCCTGCGGGCGGGCTCGCCCACCAGCATCTGCCCGTCTTTCGCGAAAGCCACGTAGGAGGGGAAAGCCTTCCCGCCCAGCGTCGTGCCCTCGGCCGAAGGGATGATGGTGACTTTTCCGCCTTCCATCACCGCCGCCGCCGTATTCGAAGTTCCAAGGTCTATGCCTATTATTTTTGCCATATTAGTTTCCTCCAGTCTTAAAATTAAATCTCCTGCACCCGCTTCGCATTCACAGATCTTCCGGCTGCAGCCCGTCCGGGCCTTCAGGCTCTTCGCAGGCGGGCGCCGGCTCCGCCGCCGCTTTTTTCTTGGCTATCTTAACGCGCGAGGGGCGCAGTATCTTGTCCCCGTAATAAAAGCCCCTCTGGAGCTCCTCCACCACCCGCCCGTCGTTCTCGTCG
>DAIENX010000054.1:0-11285 GCA_027340875.1 Elusimicrobiota bacterium
CGCGGCGCGAGCTTCCTGGCCGCCGGCCTGCAGGGGGGGAGGGGCTTCCGGCGCGGGGGCCGAAGCCGCCGTAGCCGCGCCGTAAGAAGACAGGTCGAAAGCGGCCGCGGAGCGCGGGGCCAGGACGAGGAGCAGGGAAAGGAGGCACTGTACCATCAAACAGATTATCCTATAATCTCCTCATCTGTCAGAAGAGCCTTTGGACCCTTGATCTTCTGGGCCCAAAGTCCCCGCGGCGACTCTTGTAGTATAATTGGGGCTGGCCGCTTTGACCTTTATCAGGAGAAACCATGAGAACGCTGATCCTCTCTCTGCTGCTGACCGCCGTTTCGGGCCTGTCCCGGGCCGCGGCTTTCCCGGATTTTGACGGTACCGGGGCCGGCCTGTCCGTACGTGCCGTTATAGAACGGGCCGCCTCCGCCGGCGGCCTTATCCCCGAGCCAGCCGCGTCCTCGGCCGGCAGTCCGGTCTGGGTCAGCATGGAGAAGAGCGCCGCGGGCGCCCTGGACAGCGCGGTCTTCAAGAGCGCCCCGGTGGCACAGAACAAGCGCATAGCCATCTACGAGTTCGACGCCTCGACCCTGGACCGCCTGGCCGGCGAGATGCACAAGGCCTTCGGCAGGGGGCCGGGCTTCTTCGCTCACGACTCTCTGGGATTCGCGCTGGAGGACCTGAAGGAGCCGCCGGCCGTCCCCGCACGCTCCTATACTATAGACCAGGCTGACAGGGTGAAGGCCCTGCTGCCGCTGGCGGAGGAAGGGAATATCGTCTCCGTCATCAAATCGCTTTCCGCCTTCAAGAACAGGAACTACCGCACCGCCACCGGTATAGACGCCTCGCGCTGGGTGCGCGACCTGTGGACCAGGTACGCCGGGGGCAGGCCCGACATCACGGTAGAAACCTTCAAGCACCAGGCCTTCCCGCAGGAGTCCGTGATCCTGACGATGCGCGGCGCTGCGGAACCGGACAAGATAGTGGTGATAGGCGGCCACGAGGATTCCACGGCCGGTTACTGGGGCGGCGACGTGAGCGCTCCCGGCGCCGACGACAACGCCTCCGGGGTGGCCGTCATCAGCGAGGTCATCCGGGCGCTCGTCAAGGGCGGCTACCGGCCCGCCCGCACCATCAAGTTCATGGCCTACGCGGCGGAAGAGGCCGGCCTGCGCGGCTCGGCCGACATAGCCGCCGCCTTCAAGCAGCGGGGCGCCGACGTAGAGGCCATGATGAACCTGGACATGGTCAACTACAAGGGCTCCGAGAAGGACATCTATTTCGTCTCGGACAACACCAGCCAGCCGCTGAACGACTACGTGGGCAAGCTGATAGACTCCTATACCGGCCTGACCTGGGGCACGCTGAAATGCGGCTACGGCTGCTCCGACCACGCCTCCTGGACCAAGAACGGCTACCCGTCCACCACGCCTTTCGAATCCTCCATGGAGCAGATGAACCCTTACATCCACAAGGCCGACGACACGCTGGACAAGAGCGGCGGCCGGGCCGAACATGCTATCAAGTTCGCCAGGCTGGGCCTTGCTTTCGCCGTAGAGTCGGCCAAGTAGGCGGACATATCTCCGGTGCGCGGGGAGGAGAACATGATAATGGAGCTTGACGCGGTGGAGGCCAGGGCGCTCGGGGCGCTGGCGGAGAAGTCGATAACCACGAAGGAGCAGTACCCGCTCAGCTTCAACTCGCTGCTGCTGGCCTGCAACCAGAAGAGCAGCCGGGAGCCGGTCATGAACCTGGACACCGAGACCCTCGGGCGGGCCGTGGAATCCCTGATAGCCAAGGGGCTGGCCGAGCGCCTGCAGGCGCCGGGAGAGCGCGTGCCCAAGTTCCGTCACGACATAGGCCGCCTGCTGGGCAGCGACGACGCGAAGATGATCGCGGTCATGACGGTGCTGCTGCTGCGCGGGCCGCAGACCCCCGGCGAGATAAAGACCCGCACCGAGCGGCTCTGCGAGTTCGCGTCCACCGCGGAGGTGGAGGGCCTGCTCCAGCAGCTGAGCGGCTCCGCGGAACCCATGGCCGCCCGCCTGCCGCGCCAGCCAGGTCAGAAGGAGACTAGATACTACCACCTGTTCTCCGGCGCCGCGGCCCCCGCCGCCGCGGCCGAGGCGCAGCCGGTCCTTCCGCCGGCGGCCGGCGACAGGCTGGCCGCGCTCGAGAAGCGGCTGGAGGAGCTGGAGTCGAGGATACGGGAGCTGGAGGGGGGGCGCCTGCCTCCCGCCGACAGGCCTTTGTGAGGCCGCCGGCTATTTTGTAGTATTCATTCCGTAACGACAAAAATGAGGAAAGGGGGTAAACCATGAAAAAAGAAAAAATCATATCCGCCGGAGTGGGCATCGCCGCCCTGGCCGTGCTCGGGGCCTATTTCCTGGGCGGCAAGCGCGGCGCCAGGAACCGCGACCTGGTCAAAGGCTGGACGCTGAAGATGAAGGGCGAGGTGCTGGACAGGATAGAGAAGGTCAAGAAGCTGGACAAGAAGGACTACGAGAAGATAGTCGACGGCGTCTCCGCCCGCTACGCCAAGCTGGAGAAGGTAGGCGGCGAGGAGCTCAAGAGGCTCACCGCCGAGATGAAGAGGGCCTGGGGGCATATCAGCAAAGAGCTGAACTGAAAGCCCGCCTGGGAGAAAGGCCGCCGGGAACTCCCGGCGGCCTTTTTTATTTCGCAACCCTGGCGGGCCGCGGAGGTTTTACCGGGGAAAGTCCTCGCGTCCTGGCTTGCGCAGCTGCGGCTGAGCCCGGGTTCGAGCCGGTGAAGTCCATTACGCAACGTTATCCGGCCTAAGTCCGTATTGATCACAGGAGGAGCCAATGAGGAATATCTTTATCGCGTTTTTCCTGCTGCTGGCCGGCCGGCCGGCCCTGGCGCAGGAGGAGGCGCTGAAGGTGCAGCGCGCCTTCAATTCCGTGGCCGAGACAGCCAGGCCCGCGGTGGTCAGCGTCAGGGTGGTGCACGAGGAGGTGGGCCGCAGGGTGGAGCCGGAGTTCTTCTTCGGCTACATGGTTCCGGTGGAGAAGTACTACCGTTACGACGCCGGCGGCCTGGGCTCCGGGGTGATAGTCGACCCGTCCGGCTACGTGCTGACGAACGAGCACGTGATAAGCGGGGCCGACCGCATCCAGGTGGTGATCTCCGGAGGGAAAGCCCGGGAGAGGACCTATGCGGCCAGGCTGGCGGCCAGCGACCACCGCCTTGACCTGGCGGTGCTGAAGATAGAGGGCCGCGACGGAGAGACCTTCCCTTACCTCAAGTTCGCCGACAAGCCGGCCCAGGTCGGGGACTGGGGCATAGCCGTAGGCTATCCGTTCGGCTTCAAGCAGACGATGACTTCCGGCATAGTCTCGTCGCTGGACGTGTCGATGCGCATACAGGGCCGCCGCTACGCCACGCTGCTGCAGACCGACGCCGCCATCAACGAGGGGAATTCCGGAGGCCCCCTGCTGAACCTGAAAGGGGAGATAATCGGCATAAACTCCGCCATCTTCTCGCCGTCCGGCGCCTTCGCCGGCATGGGCTTCGCCATACCGGCGTCCGAGGCCAGGCGCACCTACGAGGATTTCCTCGGCCTCAAGCCGGCCCGCCGCGGCTGGCTGGGAGTGACGCTGATCGACGCGGACGCCGCCGCCGAGGCCGGTTACGGCCTGCCGGAAGGCGCCATGGTGCAGAGGGTGGCCAAGGGCTCGCCCGCCGAGGAGGCCGGGCTCAGGCGCGGGGACATAGTGGTCAGTTTCGACGGCGAGGACGTCGCCGACGACAAGGACCTGCTGAGCTTCATCTATTCGCGCAAGCCCGGCGACAAGGCGGAACTGGGGTATTACCGCGGCGACGAGGAGCGCAAGGCCCGCGTGGAGTTGGGCGCGCAGCCTGGGGCCAAGGGCGCCGACTTCGACTACTGAACCCGCCCCCCGCCGCGCGCCCCGGTCTCCCGGGGCGCGGCTTTTTATATAATCCCTGTATGGTAAAACTCTCCGATGTGAACTCCAGGCTCCTGAAGGCGCATTACGCGGTGCGCGGCCGCATAGTCATCCGCGCGCAGGAGCTGGAGGAGCAGGGCAAGAAGATAATCTACTGCAACATAGGCAACCCGCAGGCGCTGAAGCAGCGGCCCCTCACCTTCGTGCGCCAGGTGCTGAGCCTGCTGGAATATCCCGCGCTGATGGACGACGCCTCCGCGTCGAAGGCCTTTCCCGCCGACGCGGTGCGCCGCGCCCGCATGATACTGGAAAAGAACCCCAACGGCATGGGGGCCTATACCCAGAGCGCCGGCATACCGTTCATCCGCAGGGCCGTGGCCGAGTTCATCAGGCGGCGCGACGGCATCGAGTCCGACCCGAACCGGATCCTGCTCACCGACGGCGCCTCCAAGGGCGTGCAGGCCGCGCTGACCCTGCTGCTGAACAGGGAGAACGACGGCGTGATGATCCCCATCCCGCAGTACCCGCTGTACAGCGCCACGCTGGAACTCTACGGCGCCAGGCAGGTCAACTATTTCCTGGACGAACGCAACCGCTGGGAGCTCAACGAGGCGGAGCTGGAGAGGAGCCTGGAGGAAGCCGGGCGGAGCGGCACCCGCACAGTGGCGATAGCCGTCATAAACCCGGGCAACCCGACCGGGGCCGTGCTGTCGAAGAAGAACATCGGCATGATAATCCGCTTCGCCAGGAAGCACGGCATCGCCATACTCGCCGACGAGGTCTACCAGGAGAACGTCTACGGCGCGGGCCTGGAGTTCCACTCGTTCGCGAAGGTGATGCACGAGCTGGGCGAGAAGGACGTCACGCTGTTCAGCTTCCACTCCGTCTCCAAGGGCTTCCTGGGAGAGTGCGGCCACCGCGGCGGCTACATGGAAGTGCGCAATATGCCCGACGACGTCTACGCGGAGCTGGTGAAGCTGCAGTCCATAGGCCTCTGCTCCAACACCGACGGCCAGCTGGTCACCTACCTGATGGTGGAGCCGCCGCGTCAGGGCGACGAGAGCTACGAGCTCTACGAGGCCGAGAAGGGAGCGATACTCGGCGACCTGAAAGAGAAGGCCGGCATACTCGGGAAGGGCCTGAACGAGATAGAGGGCATGACCGTGAACATCCCGGAAGGCGCGATGTACGCCTTCGTAAAGTTCGACCTGCCGCATCCGAAAGGGACCGACCCGGCCGCGATGAGCGCCGAGGAGCGCCACAAGTACGAGGCGGCCCGCGACAACAAGTACTGCCTGCGACTGCTGGAGAACACCGGCATCTGCGTGGTGCCGGGCTCCGGCTTCGGCCAGGAGCCGGGCACGCTGCATTTCCGCACCACCTTCCTGCCGCCGAAGGAAGACATCACGGCGCTGGTGGACAAGATGAAGAAGTTCCACGCGTCCTACGTGGAGAAGCTGCGGGAAAGCTGCTGACCTGCTTATGCGTAGGTCGGTAATGCGCGGACCGGTCCCCGCCCTGCCCGGCCTGCGGGCCGCGAGTCCGGCGCTCCGGGCCGCCCTTAAAAAAGACCCTTCCCTGTCCCCGGCGCTGGCCGCGCTGCTGGCCCGCTCCGGGCGCTTGTTCGGCTGTCCCGCCGAAGAGGTCCTTTTCCTCACGGGTTTCGATAAGGACGACGCTACCCCGGGCCGGCTGGACGCCGCCCTGGCGGAGCTGCGCGCGGCGGATTTCCTGCACCTGGAAGGTTTCACGGATATCGTCCCACTGGCCAGGTCCTCTCGGCCCACCGCGGACCTGGCGGCCTCGCGCGGGGGGGCTTCATATGTTTTCGAAGTGCGCTGGGTCGGCGGAGGGTTCGGGGGGGACGTCGTCAAGAAGCTTTCCGACAAGTGCGCGAAGAAGGCCGTGCAGCTCGGCGCCGCCATCAAGAGGACCGGCGCCGACGCCGGCGGGCTGATCTTCGTGGCAGGGCTGCCGTTAGGGGGGCAGAGCGGGGCCGCCGGCCTCTCGGAAGCCGCCGAGGAGCTGCGGGAAAAGGCCGGCCGCGGCCGAAGGCACATCTGCCTTATCGACGGTCGGAGCTCCGCCGCGTATCCTGAATGGGACCTCTGATCCTGTCGGCCGCGCTCCGCAGTTCCCTTATCTCTCCGGTTTTGGCCGGGGCCAGTTTCAGGGCCTCGTCCAGGCAGATCGCCGCCGGCTCCTTCATCCCCAAAGAAATATAGATCCTGGCCAGCTTCAGCAGGGCATCGGGCCGGCCCGGAGCGAGGCTCACGGAAGCAAGGCAGGCCTGCTCCGCCTTCCGCGGCTCTCCGGCCGCGGCATAAGCGGAGCAGAGCAGGTCCAGCGCCGCCGGCGTCCGCTCCCTGAGCAGCGACCTTTCCAGCGCCTCGGCCGCCGCGGCCGGCCGGCCCAGCTCCAGCAGCAGCTTGCCCAGGTTCACCAGCGGGGCGGGGCCGGTGATCTCCGCGGAAGCGGCCGTCTCGAAAGCCCGGACCGCCTCTTCCTTTTTCCCTATGGACGCCAGCGCGGCGCCGTACGTGTTCCACGCGTCGTAGTTGCCGTCCCATACCCGCAGGGCCGAAGCCGCCGTGCCCGCCGCGCGGCCGGCGTCGCCGTCGATCAGTTCGCAGGCCGCCAGCGCCCCGAGCAGGTTGGTTCGCACCCCCCTGTCAGGGTCCATTCCGAGGGCCGGAAGCAGGTAGCGCCGCGCTCTGTCCGTCAGGCCCTCCTGCATGTAATAGGAGCCCAGCATGTAGTTGGCCCAGGCGCTGCCCGGGTTAAGCCTCACGGCCCGGCTCCAAACGGCCTCGTCGCTGCGCCAGATCAGCTGCTGGGAGACGGAAAGGGCCAGGAAAAGCGCGGCTGCTGCTGCGGCGGCCGCTTTCAGCGGGCGCGAAGGCAGTGATCTCTCCAGTCCGGAGTATAGCGCTCCAAAAGCCAGCGCGCAGCCGGCCAGCGGCAGGTACAGGTAGCGGCTCGAGACGAAGACGGAGCCGAGGTACTCGGCCAGGTCGTTGAGCGGCAGGACGTTCAGGTACGGCAGCAGCAGCAGTGCGGCCAGCGCGGCGCCGAGCGCCGCGGGCCTGTAGCCGTCGAGGCCCGGGCGGTCCCGCTTCAGGGCGTAGAGCAGCGCCGCGGCGCAGATGGCGAGGGCCGCCATGGCGGAGGGGCCGGGCAGCACGGAGACCTTCTGCGCCGCCGGAGACAGCCAGAACGGCAGCACCAGCATCTTCGCGTACTCGGCGACGCGGGCCGGCACCCAGGCCGGGTCGAGGAAACGGGCGCCCAGCCCCGAGCCGCGGCCTACGGGTATCCTGGAGAACAGGACCGCGGCCCAGAACCCTGTCAGCCACAGCAGCTCCGGCAGGCGCCGCCGCAGCTCCTTAAGTCCGCCGCCGTCGCGCGTAAGCGGCAGCAGAAAGAAGAGGGGCAGGCCGCTGAAAGAGCGCTCCTTGAAGAGCAGCGAGACGGCGAAAAGCAGGCCGGTCAGCAGCTTGCCTCCCGCGCCGTCGCGTCCGTCGCGGGCGACGAACCGGTAAAGCGACCAGAGGAAGAACAGCGCGGAGAAGACGGTGCCGGTGAAGAGCACCGCTATCAGCGTGCCGGCCTGGGCCGGGTGCAGCGCGAAGAACAACCCGGCCGCGGCCGCCGGCCGCTTCTTCCCGAAAAGCCTGAGAGCCAGCCGGTAGACGGCCCAGGCGCAGGCGGCGTGGGCGCTCAGCGAGAGCAGGTGCATCCCCCACGGCTGCCAGGCGAACAGGCGCCCGACCGGCATCAGTACCGCGTAGGTGAGCGGCTCGAAGCTCTCGTTCCTGAAGATCCTGGTGTAATCCGGGGAGAACAGCCGGAGCGCGCTGGAAAAATGCCGCAGGAACGGGTTGTCGCGCACGGACATGCCGTCGTCGAAGACGAAAGGCAGCGCCAGCAGCGGCAGGTACGCCGCCGCGGCGGCCGCGAATACCAGCGCGCCGGTACCCAGGCGCTTCGATAGTTCATCTATGCGCTTCACGGCTTTATTCTAGCAATTGGCGGGAGCCCGGCAGGGCCAAAATCCTGCCGCGGCGTGGGCCTAAAGTCCCTTCCGCGCAAGTGTATCTAAAGTTACACTATAACGGGGATAGGGTTCGTAGGGACGAGGGGGAAACGCAGGTACGGAGGCTGCCGAAATGAAGGCCAGGATACTGGTGGCGGACGACGACAGGTCGATGCTGGGGCTTTACGACAGGATCTTCTCGGTCACGGATTACGCCGTTTTCAAGGCCGAAAGTTTCGCCGAGGCCTCCCGGCTGCTGCAGGAGACGGCCTTCGACCTGCTGATAACGGATTTCAAGTTCCACGACGGGCTTGGCACGGAGCTGGCGCGCCTCTTCGGGGAGATGCGGGAGGGAAGCAGGTGTCTGCTGGTGACCGGCAGCGTCACGGCTTCCGACGATATCAGCCTCAAGGGAATTCACCGGCTCATCGAAAAGCCTTTCAAAGTGGAGGAGTTCATGAACGCGGTCAGCGAGGCCCTGGTCTGAGATAAGCTGCGGTTCAGGTCCCGGACAGACCCTTCGCCAGCGAAAGGCGGAGGGTTTCTTTTTCCAGGTCGGCGAGGCTGTCGTACGGCAGGGCCGCCAGCGGTCTGCCGGCCAGCAGCGCCTTCAGTCCCGTGTTCTTGAAAGCCAGCGGGGCGAAAGCCGAAAGCGCCGCGGCGAGCAGCCTGAAGTTCACCTGGCTGGAGAAGGTCTTCTTCGGTCCCAGCGCCGAGAAATCGAGATCGTCCGAGGCCAGGCGCAGGCGCGCCCCGGACGTCAGTATGTCCATATAGAAAGAGGTCTCCGAGCTTCTGATCTGCTTGAGGACTTCCTTGCTCTTGCCCAGCCCTATCGGCAGGCCGGTGACAGCCATTATCCCGAAGCGGATCGCCTTTTCCTGTGCCGAAGGGCCTTCCGTGGTCTTGGCGGTCCTGAAGAACTCCTCCTTCACAGGTGCGGCGGCCAGCACGCTGATCTCCTCTGGAAACACGGCGGCCGAGAAGCCCTCGGGCCCGAAGAAAGAAGCGCGGTCCCCTTCGAGGAGCAGCCGGCTTACCGGCCTGGGCGGCGGCAGCGCCGGCAGGCCTTCGGCGGGCAGCCGGACCGCGGCTATGCCCAGCCCGGCGCAGACGGACTCGAGCGCCGCGGCGGCTTCCTCGGTCAGGGAATTCCCCAGCATGCCCCAGCAGTGGCGGGCCGTCATCGCGGCGGTGGGGAGGTCCAGGCCGCCGGCGGCGGCCAGGGCCCTGGCCAGCAGTTGTTGCTGCGGCAGCTCTTCCCCGGACGTTATCACGAGAAACGGCATGCAGGCATTCTAACAAAAACGCGCCGTGGTTGCCGCCGCGGCGCCAAAATGTATAATAATCAGGGGAGATGAAATTATGATAAAGAACCTTCTGATGTCGGCCGCTCTGCTGGCCGCCGCTCTGCCGGCCGCCGCTGGAAAAAAAGAGGCGCCGGCCAAAATTTACGAGGTGCGGAGCGTCCTGGTGGCTCCCTACTCTGGCGTCATAACCCCGGCCGCGGCCGAGTTCTTCTCCGGCGCGATAGATAAGGCCAACGACGCCGGCGGCGCGGACCTGGCGGTGCTCGCCCTGGACACCCCCGGCGGGCTGGATTCCTCGATGCGCGAGATAATCAAGAAGATGCTGGCCTCGAAAAAACCGGTGGCCGTCTACATCTCTCCGCAGGGCGCCCGCGCGGCCTCGGCCGGCGTCTTCATCTCCATGGCTTCGCCGCTGGTGGCGATGGCCCCAGGCACCAACATCGGCGCGGCCCACCCGGTGGTGATCGGCGGGCTGCCTTCCGGCATAGGCGGCCGCGACAAGGAGGGCAAGAAGTCGGACCCGATGGACGAGAAGATGCTCAACGACGCCTCCGCCTACATGAAGTCGATAACACAGAAGACCGGGCGCAATGTGGACTGGGCCGTGAAGGCCGTGGTGAAGAGCGACTCCATCCCGGCGGAAGAGGCCGTTAAGAAGGGCGTGGCCGATTTCATCGCGGCCGACATCAACGATTTCCTCGTGAAGGCCGACGGCTTCAGGGCGGGCGAGTTCGGCGCGCTGAAGACGGTGAACCCTGCCGTGGAATACCTGCGGCAGACCCGCCGGCAGAGGTTCCTGGCCACCATCACGGACCCGAACATCGCCATGATCCTGATGAGCCTCGGCGCGGCCGGACTGTTCATCGAGCTGTACAACCCCGGGCTTATCCTGCCGGGCGTGGTCGGAGCCATCTCCATGGTGCTGGCCTTCTATTCCTTCCAGACCATGTCGGCCAATTTCGCCGGCATAGCGCTGATACTGCTGGGCTTCGTCTTCTTCATAGCCGAGATAAAGGTGGTGAGCTACGGCCTGCTGACGCTGGGTGGCGCCGTCTCCATCCTGCTGTGCGGGCTGATGCTGTTCGATCAGCCGTCACTGGGAGGTCTGTCCGTGTCGCTGAACATGCTGATATCCACCATCATAGGCCTGGTAGCCGTGGTGGCCGGGGTGGCCTGGCTCGCCGTGCGCGCGCAGCTGCGCCGCGTGGTGACAGGCATCGAGAGCCTGAAGGACAAGCGCGGCCTGACGAAGACAGCGCTGACGCCGAAGGGCAAGGTGCTGGTGGAGGGCGAGCTGTGGGACGCGGAGAGCGTCTCGGGCGACATCCCGGCCGGCGCCGACGTGGACGTCACGTCGGTGGACGGCTTCCACATCCGCGTCCGAGCGGTGAAATGACGGGAGACCCGACGGTGCGGCGCTGGCAGGAGGCGATCATAGCCGAATGCGCGCGCCGCCTGGGCCGTCGGCCGACCGACAGGGAACAGGCCTTCGTCCGCGCCTGCGGCAGTTTCCTTGCGCTGGAGATGGCGGAGGACACGGTAAAGAGCATCTCCGGCAAGCCGCTCGAAACCTACCTGAACGGCGGCCCGATACGGAAGTCCTGACCTGTCCCTCCGCGGGGGCGTTAGCGCTCCCCCGGCGGATTTTTGAAAACATCCCGCTTTTTGTGCCATAATATAACTCCGGCTTTTTATACTTCGCCGAAGTTATATTATTTTATTGACAGATTTTCCGCTATTCAACACGGAGGAAGAACAATGGGAACCAGGTTTACAGACAGGGCGCAGCGCGTGATACTGATAGCCCAGGAGGAGGCCAAGCGCCTCAACCACGACTACGTGGGTACCGAACATATCCTGCTGGGGCTGATAGCCCTCTCCGAGGGCGTGGCCAGCCAGGTGTTCCAGAACCTGGGCATCGACCTGCGCAAGGTACGCGCCGAGATAGAGAAGATCGTGGGCACCGGCGACAACATGATGCTGCTGGGCGAGATCCCGTTCACCCCGCGCGCGAAG
>DAIENX010000055.1:0-48845 GCA_027340875.1 Elusimicrobiota bacterium
ACTCCGGCGAGAACGGCATCATCTTGGACAGGCGCGCCAGCTCCTTCTCCGCGGCGGCCTCGGCCTCCTTGGACATCTTGGCGGCCTTGATGCGCTTCTCTAGCTCGTCTATCTCCTTGGAGAAGTCGTCCTTCTGGTGCAGCTCCTTCTGGATCGCCTTCATCTGCTCGTTGAGATAGTATTCCTTCTGGGACTTCTCTATCTGCGTCTTCACGCGGGTGTGGATCTTCTGCTCGATGTCGAGTATCTCCACTTCCTTTGCGAGGAACTTTATCAGCTTCTCAAGACGCTCGGAGGGGCTCTCCGTCTCGAGGACATCCTGCTTGTCGGGGAGGCTGAACATCGAGTTGGCGGCGATGGTGTCGGCCAGCTTCGCGGGATCCTCGATCTGCTGCAGCATCGAGGAGGAGTCCAGCGTTATCTTCGTGCCGAGCCTGACGTAGGCCTCGAAGACCTCGACGGCGTGGCGCATCAGCGCTATCACCTCCGGGGTCCGGGCATTGTCCTCCTCCGGATACCCGACCTCGGCCTGCAGGTAGGTGCCGGAGGCGTCCTGGGCGACCTTCGAGACGCGGGCCCGCCTGCGGCCTTCGAGGAAGACGCGCATCGTGCCGTCGGGCATCTTCAGGGACTGCGAGATGACGCTGACCACCCCGTACTGGTAGAGGTCCTCGGAGGCGGGGTCGTTGACGGAAGGCTTCTTCTGCGCCAGGGCCAGGATATACTTGCCCGCGGCGAGCGAAGCCTCGATGGCGGCCACCGACTTGGGGCGGTCCACCGAGAGGGGGAGGGCCATGTACGGGAACATCACGACGTCCCTGATGGCTATGGCGGGCAGCGCCGCCGGGAAGGTCTGCTCTTTTTTTACGGTTTCTTCCATTGTATCGTACCTGGACCCAAGCCCCCCGCAAAAAAACAGCCGCGCCCCCGCCCCGGGAGGGGCGGGCGGGCGCGGACGCGTGGCTTACTGCTTGCGGTGCTCTAGCACCGCGTCGATGATACCGTACTTCTGCGCGTCTGCGGCGGATAGGTAGAAGTTGCGCTCCATGTCGGCGCGCACCTTATCGGCCTTCTGACCGGTGTGCTTGGCCATGATCTCGATGAGGCGGGTCTTGTTCTCCTGCATTTCCCTGCTCTCGATCTCGATGTCGGTGGCCTGACCCGAGATGCCGCCGCCCCAGATCAGGGGCTGGTGGATCATGATGCGGGCGTTCGGCAGCGCGTAGCGCTTGCCCTTCGAGCCCGCGGCCAGCAGCACCGCGCCGAAGCTCATCGCCATGCCCATGCAGATCGTCGAGATCGGGGCCTTGATAAACTGCATCGTGTCGTAGACCGCCAGGCCCGCCGTCACCATACCGCCGGGGGAGTTGATGTAGAGATTGATCTCCTTTTCCGGGTCCTCGGCGTCGAGGTACAGCAGCTGGGCGATCACGGTGTTGGCGGAGGCGGTGGACACCGCGCCCTCCGGGTCCGTTATGAAGATGATGCGGTCGCGCAGCAGGCGGGAGTATATGTCGTAGCCCACCATCGCGCCGGCGCCTTTCCAGGTCTCTATGATCGTAGGTATTATCATCAGTCCTCCTAAAAAGCCAGCGTTACTAGACGTGCTCTTCCTTTATTACTGCCTTTTCCTTCACCAGCGCCATCGTCTTGCTCTCTACCATCGACGCGCGGATGTACTCCTTGCGCTTCTCGAACAGCTCCCTGCCCTTCGCCTTCTCCTCCTCGGTGTTAAGACGGGTCATGACCTTATCGAGCTCCGCGTTGAGCTCGGCGTCCGTCGCCTCGATCTTCTCCTTCTTGGCGATATGGTGGAGTATGTAGGTAAGGGAGAGATTGCGCTCCGCCACCGGCTTCAGGCGTTCAAGCATCGCGTCGTCGGGCAGGCGCTGCTCCAGCGGCGCGCGCTTCTTGAAGAGCTCCAGCAGCTCCTGCGCCTCTTCCTTCACCAGCGTGGGGGGGAGGGAGAGGGGATTGTTCTTGATCAGCGCGTCCTCGAGCTGGCCGAGCATCTCCTTCTCCGTCTTCTCGGTCGCCCCGTCCTCCAGCAGCTTCCGGACGTTGGATTTCAGCTCGTCCACCGTCTTTACGCCGGCTTCCTTCAGGAAGTTCTCGTCCAGCTCCGGCACGACCTTCCGCTTGATCTCCCTGACGGTCACCCTGAAATGCATCTTCTTGTCGCCGAACGGGGCGTCGAACTCACGCGTCTCGTCCTTCTTGGCGCCGGCCACCGCCTCGGCCAGGCCGGCGATGGTCTGCGGGCTGGAGAGGTCCACGATCTCGCCCTTGACCGAGCCGTCCTGCACGGGCTGGCCGTTCTCGAACGTATCGTAATCCACTATGACGAAGTGCGACTTGCCGGCCGCCTCGCCGTCGTCGGCGGGCTTCAGGTAGGCGTTGTACTCGCGGACCTGGGAAATGTACTTGTCGATCTCGGCGTCGGTGACCTTATGCAGCTTGCGGGTAGCGGCTATCTTCTCGTAGCCCTTCGGCTCTATGAGCGGGGAACACTCGAACTGTATCTCGAAGTACAGTTTCTTACCCTGCTCGTAAGAGACGTTCTTGAGCAACGGGGAGACGACGGGGGTCAGCTCCGAGGATTTGATTATCTCCGGCAGAGCGGATTTGGCTGCGATGTCCAGGACCTCGTCCTTGACCATAGCAGGGAACTGCTCCTTGATCATGGCCAGGGGAACCTTGCCGACACGGAAGCCGGGCAGACTGACTACGCTCTGAAGACGCACCACGGCGGCCTGTGAAGCTTCCTCCAGGGCCTTGGGATCCAGCGTGACCCCGAATATGTGCACGCAGCCTTCCTGCTTGATCTTCTTGATGCTGTCGCCGAAAACCATCGTGATCTTCATGTTGCCTCCACTGTTAGCGCTGCGCGGCCCGCCCGGTACTGGTGCCGGGACGGGGACTTGAACCCCGACGGGTGTTAACCCACATGGTCCTAAGCCATGCGCGTCTGCCGATTCCGCCATCCCGGCCGAGTTCCGAGGCCCGGCCTGCGTGTTCAACGAACCGAAAAAAAAAGAGCAATGAGTTCTGAGTTTCCGGGGAGGTCGCGCCTTCGCCCTTTACTCGCCGACTACTCATTACTCCGCTGCTAGAAAATCTTTTGGGCCATACGGGATTCGAACCTGTAACCTTACGCTTAAGAGGCGTCTGCTCTACCGTTGAGCTAATGGCCCGTGCAAATATTATACATAAACCGGAAAAAAAACCAAAATTTTTTTCGATCCCGCCGGACGCGCGGCCTTCCATTGCGGCCGCATAATTGCTAGATTTATTCCTTATGACGACGTTCATCGCGGCGCTGTTGCTGGCGGGCTTAGGCACGTCACCGCTGAGCGCGCAGTCGGAGGACCTAGGCAAGACCTACTCCGACGCGGCCGCGCAATGGCTGGACGGCAGGCCGGAGGACGCCGTGGGAGCGTTGAAGTACGTGGTCTACCGCTCCTCCGACCAGGCGCTGGCCACGGCGGCCCTGAGGGACCTGGCGGTGCTGCTGGCCGAGGACGGCAAGAACGGCGAGGCTCTGGCGTACCTCGCCAAGGGCGAGATACTCTCACCGGAAGATTTCTATATCCACTTCGAGAAAGGCTGGAACCTCCTCGGGCTGGAGAAGTACCAGGACGCCAGGGCCTCCTTCGAGAAAGCGCTCACCCTGACGGCCGACCAGGACCTCACCAGCCAGGCCCGCCTCGGCATGGCCATGGCGGAGGCGGAGCTGGGGGGGCCGGCCGCCTCGATAGACGACCTCCACTCCGTCTACGGACGCTATCCATATCTGCTATCCCCCGCGGCACAGCTGATCAGCGAGAACCTCGTGCGTCTCAAAAAGCGGCCTCACGCCCTTAACTTCATCAAGGAAGCCCTCACCTACGACCCGCGCAATATCCAGGCGGAGATAGATCTCGCCGGGCTCTACGACGACTCCGACTACCAGACCCAGGCCTGGCAGACGTATTACACCCTCTCGGACCTGGACCCGGAGGACGGATATTTCGCCGCGAAGGAGAGGAAGTTCCGCAAGTACGTGAAGGGAAAGCTGGACGATCTGCTCTACTGGGCGCGGCTGGCCTGGCCGGCCCATAAGCACCCTGTGCCGCAGAACGGCGCGAAGATAAAGCTGGGCCTCTACGCCGACAAGAACGGCGTTCCGGCCGTGGTAAAAAGCTTCAGGTTCATATCGGTCTCCGACTTCAACATAATCGATACCCGGCTGGGGCAGGTGGCTGGCGGCAGGGGCGGAATGCAGTGGACGGTCTCTTACGACGAGACCAACCGCATCTACGAGATACGGGACAGCATGAACTCCGTGGCGCACTCCACGCGCAACAGCCTCCGCATAGTGCCGAAAGTTCCCGGCAGCGTCATACTTATCAAGAACCCCGACCTCGGCGACGCTCACGGCATCAACAGATCCGACAAGGAAGTCTCCGGCGAGCTGCTCGCCCTGGTGAAGGAGAAGGGGTTCTGGCTGATCGACGAGACCGCGCTCGAGACACTGGTGAGCCCCGTCAGCGCCCATCTTGCCGGCACCTCGCGTCTGCCCGAGCAGTTGAAGGCCATCGCCGTGGTGGTCCGCACCCGCCTGACGCGCCTGGCCCGTCAGCTGTCCCATGACAGCCGCGAGTATAACCTGTGCGACTCCGCCCACTGCCTCCCGTTCCTTGGTCTGCAGACTGAGAACTCGGTCTCGGCGAAGGCCGCCGCGGACACCGCCGGCGAGACGCTCTCCTCAGGCGGAGCTCTGGCCCCTGCCGCCCTGCACAAGGCCTGCGGCGGCTTCACCAGTTCCGGCGCCAACGATGGAGGCCGGCCGCTGCCCAAGCTTACCCCTTTCACCCTGTACGACTACACTTTGCGAGCGCCTCCGGACGGCCTGCTCTGTCTCGCCGAGGACAAGACCGAAAGCTCCGACGTCTATTGGACCCTGCTGCTGCAGCCGCGCTGGATCGAGGACCGCGTCAACCGCATAAAGAAGGTCGGCTACATCAAGGCCATCGTCCCGCTGGCGCGCAACGCCGACGGCAAGATAAGGGCCATAAGGATAGACGGCACGGCGGGCTCGGCCCAGGTGGAAGGCCGGGAGGAGATCTCCTTCGTGCTCGGCGCCGGCGCCGTGCGTTCGGCCTTCTTCAGCATCCGTCCCGTCTTCAAGGGGAAATACCCCAGGTTCTTCATGCTGCGCGGCATCGGCACCGGCGACGGGGACGGCCTGTGCCTGCTGGGCTCGCGCGGCATGGCCAAGTCGCTCGGCTCGAAATACCGGGACATCCTGAGCCACTATTTTCCATTATATAAGGTAGGGAAGACCCGCTAGGGGCCCGATGGAAAAGGCAGTACACATAATCACCCGCCTGGATTTCGGCGGGGCTCAGGGCAACACGCTCTATACGGCCGCGCACCTGGACAGGGCCCGTTTCGAGCCGCTGATAATAACCGGCCGCGGCGGCATACTGGACGGAGAGGCTCCGCCCGGCCTCCTGCTAGAATCCCGCTATCTGGCGCGCAGCATAAACCCCTGGAAGGACGCGGCCGCCTTCTTCGAGCTGAGAAGCATGCTGAAGGAGCTGAGGCCGGCGCTGGTCCATACGCACTCCTCCAAAGCCGGAATACTGGGCCGCCTCGCCGCGGCCTCGGCCGGAGTACCGGTAATAATCCACACCTTCCACGGCTTCGGCTTCCATCCCCGGCAGAACTTCCTTGTCCGCTCCCTCTATGTCGCCCTGGAGAAGTTCTGCGCCAGATTCTGCGACGCGCTGGTGTTCGTCTCAAGGGCGAACATGGAGACCGCCAGGCAGGCCGGGATAGGCCGCCAGGCGCAGTATCGCCTGATACGCAGCGGCGTAAAGCTCTCCAACTATCCAGCCACCGGGCGGGCGGCCCGGAGAGCCGAGTTCGGCTTCGCCGCAGACAACGTGGTGGTGGTAAGTATCGGCAACGCCAAGCCGCAGAAGAACCCGGGCGCCTTCCTGGCCGCCGCTGCCAGGCTGGCCGCGGCCCACCCTCGCGCGAGGTTCCTCTTCGTCGGCGGCGGGGAGTCGCTGGACAGCCTGAGGGCCGGGGCCAGGGAGTTGGGACTTGAGAAGACATGCATCTTCACCGGCTGGCGCAAGGATACTCCCGAACTGCTGGCCGCCGGAGACATCTTCGCGCTGACCTCGCTGTGGGAAGGCCTGCCCCGCAGCCTTGTAGAGGCCATGCGCACAGGGCTGCCGTCCGTCTGCTACCTCACCGACGGGGTCGCGGACATACTGCAGGACGGGCGCAACGGCTTCGCCGTGAAGCAGGGGGACCTGGACGCCTTCTGCGCCGCGCTTTCCCGCCTCATCTCCGACGAAGACCTCCGGGGCAGGCTCGCGGCCGGAGCCGCGGCGGCCGACCTGGCGGAATTCGACATAGATTTCATGGTCCGCAGCCAGGAAGAGCTCTATTCGGAGCTGCTGAGGGGAAAAGGGGCGAATCGATGAGCGTACTAGTATCGGCGGTAGTACCCGTCTTCAACGAGAAGGGGAGCCTTGAGGCTTTCGAGAAGGAGCTCTCGGCCTCGCTGGCCGCCCTGAGGAGACCTTACGAGATAATCTGGGTGGACGACGGCAGCACCGACGGCTCTTTCCAGCTGCTGCGCGGCTTCTCCGGCAGGCCCAGGCAGCGCGCGCTGCGGCTGGCGAAGAACTACGGCCAGACCGCGGCCATGGCCGCCGGCATAGCCGAGGCGAGGGGAGAGTGGATAGTGACCCTGGACGCCGACGGACAGAACGATCCGGACGACATACAGCGCCTGCTGGCCGCCGCGGCCGGCGGCGCCGACGTTGTAAGCGGCTGGCGCCGCAGGAGGAACGACCCTTTCCTCACCAGGGTGCTCCCGTCCCGCGCGGCCAACGCCGTCATCTCCGCGGTCACGGGCCTTAAGCTGCACGACTTCGGATGCACTCTCAAGGTGTACCGCGCCGCCCTGCTGAAGGAAGCGGACCTGTACGGCGAGATGCACCGTTTCCTGCCGGCCATACTCGCCTACGCCGGAGCATCCGTCTCCGAGCTGGAGGTCAACCACCGGCCGCGCGGGGCCGGCCGCTCGAAGTACGGACTGGCGCGGACGTTCAAGGTGCTGCTGGACCTGCTGACGGTCAAGTTCATGGGGGATTTCATCACCAAGCCGATCTACCTTTTCGGCGGGATCAGCATGGCGCTGCTGGCGTCCTCGGCGCTGATGGCCGCGTACACCCTGTACAACAAGTTCTGGAACGCCATATACGTCAAGGACCAGCCCCTCTTCCTGCTGTCCATCTTCTTCGCCCTGGTCGGCGTCCAGTTCGCGGTCCTCGGGCTGATCGCGGAGGTGCTGATCCGCACCTACCATTCCTCCAGCAGGAAGCCTCCTTACGCCGTGGCGGAAAAGGCCGGGGAAGCCTGTTGACCGGCGGCGGCAATATTGGTATCTTTTGCTCCCATGACACAGAACGACCAACTGGTATTCAAGTACGCGGACATCAAGGAGGCGGGCGGCCTGAACGTTACGCTGAAGCTGTCCGCCGCCGCGTACGCGGACGCCTTCGAGGCGCCGGCGAAGCCGAAGGAGCTCAGCGCGGAGCTGGACTTCTCCGTCGGCGGGGATTCGATCCTGCTGGAGGGGAGGATCACGGCGGAACTGGAGCTGGAATGCTCCCGCTGCGGCGACCCGATCCGCAGGATATTCAGCGACTCTTTTGACGAGGTATACCCGGATTCGCTAGAATATATAGATACGCGCGAAGTAATAAGGGAGACTGCGGGCCTCCTCGTGCCTATAAAGGTCCTTTGCTCGGACGACTGCAAGGGGCGCTGCCCGGTCTGCGGAGGGAACCGCAACAGGAAAGCCTGCGGCTGCAGGACCGAGAGGGCCGGGTCGTTCGATGCCCTGAAGGATTTCAAACCGGGCAAGCCCGGTGGAGACAAGATCTAGCTTAACAGAGAGGAACAACCATGCCTAATCCTAAACGTAAACACACACCCATGCGCAGGGATAAGCGCAGGGCGCAGAACTGGAAGCTCGAGGTGAACTCGCTGGCCGCCTGCGGCCAGTGCGGCGCTCTGCGCCTGCCTCACCGCGTCTGCCCTTCCTGCGGCTCCTACAACGGCAAGATCGAGGTGGCGCAGAAGGCCCCGAAGGGCGAAGAAGGCAAGGAAACGAAATAACCGGCCGCGGAAGCAGCAATGCGCATAGCGCTCGACGCCCACGGCGGTGATTTCGGCCTCAAGCCCAACATAGAAGGGGCTCTGGCGGCCGTTCACAAGCTTTCCCACGAGGTGATCCTCGTCGGGAAGGATCCCGAGATCAGGGAGGAGCTGCGCCGTCACGGCGCGGAGGCCCCGAAGGGGATCTCCATCGTGCACGCCCCGCAGACCGTGGACATGGCGGGAGAGCCGGTCGAGGAATGCCGCTCCAAGCCGGATTCCTCGCTGATGGTGGGCGCCGGACTGGTCGCCGAGGGGAAGGCGGACGCCTTCATCTCCGCCGGCAATTCCGGGGCCATCATGGTGGCCTCGCTGCTCAGCCTCAAGCGCATACCCGGCGTCATCAGGCCGGCCATAGCCGCCCCGCTGCCGACCGCCAAGGGGACCACTCTGCTGCTGGACGCCGGCGCGAACATGGACTGCAAGCCCTGGCATCTGGCCCAGTTCGCGGTCATGGGCTCCATCTACATGAGGTCCCTGTTTAAGCTGGACAACCCCTCCGTCGGCCTGCTTTCCGTCGGTGAGGAAGAGACCAAGGGCGACTCGCTGGTACAGGAGACCCTGCCGCTGATCAAAGGCGTGGGGGTCAACTTCTACGGCCCGGTCGAGGGGCGGGACATACCCGAGGGCGTCACCGATGTGGTGGTGGCCGACGGCTTCAACGGCAACGTGGTCCTTAAGCTCTACGAAGGGACCGGCAAGGTCATCTTCAAGATGCTGAAGGACCAGATCATGCGCAAGTTCACCTACAAGATAGGCGCGATGCTGATGCGCAAGCTTTTCGCCGAGATGAAAGCCAAGATGAGCGTGGACGCCTACGGCGGCGCGCCGCTGCTCGGGGTCAACGGCGTGGTCCTCGTCTGCCACGGCCGCGTCAGCCCGACCGCCGTCTTCAACGCCATACGGGTGGCGGGCGAGCTGGCCTCCTCCGGCATGGTCACGGCCATCAAGATACAGATGGACAAGGTCAAGGAGAAGATCTCCGCCGCCAAGGAGGCCGGGAAATGAAGCCTCTCGAGGGAAAGACGGCGCTGGTGACCGGGGCGGCGCGCGGTATAGGCCTGGAGATAGCCTCAGCTTTCGCCGCGGCCGGCGCCTCCGTGGCCGTAGCCGACCTCTCCGCCGAAGAGAGCACGAAGGCGGCGGCCGACATAGCGGCCAGGTTCGGCGTACGGGCCGTTGGCATGGCGCTGAACGTTTCCAGCGAGCAGGACTGCGACAGGGCGGTGGAAGAGACCGCCAAGGCCCTGGGCAAGCTGGACATACTCGTCAACAACGCTGGCATCACCAAGGACAACCTGGTCCTACGCATGAAGGAAACGGATTTTGACGCGGTTATCGACGTTAACCTCAAGGGCTCGTTCCTGATGTCGAAGGCCGCCGCGAAGCTGATGCTGAAGGCCCGCTGCGGCCGCATTATAAACATCTCCTCGGTCGTGGGGCAGAGCGGCCAGGCCGGCCAGGCCAACTACTCGGCCTCCAAGGCCGGCCTGATCGGCCTCACCAAGTCTCTGGCCAGGGAATTCGCTCCCAGGCAGGTCCTGGTCAACGCCGTCGCCCCTGGCTTCATCCGCACGCGCATGACCGAGACGCTGAAGGACGAGGCAAAAGCCAAGATCTCGGAGATGATACCGCTGGGCCGCATGGGCGAGCCCGGAGAGGTCGCGAAAGCAGTGCTGTTCCTGGCCGGCGGAGATTCCGACTACATCACCGGCCAGGTGCTCGCCGTCAACGGCGGGCTATACATGTGAGACAGATCCGCAAATAATCAGGAGGGTACCGCAATGGCAGTTACCGATAACCTTGAAGAGAGAGTGAAGAAGATAATCACCGAGCAGCTGGCCGCCGACGCGGCCGAGGTCACCCCGCAGGCCCAGTTCGTGCAGGACCTCGGCGCGGACTCCCTCGACACCGTCGAGCTGGTGATGGCCCTCGAGGAAGAGTTCGACATCGAGATACCCGACGAGGACGCCGAGAAGATCAAGACCGTCGGCGAGGCTATAAACTACATCAAGGAAAAAGCCGGCAAGTAAGCCAGCTTTTCCCATGTCCTCCCTGGAAGAGGTGATCGGCTACAGGTTCAGGGACGGAGTACTGCTGGAGGAGGCCCTCACGCACAAGTCGCACGCGACTGAGTGCGGGGGGGTCCGCCATAACGAGAGGCTCGAATTCCTCGGCGACAGCGTACTCGGCCTGGTCGTATCCTATTATCTATTCCTCAAGAACCCCTCGGAAGACGAGGGGTTCCTTTCCAAGACCAAGTCCGCCATCGTCTCCCGCGCCAACCTGGCCCGCTGGGCCGGCGAGCTCAAGCTGGGCCAGCACATCCGCCTGGGCGCCGGAGAGCATCTCAGCGGCGGCGCCAAGCGCCAGAGCATACTCGCGAACGCCATCGAGGCCGTTCTCGGCGCCGTCTACCTGGACGGCGGCCTCGGACCGGTGGAGAAGATAGTGATACCCTGGCTCGAGTCCCAGGGTCCGGAGAGCCTGGACGCCGACTACAAGAGCGCCCTGCAGGAAGAGATACAGAAGCTCCACAAGCGGCCGCCGGACTACGAGCTCGTCAGCGAGGCGGGCCCCGAGCACGCCAAGCTTTTCACCGTAAGGGTCTATCTGGGGAAGAAGACCCTCGGCCTCGGCTCGGGCAAGAACAAGAAGGAAGCCCAGCAGGCGGCCGCCAGGAACGCGCTGGACTACCTGGCCACCCACGAGATACGGCGCGGCGATATCTAGCGCGCCTCTGCGGGGGACCGGCAGGAGGAAGGGACCATGCAAGCTAAGCGCATAAAGACGCGAAAGGACTTCGACGCGGAGGTGGGGAAAGGCCCCAGACTGGCTCTGTTCTACTCATCCTGGTGCCCGTTCTGTTCCTCCTTTATCCCTTATTTCGACTCCCTGAGCTGCGGTCCGGAAGGCTGCCTTATCAAGGTCTGCACCGACGACATCCCGGAGCTGGAGGACCTCTTCGCGATAGAGGTGGTCCCGACCGTCATCTACTTCTCCTCAGGCAAGCCGGCGGCAAGGCTTGACGGCGAGCTGGGAAGGGGGCTCACGGGGGAGAAGCTCAGGGCCTTCGCGGAGCGCCATCTGCCGGGGAAAGGCGGGAAATGACGGCAGCCGTCTGCCTGCTCCTGCTGCTCCCGCTCAGGGCCGGCGCCGCCGCCCCCGACGATGGCAGAGCGGATGCCGCCGCCGCGGCGGGACTCCGCCTCGAAGGCCCCGCTCTGGTACAGATAGAAGGCTTCACCGGACCGGACGGCGACGTCCCCTGCCGCCCCCGCTCATTCTCCAACACCTGGCATTACAAGTTCCGCTCCGGAGGCGAATGGCTGACGGTGGACGCCTGCGGCTCCGACGTGATAAACGTCTCGCGCGACCTGTCGGGGGGAGGGCCTTCGGAAAAGCTCCCCTACCGCCTTGCCGCGCCGTCAAAGGTCCTGAAGAAGCTTGCCGCCGACGGAGTTTTCACCGCCGAGGCGGACCCCTACGGCCGGAGCGTGCTGATGCGGGCCGCGGTGCAGCCCGCGAAGGACGGCCGCCCCGCGGGCTGCTACTGGCACGTCTCACAGGGCAAGGCCGAAGCCCTGGCCGACTGCGCCGGGGAAAGGACATGGAAGATAACGGCGGCCCCTCCGAAGGCCCGGGCGGCAGGAGCCGCTTCGGGCGACGCCGTAAAGGGCAGGGACACGGCCGGCAGGTACTCGGCCAAGGCCGTAGAGGCCATCCGAAAGCAGGTCCCGGACGCCCGGCTTATGTTCGTCGAGGCGCTGGTGGACAGGACCGGGAGCGCCAAGTGCATGGCGCCCGAGGACGGCTGGAGCTTCGTTTTCGCCTCCCGCTCCATGGCCTCGCAGCAGGCCTTCGGCGGCTGCGCCGGGAAGACCGCGTCCCAGTACGTGACCTTCGACGGGAAGGGAACATCGGAAATGGCCCGCCTCGAACCGGTCTCGCTGCCGTTCAAGGACAGCGACTACGCCCTCTCCAAACTGCCGAAGGACGTCCTGAAGGGATATTCCACCATCTCGATGAAGCTGAAGAACTTCAAGCCGGCCTACGCTCCGGTGACGGGCCACTCACAGGTCTGGATGATAGACTGCGGCTCGCTCCGCTACCTGGTCGACGCCCGGACCGGCAGCTACCTGGGGACCGCGGGAAAATAGGCGGCGCAGAGGGGAACATATGCCAAGAACTAACGATCGGGACTCGCGGGCCAGGCTGGCGGAGGTCGTCTCGCTGGTAGCCAAACGCACCGGCCAGCGCCGCTCCACTATAGCGATATTCGACCTCGACGGGACCCTCTTCGACAACAGGACCCGCACGATGTTCATCCTGCGCGAGATCTCGGAGAAGTTCGACGCCAAATGCCCGTCGCTTTCGTCCGCGTTCACGCGCTTCCAGGACCTTTCTGTTATAGACTACAGCCTCGACGTGACGCTGCGCCGCCTGCGCGTCACGTCCCCGGCCGAAGTCCGCCTCATCAAGCAGGAGTGGGCCCGCCGCTTCTTCTCCGACGAATACCAGAAATACGACATGCCGCTGCCGGGCGCCAAGGCCTACGTCGAAAAGGTCCACCGAGCCGGGGCCACGGTCATCTATCTTACTGGGCGCGACGTGGGCCGCATGCTGGTCGGCACCACCGAGGTCCTGCGCCTCTACGGCTTCCCGGTGGGAGTAGCGGGCACGATGACCATAGTGAAGAAGGAGTTCGAGCAGGACGACGAGCTCTTCAAGAAGGAAGTAAGCGGCTATATCGACCGCCTCGGCGAGGTCGTAGCCGTGTTCGAGAACGAGCCCGCGAACTCCAACATCCTGCAGGCGCGCTTCCCGGGCGCCGCGTCCTTCTTCGTCGAGACGCAGCACCGCCCCGGGGCTCCACGACTGAACCCGGGCATACGCCGGATCGGCGACTTCCTCGCCCCTGGCCGCCGATGAACGTCAGGATCATCCTGGTCAGGCCCAGGAACCCGGACAATATAGGCGCGGCCGCCCGCGCGATGGCCAACTTCGGCCTGAAAGAGCTGGCGCTGGTGCAGGCCTTCCCCAACGACTGGGGAGAGGCCGCCAGGACCTGGCGCCAGGAGGCCTCTGTCTCGGCGATAGGAGCGATGGACGTGGTGGGCGCCGCCCGTCTCTGCTCCTCCATTCCTGAAGCGGCCGAAGGGTGCGACCTCCTGCTGGGGACCTCGTCGCTGCATTTCATAAACCCCGAACGGGACGTGCTCCTGCTGAAGGACGCGGCCGCCTACGCCGGACGGCGCGGCGCCGCGCGCATCGGGCTGCTGTTCGGGGGGGAAAAGACCGGCCTGGGCAGGGACGACCTCTCCCACTGCAGCGCCGTGATCGCCATTCCGACCCTTCCGGCCCAGCCGTCGATGAACCTCGGGCAGGCGGTGGCCGTGGCCTGCTACGAGCTGGCCGCCCGCGCCGCCGGCAGGCCGCTCCGCGGCCGCAGGGCGCATCCGCCGGCCCCGCCCGCGGAGATCGCCAGGATGGCGGAACTCATCGCCGGCACGCTGGGGGGGCACTGGAAAGGCAAGGCCCAGCTGCGCGAGATCCGTCAGGCGCTGCTGGACGCCCGCCTGACCAAGGGCGCGATGACGGCGCTCCGCCGGCTGCTCGCCCGCTGACCTCCTACTGTTGTCCATAGTCAATCCGGCCGTTGACTATAGGCAATTTACAAATTATCTATATTTGTATAGAATTTTAATAATGCGCGAATATCTGGCGGTTCTAATGGCGGCGGGTTTCGGCCTCGCCGTGGCGGCCGGGATGGTGGCCGTGTCCATCCTCTTCGGCTCCAAGAAGCGCACCCCCGTCAAGCAGGAGCCGTTCGAATGCGGCATGCCGTCAGCCACCGAGCCGCGCGGCCTGGCCAGGGTCAACTTCTACCTGGTGGCCGTCCTGTTCGTGATGTTCGACCTCGAGATCGTCTTCCTCTACCCGTGGGCGGTCTCTTTCCGCGGCCTCGGCCACGGCGCGTTCTTCGCCATGGCCGGCTTCCTGCGCGTGCTCTTCGCCGGGCTGGCCTACGCCTGGAAGAAAGGAGCGCTCGAATGGGATTAGAGACGCTTTTCGGCCAGTCCTACCTGACGACTCGCCTCGACGAGGCCGTCAACTGGGCCCGCAAGTATTCCTTCTTCCAGTACCCTTTCGTCACCGCCTGCTGCGGCATGGAGTTCATGTCCGTCTGGGCCTCCACCTACGACATCGCGCGCTTCGGGGCGGAGTACCCGCGCTTCTCCCCGCGCCAGGCCGACGTGCTGTTCGTGGTCGGCACCGTGAACGAGAAGCTGGCCCCGGTGCTCAAGCGCGTCTACGACCAGATGTGCGAGCCGAAATGGGTCGTCTCCTTCGGAGTCTGCGCCACCTCCGGCGGCTTCTACGATAACTACGCCACCGTGCAGGGCATAGACAAGATCATCCCTGTGGACATCTATATCCCCGGCTGCCCTCCGCGCCCCGAGGCCGTGCTCGACGGCCTGCTCAAGCTCCAGCAGAAGGTCTCCAAGGAGTCGGTCCTGGACCGCAAATACAGATGAACAGCTACCTGCTCGACGAGATAAAGACGAAGTTCCCGCAGGACGTGCTGGAGACCCATTCCTTCCGCGGCGACGAGACGGCCGTGGTGCGCCGCGAGGCCCTGGCGGAAGTGGCGCAGTTCCTGCGCGACGGACTGGGCTTCGACATCCTGATGGACCTGACCGCGGTGGACAATCTGCCCCGCGAGCCGCGCTACGAGCTGGTCTGCCATTTCTACTCCACCGGGCACAACTACCGCCTGCGCCTGAAGTGCCCCGTGCCGGCCGACAACCCCTCCGTGAAGTCCCTGACGGGGATCTGGCCCGGGGCGAACTGGCTGGAGCGCGAGGTGTACGACATGTTCGGGCTGAATTTCGAGGGCCATCCCGACCTGAGGCGCATACTGATGTACGACGGCTTCGAGGGACATCCCCTCAGGAAGGATTACCCGCTGAAGAAGAGGCAGCCGCGCATAGCGCACCGGGACTGACCCCGGAAGTAAGGCAAGAAAAGGATGCAGACCAAACACCACGACCTCCCCAAGAACTGGGAACTGGAAAAGCTCGAGGATGGGCGCCTGGCGCTCAACATGGGGCCGTCCCACCCGGCGATGCACGGCATCGTCCGCGTGCTGCTGACCGTCCAGGGCGAGCGCGTCGCCGGCAGCGACATCGAGATAGGCTACCTTCACCGCGGCTTCGAGAAGACCTGCGAGAACGTCACCTGGAACCAGTGCGTGCCGTACACCGACCGCCTGAACTACGTCTCGCCCTTCATCAACAACGCCGCCTTCGCGCTGGCCGTGGAAAAGCTGATGGGGATAGAGGCCACGCCGCGCTGCCAGTACATCCGGGTGATAATGAGCGAGCTCTCCCGCATCACCGACCACCTCACCTGCATCGGCGCCAACGCGATGGAGCTCGGCGCCTTCACCGTCTATTTCTATCTCATCAACGCCAGGGAGGCGCTCTACAAGCTGACCGATTCCGTGGCCGGCGGCCGCGTCACGCCCGCCTACGCCCGCGTCGGCGGCCTCACGCGGGACCTCCCGCCGGATTTCAGGCAGAGGACCGAGGAGGTCTTCAAGGTCCTGCGCAAGACCCTGGACGACGCCGACAGGCTGCTGACCCGCAACCGCATCTTCTACGACAGGCTGCACGGCACCGGGATCGTCTCCAAGGAGGACGCGCTGGCCCATTCGTTCACCGGCCCGGTCCTGCGCTCCACCGGCGTCCCGCTGGACGTGCGCAAAGCGACGCCCTACCTGGTCTACGACCGCTTCGATTTCGACGTCCCCGTCGGCTCCAACGGCGACAATTACGACCGCTACCTGGTCCGCATGGAGGAGATGCGCCAGAGCATGCGCATAACGGAACAGGCGCTGGCCCAGTTGCCGGAAGGCCCGATCAACCTGCCGGACTTCGGCGTAACGCTGCCCCCCAAGGAGCAGGTCTACGGCAACATAGAGGCGCTGATGGCGCATTTCAAGCTCACGTTCGAGGGCGTAAAGCCCCCGGCGGGCGAGATCTACCAGGCGGTGGAGGGCGGCAACGGCGAGCTCGGCTTCTACATCGTGAGCGACGGCACCGGCAACCCGTGGCGCGTGCGCGTCCGCCCGCCCTGCTTCACGCTCACGGGCGGCCTCTCGAAGATGATCGAGGGCGGCTACATAGCGGACATCATCGCGACCTTCGGGCAGATCAACATGATCGGCGGGGAGCTGGAGCGCTGACGATGGCTTTCAAGCTGACGAAAGAGTTCAAGGAAAAGGCGGACGCTATCTGCGCCCGCTTCCCGCGGCGCGACGCCGCGCTGATCCCGCTGCTCCACGAGGTGCAGAAGGAGGCCGGCTACGTGGCCGAGGAGGCGATGGACGAACTGGCGGCCCTGCTCGGGCTGCCCTACTCCCGCGTAAAGGCCGTCGTCACGTTCTACACGATGTTCAACCGCGAGCCCGTGGGGAAGTACCACCTGCAGCTCTGCCGCAACATCTCCTGCCACATGGCGGGAGCTCCGGACCTGCTGAAGCACCTGAAGGGAACCCTGGGCATCGGGGAGGGGGAGACCACTCCCGACGGGCTTTTCACGCTGTCCACCGCCGAGTGCCTGGGCGCCTGCGGGACGGCCCCGGTGATGCAGGTGAACGATAAATATTTCGAGAACCTCGACGTTAAGAAGCTGGACGCGCTGCTCGACGATCTTAAGCACGGCCGCATGAGGGCCTCCGGCCTCTGAGGCGCGCCGCATTGCAATGGAAAATATCCTCCTGAAAGACAACGTAGCCGGCATCGAGGCCTATTTCGCCTCCGGGGGCTACAAATCCCTTAAGAAGGCGCTGGGCCTGGGCCAGGCCGCCGTCATCGACGAGGTAAAGAAGTCCAACCTGCGCGGCCGCGGCGGCGCGGGCTTTCCCACCGGCCTCAAGTGGTCGTTCATCCCGAAGGACGCGCAGGGGCCGCGCTACCTGGTCTGCAACGCCGACGAAGGCGAACCCGGCACCTTCAAGGACCGGGAGCTGATAAGGAAGAACCCCCACGCGCTGATAGAGGGCATGGCGATAGCCGCCTACGCGATCGGCGCCGCCTCGGGCTATATCTATATCCGCGGCGAGTTCGCCGAGGAGGCCGGGATACTGGAGCAGGCGATAGCCGCCGCCAGGCAGAAGGGCTTCATCGGCAGGAACCTGCTGGGTTCCGGCTTCGATTTCGAGCTGTACGTGCACCGCGGCGCGGGCGCCTACATCTGCGGCGAGGAGACCGCCCTGCTGGAGTCCCTAGAGGGCTTCAAGGGCCAGCCGAGGCTGAAGCCGCCGTTCCCGGCCGTGAAGGGACTGTTCGCCAGCCCGACAGTCGTGAACAACGTCGAGACCCTCGCGGCCGTCCCGGCCATCATCGAGAAAGGCGGGGACTGGTACGCCGCCATCGGCGTGGGCAAGAGCTCGGGCACCAAGCTTTTCTGCGTCAGCGGCCCGGTGAACAAGCCCGGCGTCTACGAGCTGCCTCTCGGCGTGGCGTTCCGGGACCTGCTCGAGAAGACCTGCGGCGGCCTGAAGCCGGGCAGGAAACTGAAGGCGGTCATTCCCGGCGGGTCCTCCACGCCGGTGCTCACCGCCGAAGAGGCCATGGGCGTGGCCCTGGACTACGAATCTCTCGCCGCGGCCGGCACGATGCTCGGCTCCGGCGCCGTGATAGTCATAGACGACACCCAGTGCATGGTGAAGCTGCTGCAGGTGCTGGCGCGCTTCTACCACCACGAGTCCTGCGGCCAGTGCACCCCGTGCCGCGAGGGCTGCGGCTGGATAGAGAGGATCATGAACCGGCTGGAGGCGGGCAAGGGTTCTCCGGCGGACATCGACACGCTCTACTCCGTGGCCGAGAACATGATGGGGCGCACGATCTGCCCGCTCGCCGACGCGATGGCGATGCCCGTGATGAGCTTTGTAAAGAAATTCCGTCCGGAGTTCGAGGCCCACGCCGCCGGGAAATGCTGCCCGCCGGAAGAGCCCGCTAAACACTGATGCCAAAGGTAACGATAGACGGCAGGGAAATAGAGGTGGAGAAGGGGACCACGGTCCTCGAGGCCGCTCAGCGCCTCGGCGTCCATATACCGCGCTACTGCTACCACCCGAAGCTCTCGATAGCCGGCAACTGCCGCATGTGCCTGGTGGAAGTGGAGAAGGCGCCCAAGCTGCTCACGGCCTGCTCCACCGAGGTCTCCGAGGGCATGGTGGTCCGCACCTCCACCGACAAGGTCAAGGCCGCGCGCCGCGACGTGCTGGAGTTCCTGCTGATAAACCACCCGCTCGACTGCCCCATCTGCGACCAGGCCGGCGAATGCGGCCTGCAGGACTACTACATGGAGCACAGCAGGGCGAAGAGCCGCTTCCCTCTCGAGGCCAAGGTCAGGCGCCAGAAGCGCCGCGCTCTCGGCCCGCACCTGGTCCTGGACAACGAGCGCTGCGTCCTCTGCACGCGCTGCGTCCGCTTCTGCTCCGAGGTCACGAAGACCGCCGAGCTGGAAGTGATGGAGCGCGGCGACCATTCCTTCATAGACCTGAAGGAGGGGAAGGCGCTCGACAACGGCTATACGCTGAACATCGCCGATATCTGCCCCGTCGGCGCATGGACCTCGCGCGACTTCCGCTTCAAGTCCCGCGTCTGGTTCCTGAAGAGGACCCCTACCCTTTGCCTCGGCTGCGCCACCGGCTGCCTCGTCGAGGCGCACCACAACGAGAACGTCCTCTACCGCCTGGTCCCGCGACCCAACGCCGAGACCAACACCTGGCTCTGCGACAAGGGCCGCATGACCTACAAGGCCGTCTCCGCCGGAGACCGGCTTTCGAAGGGCGTGGTGAAGAACGGCCTGATGGAGCTGGAGCCCGCGCTGCGCGAGGCGGCCACCCGCATCGACGAGGCCCGCGGAGCGGCCGCCGTGCTGGGCTCGCCGTGGCTCTCGGTGGAGGACAACGCCGCGCTGGCGCTGCTGGCCAGGGACGCGGTCAAGACCCCCAACTTCACTTTCGATTTCCAGGCCGAGAGCGGCATCAAGGACGGCATCCTCTATAACAAGGACCAGGCCCCGAACTCCGCCGGAACGCTGAAGGTCAAGGCGTCGGCCGGCGGCCTGTCCATGGCCGACTTCGCCCGCAAGGCGGCGGCGGGGGAATTCAAGCTGGTCATAGCCGAGGCCCGCGCGGCGGCACTGCTGAAGGAAGAGCTGAAGGCCGGCGGGGCCCGCCTGATCGTCTTCGCCGCGAACCGCGGCGACCTGCCGGACGGCACCCACGCGGCGCTGCCCTACGCTTCCTATTTCGAGGCCGAGGGCACGTTCATCAACTTCCAGGGCCTGGAGCGGAAGTCAGAGCCGGTAGTCTCCGCCCCGGACGGCGTAAAGCCGCTCTGGGAGATGGTGACCCGGCTGGCGGCGTACAGCGGCGCCTCCCTGCGGCTGGAATCGGCCGGGGATGCCGTCAAAGGACTCAACAGGTGATAGCCGAATTCTACGAAGCCAACAAGGACCTGCTGCTGTTCAGCGGAGCCTCAGCCGTGAAGGTGCTGGCGCTGCTCAACGCCGTGATGGGCTTCACCGCGCTGCTCACGCTGGCGGAGCGCAAGGTCAGCGCGCTGATGCAGGACCGCGTCGGCCCCAACCGCGCCTCCATCTTCGGCCTGGCGCTGAACGGCCTCTTCCACCCGGTGGCGGACGGCATAAAGATGCTGATGAAGGAGGACTTCGTCCCGGCGAAGGCCGAGAAGTTCCTCTTCGCGCTGGCCCCTTTCTTCGCGCTGGTCCCGGTGCTCACGCTGTTCGCCTTCATCCCGTTCGGCGACTACGTGATGGTGGCCGGCTACAAGCTGGACCTGCTGATCGCCGACGTGCCGCTCGGCCTCTTCTTCATCCTGGCCTTCTCGGGCCTGGCCATCTTCGGCGTGTTCCTCGGCGGCTGGGCGTCGAAGAACAACTTCGCGCTGCTGGGCGCGATGCGCGGCGTGGCGCAGATGGTCTCCTACGAGGTGGTGCTGGGCCTGACGCTGGTCGGCCTGATGATGATCTAAGGCTCGGCGAGCCTGCAGGACATGGTCCGCGCGCAGGGCCGGCTGCTGTTCGGCTTCCTGCCGGCCTGGGGCGTAGTGACCCAGCCCCTCGCCTTCATACTTTTCCTTACCGCGGCCATCGCCGAGAACAAGCGCACTCCTTTCGACCTGGTGGAGGGGGAATCCGAGATCATCGGCTACTTCCTCGAGTACAGCTCGATGCGCTTCGCGGTCTTCATGTTCGCCGAGTTCATAGAGATCATCCTGGTCTCGATGATGGCGGCCACCCTCTTCTTCGGCGGCTGGCAGGTGCCGTGGCTCTACGAGACGGGCTTCATCCTGCCCGGCGGAGCGCAGCTGGCGCTGCCCCACCCCGCGGTGGCCCTGCTGCAGGTCGGCTCTTTCGCCGCTAAGACCGTTTTCTTCTCCTGGTTCCTGCTGGTCGTGCGCTGGACGCTGCCCCGCTTCCGCTTCGACCAGCTGATGGCCCTGTGCTGGAAGAAGCTGCTGCCGCTGGCCCTGCTTAACATCCTGGCCACCGGCGCCGTACTGCTCGCGCTGGGGAAGATCTAAGGCATGATAAGCGTAAAAAAGGTCAATAACCGCCCGCTCAGCTTCCTGGAGCGCATCTACCTCTGGGAGGTGGCCAAGGGGATAGGCATCACCGCCAGGCATTTCTTCGAGAACCTGCTGCACCCTTCACGCCTGCCCACCATCCGCTATCCGGAGCAGGCGAGCCCTCTGCCGGGCAACGCCAACCTCCGCACCCGCCACCGCCTGAAGCTGCGCGCCGACGGCACCCCCAAGTGCGTGGCCTGCTTCATGTGCCAGACAGCCTGCCCCGCCTACTGCATAACGATAGAGGCCGCCGAATACCCGGACAACCCGGTGGAGAAGTACCCTGCCTCTTTCGACATAGACCTTTCCCGCTGCGTGGTATGCGGCATGTGCGTCGAGGCCTGCCCGGAGGACGCGATAGCGATGGACACGAAGGAACTGCCGGGCGGCGTGGAGGCCAGGACCTCGCTGCTGATGAACAAGGAAGCCCTGCTGCGCAACCTGCCCGGCGAGCCCTCCCTCCTGGGGGCGGCCAACCGCCTGGCCAGGAACGGCGGACGGCCCGGAGGCGCGGAATGATACAGTTCGCCGTGATCTTCTTCGGCGCGGCCGCCGCGATGGCGACCCTGCTGATGCTCTTCCAGCGCCACCCGGTCAAGGCCGCGATGCTGATGCTCGCGGCCCTGCTTTCGACGGCCTGCGTCTACCTGGCCCTCAGCGCGCAGATGCTGGCCGTGCTGCAGATGATAATCTACGCCGGAGCCATCATGGTCCTCTTCACCGTGGCCATGGCGGTGATGCCGGCCGCCTGGCGGGACCACCCGGGACGCAGCCCGTTCCGCAGGGTCCTCGGCCTGGCCGCGGCCGCCGTTATCCTGACCGAGCTGATGAAGGTCTCCTCCGCGCTCGCGCCTTTCCACGGCGAGTTCGCGTTCACCGAGACCGGCGTGCAGGGCCTGGCGGAAATGCTTTTCGGGCGCTTCACTTTCCAGTTCGAGCTGCTGTCGCTGGTGATACTGGCGGGCATAGTGGCGGCGGTGGCGCTGGCCCAGAAGAGGAGGGAGGCATGAGCGCCTACGTACCCGCCGGCCTGAGCTTCGTCCTCTTCGCGCTGGCCGCGGCCGGCTTCCTGACCTCTGGGAATCTGCTTCGGATGCTGATGTTCCTGGAGCTCATGCTGAACGCGGCCAACGTCGCGCTGGTGGCCCTCGGCCCCCAGCCTGCGTCGCAGGCCTACACGGTGATGCTTTTCGCGATAGCCGCGGCCGAAGCCGGCATAGGCCTGGCGCTGATCATAGCCCTCTCCGGAGCCTTCAAAACGCTCGAGACGGAGAACATAAAGGAGCTCAAAGGCTGACATGGACGCCAATTCCTACCCGCTCCTGAAATGGATACTGCTGGCCCCGCTGGCCGGCTTCGCCGTCAACGCCTTGTTCGGCAAGAAACTCCTCGGAGAGAAGGCGGGGGGGATAGTCGGCTCGCTGGCCATACTGGCCGCCTTCGTGTTCGCCGCGCTGTCGTTCTCCGACCTGCTGAAGCTGCCTGTCGAGAGCCGCCTGCTGCGCGAAACCCTTTTCAGCTGGATCTCCGCCGGCACTTTCATGGTCGACGCGGCTTTCCGCTTCGACCCGCTCTCCGCCGTGATGGCGCTGATAGTCACCGGCGTGAGCTTCCTGATCCACGTATATTCCACCGGCTACATGCACGGCGACGCCGGCTACAACCGCTACTTCTCCTACCTTAACCTGTTCGTCTTCTTCATGTTGACGCTGGTGCTGGCCGACAACCCGCTGGTGATGTTCGTCGGCTGGGAAGGCGTGGGCCTCTGCTCGTACCTGCTGATAGGCTTCTGGTACGAGGACCCGGAGAAGGCCACCGCCGGCCGCAAGGCCTTCATCACCAACCGCGTCGGCGACGCCGGGTTCCTGATAGGCCTGATGCTGCTGTCCGCGCTGCTGGCCTCGCGCGGCGTCCTGTCCATGGATTTCGAGACCCTGCGCGCCAGCGCCTCGCAGCTCTCCGCCGTCACCGTGCTCGGCATAGGCGCCCCGACGCTGATCTGCCTGCTGCTGTTCTTCGGCGCCACCGGCAAGTCGGCGCAGTTCCCGCTCTACGTCTGGCTGCCGGACGCGATGGCGGGCCCCACGCCGGTCTCCGCGCTGATCCACGCCGCGACGATGGTCACCGCCGGCGTCTACATGCTTTCCCGCCTCAGCTTCCTCTACGAGCTGGCCCCGAAGGCCCTCGAGGTGGTCCTGCTGACCGGCGCCTTCACGGCCTTCTTCGCCGCCGTGATCGGCCTGCTGCAGAAGGACATAAAGAAGGTCCTGGCCTACTCCACCGTCAGCCAGCTCGGCTACATGTTCATGGCCGCCGGCGCCGGGGCCTTCTCCGCCTCGGTGTTCCACCTGGCCACGCACGCCTTCTTCAAGGCCCTGCTGTTCCTCGGCGCCGGCTCGGTCATACACGGCATGAGCGGCGAGCAGGACATGTTCAAGATGGGCGGGCTGCGCCGCGAGATGCCTTTCACTTTCCTGCTGGTCGGCGCCGGCTGGCTGGCCATCGCCGGCGTGCCCGGCCTCTCCGGCTTCTACTCCAAGGACCTGATACTCGAGAAGGTCTTCGAGCACGGCGGCTCCTTCGTCTGGGGCGCGGGCGTCCTGACCGCGGCGCTGACGGCCTTCTACACCACCCGCCTGTTCGTGCTGACCTTCCTGCGCGCCAAGCGCGGCCACGGCCACGCGCACGAATCGCCGCTCTCGATGACGCTGCCTATGACGGTGCTGGCCCTGCTCGCGGCGGCCGGCGGCTTCCTGCTGAAGGACCGCCTGTTCGTCTTCCTGGACCCGGCCTACGCCGCGCCGGAGCACAGCGAGGAGGCCGCCCGCCTGATGTACATCTCGGTGACGGCCGGGCTCGCCGGCATAGCCGCGGCCTTCCTGCTGACGCTGCCGAAGCCCGCCGCCGCCCTCAAGAAGGCGCTGCCGCGCCTGCATTCCCTGGTCTTCAACAAGTTCTATGTAGACGAGGCCTACGCTTTCCTTATCATGAAGCCGCTGCGCTACGTGTCCGACAAGGTGCTGTTCGCCATGGTGGACGCCGGCCTGATAGACGGGCTGATGGTCAACGGCTCGGGCAAGGCCTCCTACGCGGCCGGCCGGCTGCTGGCGAAGGTGCAGAACGGCCGCCTCGACTTCTACGCGCTGGTCTTCGCCTCGGGCGTGGCGCTGATGCTCTACTGGGTGATGTAAACGATGGAACTACTTACCAACCCGCTCTCGTTCATCATACTGCTGCCGGCCTTCTTCGGCCTGGCGATCTTCCTCGTCCCGCGCGACAACGCCGCGCTGCTCAAGAAGTTCGCGCTGCTGGGCTCGCTGGCGGTCTTCATCGTCTCGCTGAAGCTCTGGACCGGCTTCGACCCCGCGCAGGCCGCGATGCAGTTCGGCCTGGACAAGCCATGGCTGCCCTCCTACGGCATCAACTTCAGCATAGGCCTCGACGGGATCAGCCTGCTGATGGTGCTGCTGACCACCTTCCTGATGCCCCTCTCGGTGCTGGCCTCCTTCAACTACATCAAGGAGGACCAGCGCGCCTACTATTCCAGCCTGCTCTTCCTCGAGGCGGGCATGATAGGCGTCTTCGCCGCGCTGGACCTGTTCGTCTTCTACCTGTTCTGGGAGGCGATGCTGATACCGATGTACTTCCTGATCGGCATCTGGGGCGGCCCGCGCCGCGTCTACGCCGCGCTTAAGTTCTTCATCTATACTATGGCCGGCTCCGTGCTGATGCTGGCCGCCATACTGTGGCTGGCCGCGGAACACCACGCCGCCGCCGGGGCCTGGACCTTCTCGATACCGGCCCTGTACGGCACGCTGCTGACGCACCACGCGCAGGTCTGGCTCTTCGCCGCGTTCGCGCTGGCTTTCGCGGTAAAGGTGCCGCTGTTCCCGTTCCACACCTGGCTGCCCGACGCGCACGTAGAGGCCCCCACGGCGGGCTCGGTCATCCTGGCCGGCGTGCTGCTGAAGATGGGCGTCTACGGCTACATGCGCCTCGCGGTCCCGCTGTTCCCCGAGGCCGCCCGCCTGTTCGCCCCGTGGCTGGCCGGGCTGGGCGTCGTCGGCATCATCTACGGCTCGCTGGTCGCCTGGACCCAGAAGGACATGAAGAAGATGGTCGCCTACTCCTCGGTCGCCCACCTCGGCACCGTGATGCTGGGCGTGATGGCCTTCGAGCCGGCGGCCGTCTCCGGCGCGGTGCTGCAGATGGTCAACCACGGCCTCTCCACCGGCGCGCTGTTCCTGCTGGTCGGCGTGCTCTACGAACGCCGCCATACGCGCATGATAGAGGACTACGGCGGGCTCGCCAAGGTGATCCCCGGCTTCGCCGCCGTCTTCATGATAGTGACGCTCTCCTCCGTAGGCATGCCCGGCCTTAACGGCTTCATCGGAGAGGTGCTGGTGCTGTTCGGCTCTTTCCGGACCTACCCGTGGCTGGCCGGGGCCGCCGTCGCCGGCGTGATCCTCTCCGCGGTGTACATGCTGGGGATGTACCAGCAGGTGGTCTTCGGACCCGTCCGCCACGCCGAGAACAAGGCCCTGCACGACCTGGACGCCAGGGAATGGCTGTACCTGCTGCCGCTGCTGGTCTTCATCCTGCTGATAGGCGTCTATCCCAACCCTTTCCTGCGGCGCATACTGCCCGCAGCCGACAGCTACATCAGCCTTTCCAGGCAGAACACCGCGCCTCCCGCGGCCGAAGTGAACATGGCCCTGGGGGGGAAGGAAGCAAGATGAGTTTCGATCCCGCCGCCTACGCCGCCTCGGCTCTTTCCGGACCGCTGCTGCTGGTGCTGTCAGCTTTCGCCTGCCTGCTGCTGCCGCTGTTCTTCAAGGGCCTGCGCGGAGCCCAGGGCATAATGGCCCTTGGCGCGGTGCTCGTTACGCTCACTTTCTTCAGCGCCGCGCCGCAGGCGCAGATCTCCTTCTTCAGCGGCGCGCTGCTGCTCTCGCCCATGTCCGCCTACCTCTGGGCTTTCGCGATGGCGGTGCTCCTCTTCGTCATAGCGCTGTCCATAGCCCGCCCCGCCGCGCCGGAAGGCAGCGAGGGGGAATTCTACTTCCTGTCCTTCATGGCTCTCACCGGCCTGCTGGTCATGGTGGCCGCCGGCGACCTCTTCACCGCCTTCATCGCGCTGGAGCTGCTCAGCCTGCCGGTATACGCGCTGGCGGGCATCAGGCGCACCAAGCCCGGCCTCGAGGCGGCCTACAAGTACTTCATGCTCGGCGGCTTCGGCTCCGGCATGACGGTCATGGGCATAGCCATACTGAACGCCCTGTACCCGTCGCTCTCCTTCGAAGCCCTGGGCTCCGCCCCGGCGGCGGCCCAGCCGCTGGCGCTGGCCGGCTTCGTGCTGGTCATATCCGGCTTCGCCTTCAAGACCGCCCTGGTGCCGTTCCACATGTGTGTGCCCGACGCCTACGAGGGCGCCCCGACCCAGGTGTCGGCGTTCATGGCCGCGGCGGTAAAGGCCGGCGGCGTGATACTGCTCTGGAGACTTTTCAACGCCAACGTGCATGCCGGCGGCCCCATCATCAGGATCTTCTGGTGGCTGACCGTGATCACCGCGGTCTTCGCCAACCTGGCAGCGCTGGCCCAGACGGGCCTGAAGAGGCTGCTGGCTTATTCCAGCGTCGCGCACGCCGGGTACCTCGCGGTCGCCTTCTTCGGCGGGGAGCGCGGCCTGGAGGCGGTGCTCTTCTACCTGCCGGTATACGCGATGGCCACGATAGGAGCCTTCTCGGTGGCGCTGATACTGGAGAAGGACGAGAAGGGCCCGAAGATAGACGACCTGGCCGGCCTGGCGAAAACGCGCCCCTGGCTGGCCGCGGCTATGGCCGCCTTCATGTTCTCGCTGGCCGGCATACCCCCGCTGGCGGGCTTTTTCGCCAAGTTCTACGCCTTCGCGGCCGCCGTCAACACCAGCTACACCAGCCTGGTGGTAGTGGCGGTCATCATGAGCGCCGTTTCGGTCTACTACTACCTGCGCGTGACCGTGGTGATGTATATGAAGCCCGCCGCCAACGGCCATGAGGCCGCCGACGCCCCTGGCCTGGCCGAGGCCGTGGTTTTCCTTATGGCCATAGGCGTGCTAGTCACCGGCGTGCTCTCCAGGCCCCTGCTCGCCCTGGCCGCCGAAGCCTCCCGCTGGTTCTAAGCCGCGCAAAAAGAAAGACCGCCGGATTCCCCGGCGGCTTTATTTTTACATTATTGTATGATTTAATGCAATATATTGTATGTAAACGTACAATTTACACAACATCAACCGGCTAGAGGAAGCCGTTCTCTTCGAGGAATTCCCTGGTGATGCCGGGGGTCTTGGCAGAGGCGTATTTCCCCAGTATATCGTACTCGATATTAAGCAGGGATCCCGGCTTCAGCCCTTTCAGGGCTGTATGCTCCCAGGTATGGGGTATAACGGCCGCTTTAAAGGAGCCCGGCCGCACATCGTAAACGGTCAGGCTGATACCTTCCAGGGCCACGGAACCTTTCTCGACCATCACGGCGTCAGGCGCCTTTTCCACCTCGATAACACGGCTGTTGCCCTCGTCCCGGACGGAAATAAGCCTTGCTGTGCCGTCCACATGGCCGGTGACGAAATGGCCGCCCAGCCTGGCGCCCACGGCGAGCGCGCGCTCCAGGTTCACGGCGGAGCCGGCCTTCAGGCGTCCCAGCGTCGTGCGGGAGAAGGACTCGGGGCTCACGGCGAAAGAGGCCACGCCGGGACGGAAGCCGGCAACCGTCAGGCAGGCGCCGTTCACGGCCACGCTCTCGCCGTCGGAGAGTTCCCAGTCCGCGGGCACGGACACCCCGATGCGCCCGGACGAGACGGTTTTTATCTTCTCCACTGCCTCGATTATACCGGTGAACATCAGTCGAACCTCAGGTCGAGCATAAGATCGGGGCCGGCTTTGGCTATCGCCGCCAGCCGGGGGCGGATGCCCAGCTCGGCGCGGGCGGCGTTCAGCGCGTCGGACCAGACCAGCGAGCTGCGGGACTTTGTCCCGCCTATCAGCATCGGGGCGACGAAGCAGATGAAGCGATCAGCCAGGCCCCGGCTTATAAAGGCGCCGGCCACCTTGCCGCCGCCTTCCACAAGTACGTGGGATACGCCGAGCTTCCCTAGCTCGGAGAGCAGCGCCGGCAGCGCCACGCGGCCGCCCTCCGACGGCAGGACGAGTATCCTGGCACGGTCGTGGAATTTCTTCATCGCGGAGACGGAGGCCTTGCGGGTGGTCGCCACCAGGACCCTTTCGTTCCGGAAGACCTTAGCGGGCTTAGGCACGCGGAAGCGCGAATCCAGCACCACCACCCAGGGCTGGCGCGGCACCTTCACGCCCCGCACGTTGAGCAGCGGGTCGTCGGCGAGGATGGTGCCTATGCCGGCCAGCACTGCGTCAGCCTCCGCCCGCAGCCTGTGCGCCTCCAGGCGGGACCGGGGGGAGGAGATCCAGCGGGAGCGGCCGGAAGCGTCCGCAATACGCCCGTCGAGGCTCTGCGCTATCTTCACGGTCACGTACGGAAGGCCGGTGCGCATGTACTTGTTGAAAGGCGGGTTCAACGCTTCGCATTCTTTCCTGAGGACGCCGGAGCGCACCTTAAGCCCGGCGCGGCGCAGTATGCCGGCGGACTTCCCGCCGTTGGCGGGGTCCGGGTCCGGCGCGCCTATATATACTTCCTTTATACCGGCACCGATGACGGCCTCGGTGCACGGGGGGGTCTTTCCCCAGGTGGAGCAGGGCTCCAGCGTGACGTAAAGGGAAGCTCCGGCGGGGCTCACGCGGCAGGAGCGCAACGCGTTTATCTCGGCGTGGGGTCCGCCCCAGCGGAGATGGGCGCCCTCGCCTATGATCCTGCCTCCTTTGACTATGACCGCGCCCACCATGGGGTTGGGATGGGCGCCGAAGCGCCCTTTCCGCGCCAGTTCGATGGCGCGGGCCATGTAAAAAGCGTCCCTGTCCACGACGGGTTTTTTCATTGAAACCGCTCCCGGGAGCTTAGAGTCCCTTGAACAGGTTGGCCATCTCTATGGCGGAGACGGCGGCCTCGGCGCCCTTGTTGCCGTGCTTGACGCCAGCGCGCTCTATGGCCTGCTCGAGGTTGTCGGCGGTGATGATGCCAAAGGCCACCGGCACCTTGTGCTTCATCGAGACCTGGGCTATGCCCTTGGCCGTCTCCTGCGCGACGAAGTCGAAATGGGGCGTGTCGCCCTTTATCACCGCTCCGAGGCAGATGATGGCGTCGTAATTTCCGGCGGCCAGCTTCTCGCATACCACCGGTATCTCGTAGGCGCCGGGAGTCCGGACCACGGTGACGTCCTTTACGTCGGCGCCGTGGCGCTTCAGAGCGTCGACGGCCCCGTCCAGCAGCCGCGACGTGATGAAGTCGTTGAAGCGCGAGACGATGATGGCGAACTTCATCTTCCCGGCGTTGAAACCGCCCTCTATTACCTTCATGATAGACCTCCGAACATGGATTAGACTGCGCTGAATCTTAAGTTACTTGGATGTGAACAGGTGCCCCAGCTTGCTGCGCTTGGTGCGCAGGTAGCGGGCATTGTGCCTGTTCGGCGGTATCACGAGCGGCACGCGCCCCACGATCTCCAGACCGTAGCCGCCCAGGCCCACTATCTTGCGCGGGTTGTTCGTGATCAGGCGCAGGCGGCGCAGGCCCAGATCGCAGAGTATCTGCGCGCCGATGCCGTAGTCCCGCAGGTCGGCGGCGAAACCCAGCGCCTCGTTGGCCGTCACGGTGTCGTAACCTTTGTCCTGCAGGCTGTAAGCCTTGATCTTGTTGGCCAGGCCTATGCCGCGGCCCTCCTGGCGCATATAGATGACGGCGCCGGCGCCCTCCCTGGCTATCATCTTCATGGCGGCGTGCAGCTGGGGGCCGCAGTCGCAGCGACAAGAGCCGAACACGTCCCCGGTCAGACACTCGGAATGGACGCGCACCAGCGCCGGGTCGCCTATCCTGCCGAAGGTGAGGGCGGCGTGCTCCATGCCGGTGAGACGCTCGCGGTAGATAGTGATGGCGAAGCGGCCGAACTCCGTCGGCAGATCGGCCGAGGAGGTCTTCTCGACCAGAGATTCCTTGCGGCGGCGGTACTCTATAAGCGAGGCTATCGTGCCGATCTTCAGCCCGTGCCGGACGGCGAAGCGCAGCAGCTGGGGCATGCGCGCCATGGACCCGTCCGGATTCATGATCTCGCAGATGACCCCGGCGCCGGACAGGCCGGCGAGGCGCACCAGGTCGGTACAGGCCTCCGTGTGGCCGGCGCGCGCCAGCACGCCGCCGGGGCGGGCTTTGAGAGGGAAGATATGGCCGGGGCGGGTGAGGTCTCCGGGGATGGCGGCCGCGTTGGATAGCACCTTGATGGTCCGGGCGCGGTCCGCGGCCGAGATGCCGGTGGTCACGCCTTTCGAGGCGTCCACGGAGATCAGCCAGTTGGTGCGGTAGGGATCCTTGTTCTCCCGCTCCATCTGGAAAAGGTCCAGCGCCTCGGCCCTGTCGCCGGTGAGAGGGGCGCAGATCAGGCCCCGGCCGTACCTGGCCATGAAGTTGATCTTCTCGGCCGTGGCGAAGCGGCCGGCCATCAGCAGGTCGCCCTCGTTCTCGCGGCCCTCGTCGTCGGTGATGACCACCATGCGGCCGCGCCTGATATCGGAAACTATGTCTTCTACCGGTGAGAACCTGTTCTTTTTAGCCATAAAAAAAGCCCTGAAGTTCTCTTCAGGGCCGGAGGGGATTCGTCCGCGGGCCGTACAACGGCGCGCGTCGGAGCGGTCGCTGGCATAAACGCCATCACCGGTCGCGATTGCTTCCCGTGTCCTTCTTTCATCCGGACTATACCGTCGACTCCGGAGTTTCACCGGATCTGCCTCGGCCGCCAGGCCTTGGCTTGCGGGTTATACCGCCGGTGGGGAATTTCACCCCGCCCTGAAGGACTGCTGGGATATTATATCACTTTCAGAAGCAGTTGCCGACGCCCTTCGAGCCGGCCAGCGCCCACTGCCCGGCCGCCGTGCCGGTGGAGACGCAGAGGTCGCTGATGCTGGAGTTGAAGACCACCGCGCCCACGGCGGGCGGCGAAGCCGCCTGCAGCTGGGCCGTGGTCATGGAGCGGGGCTGCCAGTAGCCCTCAGCGGTGAAAGTGGACTTGGAGGTCCCGGAGCCGAACTGGGCGGAGCCGTTCACGTCCAGCCTGGCCTGCGGCGAGGAAGCGCCGATGCCGACGTTCCCGTAGTTGGTCACGACCAGCGTGGAGCCGATGACCGAGAAGGCGGTCTGCGTTCCGGACAGGCCGCCGCCCTCCACGGTAAGCGAGGAACGGAATACGCCAAGCCCGGCCACGTCCAGCTTGGCCTGCGGAGCCCCGGTGCCCACGCCGGTATAGCCGGTGCCGGTGCTGACATAGAACGAAGCTATCGTGCGGTCGGCCCCTACGAGGAAGCTGCCCGCCGAGTGCAGCCCTTCCACCGGGCTGCCCGTCCCTACGCCGGTGTAGCCGGTGGCGGTGCTGACGTAGAGGCTGGCCGCTGCGCGGTTGGCGCCGACCAGCATGCTGGAGGCCACGTGCAGGCCTTCGGCCGGCGCGCCCGTGCTGACGCCCACGTAGGGGTATAAGCCGGAGGCGTTGCCGGTGGACACGTAGAACGCGGGGGACTTGCCTTCGCCGCTGACGGTCATGTTCGTTAGGACATGGAAGCGGGAATTCGGCACGAAGCTCGAGAGGGCGGAACCTATAATGAAGGAGCCGTTATCAGCCGCATTACTGCCCTTTATCCGGAATACCTGCAGACCGTCGTTCAGAGAGGTGGCGTAAGAGCGGTATACCAGGTCGCGCTCGCCTGACTTCATTCCTAGCACGCCTTTCTGCGTCGCTACGCCCTCGTCCCAGCGTATGTAGGAGCTGCCGGCGACGTCGGGGAAAAGCTGAAGGACCACGTCGTTTCCGCCCTTATTGTCTATGCGCGCCACGCCCTTGACGTGAAGCTCGGTCGTGGGATTGAACAGGTCCCCGATGGCCACCCTGGAGTTGACGTAGACGGCCGTGCTGAAGATCACGGCGTCGTACAGGCCCCCGGCTCTGGCGGTAACGGTGGCGATGTCGAGTATGCCGGGCAGAGCGGCGGTCTGGAGGTTGGTCAGGCCGGAGCCGTCGCCGAAGAAGCCTCCCTGCGCGGTTATGGAGGAGACGGCGAGGACGTCGCCGTTAACGGTAAGGGTGTGCGACTGGGTGGTGGTGCTGAGCGAGACCCTGCCGGTCTGCGTGCTGACGAAGAGCACCGCGCGCGCCGAGGAGCTGCTGACAAGCAGGCTGGTCAGCACGTGGAAACGCTCGCGCGGCTGGTTCTGCGGGGAGGAGTCCGTGCCGATGCCGAAGTTCCAGCTGGCGTTGTTGTCGGACGTTATCCTGAAGACCTCGCTGCCCCCGTTGTACGGGTCTGTTCCCATGGCCCTGTAGATCAGGTTGCGGGAGCCGGGGGCGTAGCCGAAGACGCCCTGGGCCGAACCGTTGACGAAAAGCGAACCCGGATCGGCCCAGCGTATATAGTTATAGCCGTTGTTGGCCGTCATGAGCAGGTTGGCGTCGCCGCCGGCCGGCAACGTATTGGTGATGGCCAGCCTCTCCTGCACGTCAAGAGGGGCGGTCGGATCGAGCTGATGCACCCCGACGTAGCCGGTGGTGGTCACCACCAGGTTGTATTGCGTCTGCGTCCCCACGGTCAACGCGTACTTGCTGGAGTTCCCGTAAGAGGTGACCGTAAGGCTGCTCCCGAGCACGGTGAAGTTGCCGGTGACGGTATCCCCGGTCCTCAGCAGCCTGGCGGGGTCGTTCCCGGTCACATTGGTAAGCTGCGAGCCGTTGCCGACGAAATACGGGGCGTCCACCACTCCGGCGCGGACCTTGATGCCGCTGGCCGTGTCGACGCTGTACGTCGTGGCTACGTCCCAGCCCCAGAAGGTGCCGGAAGTCGCGGTCACGTTGTAGAAAGTCCCGGTGCCGTTCGTGGCGTTCACCGCCGAAGCGTAGATCGCCCCGGCCGCGGTGACGCTGGAAGCGGAGTAGATGCCGCCGCTGTTCACCGTCAGGGCGTGGGTATAGGGGGCTCCGCCCACGGCCACCTTTCCTCCGGAAACTGTCAGCGTGGACCCTCCCACGGAGAAGGCGTTGCCCGTGACCGTCAGCGTGGCGCCAGATATCGTGAGCTGTCCGGTCATAGTATCGCCTGCTTTCAATACTTTCGAGGTGTCCGAGGAGACGACGTTCAACAGGCCGCGGCCGTCGCCGTAGAAATAGCCCGCCGTGTAGACGTTGGAGCTGAAAAACACCCCGCCGTAATACGCGGCCGAGGCGGACGAAACGGTCACGTTGGGCCCGAACTTGACCGCCGGCGTATAGAGACCGTTAGGGGAGGTCACGCTGAGCGTGGACCCGGCCAGCGTGAGAGGCCCGGTCATCGTATCTCCGGCGCTGCGCAATATGCCGGACAGCGTGGTGCCGTCTCCGTAATAGGAGCCGCCGGAGACCTGGCCGAGGCCGTTGACCTTGAAGAGCTGGCTGGTCCCGGTGGAGACCAGCAGCAGGTCGCCGGTCGCGCCGGCCGCGGACGAGACGTGCAGCCTTGCCAGCGGCGCCGAGTTGCTTTCGCCGATCCCCACGTTGCCGGGGTTGATCGTGTAGATGTTGATGCCTGAGATGTCCCACATCGTGAACGCCGCGGCGCGCGTCTGGATGGAGCCGTCGGGGAACTTGAAGCCGCCGGTGGAGCTCTCTACGATGCCGGCCACGGCCAGCGTCTGGCCGGGCGAGATGCTGCCTACGGAGATGCCGCCCTCTACGAACAGGTTGGTGGAGATGGTGATGGCCCCGTTAGCCGTATACGGCAGGGCGCCTATCGTGTCGGCATAGAAGACCGGGGTGGCCACGCTGGCGGTGGTGGCGTACACGGAGCTGAAGGCGTACGGGGACGACTGCAGCTTGACGCGCGGGGACATGGCCTCGAAAGGTCCTGCGCAATCGCCGTCGGCGTCCACCTGGATCTCCAGCCAGAGGCCGTCGTTCTCGGAGAAGATGGAGGCCGGGACGCCGCCGGCGGTGCCGGAGCCTATCTCCACGTCGTAGCGGCCTTTGGTCACCTTCACGTCGCAGCGGGTCTCGGAGAAGAGCTGGCCGGTAATGCCGGTGGGGGAATTGTAGATCCGGAACTTGAAATCCTGCGGGGTCTCTACCGGCAGGTTGGTCACCTTGCTTATCAGGTAGCCCTGGTAATGTATGGTGGGGGTGATGACGCAGGAAGCGGGGGACGCCCAGAAGGCCAGCAGCGCTCCGAGCAGGGCCGCTCTGGCGGCTCCGGGGGTTTTTGAAGGTGCGTGACCGTGGTTCATAGTTCCTCCGCTCGCTATCTGACCACCACTATGGTGCCGTTGTAGACCTTGGAATCGCCTTCCAGCTGGTAGATATAGACGCCGCCCGGCACCACCTGGCCTCCGGCTTTCGCGTCCCAGACCAGGGAATTGGCCACCGGGCCGGGCTTCATCGTCGCCACGAGGGCGCCGTGCAGGTCGAAGATCCTGCCCTTGATGTGCTTTTCCTCGGGGTTGTCGAAGATGAACACCATCGTATCATTTTTCCCGTCGCCGTTAGGAGTTATCAGACGGTTCAGCAGGCCGGCTCTGTCGGCGCTGAACGCGCCGGTCCGCTCGGTGAGGCGCAGCTGATAGCGGCCGAGCAGGCGGGTGGAGAGCTTTACGCTGTGCTCGGTCTCGTTGACGACGCCGAACATCTGCAGCCAGCGCGACCCGTTGAAATAGTACATGCTGAGCGCCTTGGCGTCGGTAGCTCCGGAGGGGACTATGGAGCCGCCCGCTTTGGAGTAGTACATCTTCAGCGTGCCCTCCTTCTCCAGCTGGAAGAGCGGGTCCGGGCGCAGGCCGCCGCGGTAGGCGGAGAACTCGACCGACTTGACCACGCGGCCGGTGAGGTCCGCCTGGTGCGTGGAGATCTCCAGCGTATAGACGTCCATGGGGTCCACGGAGGAGGAGAAGAAGGAGCCGGTGCCCTCCTGCGGCACCTCGAAGATGCTCTGGTTGTCGGGGGCCAGGAAGTACAGCCCCCCGCTGTCGCTGGACCTTGCGTACGACGGGAACGAGAGGCCGGCCTGGTTCATGGCCCTGGCATGGTAGTAATAGGGGTCCGCGGTAGGGACTATGTCCGTCCAGGTGAGCGTGTCGGTGGAGACGTCGGCTATCTGGACCCACTCGGCGTCGGCCGGCGCGGTGGCGCGGTACACCTCGTAGCGCTTGACCTCGTAGGGATAGGACGGGTGGAAGCGGTCGTCGAAGGCTATACGGTTCTGGTAGCCGGCCGGCGGGATCCAGGTCATCGTCACGGCGTTACCGCTGCGCGACAGCTTGAAGTTCATCGGCGCGAGCGGGACCAGCGCGAACGCCGCCGCCGGGTTGGAGAGCTCGGAGCGTATGGAATGCCCGTTCAGCGTCTCGAGAGCGAAATAATAGGTGGTGCCGGCGTTGAAACCCTCTATGATCCTGGTCTCGCCGGCGCCGGGTGCCTGCGGGTCCCAGGCCTGCACGAACGAGGAGGCGGAATAGAAACCGTCGTCGCTGGTGATGAACCCGACGGTGCTGTAGCGCAGTATGTAGTACTCCACAGGCTCCGCGGCCCGGCTGGCGTCGGCGGAGGGGGCGGTCCAGGTGAGGCGTATGGAATAGCTGGACACGATGACCGGCGTCAGGTCGAAGACCGGGGCTGGCACTGGGAAATAGGACAGCCTGCCGGACCTGCCTATAAGCGCGGAGGTCCCAGCGCTGGAGACCACCAACTCTTCCACCGAAGCGGCCTGCTCGAAGTTGGGGGAGATCATGTACTGCGACCCTTCGTCGTAGCGCCCGCTGACGTCGATGAACGTGGACGAGGCGAGCCGGGCCCCGAACGACGGCGCGGCCGGCACGAGCGCCGCCAGCAGCAGCGCGGCGATGACCTTTCCTGTATTCCTCACGAGTAAGATTATACCCGGGGCATGCGACCAAAATATTACGAACAGATTACTTTTCGACGGGCAAAATTCCATAAATCCGCAACAAAACAGTCACAAGTGAAAAGTAAAATAAACCTGTATGAAGTGCCCGTACCGCGCTCTCTGCCTGCTGGCCGCCGCCGCTCTGGCGCCGGCTTCCGCTTTTGCGGCCGCCTCGGCGCTGGGCGAGTCGAAGGCCATGAGCCGGCTGGTGACCCCCAACGGCGACGGCAGGAACGACACCTTCATCTTCCGTTGCCACAATCCGCGGGACTCCGCCATAGAAGCCAGGATCTACGATCTCCACGGGGGGGAAGTGGGCAAGATGCGGCTCAGACAGCGCTCCAACGGTTCAGACCCCTTCGCCGGCAGGGACGACGCTTCCGGCATCTATTACGATCTCGAATGGGACCCGAACTCCGGCGCGAAGGTCCCGGGCGGCGTTTACATGTACCAGATCACGGTGGAGACCAAGGTCTACAAGGGAACGGTCGTAGTAATAAGGTAAGACAAGGCTATGACATCACGGAAAGGAAGGCTCCTGGCGGTCCTGGCGGCGGCGCTGTTCGCCTGCCGTGCCGCGTCCTACGCCGCCTTCGAGGACATGGGCTTCGGGGCCCGCGCTCCCGGCATGGGAGACGCCTTCACCGGCGTGGCCGACGATATCTCTTCCGTGCATTACAATCCGGCCGGCCTCTCCAGCATCGAGAGACCTAAGGCGCTGGCCACTCACTCGCTGTTCCATACCGGTCTGAGCGACGGCTCGAATCTGGGCCTGAGCGCGGGCGCCTTCGCGCTGCCGCTGTCCGACGGGCGCAACGGCACGCTGGCGGCGGCCTGGGAGGAATTCTCGCTTTCCGGGATCTACTATGAGAAGACCGGCCTGCTCTCCTGGGGCTACCGGATGCCGAAGAACTCCCGCTACGAAAAGTTCTCGATCGGCGCCTCGCTGAAGTATCTCTCCCACGGCTTCGCCAGGCTGGACGAGACTTACAACGCCGTTGAGAGCAACCTCTCCCAGAACGGGGCCACGGACCCGGTGCTGGCCGGCAACAACGCCGTTTCAGCGGTGGACGCCGACCTCGGGGCGCTGTACAGGCTGGACAAGCGCTGGACGCTCGGAGCCGCGGTACTCAACGCGATGCAGGCCAACGTGGCCTTCGGGGACCAGAAGGACCCGGTGCCGATGAAGATGCGCGCCGGCGCTTCTTTCAAGAGCCTCTGGCTGCTGCTGGCCGCGGACGCCCGCCTGCAGAAGGGTCCCGACGGCAAGATGGACAAGCAGTTCATTTTCGCGGCCGAGAAGGTGTTCCCCAGCCTGGACAAGGGCGAGTTCGGCATACGCGGCTCGCTCGGCGCCGGCGACAGGGAATTCAAGCAGGGCACACTGGGCTTCTCCTACAAGATACAGCGCATCCAGTTCGACTACGGCTTCATGATGCCGATAGGGACCCTGAAGGAGACCTCCGGCAATCACCGCCTGGCCCTTACCTACCATTTCGGCAGCCCGACGCAGGCGGAGCTGGCCGAGACCGAGCTGCTGGACCAGTACAAGCGCCTCAGGGAGGCGGAGAACTTCCGCGGCGCCAGGGACACCGCCAGCCTCGACGACCCGCGCCTGACACAGGTGAAGGAGCAGGTCGACGCCGAGAATTTCTACGCCGCCAACAAGCTGCTGGTGGCAAAGGCGGGCGAGCTGCTGCCCGACTCCTCTGTGGTCAACCTGACCCGCCGGCTGGCCGCGGTCGCCGCGTATTTCCCGTCGCTGGCAGTCCAGGACCGGGACAAGACCCGCTCGGAGCAACTGCTGTCCGCCGGCGTGCAGAACTTCCTGCGCGGGCGCGACATCCGGGCGATGAAGCAGCTAGCCTATGCCCAGAGCCTGAACCAGCAGGACTCCTCGCTTTCCAACTTCCTGGACAAGGCGGGCGAGATAACCCGCATCGCCCCGGACCGCGTCCCGAACGACTTCAGCCGCGGCTGGCCCGAGTACAAGATGTCCCAGTCCGACGACCTCTACGCCAAGAAGAAGCACGCCGAGGCGCTGCGCAAGCTCGAGGAGCTGCTGGACATCGAGCCCAACAACCTGATGGCCCTGAAGAAGAGCGGCTCCTGCGACTACATGCTCAACTTCTACAGCCGCGCGATGGCCGCCTGGGAAAAGGCCATGGCGGAGGAGAAGGATCCCGACGAGAAGGCCAAGCTGGCCAAGATGATAGAGCAGGCCAAGAGCAAACGCGGGCAGGAGGCCGCCTGGGAGCCTCCCGGCGGAGCTTACGAGCCGCCGGAAGGTGAACAGCAGCAGGCGCAGACCGGCAAGTCCAGGAACGCCAGGGAGATAGAGAAACTCTACCAGGCCGGCGCCGACTACTACGCCAAAGGCGACTACGGCAAGGCGGCCGACGCCTTCCGCAAGATACTGACGCTCGACCCGCAGAACGGCCAGGCCAAGAAGGCCCTGGAGCGGATAATAAGGCTCTCCCGCTGACAGGGAACCGTGCGGCTTGCCGCCGCCGGATCAGGATCGTCCCATGAAGCTATTCCATAAGTTCAGCGCCGCGCTTATGGCCGCCGCGTTCGCGGCGGCCGCGCTGCTGTCGGTCATCTTCTTCAGCTTCCAGAACCGCACGGTGCAGGCCGCGCAGCGCGCGCGCCTGGCCGCTCTGGAGCAGTCCGTCTCGGCGATGCTCGGCGAGGCCGAGCTGGCCGGCGATCCCCTGATGGCCGTGGACTATCTCTCCGGGCTGTGCTCGTCGCGGCCGGAGGTGCAGTACTGCCAGCTGGACATCGGCAGGGGCCTGCGCCCTGTCCGCACCACGCGCAAGCCGGCGCCCTCCGGAGAAGGTCCTCCCGTGATAAGGGACGTGGCCGGCCGCAGGTACTCCGCCAGGCTGGCTTTCTCTTCCGGAGAGCTGCTGCGCGAGCGCCGGGAGGCGCTGGCCGGCGTATGGCACGACCTGGCGGCCGCCTTCCTGGCCGCGATGGCCGCCGCCGCCCTCCTCGGGCTGCTGCTGGCCCGCCGGATGACCCGCCGCCTAAAGCGGCTGGCCGCAGAGGCCGCGGCGGTGGGTGACGGGCGCTTCGGCGCCAAGACGGACGCGTCCGGCTCCGACGAAGTGGCCGAACTGGCCGGCGCCCTCAATGCCATGTCGGACCGCCTGCTGGAACTCGAGACCATGAAGAAGAATTTCACGGCCTCCGTGACCCACGAGCTGCGCTCGCCGCTGGGGGTCATAGAGACCTACGCAGCCATGCTGCTGGGCGAGTCCGAACGCTTCCGTCCGGAGGATACAGAGATCTTCAGGCGCGTGAAGGAGAACGCCGGCAGGCTGGCCAACTTCGTCACGGCCATGCTGGACCTGGCCCGTATAGAGAGGGGCAAGATGGAGCTCCGTCCCTCTAAGGAGGACGCTCTTTCCCTGGCCCGCGACGCGGCCGAGTTCTTCTCGCCCAAGGCCGCTGAGAAAGGTGTCGCGCTCCGGGTGGAGACCGAGGGCGGGGGACAGGCCCTGCTGGACCGGGAGCTGATGACGCACGCGCTGACCAACCTGCTCTCCAACGCGATAAAATTCACTCCGGCCGGAGGGGAGGTGGTGCTCAAGGCCTCCCTGGGGGGAGGGCGCTTCCGCGCAGAGGTGCGCGACACAGGACCGGGGCTTAAGGAAGGCGAGGCGGAGAGGCTCTTCTCGCCGTTCGCCCAGGGTTCGGCGGCGCCAGGCCACGGCGGCACCGGGCTCGGGCTCGCGATGGTGCGCTCCGTAGCGGAGCTGCACGGCGGCAAGGCCGGCTGCGGCCCGGCCGGCGGCGGCGGTGCGGTATTCTGGGTGGAGGTCCCGTCCGGGCCCGCGTAATATCTTTGTAACCTGGGTTATATAGAATTTATCAAGAATATGAAAGCCCTAGCCCGTTCCATCGTGATCCTGCTGCTGGCCGCCCCGCTGGCGGCCGCGCCCGCTTCGGAGGACCCGACCCCTTCCCCGGGAGCTCAGGCGGCCGAGATATCCTCGCGGATGCAGCAGGACGTCTCCCGGCTGCTGGAGGAGCTGGTCGGCCGCGGCCGCGCCCGCTCCTTCGTCACGGCGGAGGGGGAGATGGTCTACCAGAGCAAGAGCGAGTCCGGCCCTCCGCCCGAGGAGGCCCAGACCCTGCCCGGCTATGCGTCGGTCAACATACTCGAGAAGACCGGCGAATATATAAAGCAGCAGCGCGAGGAGAGCCAGCACACCGCCGAGTTCAAGGTCAAGAAGCTTTCGGTCTCCCTGGTGTTCGACCGCAGCGTCCCCGACGAGCGCGTCAACGCGATAAAGCTGATGATAGCCGAGGTGCTGCGGGTCAGCGAGGCCCGCGGCGACAGCATCATCACCGCCAAGACCGACATGATGCCGTGGTGGAAGAGCGCCCTGCAGTCCCCGGAGATACGCCCGGTCCTGGTGGCGGCCGCCTTCGGCGCGCTGGCGCTGGCGGTCCTGCTGGCCTTCGGCTACATACTGGCGTCCAAGCTGCTTACGGGATTCGTGGACTACGCCAGGATGAACGCGCCCTCCGCCCTTCCCGGCGGCGCCGGCGGCCCCGGCGCGCCCGCGGGGCCCGGCGGCGAGGCCGGCGAGCTGGGCCTGGAAGGGGAGCTGGGAGAGATAATCGACGTGGAGGCCAAGGCCGCGGGCGGGGGCGGGATGCTGACCGCCGGCTCCGCGTTCGAGTTCATGGAGAAGCTGCCGCCTTCCGAAAGCGCCGACCTGCTGGCGGACCTCTCCGACGAGGACGCCGCGATAATCATCGCCAACCTGGCCGACCGCAAGCCGCACGTCTCGTCCAAGATCCTGCTGGCGCTGCCGCCCGCCAAGAAACAGTCCGTCTCCGCGCAGCTGCTGGCCCTGAAGCAGGCCGAGCCCGACCGCGTCTACGAGATCGAGAACGACCTGCGCCTGAAGCTGGAGAAGAGCCTGAAGGGCGCCGAGAAGCTCGGACATCTGCTGTCGCTGGTGGACGAGGGATCGCGCAGCGAGATAATGGACAACCTGTCCCGCGCCAACCCCGAGGCTTCCGAGGAGCTGCGCCGCAGGATGGTCACTTTCGACGATCTCTGCCGCCTGGACGACAAGAACCTGCGCCCGCTGGTGGTCTCGCTGCCTTACGCGGACTGGGCCGCCGCGCTGGCCGGCGCCGGGGAGACCGCGGTCAACAACGTGACCAGGCTGCTGCCGGAGGACGTCCGGCTGGTGGTGAAGGACCTGCTCGCCGGCCGCACCGAGGAGGACAAGATAATAACGGCGAGGGCCAAGATCATAACCGCGGCGATGAACCTGAACGCGAAAGGCCGCATTAGCCTGAAGGAGGGCGCATGAGCGGCGCCCATGAAGCTTCCGGCTCCGATCTGGACTATCTCTGGCGGGCCGTCGGAGAGGCGCAGGACGCCTCGGCGCGCTCGGAGAAAGAACGCGCCGAGGCCCGGCGCAGCCTGGACGAGGCCGTCTCGCGGGCAGCCAGGCTTGAGAGGCAGCTCGAGGAGACCCGCGCGCGGGAAAAAAGACTGAAGGCCGAGACCGAGAAGTTGAAAGCCTCCCTGCAGAAGGATTCCGAGGCTCTGACCCTGGCCGCTGGACATGCCCGCGAGGCCTCGGAGCTGCAGGCCTCCCTGCTGCGCCAACAAAGCGCCGCCTCGATGAAGGCGGCCGAGTTAGAAGAGCTGCGGGCGAGGGCCATCGACCTGGAAGCGACGGTGACCGAAAGGGACGCCGCGATAGATTCTTTCAAGGCCAGGATAGAGGGGATGCTATCCCTGCCGCAGATAAAGCGCGCGGTGGAAGAGGATTCCAGGATATCCGGCAAGGAAGCCTCGGCGTACGAGGCGCTCGCAGAGAAGGCCGAAAGGAGCCGGCTGGCCGCCGAGAAGGCGGCCGCCGCGCTGCAGGAAGCCGCGGTCAGGGAGAAGGCCTCCGCCGAGGCCCTGGCGGCCTCGGACGCGGACCTGGCCTCCGCCAGGGCGGCCCTGACGGCCCGCCAGGCGGAGCTGGCGGCCATGCAGGCCGCGCTGGACGAGGCCCTCGAGCGGGGGAAGCTCTCCGCCGGCGAGAAGGCATCTCTCGACGGCAAGGCCCTGGCGCTGAGGTCCGCCCTTTCGGAAAAGGAAGAGGCCCTCAAGGCCGCCCTTGCGGAGTCCTCCTCCCTGCGGGCGAGGCTGGACGAAGCCGCCGTGCAGGCGGAAAGGCTCCGGCAGGCGGCGGCGGAAAGCTCCGCGCGCGCCCAGGAACAGCGCGCCAATTTCGATTCCGCGGTAGCCGAGGTGTACGAGCTCCAGAAGCGGTCCGCCGCGCTGCGCGCGGAGCTGGCGGACGCCAAGGAGCGGCTGGACGCCGCCGCGGCGGCGCTCAAGCAGCGCGAGGCCGACCTGGAGAAGGTCAACGGTCTGCTGCGCGACTCCAAGGGCGGCCTGACGCAGGAGAAGGAGGTCTCCAAGCGCGCCGCGCTGAAGGTAAAATCCCTCGAGGCGGAGATAGATGAACTAAAAAAGAAGCTGGCCGAGACCGCCGACTACGCTGGAAAGGTGCTGAAGGCAGTCCAGGAGCGCGACCTGCTCATCGGGGCCACGAAAGCCTCGCTGGCGGCCGAACAGAAGAAGGTCACGGACCTGGAGATAGAGAACGAGGACCTCCGGCGCAAGAACATCAAGTTCTCCGGCATGCTGAAGCGGGAGCAGACGGATTTCACCACGCGCATGCTGACCTCGCTGGAGCGGTCGGCGAAGGACCTTAAGACCTTCAATCTCCGCATACCCGCGGCGCAGCGGAAGGTGCTGGAGCCGGCGCTGAAGAACCTGCTGGCCTCTGTCAACCTGCTCAAGGGCTGGCAGGAGTACCTCGACCCCGAAACCCCCGACATGGAAGACACGGACCTCGCGCCGTTCGTCTCCGGAGAGGTGGCCAAGTGGGAGCGCGCCTTCAAGGTCAGGAAGACCTCCATTTCAGCCGCCATACTCAACCCGCGGCTGCGCGCCAGGCTTGCCCCGGAGCGCATAAAGATGCTTTTCTACAACCTCATTAAGAACGCCTATGAGCGCCTGCAGCAGGGCGGCAGCCTGCGCGTCACGCTGAAGGCCTCCGAAGACGGCAGGCAGGTCATCCTCCTCTTCGACGACAGCGGCCCCGGCTTCACGCAGGAGGCGCTGGATAAGCTTTACGCGCCGTTCAACACCACCGACAAGGGAAAGGCCGGCATAGGGCTGGCCGTGGCCGCCAGGATAGCGGAGAAGCACGGCGGCACGCTGCAGGTCTCGAACAAGCAGCAGCGCGGAGCCATAGTGGAGGTCAGGCTGCCCCTGGGCGCCTGACCCGGAGCGCACCGCGGAGAAGGCCGGCGGGAGCCGGCCTTTTTCATTTGGTTCCCACGGTTCTGCAGTGCCTGGCGGCAGTAAACCTGTCGGGGTGGAGTACCGCCTGGGGTAGCGCCCTGCAGCCGCATAGCGGATGGGGGGCCCCGGCCCTTACGGGGCGGGGGGAAACCACGGGAGGGTTTCCTGCGCGGCGGAAGGGCGCTTCCCGGGCGGGACGGACCCCCCGGCGCTTTTCCACAATCGAGGACACGATCCAAACCCGAAATCGCCTTTATTTGAAGGTATAGCCGAGGCCGAAAGCCGTCCTCAGCCTGGAGCCGAAAGGACCCAGCTTCCGGCGCAGGGCCTCGACGCGCTTGTCCACCGCGCGCGGCCCGGAACCCAGCCCCTCCCGCCAGACCTGCTCCAGCAGCACGTACCTGGAGACCACGCGACCGCGGTTCCTCAGGAAATACAGGAGCATGTCGAACTCGAGCGCCGTCAGCGGGACCTTCCTGCCGGAAACGACGGCCGTCCTGGCTTCCGGAGAGATGCGCAGCGGCCCTATCCTGAACTCTTCAGGCTCGGACTTGGCCGCGCCGCGGCCCCTGCCGCGCTCCAGCAGGTTGAGCAGCCGCGCCCTGAAAAGGGCGGGGTCGGCAGGGAAGCGGAAATATTCGTCGGCCCCGCTGTCCAGCGAACTCGCGGCCGCCGCCGGGGAATAGGGGCCGGGGCCTGTGAGCACCAGCAGCAGCGAGGAGGTGCGCGGGCTGCCTCTCAGCACGGCCGCCAGGTCAGGCCCCGACATGTCCGGCAGAGACGCGTCTATAACGGCCAGCCCCTTGGACGGCGGCGATTTCAGGAAGGCGGAGGCGGAGGGGTAGAACCGGAGCGCGAAGCCCTTGAGGGCAGAGCGCAGGAAGGTCCTGGCGGAAAGGTCCGCGGTGAGGCAGGCCGCCGACGGTCTCATGCGGAGGAGACCGCGGCCTTTATCCTGCGCAGCAGCTCCGCCGGGTCGAACGGCTTCAGAACATAGCCTGCGGCGCCCAGCTTAAGGCCCTCCGAGACCATGTCCAGCTCCGAGCGGACCGTAAAGAAGATTATGGGGACTTTTGCCAGCGCGGGGACCTTGCGGATGCGGCGCGCCGCCTCGAAGCCGCTTATGTCCGGCAAGCCCACGTCCAGCAGTATCAGCGCCGGCGGACGCTCGGCGGCCAGCTCGATGCCGGGGAGAGCGGCGGCCGCGGTGGCGACCTCGCAGCCGGCCCTGGCCGCGATGGCGGAAGCGATCCGGAGATAGTCCGGCTCGTCGTCCACCACCAGCACCCTGGGACGCTGCGTCATTTCTGCGGAAGGAGAGCGAGGACCTTCTTCTCCAGGAAGGAGAGTTCCACGGTCTTGCTCATGAACTCGCGGCAGTTGGTCTCCTGCCTGAACAGGTCGCTCATGTTCTTATCGAAGAAGCTGCCGGTGATGACCACGACCGGTATCGAGCGGGTCTCGTCCTCGGTCTGCAGGCCGCGTATCACCTCTATGCCGCCCATGTCCGGCATCATCACGTCGCAGAGGATGATGTCGGGGCGGATGGCCTTGGCCTTCAGGAGGCCTTCGCGGCCGTCGCCGGCTATCTCCACGGTGAAACCGAGGTCCGTGAAATAATCGGATACCATGGTGCGGAACTCGACATTGTCATCAATGATCAGCATCAGGCGCTTTTGTGGTTGCATAGCGGTAAGTATATTTCAAATAACCGGCGTTTTCAAGAGGGAGAGGGGATGGGCGGAGGGGGAGCCGCCATCGATTTGGAAACGGTAAAGATGAACTTGCTGCCCTTGCCGACCTCGGACTCCACCCAGATGTCGCCCTTGTGCAGCTCCACGGTCATCTTGCACATCGCCAGTCCCAGGCCGAAGCCCTGCGTCTTGTGCTCCTCCATCTGAGAGTACTTCTCGAAGATCTCCTTCCTCTTGTTCTCCGGGATGCCCGGGCCGGTATCCTGCACCGCGAAATAGACCTTCTGGGCATCCTCCCAGGTCGACAGCGTGATCGTGCCCCCGGACGGCGTGAACTTAAGCGAATTGCCCATCAGGTTGGTGATAACGCGCTCGATCAGTATCGGGTCCGCGGTGAGCTTCAGCGGCGCGGCCGGCACCGCGGCCTCCAGCTTGATGTTCTTGGGCCCGGCCACCGGCTCGTGGTTGTCGCGCACGCGGGTTATCAGCGCTCCGGCGTCCACGCTGTCGAGCTGCAACGTCATCGTGCCGCGCTCGAGCTTGGTGGTGTTCAGGATGTCGTCTATCATGCCGCGCAGCCGGCGCGAGGAGTAGAGCATGCTCTGCAGGTACTTGTCGGTGGCGGGGGACGGGCCGATCTTTTTCATCAGCAGCTCGGTGTAGCCCTGCAGCGTGGAGAGGGGGGCGCGCATGTCGTGCGTGATCATGTGGAAGAAATCTTCCTTGGCCTTCTCTATCTCCTTCTCGCTCGTGATGTCGCGTATGATGATGACGCGGCCGGGACGCTTGAGCGTCGCGAGCAGGAACTGGTTGGAGATCACGCGGAAGCTCTTCGTGACCGTGCTGGTCTCGTTCGAGATCGGCGCGTCCACCTCGGCCTTGAGGTATTTCTCCTTCTGCGCGAGCAGGTCCGTCAGCGCGGTGAAGAAAGCCTCGTTCTTTACCGAGCGCGGCACCGCCACCTCCGGGGAGATCTTCGGGATGCCCAGCAGTTTCAGGGCGGTGTTGTTGCAATAGATCAGCGAGCCGCGGTCGTCTATCAGCAGCACGCCGTCGGAGATGGTGTCTATCAGCGCCTGGGCCTTGCCCTTCTCCTCCACGATCTGGTTCAGCTGGAAGGCGCGGTAGGCCTGCAGCTCCAGCATCAGCCGGTTAAGGATGCCGACCAGGGACTTGATCTCGGGCCACCCCTCCTGCGGTATGACGTTGTCCAGGTGCTGGGTCTTCAGGAAGCCCTTAACGCCGTGGGCCATGTTATTGACCGGCTTGATGATGCGGTTGGAGACCAGGAAGACCACGAACAGGGCCGTGACGAAGATGACCACGGACATCACGCCGAAGACCAGAATGGACTTGCGCTGCTTGCCGTACAGCTCTTCCTCGGACTGCACGGAGACCGCTGCCCAGTCCAGCTTCTCGATGGCGGCGTAAGCCCCGGAGTAGTCCTCCCCGGAGAGCTTGAAGCGCGCGAAGGTGCCGGTGCGGCCGCCTGAACGGAAGACCTTCAGCATGTCCTCGGGCTTGTAGGAGAGGCCGCTCATGTCCTGGCAGGGCAGCGGCACGCCCTGCTTGTCCGCAACGAAGACGCGGCCGGTCCTGCCGCTCTTCTGCGAATTTATCTTGCCCAGCAGCTTGTCCATCGAGAAATGGAAGACCACCACCCGGCCGTCTATCAGCGGGTAGGCGAGGGGGAAATAGGCCTGGCCCTTCACGCATATGGGATCGCCGGGGGAGGCTACGCCGCTGTCGGCCGCCTTGGCTATCAGCGGCTTCTCCAGCGCGGCCAGCGAGCTCTTCTCCTTCACCTTCTCGCTCTGCAGGAAGAAGGTCTCGGTGCCGTCGGGCGCCATCAGGGAGAGGGACATTATCTCGGAATTTATGCGGGCCGCCTGCCGGATGACCTGGTTCTCGTCGAGGCCGGCCTTCTTGCGCAGCGGGTTCTCCAACTCGTAGAGGAAGGCGAGGTTGCGGTTCGTGTTGCCCAGCCACTCCTCGATATTGGCGGCGGTCAGGCGGGAAAGGGCCTTGTGCAGGTCGAAGTAGCTGGCGACGGAGGAGTTGTACTGGTAGACGTTCCAGGACACGGCGAGGAGCAGCGGGACCACGGCAAGGCCCAGCAGGATCAGCAGGAATCGTGTCGTCAGTTTCATCTGGTCAGATCTCGTGCCTGATTATGTTGATCTCTATGCGCCTGTTCTTGGCCCTGCCCTCGGGGGTGTCGTTGGTCTGTATCGGCTTGAACTCCCCGTAGCCCACGGCGGAGAGCTTCTCCGGCGCCACTCCCTCGTTAAGGAAGAAACGCAGCACGGAGAAAGCGCGGGCGGAGGAGAGCTCCCAGTTTGACTTGAACTTGGACGACTTGCCCAGCGGCCTGTTGTCGGTGTGCCCCTCTATCTGTATCGGGTTCGGCAGGTCCTTGAAGACCGCCGTAAGGCGGCGCAGGTGCGGATAGGAGGACTGCTTCAGCACATCGCTGCCCGGGGCGAAGAGTATCGGGTCGGCGAAATTGATGCTGATCTTGTTCGCGGAGATCTCGACCTGCGCTATCTGCTGTATGCCGTGCTTGGAGAAGAGGGTGTTGGCGATGTCGGTATCCTGGCCGAAGGTCTCCTCGACGCCCTTCATCGCCATCTGACTCCTGATGTCCTTCGAGCTGTAGAGCGCGAACATGATCAGGAAGAAGATCATCAGGTAGCTCATCATGTCGCCGTACGTGACGGCCCAGAGGGCTCCCCGGTTCAGCTCGTTCTCGAGCTCGTCCTCGCGTTCGTAGAAGCGCATATCAGGCCTTCTGGGCCGCCTTGCCGGCGTCCCTGAGCTGGTAGCCGCGCAGGTGCATGTCTATCAGGTGGGGGGTCTTGCCCGCCATGATGTCTATCACGCCCTCGAGTATCAGCTGCAGCACCAGCGTCTCCTCCATCGCGCGCAGGCGGATCTTGTTGGCCACGGGCACGAACAGGAGGTTGGACAGGCCGATGCCGAAGAAGGCGGAGCTGATGGCCACGGCCATCGAGCGGCCGATGGTGGTGGGATCGGAGATATTGCTGAGCGTCTGGATGATGCCGAACAGCGTACCGATCAGGCCGAACATCGGCGAGAGCACGCCCGCGGTGCGGAAGAAGTTGGAGTCCTCCTGTATGTCGAGGCGGCGCAGGCGGATCTCCTCCTCCAGTATGGCCCGGGTCTCGCGCGACTCGGCGCTTATCATAGCCACGCCCACGGCCCTCTTCAGGAAGCCGCCGGCGAAGGCCGGGTCCGGGTTGGAAATGGCCATTATGCCGCCCTGGCGCTGCGCGGTCTCGGCCATCCCCACCAGCATGCGTACCGCCTCGTCCACGGAGGGGGTCTTCGGGCTGGAAAAGATGTCCGCCAGCGCCTTGAGCCCGCCCATGAACCTCTTGGCTGAGGTATTGATTATCGTGGCGGCCAGGGTGCCGCCCAGCACGATGACGATGCCGTGGGTGTCCAACAGCTTGTCGCCGATGCCGGAAGAGAAGACGCCCCAGGCGACCACCGCCCCGCCTAGTATGAAACCGACCAAGGTCATTATGTCCATAGTTTCTCCAAAAACGCGCGCCTTTCCCGCGCCATATTATTCTACCGGGGCGATGTTACCGAATTTTTACATATATATAATATAAAATTGCACGGACTTTTTAGTTTTTGATACCATATTAATGTGGAAAGTCCGGCGAAGACCCTTCCGGGCTTAAAAGGAGCGTTTAGGAAAAATGGACTATTTACTCAACGAGTCTCAGGTGATGATACGGGACCTGGCGCGCAAGATAGCGCAGGAGAAGATCAAGCCCGTGGCGGCCCAGTATGACGAGAGCGAGGAATTCGCCTGGCCGATAATGAAGGTGCT
>DAIENX010000063.1:0-12758 GCA_027340875.1 Elusimicrobiota bacterium
GGCCAGGCCGAAGCCGGTGAGCAGCGACTTGCGGATGCCGACCGCGTCCACCAGCGAGCCGACCATCACCGTGAAGATGGTGAGGGCCGTGGACCAGGTGGCCACTACGAAGCCGGCCGACTTGTCGCCGTAGCCGAGGTCCGAGGAGAGCCAGAGCACCAGCGTGGAGTTCACCACGCTGTAGGCCAGGATCGTCATGATCTTCGTCCCGAAGATGATCCACAGCTCCCTGGCCGCGCCCTTCAGCACGGTGAACCTGCCTATGAATGAGCCTTCCGGTTTCACGTCGGTCATTTTTTATCAGCGGACTGTACGTCCTTCTCCTTGGGGTCCAGCATTTTAATGTAGAGCTCGTCGAACCTGGGGGCCAGCTTTTTGAAAGCCTCCAGGACTTGCGGGTCGAAATGCCCCGGCTTCATCCGGTCGTCGCCCCGCGTGATGATGCGGCAGGCGCCGTCGTGGTCGTAGTTCGGCTTGTAGACGCGCGAGTTGCGCAGCGCGTCGTAGCAGTCGCAGATCGCCGTTATCCGCGCCTCGAGAGGTATCTCCTCGCCCTTCAGGCCCTTCGGATAGCCGGTGCCGTCCCAGCGCTCGTGGTGGCAAAGGGCTATGCGCCTGCCGAACTCGAGGTGCGGGTGATCGCCGATTATCATGGCCCCGAAGGTGGTGTGCTGCTTCATCTCCTCCATCTCGGCGTCGTCCAGGCGGCCCGGCTTCTTTAGGATATGGCTGGGGATGTGCACCTTGCCCACGTCGTGCAGCGTGGCCTGGCTGCGTATCGTCTCCACGAACTTCTCCGACTGGCCCAGTTCCCGCGCGACCAGCGCCGCGTACTCGCCCACGCGCAGGATATGGTTGCCGGTGTCGATGTCGTTGGCCTCGGCCGCCCTGGCCAGCGCGAGGATAAGGTATTCGAAAGCTTCCTCGTACTCGGAGGTGCGCAGGATGTTGCCTATCCTCAGCAGCAGCTCCGCTTGGTCGAAGGGCTTGGAGAGGAACTCCTCCGCGCCGGCCTCCATACCCTGCATCTTGTTCTCCTTGGAGTCCAGCGACGTGATCATGATGACCGGGATATGGGCGGTGTGAGGGTCGGCCTTGAGCCGGCGGCAGACCTCGTGGCCGTTCATAATCGGCATGTTGATGTCGAGGAGCACCAGGTCCACCTGCTTGGAGGCCAGTACCTCGAGCGCTTCCTTGCCGTTGAGCGCGGTGAAGGTCTCGTAGCCCTGCGGCTTCAGCAGGGCCTCGAGAAGGTCCAGGTTGAAGTCCTCGTCATCCACGCAGAGTATGCGTCGCGCCCTGCTGTTCATGGTTCTGATTCTATCAAATTCTTTTTCTGATAAAGACAAAGAGCGCCGCCCCTGCCGTGAACAGGAGCGCGAACGGTCCCAGCAGCCAGCCGGCCCGGGTATAGAAGGTGCCGCCTGTCCTCAGGCGCGCCTCTCCGGACAGCACGCCCCTCGTTCCGTTGGCGAGCAAGGCGCGCTCGCGGCCCAGCGGGTCTATTATCTGCGAGCGTCCCGACGAGGCGGCGCGGACTATCCAGAGCCCGGTCTCCACGGCCCGCGCGGCCGTCATGTCGGAATGCTGGGTATGCTGCAAGGCCCCCCATTCCTCCGGGTCCAGGGTCGGCGTGACTATCAGCTCCGCCCCGCGGGAGGCCATGGCCCTCGAGCCGTTCTCGAAGGCCAGGTCGTAGCAGATCTGCGGACCCAGCCTGCCAAGCGGCGTGATCGCCGGCTCCGGCTTCCGGTTAGACGGCAGGCCGGTCTCCACGAACTGTACCGGATGCATCTTGTCGTAGACGCCGGAAAGTCCGCCGCGGCCGAAGAACATCGCGAAATTGGCCCGGCTCACCCCTCTCGCCCTGTCCGCGGGAACGCAGCCTCCGATCACGGCTTCCCCGGAGTACCCACGCAGCCCGCGGGCTATGAGCGCGGCATAGGAGGGGCTGGCTTCCTCCGGCATCATCACGGAGCATTCCGGCCAGACGAGCAGGTCCGACCGCGCGGCGGTGGTAGAGAGACTGAGCCCGATCAGGCCGTCCAGCGGCTCGCGCTCGGCCTGCACCAACGCGGCGCGCAGCGGCCTGCCGTCCAAGTCTATGCCTGACGTGGAAAGGCGCAGGGTTCCCAGGCCCGCGGCGGCGAGCGCCGCGGCAAGGAACACTGCGGCCGGCATACGCCGTCGTTTGAGCGCCAGGGCCCAGGCCGCATTGGCCGCCGCTATGAAGGCCGAAAGCCCGTAGACTCCCCAGACGGAGAGGGACTGGAAGAAGGGAGGCACGAAGGTCTGGCTGTAGCCGAGGCCGAGCCAGGGACATTCCAGCGCCCAGACCTCCGAGCGGAAGTACTCGATGCCGGCCCAGCAGAGCCCCGCCGCGCAGGCCCAGTAGAGGACCTTGGTCTTCGACGGGTGCCTGCCGGCCGCTTCCCATAAGCCGCGGACGAGGGCGGCGTGCAGAGCCATCCACGCGGCGAAGACGCACCAGAAGACCGGGGCCAGGTAATGGACCACGTCGGTCATCCAGGACAGCGAGACGGAGTAGAAGACGAGTCCCGCGGTGCCGCCCAACAGGAACGCCCTTCCGGGGCCGGCGGCGCCGAGCACTGCCAGGAACAGCGGCGTCAGCGCCACCCAGGCCGTCCAGCCCAGCGAGGACGGGGCGAACGACGCGGACAGCAGGAGGCCGGAAAGCGCGGCCAGCGAATAATCCGCCGGCGGCTTCCTCATTCCGCGGTCTTTTTCTTGCAGGTGTAGAGCACGTGGCTATTCCCGAGCGGAGACGAGGCCGGCTCGGTGAAGCCCGCCTTCTTAAGGAGGACCTGTATCTCGTCCTCCGAAAGGCGCTCCTTGAGAGGCGGCCCGTCGACGGTCTCTTTCTTCTCCCACTCTATCACGGCCAGGCGCGTGCCGGGCTTGAGCGCGGCCGCCACGCTGGTCAGAAAAGCCGGCTTGTCGTCGACCTCGTGCAGCGCGTCGGAGATTATCGCCAGCGTATACGGGGCCTCCGGGAACTCCGGCTCCGACCTGGAGAGCTGCTTGGTCTCTATGTTGAAGACGCCGGAGGAGGCCGCCTTGGCGCGCAGGTCCGCCAGCATGACGCCCGAGATGTCCGTCGCGTAGACCATGCCCTTGGGGCCGATCATGCGCGAGGCCGGGAAAGCGAAGTAGCCTGTGCCGCAGCCGACGTCGAGGATGATGTCGCCCGGCTTGATGCCGGCCTTTACGAGGGTCTGCTCCGGCGGCATGTCCGCCCGTCTTTCCGGGGTGTCCAGCCTGTGCCTTTCTGCCGGGTCGAACGCGTGGGCCATTTCAGTCTCCTTTTGGCGGCTTCAGTTGGCTTCCCCGCCGGAGCGGGTCCAGTCCTGCAGTATCCTCGCCGTCACGCGGGCGCACGTGAAGAAATCCTTGAGGTCGAGGTACTCCCCGGTGGTGTGCACGTCCCTCATGCCGGTGGCCAGCACCGGGGCTTTTATGCCGTGGCCGTAGAGAATATTGCTGTCGGTCCCGCCGCCAGAAGAGGACGGCCGCATCTTTATCCCCTCAGCAGCCATGGCCGCGCCGATCAGCGGCATCAGCGGGTTGGTCCTGTCGATGCGCAGGTTCGGGAACTTCCTCTCGAGCAGGAACTCGTAGCGCGGCGTGATGAGCCTGGATCCGTCGCGCACCTTCACGGCCCTGACGGCCTTCTTCAGGCAGTCTTCCATGTGCCGGGTCTGCTTCTTGAGCTTGGCGGGGTCGTGGCTGCGTGCTTCGCCGGAGAGCTCCACCAGCGGCGGGACTATGTTGATGGCGTTGCCGCCGGAGATGAAGCCTATGTTGGCGGTGGTCTCTCGGTCTATGCGCCCGAGCTTCATCCTGGAGATGGCGTCGGAGACGACCTTGATGGCGGAGATGCCCTTTTCCGGGGCCACTCCGGAGTGCGCGGCCGCCCCGTAGACCTTGATCTCCATCTTGTCGGCCGCGGGGGCGCTGGTGATGACGTTCTCTATGCCTTGCTCGTTGTCGAAGATGAGGCCGTAGCGCGAGCGCAGCGAGGCGTAGTCGAGGTGCTTGGCCCCCATCAGCGCCATCTCCTCGCTTATCGTGAAGACCGCCTCGATCGGCGGGTATGGGAGCTTGTTCTCCTCCAGTACCTTGAGGACTTCCAGGATCACGGCTATGCCGGCCTTGCAGTCAGCACCCAGCACCGTGGTGCCGTCCGAGGTTATCCGGTCGCGGTGGACGCGAGGCTGTACGTTGGCGGCGGGGCCTACGGTGTCCATGTGGGCCGATAGCAGGAACGGCTCGCAGTTCACCGTGCCCGGGAAGCTGGCCACGAGGTTGCCTGTCTCGCCGCCTATCTTCCTGCCGGCGTCGTCCACCGTCACCTCTGCGCCCATGAACTTCAGCAGTATGGATAGCCGGCGGGCCACGGCGCCTTCCTTGCCCGAGAGGGACGAGATCCTGGCGAGCTCGCAGAAGAGCTGGACCATGCGTTTTTCGTTTATCGCTGGCGTCATTGGAGTATTATTTAAATTTTAAAGGCCCTAGACAATAGTTATATAATTTCGCGATGGAGAACCTGCGAAAGAACCTGCTGCTGGCCGCCGCCGCGCTCTCGCTGGGAGCATGCGCGCACAAGGCCATGATGACCGCGGAGAGCCGGACCGCCCCCGCGGCCGCGCATTACGTGGCCCCGGCCTACTTCGCCGACGCCGCTTTCCCTCCCCCTCCGGCCCCGGACTCAATGGAGCAGGCCGCCGACATAGCCGGCGTGCTGGCCTGGCAGAACAAGCGGACCGAAGAGGACTGCGCCAGGGCCAGGCGCACCGCCGACGAGGAGTACTACGACTATTGGGGCAGCACCAGCCCGTTCGGCGGCGCGGTCCCGGCCGAGTTCAAGGACCTGTTCGCCGGGCTGGCAGAGGACTTCGAGGCCGCGCTGGAGGTCATGAAGGACAGGTTCCGCCGGCCCCGCCCGTTCGTCACGTACGAGGAAGCAATGCCCTGCGTGAAGAAGAAGAGCAGCTATTCCTATCCAAGCGGCCATGCCTCGGCTTCCCGCGTCACCGCGGACGTTCTTTCCGACCTGGTGCCGGAGCGCGGCGACGAGTTCTTCGCCAAGGCCGACGAGATCGCCCAGGACCGCGTGGTGGGCGGGGCCCATTATCCGGCGGACGTGGAAGCCGGCAAGAAGTTCGGCGACCTGTTCCACGAGCAGCTGCTGCGTTCCGAGAAATACAGGGACGACCTGCAGAAGGCGAAGGACCTGCTGAAGAAATAACCGGTCCGCGGTCAAAGAAAGAGCCGGAGGTCTTTTGCCCTCCGGCTCTTTTTCGTTCACCGCCTGCCGCGTCCGCGTCCGGGGCCCCGCTTCTGCCTGGAAATTTTCCAGCGTTCAGGTCCCGAGGCTTTCTGGGGCCGGCTTTCCAGCGAGAGGTCTATCTTCCCGGTGGCGCTGTCCACCGAAACTATCTTCACCTTCAGCCTGGTCCCGGGCTTGAGCCCGGAGAGGCGCAGCAGGCCCTCTGCTCCGGTGTCCCCCAGGGAAATGAACGCGCCGCTCTCGATGACGCTGGTGACCATGCCGTCCATATCCGAGCCGGTCATCTCCCTGATGAGCTCCCCCCTCAGGATGTCCACCGCCTTGTGCTCGGCGTCGCCGGCCGCCCTTTCCCTTTCGGAGCAGTGCTCGCCGGCCTTGTCCAGCGGGTGACCGGGGCTGCCGGCCTTTCCGCCGGAGAGCAGCGACTTCACCGCCCGGTGGGTCATCAGGTCCGGGTAGCGGCGTATCGGCGAGGTGAAGTGGGAATAGAAGCGCGCGGCTATGCCGAAATGCCCCTGCGAGACCGGCGAGTAGACGGCCTGCCTCATGCTTCGCACCATAAGGGAGTTTATCAGCTGCTCCAGCGGGTGTCCGGCGGCCTGGCGCAGCACGTCCTGCAGGGCCTTGGCCGCGCGCGGCCCCTGTATATGGCCGGCCGAAAGACCGAGGCTGCCGAGCGACTCGGCGAGCGCCTTGAGCTTCAGCGGGTCTGGGGTGTCGTGGCGCCGGTGCAGGAACGGTTTACCCGCCCTGAACAGCTCGGTGGCCACCGCCTCGTTGGCCAGCAGCATGAACTCCTCTATCAGCCTGTGGCTCTTCAGCCTGGGGCGCAGCGAGACGCCCAGCGGCCTGCCGTGCGGGTCGGCGTTGACCTTGTACTCGGGCAGGTTGAAGTCCAGCGCGCCGCGCTGTACCCTCCGGCGGTAAAGCACGTCGGTCAGGGCTCCCATGCGCTTCACCGCTTCCTCGATGCGCCTGGGCACGTCCGGGACCCGGCCGCCTTCCAGCATGGTCTGTACCTCCTCGTAAGTGAAGCGGCGCCAGGAGCGTATCACGGTCTCGGCCAGCCTGCGCTTCTTCACGGAACCGTTGGCGTCGAGGTCTATGAAGACGGACATCGTCAGCCGTTCCTGCCGCGGCACCAGGCTGCAGAGGTTGTCGGAAAGCGACGGCGGCAGCATAGGTACTACGCGGTCCGGCAGATAGACGCTGGTGGCCCGCGAATAGGCCTCGCGGTCCAGCGCCGTGCCCGGCTTCACGTAATGCGCGACGTCGGCTATATGCACTCCCAGGCGCAGCAGCCCTCCGGGAAGCGGCTCGAGGGAGACGGCGTCGTCGAAATCCTTCGCGTCCGCGCCGTCTATCGTGCAGACAGGGAGGTCGAAAAGAGTCTCCCTGCCTTTCCAGGCGGCGGGCTGCAGTCTGACGCCGAAAGCGGCGGCCTGGTCGACCGCTTCCTTCGGGAAATCCTCGTTTATGCCGCGGGCGCGCAGAACGGCGTCTATCCTCGCTCTCATGTCCGAAGGATCGCCAAGCACCTCGTTGACGGGGCCGGCGGCCGGCCTGCCGGCCTCGGGCCAGCGGCTGACTTCCAGAACGGCCAGGTCTCCTTCCGACGGCGTCAGCCCGGGCCCGAAGCCGGTCACTTCCGCCGGTGGCGCGGAGCCTTTCTCCGGGAACAGCGCCCAGCGGCCGCCGGTCCTGCGCAGCACCCCGACCATGGTGGTCCGGGCCCTCTTCACGACTTTTACTATCTCCCCGGCGAGGCGCCCGCTCTTCTCCGGCCGCACGCGGGCGAGCACCCTGTCGCCGTCCATGGCCAGGTCCAGGCTCCGGCCCCTGAGGAAGGCGTCCCCGGTCCCCTCCTTCTCCGAGAGCAGGAACGCGAACGTCCCATGATGCTGTATCGCTCCTTCCAGCAAAGCTTCGTGTCCGCCGGCTGAGGGCCGGCGCTCTTTCTTCTTCCAGTGTTTTCTCATTTTTTCCTTCGCGCGTGTCAGCGCAGTGTTTCCCGCCCGTCGATCTGCAGGCTCTTGAACCTCATATAGGCGCCGGCGGGGTCGCCGCCGGAAAAGCCGCCGAGGAAGAACTTCTGGGCCGGCGCCTCCGACGCCTGGGAGGCGTCCACCCGCAGCACGGGCTTGAAGGTCTTGCGGTTCATCGCGTACGAGACGGTAAAAAAGTTCCCCTCCCGCTCGAAGCGCAGCACTTTCAGCTTCTTGGGGAGCTCCACCGGCTTTCCGCCGGGCAGCATTATCACGATAAGGGTATCGTCGGCCGGCACGGGGCCGTTCTGGCGCTGCACCAGCAGCTTCATTACGGCGGAAGCGTTGCCGATGGACGGCCTGGAGGAATCGCCTCCGACCCAGATGCCGTAGGAGAAGCGCTTGACCCGCCCGGGCGGAATGACGTAGTTCGCCTCCAGGTCCACGCGCCACCGCGGCCCGAAAAGATCGCGGGAAAGTATCAGGCCCGGATAGTAGCCGTCCGACGGCTCGTCGCGCGTGTCGTCCTGGTTCGCGCTGAGGAAGTAATACAGGCCGTCCCTGCGGACCTCGTTATGACCGTACGCGTCGTTCCAGCCGGTCCAGGAGTCCCAGTCGTCCATCGCGAAAGCGCCTTTCCTGAACATCTCCGGGTTGACGCAGCCGGCCGCCAGGGCGGAGACGGAGAGCAGCAGCGCCAGCAGGGTCCTTCGTCCCATAGCGGTCATCCGCCCTTCCCGGCCAGGCCCGCCGTGTCCAGCCAGATGGTCACCGGCCCGTCGTTGATTATCTCCACTTCCATGTCGGCCGCGAAGACGCCGGTCTTCACCGGTACTCCTTTCGAGCGGAGGGCCTCGACGAAAGCCAGGTACAGCCTGTCGGCCTCCTCCGGCCTGGCGGCGGCCGTGAAGTCAGGCCTCCTCCCCCGGGTGGAGTCCGCGTAAAGCGTGAACTGCGACACGACAAGAGCTTCTCCGCCCACGTCCAGCAGGGAGCGGTCGAACTTGCCTTCGTCGTTGGAGAAGATGCGGAGGTTGGCCGTCTTTTCAGCTAGCAGGGAGGCTTCCTGCGGCGAGTCCCCCTTCCCCACTCCGAGCAGGACCACGAGGCCGGCGCCGATGGAGTTGTGGACGTCCACGGTCTTGACCCCGCCGCGCTTGACCCTCTGTACCAGTGCTCTCATATCCTGATTATAGTTAATTTACGCTTCGGCTCCTATTGAACCGCGGCGGCGGCGGTTGTATAATAGGCATACGGCGGGTGTACATAACGCGCGCGTAAAAAAGGAACATACCTATGGTAACAGGACTGGTACTAGTGAAGCTGATGCCCGGTAAGGAGAAGCAGGCCCTGGCCAAGCTCAAGGCCCTTAAGAGCGTAGTCCATATGTCGGCCGTCTTCGGCCGCTGGGACCTCGTGCTCGACATGGAGACCGACGACCTGCCGCAGCTCTCCAACATAGTGGTCCAGGAGATACGCGGCATCCCCGGCGTCCTTTCCACCGAGACGCTGGTGACCACCTCTCTTTAAAGGCCCGCCATGAGATCCGCGGCGCTGCTTCTCTGCCTTATGGCAGGGGCCGTCCCCGCTTCCGCCCAGGTCTTTCTGGGCGCGGAGGTCGGCCCCGACTCCTTCCTGAAGAACGAACCGGGAAGGATAGACACCTCCGGAGAGGACGCCTATTCCTGGGCGCTCAGCGCCGAGGTGAGCAGCTCCACTCTGTACGCCGTCTTCGAGTCCACCACCCCGGAGCGGGAGATGCTCTCCTACCTGCGCGGCGGCATCTACAGGCAGGAGCTGGCTTTCATCCTGCTGCTCTCGGAGCGGTCGAAGGTCCCTTTCAAGAAGCTGGCGGCCGAGCTGCCGAAGGCCGGCGGCCTGCGCGGGCTGGCCAAGGCTCACGGCGCCGACGCGATGGCCCTCTTCGGGGAGGCCGGCAGGCTGAAAGCCGACGCGGACGCGAGGGCGCCGCTGTTCCTGCCGCCTCCGACCTCGACTTCCACGGCGGTGAACGTCTCCTCCTCCCCGCCAGCCGGCACAGAAGATGAAAATTAACGGGATCTTAGCGCTCCTGCTCCCCGCGCTGTTGTGCGCCGCGGACGCGCCCGGGTTCCGGGTCCCCAAGGACGCGGCGGCGGCGCTGCTCACGCTGCCGGACGGTTTCAAGGTCACCGCCGAGCTGGCGCTGACCCCTGGGGAAAGGGAACGGGGGTTGATGTTCCGGAAGGCGCTCGCGGAGGACCGAGGCATGCTGTTCGTCTTTTCCGACGGGAGCCTGAAGACGTTCTGGATGAAGAACACGCTGATCGACCTCGACATGGTGTTCCTGGACGGGGAGATGAAGGTCGTGCGCGTTTTCCACCGCGTCCCCCGCTCCTACGAGGACCAGCCCGAGAGCGAGATCGCCAGGGCCTCTTCTCCCGCGTGGTGCGTGCTGGAGCTGGCCGCCGGCGCCGCCAGGTCCCACAAGGTCCGGCCGGGCTCCCGGCTGGCCGTCTCTTTCCTCGGGCGCGAAAAAGCTCCCGCGGACAAAAAACAGCCGCCGCCGGTCTCCCGGAAGTCGGAAGGCCGCCGGGAGAAGTAGCCCCGCGTCCCAGCCGCTCCGGAGTAAACCGCCGGCTGCCCGCCGCGTTCCCTTCACCCGCGCGAGTTCATGCCGTATTATTTTTTATGTTAAAATAAATGCCGATGGGTATCTGGGACAACGCTTTCAAGATCCCCGAGCCTCCCGATCCCACGCCGGAAGAGAAGAAGCTGCTGGACGCGCTGGCGAAGAAGGTGAGGGAACGCGGAATGGGCGACGTGGCGGCCTTTACTCTGGAAGGCACCCGTCCCATGCACGGTCTCGGGGCGCAGGGAGTGACGTTCCTCGAGCCCATGCTCGCGATGGTTTTCCGGAAGGAGGAGGTCGAGAAGTACAAGGCCCTCCTCGAGAACAGGAAGGCAGTAGACTACTTCGTAGAGAGGCTTAGCGCCGAACCACCTGAAAAGGACGATCCAAATGTCAAAGAAAGACCTTGAAACCATAATAGCCACGGACTGCGGGAGCACGACCACCAAGGCCATCCTGATCGAGAAGAAGGGCGATACTTACCGCCAGACCTTCCGTGGCGAGGCCCCCACCACGGTGGAAGCTCCGTTCGAGGACGTGACCAAGGGCGTCCTCAACGCGATAACCGAGGTCGAGGAACTGTCCGGGCGCAAGCTGCTGGACGGCGAGAAGATAATCACCCCCAACGTCGGCCTCACCGGCGCCGACATCTACGTCTCCACGTCCTCCGCGGGCGGCGGCCTGCAGATGATGGTGGCGGGTGCCGTGAAGGCTATGACCGGCGAATCGGCCCAGCGCTGCGCGCTCGGCGCCGGCGCGATAGTGATGGACGTGCTGGCCTCCAACGACGGCCGCGCCGACCACGAGAAGATAGAGCGCATCCGCCAGCTGCGCCCCGACATGATGCTGCTCTCCGGCGGCACCGACGGCGGCACCGTTACCCACGTGGTGGAGCTCGCGCAGTTCCTGAAGGCGGCCGACCCTAAGCCGCGCCTGGGCGCCTCGTACAAACTGCCGGTCATCTACGCCGGCAACAACAAGGCCCACCAGCAGATCAAGGACATACTCGGCGAGGGCACGGCCCTTATCCTGACCGAGAACCTGCGCCCCACGCTGGAGCGCGAGAACCTGATGCCGGCGCGCCACAAGATCCACGACATCTTCCTCGAGCACGTGATGCAGCAGGCGCCGGGCTACCCGAAGCTGATGAAGATGGTCGGCGCGCCCATCATGCCCACGCCGGCGGCCGTGGGCACGATGACCGAGAAGTTCGCCAAGGCCAACAGCTTCAACGTGCTGGCCGTGGACATCGGCGGCGCGACCACGGACGTGTTCAGCGTCTTCGACGAGGTCTTCAACCGCACCGTCAGCGCCAACCTGGGCATGAGCTACTCCATCTCCAACGTGATGGCGGAGGCCGGCCTGCCGAACATCCTGCGCTGGCTGCCGTTCGACATAGACGAGCAGGACCTGCGCGACCGCCTGAAGAACAAGATGATCCGCCCCACCACGATACCCCAGACGGTGGAGGACCTGCAGATAGAGCACTCCGCCGCCCGCGAAGCGCTGCGGCTGGCCTTCGAACAGCACAAGGCGCTGGCCGTGGGGCTGAAGGGCGTGCAGCAGGAGCGCTCCATCTCCGACGCCTTCGAGCAGACCTCCTCGGGGCAGAGCCTGATCAACGTGATGAAGCTGGACTACGTCATAGGCTCGGGCGGCATACTCGCGCATTCCCCCCGCCGCACCCAGTCGATGATGCTGATGATCGACGCCTACCAGCCCGAGGGCGTGACGCGCATGGCCGTGGACTCCATCTTCATGATGCCGCACCTGGGCGTGCTCGCGCAGATCAGCGAGAAGGCCGCGCTCGACGTCTTCTACCACGACTGCCTCGTGCGGCTCGGCACCTGCCTGGCCCCGAAGGGGCTGGCCAAGGAAGGCCAGACGATAATGGAGTGGGAGGTCACCTGCCCCGACGGCAGCCGCGAGAACGGCCAGCTGCGCTTCGGCGATATGCTGCACGTGCCGCTGACCGCCCCGAAGGCTAAGCTGGTGGCCAGGCCGGTCAAGGGCTTCGACATGGGCGCTGGCCCCGGCAACAAGCTGGAGGCGGAGATAGAGGGCGGGGTGGTGGGCCTGGTGCTCGACGGCCGCGGCCGGCCGTTCAACCTTTCCAAGGAGCCCTCCAAGCGCCGGGCCGACCTGGCGAAGTGGTACAAGGCCATGGGGATGTACCCCGTCTGACGCGCATAATTCTGCATTAGGAGATGAACAATGGCTCACGCATATACTCCAGGACTCAAGGTAATGCCCAGCACGGTGCTGCACAAGAAGCGCCTGCTGCCGATACCGGGAAAGGTGATGGCCGATATGGGCGGCAGCGTCGAAGCGCTGGACGTGGTGGCGCAGACCGAGCTGCCGGGCAAGGTCTTCTCCGTCAACGTCGCCAACCGCCTGGCGGTCTCTCCCGAGGAGATCCCCGGCTTCATGCTGAAGAAGCCCGGTGATGCGGTTGCCCAGGGCGAGATCATCGCGGAGAACAAGCCCCTGCTGAAATGGTTCAAGACGACGATAGAGTCCCCGGTCTCGGGCACGGTGGAGTCCGTCTCGGCGGTGACCGGCCAGGTGCTGCTGCGCGAGCCGCCCAAGGTCCTGCCCGTCAAGGCCTACGTCAAGGGCAAGGTGGTCGAAGTCACTCCCGGCTTCGGCGTCACGGTGGAGGCGGAGGGCACTTTCATCCAGGGCATCTTCGGCATCGGCGGCGAGACCAACGGCGAGATCTGCGTTGCCGTCCAGAGCCCCGACGAGGAGCTGGAGGCCGAGGCCATAAAGGAACACCACCGCGGCAAGATAGTGGTGGGCGGCAAGCACGCCAGCCTGGCCACCATACAGCGCGCTATAGAGCTGGGCG
>DAIENX010000068.1:0-50455 GCA_027340875.1 Elusimicrobiota bacterium
GTGGTCGATTTCGCAGGCGCAGGAAGCGCGCTGGGCGAAGCGCCTATGGAAGGCCTACAAGCCTCGGGAAAAGGAGGTGGCGGCGGTTTAAACTAGGCTGCCCATGCTTCCGAATTTACACCCAGAAAATTGACATGGCCGGCCTTACCCGGCCGCTCCCGTCCGCCTTCGGCGGCCGTACAACGCAGAAAATTATTTCCCGCGCCCACTGCAAAGAGTTGAACCGTTATCATTACAGACTCTGCCCGCGCTCGCCTGTGGCTGCGCCACCAGCGGCGCGGGCCTGTTCCTGTTATCTATCTTAACTGACATTCCGGTGGCCGCAGTATTTATAAAAACACCGCCCCGGCGTCCGCTGCTGCGGCCGCCGCGGCGGTCTTTTCTGTTAATTATAAGCAGCCACCGGGCAGAGAATGGCGAAGACCATAAGGAAAGGGCCAGGCCGGGCGCGCCTGGCTCCCGTGTGGCCGTCGCACCCGGCCTGGCCCCTGCCTCACCTGACCCCGCCCATCTATGATACGGCGTATTAACCCACCCGACGGAGAATTATATTTATCGGAAATTTATCGGCAATTTAACGGAAATTTTAGGCCAAAAACGCCGTTTTTAACGCGACACACCCTTGTCGGGTTCGTGATATATAATAAATGCGTTAAGGCATTATGATAGGAGCATTACTTCGTAATGCTCCTGTGGGGTGAAGCTTGCCATGTGGCATATTAAAAAGGAATATATAGTAATAAGTGTGTAAAAGTTATAGTATTACTATAATGTAGGCGCTACACTTGACAAAATTGGATTTCTCTGGTAGACTAGTAGTGTCGGCTTAGGGTTGTGCAAGGGGCTTCAAACTTATGGAAAAACTCGATCTCGAAAAACTTACTGCCCATTTATGGGAATCCGCCAATATACTGCGGGGTAGTATCGATTCCTCGGACTACAAAAATTACATCTTCGGCCTGATGTTCCTCAAGCGCATCTCCGACGTGTTCGAGGAGGAGGCCGAAAAAATAATGAAGGAGACCGGCAATAAAAAAATTGCCTACGAAGACCCTGATGAGCACGAGTTCTTTGTGCCGGCCAAGGCCAACTGGAAGCACCTTTCCACGCTGACCCATAACCTGGGCGACGCCATAAACAAGGCCAACGATGCGCTTGAAGAGGAAAATCGTGTGCTCGAAGATGTGCTTTCTGCCACGGACTTCAACGACAAAGAGCGCCTGCCGGATGAAACCCTCTCGAAACTTATCCTGCATTTCTCAAGTCTAAACCTGCGCAACGACAACCTGGCCGAGCCGGATATTCTTGGCCGGGCCTACGAGTACCTTATCGCTCAGTTCGCGGACGATGCCGGCAAGAAGGGTGGGGAGTTCTATACCCCTAAAGAAGTGGTGTCTCTGCTAACGGAAATACTGGACCCCAAAGCCGGCATGTATGTATGCGACCCTGCCTGTGGCTCCGGCGGCATGCTGGTGCAGGCGGTCCACCATCTTAAGGCGATAAAGCAGAACCCTAAAAACATAGTTCTGCATGGCCAGGAACGCAACATCGGGACCTGGGCCATCTGCAAGATGAACATGCTGCTTCACGGCATCGCAGGTGCGCGTATCGAGAAGGGCGACACCATCCGCGAACCCAAGCTGCTCCAGAAGGGCAAGCTCATCGACTACGACATTGTCATAGCCAACCCGCCGTTCTCGCTGAAGAACTGGGGCATGGAGGCGGCAGAGAACGACGGCTTCGGGCGGTTCCGTTATGGCATCCCGCCGCAAAGCTATGGCGACTACGCTTTTGTTCAGCATATGATTGCCACGCTCAAGCCCTCAGGCCGGGCTGGGATAGTGCTGCCGCACGGTGTTCTGTTCCGAGGCGGAGCCGAGGGCCGTATCCGCCAGGGGATCCTAGAGGAAGACTTGGTCGAGGCAGTTATCGGCCTGCCGTCGAACCTGTTCTACGGCGCTGCCATTCCGGCTGCGCTATTTATCGTCAACAAGAACAAACCGGCTGACCGTAAGGGTAAGGTGTTCTTTATATATGGGGCGCGGGATTTTCAGCAGCTCAAGAACCAGAACAAGCTGCGCCCCGAAGACATCAAGAAGATCCTGGACGCCTACCGTTCGGCGTCGAACGTTGAAAAATATTCCCGTCTCGTCGGCTTGGACGAGATACGCCGCAACGACTACAACCTCAACATCCCGCGCTACATAGACATTACGGAAGAAGAAGAGGCAATAGACGTTCAGGCGGTTATCGAGGACCTGGCGAAGCTAAAAAAAGAGCGCCAAGCCGCCGAGGCTAAGGTTGAGGGTTATCTTAAAGAATTGGGTTACAAAGTTTAAGGAGGGCATATGGCTACTCTTGAACAGGAAAATACTGCGCGTAATTTTTTAAAAACTGAATTGCCAAAGTTTAGTCAATTAAATCCAAAAGACTTCGCCCGTGATTCTGAGCTCGGAACACAGTTTGGTTTTTCAGAAGGTCTCCCATACTTTGAGCGGATAGTGAATTTGTATAAAGAACTGTCCCAAGTTGATTTGTCAGGTGTTCCCTTCTCGGCACTTGATCCCTTGGCTAAGATATTCGTGGAGGCCATAAAACTTTTTCAGAAAATTAAGGAGTTCGATCCTAAAAAATCTGCAAACCCGAACGCTGACAGGGAGGCATTGATTAATACGGCTCGCGATCAATATGACTCTCATTTTCAACGGGTCGCCCCAGTTCTTGCATATACGACCCGAAAAGGGACGAATTTTGAGGATTATGAGCGCAAAGCCAAAGTGGCGCTCGAATCGGTAGAGAAGCTGGCTCAAGAAATTTCTGAAAAAGGAAGAGCGGCTGAAGCATCGGCAGAAAAAATCCTTAATAAATTGCAGGAAGAAGCGGCTAAACTTGGCGCTGGGCAACACTCAATTAACTTCAAATTGCAGTCGGACGAACATAAGAGAGTCTCCTTTATATGGCTTGTTTTTACGTGGCTTTCTGTCGCTCTTGGCGCATTCTTGGTGTGGTATTTTTTCTTAGGGCCACAGAAAGTGATTCTGGAGAATCTAACTGCCGGACAAGCTATATACCTAGTGGCGTCACGCATAATGCTGTTTTCGGTTGTCTCATTCGTAATATATTGGGCAGCCAAGAACCATGGCGCTCACCAGCATAACTACGTAATAAATAAACATCGGCAAAACGCCTTGGCAACTTTTCAAACATTTATTGAAGCTGCTGGGTCTGACCAATCAGTAAAAAATGCTGTTCTTCTGCAGGCGGGACAAGCTATTTATGGTCAGCAGTGCACAGGATACTCCGATGGGATTTCATCTCCTGCTGCTCCGGTTAACCTGATTGAAGTCGTTAAGAATGTCGCTGAAAGATAATTATATAGAGGAGACATATATGTACATGGAAGATTCTGAGATACTTATCGCAGCGTCAAACCTGGCTGCGGCAACTTCGAGGCAGAGAAGTGTGAGCCCCAAAGATTTGGTGGATGAAACCATGAGAATCTTTAAGATGCTAAAAGCTGAAATAGAAAAGATTTAGAAATTAATATGCCCTTCAAAAGCAAAGCCGAGATAGACCGCATACTGGACGCCCTGGGTGATCAGCTTGCGGCCGCGGGGAGCGAGCCGCTGGACCTGCTGGTCTGCGGCGGCTCGGCTCTCCATGCTTTGCATCTGGTAACCCGCACCACCAAGGATGTGGATGTGGTAGCCAGAATTGAAGGCGGTAGCGGGGCTATGCACCGCCCGGATCCCTTTCCGCAGGCTCTTGCCAGTGCAATAGCCAAAGTAGCCAGGGACTTCGGGCTGAAAGATGATTGGTTCAACCCCGGCCCTGCCTCGGCGCTGGACTTTGGCCTCCCTGATGGCGTGCTTAAACGTGCCGAGGTTGCACGCTATGGTTCCCACCTTATTGTCCGGTTCTTTAGTCGGTACGACCAGATACATTTTAAGCTATACGCTGCCGTGGACCAGGGCGGCAAGCACTATGCGGATCTGTTGGCACTTAATCCCACTGCGGAGGAATTGCTGGCTGCCGCTAAGTGGAGCATGACGCACGACGTTTCCGAGGCCTACAGAGGCGAAGTAAAAAGAATCCTGATAGGAATGGGGCACAATGATGTCGCTGAAAGATTATAGAGAACAATTGCTTGAGCGCCTGATAAATTTTCTGTGGCGGCAATGGTCCGCTTTGGGACTGTTGGGCGAATCCGGTGGTGACGAAGATTGGGTTATAGACCCGGAGTCTCTGCTGGTGTTTTCCCTTGAGATAGGTCGTTACGAGCCTCGCCTTTTTGACGAGATCCTTGCCTGGCTTAAGGTTAATGCCCACCTGTTGGATACCCCTAGGTTAAGGAATATTATTGAGGCCCGCGGGGCCGCCACCGCCAGGATTATAGGTGCGGCCTTGCAGTATATTCTGGATGACGGCGGAGACCCGCGCAAATGGAAGAATCTTGTAGCTTTATGCGCGAAGTTGTCTCCTCAGGATTCTGTGCGGATAGAGGCGCTGTTTAAAGATAAAACCGGCAAAGCACATCCCATGGTCTCAGGGGAAAAGGCTGACGCGGCTTTCCTTAAATTCGGTTTTAACCGTCCGGTGTTGAAAATACAGAAAGCAGGCAAGAAAGTGCCGGTGAATGCCAAGACAAATCTGCGCTTTCTTTTGCGCTCACTTTTCGGTGTTGGCGGAAAATCCGAGATCATTCTTTACCTGCTTACGCACGACGGAGCGAGACCGAAAGAAATCTCTGATGCTATAGGCCTTTTCTGGCTCGGAGTTACTCAGACACTTATTGATCTTTCCAATTCGGGGCTGATCCTTATACGGAGCAGAGGTAAAAAGCTGGACTACTGGCTTTCCCATAAAAAGTGGTGGGAATTCATTTCCCCGTCCGGCTCAGGTGAAGATCGGCCGAAGTGGTTGGATTGGGCGGTTATCTATTCCGCTTTCGCTACCCTGTGGCAGGCCATGGAAGCTCTGGCGGATAGCGACGCTTCGGAGTACATGAAGAGTTCCAGGCTGCAGGATAGTTTGGAGCAGGTAACGGCGGAGTTTTCTCGCGCCGGCTTTGACGTGGGTAATCCGCCCGCGCCAGGTTTGCCTGCCGAGCTGCACCAGAAAGTGTCCCTGGCCTTTCTAACAAAAATCTTAGGAGATTCTAATGACTAACCAGATAAATAGCCTGAAAATGGGGCAGAAATTGAAGAAGACTCCTGCCGGTGAAATACCTGTGGAGTGGGAGGCGAAAGAAATTGGTGAATTGCTGGACTATGAAAGGCCAGATAAATATATTGTGAAAAACACAGATTATTCAAGCGATCCAGCCAGTGGTATTCCTGTGTTGACCGCAAATAAGTCTTTTATTTTGGGGTACATCGATGAGGATTTTGGTGTTTGTAAGGATACTCCAGTTATAATCTTCGATGATTTCACAACAGATAGTAAATATGTGGATTTCCACTTTAAGGTTAAATCTTCTGCGATAAAAATTCTTAGGGCTAAAGCGGGCTTTGACCTGAAATATATTTTTGAGGCTATGCAGTTAATTAATTTCGCTGTTGGTGACCATAAAAGGTATTACATTTCAGAATATCAGAACATAGTTTTGCCTGTTCCGCCACTTGCCGAGCAGAGAAAGATTGCGGAAGTCTTGTCTGCGATGGATGACGAGATTAATAAAACTTCCATTCTTATAAATGGAATGCGGTCGGTCAAAAATGGGTTAATGCGAGCTTTGCTAACTGGCAAAGTGAGAGTATAAATCAGGGGGTGCTATGAGCCAATATTTGAGAGATGAATCGTTGAAGTGTATTACTGTTCCAGCAGAGTCACTTCGTAAAATCAATGAGGATCTGAATGAAATCGCGAAAGCTGTGGTGGATAAACTCCCAGAGAATGAACGCGCAAATCATCAGCTGATTCCGATATACGTTATTCGCTTCGATGGGAAGGGCTTTAGGCTTCACGACTTTGAACAGGTGATGCGATATTTTACTGATGCGAATGTGGTTGAACGCTTGGCTATCGCTTTTCAGTCGCCAAATAATATAGCGCAGGCAAATTTTGCGGGGAAACGTATTGAAATCCATCTTGACACTAAAAATCCAGAAAACTGCTCGCTCCTTGTTGAGGATGATGACCGGGACTGGGTGGATTTTGTGTTTATGAAAATCCGGGAAAGGCTTTTAAGATACTCAAACCGAAATTGGATTGTTCGAAGCCAGGGCGCTGGTGTTGTGATTCAGCTTTTGGGCGTTGGTGTTGGCTTTTTGTTTAGCATTTGGGCATCAATAATTATTTCGCCTGCGTTGCGTATTGAAAACGCAATGCTGTTCTCATTTATTGCGGCATTTTTGCTGTTCTCGAATATGTGGACTTTTATGCTGAATGGTATAGGGAAAATTGCTGATACCATTTGGCCCAATGTTTCCTTTCGGAAGCCTTCGGGTCTCCATTGGTTAGTTCAGGGGTTAATTGCTACAGCGGCCTTCTCATTGATAACAGTACTGTTCCTAAAACTCTTTGCATATCTTGGTAGTATTTTTAAGCCTTTGTTGAACTAACTGCATAGGAGTCTGTTGACTTCGAATTTATGAGTTTTTTCCTGGATTGTGAGTCTGGTGAAAGTGCCATTGAGACGCTGTGTAATGGCTTTTCCTGCTCAAAAGAGGCGTTAACCGGCGTGCTGTCTTCCATTGATATTGATGATATTTATAGAAAGCACGCGGATGAGATAAACGTTCCCGCAGAGGAGTATTTGTACAAGCATACGGTTGATGAGCTTGGCCCCCACAAACTCCTGGCAAGCGTATGTTGGTTTCATCTTACTCGCACGATGCCTAGCAATCACTTCCGCGGTGGGGTTGTGCCTCTTGGGCAATCGCTGGATACGGTTTGGGATATGATGCTGAGCCTCCAGCGGGACAAAACGATTCGTGACAGATTATCTAAAATGCGGAAATCTGGAGTGAATAATTGGTTGTTTGATTTAAAATCGAAAGATCCGCTTCATTGGGGGCCATACGGCATTCTGGTTAAAGATGTGGCGTTCTGTGCCAGGAAGTTGGGGCAGCATGATTACTTGGGAATGCCAGAAATAATAGAAGACATTTGTAACGGCTATAAAGAACAATACGGGGGATCAATATTGGAAACCTATTGTGATGCATTGATCCCTAAAATCGTTAAGTTTAAAAGTGATGTTCGATTGGATTCGGGATGTGTCGAGGCCGCGGTATCGTATGTTTATACCTACATACGAAAGCAGCCTACAGCCCGTTGGTCTGTGACCTGCTTTGATGGCGGCGGCGTTGCGATATCTTCAAATGATATTTTGTCGGTTATCAACGTGAAATAGTTCTTGGTGTTTTCTGGAGAAATAATGGATTTCATTGTGAGCAATTGGCTGGCATGGGTCACGGCCTTAGGTGGCTGGGTGATTGGTGTTGTTAGTGATTTGGGCAAAGAACATTGGCGACGGCAGCGGGATATCAAAGAGGCTCACGCGAAAACCATACAAAAGGAAATTCTTGAGCCGATCTATGAGTATCTCAAAGCGTTCTATTTGCCTGTATCCAGATTGATGGAGTCCCCCATAACGGTGTCACCGGAAAATATAACCAAAAATCCGTCAAATATTACTGAGGACGCCTATGCTGGAACTCGCTTTGTTGTTTGTCCCAGAGTTGCAGAAAAACCTACAGGGAAACTGTTGCAATCAGATTATTGGCACGAATCGGAAGGGTTTAAGCGGTACTATGCTGATGCAAAGGACAACCATTACGCGGAATTGCTCACGAGGTGGGAAGCGTTTCGAGAAAAGTTTGAGGGAATGCAGGAAAAGTCTTTGGGGTATACTGCGAATCTTGTCTCCCAGTTAAACGCCGACCTTAAAATGGAGCCATTTTCTCCAATGGGCCTTCCCAAGACTCCTTGGGCAAGTTATGAAAAGATCGCCCTCATAATCTTTAAGCGGCATTTAGGTATAGGTGCTGAGGGAATAAGGTTTGATGAAAGCTGGGGGGTTAGCCTGCGAACGAGCATGTCACAGGAAGAAGTTCTTAAGTGTGTTTCCACTCCTGACGCAAAGAAAGCCTTGGAGATAATAAATAATATCCCGCACAAACATGAAGCCGTTGATGAAATTAAACTTTTAAGCAAGCGTCTGGAACAAGAGGCGGATAAGCTGCTGCAAGACTTTCGATTCGAGATTTCGAAAACCCCTAAAGCGGTAGGTTGCAAACTCATATGACCACACCTCGATTCAACGAAGATACTCTTTCTGAGAAGCCTGCTATCGAGCAACTTGTACGGATGGGCTACTCCTTCATCCCCGGAGAGAAGCTTGATCCGCAGGAAACCGAGGACGCGGAACGCAGTTCGCGCCGCGAGGTGATCCTGGTCGAGCGTCTGCACCGCAAACTTAAGGAGCTTAACCCCGAGGCCGGGGAGATCGCCATAGAGAAGGCCATAAGGCAGATAACAAACATACAGGGAACCAGCCTTATGGACGAGAACCGCGAGTTCCACAAGGATCTGGTGGCCAATATCTCTATCGACCAGGAGAGCGGTGCGGGCCGCAGGTCGGTTACTATCCGCTTCGTGGATTTTGACAAGCCGGAGAATAACGAGTTCCTTGTAGTCAACCAGTTCTGGATCAAAGGCCCCAAATTCCCTGACCGGCCCGATATCGTAATCTTTGTGAACGGCATCCCGCTGGCTGTTATCGAATGCAAAAGCCCGGTGGCCAGGGAAACCGGCGTAGGTGACGCGATAAAACAGCTCTGCCGCTATCAGCGCGAGATCCCGGCGCTCTTCCGCACCAACCAGATACTGCTGGGTGTGAATCTGCTAGGCGCGAAATACGGCGCTATCGGCGCGGACTACGATAATTACCACGAATGGAAGGCCAAGCCGGAAGAGAAACTGCCTGTTCTCACAAAACATCCCACCGTGCTGGAGATGAAGTCCCTTGGCCTTCTCGAAGAAAAAGATCTGCCCGCCACGCCGGCCCCGCAGGATGTGGCTATAGCTGCGCTGTTCAATAAACGCAATTTCCTGGACATTATCCGGAACTTCACCGTTTTTGAAAGAGGTGACGGCAAGGTGAGAAAGAAGATCTGCCGCTACCAACAGTTTACCGCTGTGCAGAAACTGGCCGCGCGTGTGCTTGGCGAAAAAGAGAAGAAAGGCATAATCTGGCACTGGCAGGGTTCTGGTAAATCTTTGACCATGCTATTTGCCGCGCTTAAGCTGCGCCGCGAAGAGGCCAAGCTCAAGAACCCTTACTTCGTGGTAGTCACCGACCGCACCGATCTGGATAAACAGATAGCCGGCACTTTCCATGATTGCGGTTTCCCCAATCCGGTCCGTGCCGAGAGCGGGCAGGACCTTTACCGCATGCTTTCCGAGGGCGTAGGCCGCACCATAATGACCACGGTGCAGAAGTTCAGGTATCCCCCGGAGAAACCTCTATCCAACGCCGATAATATAATCGTGCTTACAGACGAGGCTCACCGAACACAGTACGGCAATTTCGCCTTTAACTTGCGCAAAGCCCTGCCCAATGCTGCTTTCTTCGCTTTCACCGGTACCCCGCTGGATAAAGAAGACCGCAATACCTATCGTCTTTTCAGCCCTCCGAACGAAACCTATATGCACCGCTACGGCATTATGGAGGCCGAAGCGGACGGCGCAACCAAACCGATAAAGTACATGAGCCGGCTGCCTTCGCTGCACCTTGTTGGCGGGTCGATAGATTCGCTGCTGGCCGGCTTGTTCCCGGATAAAGACAAAGCGGAGTTGGCGAAAATTAAGAAGCAGTACGCCAGCATGGAGGTGCTTGCCGGCGCGCCGCCCAGGATAGAGCGTGTGGCCATGGATATCGTGGAGCATTATCACCAGGCCATCCGTCCCAACGGTCTAAAGGCCATGATAGTCGCCAAGGACAGGGCTTCGGTGGATATTTACAAAAGAGCCATGGATAAGCTTATCCCGCCAGAAGCTTCCGCCGTGGTGATGACTACCAATGACCGCGAAGATCCCGCGGATTGGAAAGAAAAGTATTATCTCTCAAGCCGCGACGAGGAAATCTTGAAAGAGCGTTTCAAGGACCCCAAAGATCCGCTGACTTTCCTCATAGTCTGCGACAAACTGCTAACGGGTTTCGACGCGCCGGTGCTGCAGGTGATGTACCTGGACCAGCGGCTTATCGAGCATAACCTGCTGCAAGCCGTGGCCCGTACCAACCGCGTTTATCCCTGCAAGAATTACGGCCTTGTGGTGGATTATGTCGGCCTCGGCGCCGAATTAGCCGGCGCTTTAAAGAAGTTCAGCGCGGATGACCTTGCCGGTCTGTTCCGGACCGACGATGTGGAGCGGGAACTGGTTCAACTGGCGCTGCACCACAAGGCTGCTATGAAGTTCTTCGCCGGGGTTTCTTTCAGCGATAAGCCTGTGGCGATAATACAGAAATGCCTTGAGATATTGCGCCCGCCGGCAGTCAGGGGTGACTTCGACAAGATCTTCCGCGACATGGTTAAAAGCATGGACTTTCTCATGCCGGACCTGCGGGTGGAACCGTTCCTGAAGGATTTTAAGTTCCTCGGAGCGGTCCGCGAAGGGGCGAAGAACCTGTACCGCGATGAGCGTCTTAAATCTGAGGACCTGAGCGCAAAGGTGGAGGCGTTGATACAGGCCCATATAGCCGCGGAAAAGATAGAGGAATTGTTGAAGCCGCTCACTATCACTGCCCCTGACTTTGCGAAGCAACTTGAGGCCAAGGGGTCCGACAAGGCAAAGGCCGTGCACCTGGAATATGCCTTGCGTGACACACTGCATGGTGCGGCGGCCGAGAACCCAGTGTTTTACGGGACTTTGCAGGAACAGCTGGAGGATGTTATCGCCGCCAACAAGCAGGCGCGGGTTGATGACGCCCAGCTTCTGCTTTCGCTAATGCAGATAAAGCAGGCCGAAGAGCATAAAGACGAAGCGGCCAGAAAGCTCGGGCTTTCCGACGCCCGGGAATTCGCTTTCTTCGGACTTATAGACAGCTCGGGAGATATGCCGGCCCTAAAAAAAGAGGAACGCGCTGGCCTTGTTAAAGATATCATCGCTCTTCTAGAAGAACGCGCCGTGGCCGAGTGGACGGAGCGGGAAGACGTGCAGAAAGAGATGAGGCGCGAGATAAAGAGGTTGCTGCGGCGCAAGGGTTGCGATGAGGAAAAGCTGCCTGCGCTTACGCGGGAATTAATGGAACTGGCCCAGCAATGGATTAAGCGCTAATATGCCTACAGCTGTCGCTGAAAAAATAGCATTTTCATTGTTCCAGTCTGCCGGGAGCAAGACCATTTCTTTGCGCATAAACCGGGACGGTTCAGTGACTGTTCGTGCGCCCAGGCATATATCGGAAGACGATGTGGCGGAATTCGTTTCCAGGCGCGCGTGCTGGATAGTGGAGAAACAAAAATATTTTGAACGGCTTTCGCAGGTATATCCTCCCAAGGAGTTTAAGAACGGGGAATCATTTGAGTTCCTGGGGAGAAATCTCAGGCTCAAATTGTTCCGTGCCGCAGGGCGAAAGGACACGCGATGTGAAGTCACCGATGGGCGGCTTAAACTGTTTCTGGATGGCCAGACGGGGAAGGAATTAAAGACCGTTGCCGCCAGTGCTATCCGCAATCTGTATTCCAGGCATACGGCCTTGCGCGCGAGGGCCTTTGTCCGCAAGCACGCCGCCTCTTTGGCGATTAAGCCGGGTCGTATATTGATCGTAGATGTAAAAAAGCGATGGGGAAGTTGTGCGCGCAACGGGGATGTGCGGCTTAACTGGCGCATTTCCATGATGCCGCCTGCGGTTATCGAATATATCATCGTACATGAACTGTGCCATTTGAAGGTTAATTCACATGCGCCAAAATTCTGGAACATTCTTAAGTCGATTCTTCCGGATTATGAAAACCGGCGCGCATGGCTGCGCCGTCATGGCCCGGCGGCTCTTCTTGTTTCTGATTGGGGGTAACGGTATGGACTCAAACAAAGGGATCTCCAAACTGAATGGTTTGGAGAATGACAGGTTTCAGGAGGGGCTTCTTAAATATCCAGACGGTTTTACTTTGGTGGATGATATACTCCAGTCCTTATCGCACGGGTTTCTTGGTGAAGGCCATGATGAAAATCGGCCCTTTTTGGCTTTTTACGCCCAGGCCTGTGCAGATTTGCAGTTGGCTGTATTGTCTACGCTCAGACAGCACGATGTCCAATCATGTCTTATGCTACGTCATGCGCTTGAATCCGTAGGTTTGGCAGCCTATGCCACGGTATTTAAATCGAGCGCTGATGGGAACGAGGTCGTGGCAGCATTCGGCGATAAGGATAAAGTGTTTAAATGGATAGAGGCAGGGTTCCCGGAGGATTCCCAAAAACTCAAGGTTCTAAAGAAAAAAATTAATGACAACTTTGCGCATTCAAATATCCTTACAGCCGCTACTCGACTAAGTGAAGTAGGGGGCAAACTGAATCTTCACTTCTTTGATACAAATAGTTCGAGACTTATGGGATCCAGATTGTATGTTATCGCTGAAATAGGCTGGCTTGCTATGGACTTGCTTGAGAAGGCGGTCAAAAAGGCGAATAATGGAATTACTGTGCAGTCTGGGATGATTGCGCGTCTAAATGACTATTCAACGCAGATTGATAAAGTGTTTGCCGAACTAAAAACGGCAAAGAGTTGATGGGCGCGGGAAATAATTTTCTGCGTTGTACGGCCGCCGAAGGCGGACGGGAGCGGCCCGGACGGCCCTATTGGGTACCGGCCGGCCGCGCACAGGGGGTGTTAATAAGTGCGGGACTCCGCTTGCTGGAGCAAGTGCGAAGGCGCGAAGTGCCGAGCCTTGCGAACCCTCCTTCTCGCGGCAAGGAGCAGTGCGGGGCCGCGAAGTGGCCACGCCTGCGACGACATCTCGCGGATAAGATCCGCCTACCGCTTTCAATGGCGGTAATTACAAGATAACCTCGGGATGCTGCGCAAAGTAGCCTGTAATTTCACCCTGATAGGCCCGCCAGAAATTTAGTCCGGCAGCAGAAAGCTCCCCTCCCGGGGAGCTTTTTGATTTCAGGCGCCGGCTTTTTTGTATCATAAGGGGAACAGGAGGGTTTATGGGAAAAGCCAAAAAGACCATAGGCGCGGGACTGGCGGTAGCGGCCATAGCCGCGGCCGCCGTGTATTTCCTCACCGGCAAGCGCGGCCGGGAGAACCGGGAGAAGATCGCCGTCTGGACGCTGGACATGAAGGCGGAAGTGCTGCGCAAAATGAAGCAGCTCGAGATCCTGAACAAGGAAGCCTACTACGCCCTGGTGGACGCCGTGGCGGTGCGCTACGAGCGCGTCGGCCGCGCCACGAAGGACGAGGTCGCCCACCTGGCCCACGAGCTGAAGGGCGCCTGGAAGCACATAGGCAGCCAGCTGAAATAACCCGCCGATGGAAGGGCTCCAGGAGATCTACGGGCCGGAGTTCTTCCGGGAGTGGGGGCCGGCCAACAGGGACTACGTGCTCTCGGCCGGTCTAGTGGCCGACGCCGTCTACCGCGTGTTCCGCCCGCGCAGCCTGGCCGACCTCGGCTGCGGCTGCGGCATCTACAGCCATCTTTTCCGGGAGAAAGGGCTGAAGGTCCTTTCGATAGACGGGGTCACCCCGCCGCGCGAGCATTCCTACCCGGTGGAGATAGTCAACCGCGACCTTACGCTTCCCATCAGCAACGAGTGGGGCAGGTTCGACCTGGCGCTGTGCCTGGAGGTGGCGGAACACATACCCGAGGAGCACTCCGAGACCTTCCTGCGCAACCTGATGGGCTTCAGCGACCGCCTGCTCATTTCCGCCGCGCCGCCCGGCCAGGGCGGGCATCACCACGTCAACGAGCAGCCCCGGCGGTACTGGGCGGACCGCCTGGCCAGGCTGGGCTACGCCTACAACCGCAAGGCCTCCGGCCTGATCATGAAGTCCGTCGAGGACTGTCCTCCCCCCAACCTCTGGATGGTCTGCCACATAGGCGTCTACGACAGGGCTACGGACCCCAAGCAGCTCAGCCACGGCCTGCCGTTCTCGGTGCGGGCCTGAAGTTTTGATAGAATCTAACCGGGTTAGAGAATGAACAAGCTGCCTCTCACGGATTCCGACACCATCCTCTTCACGAAGATAGTGAAGAAGATAAATTTCTTCGCCTCTATGAACATGGGCCTGATGGAGAAGATCCTGAACAGGATCTATTACTACCAGTACGACTCCGGGGAGAAGGTCTGCAAGCAGGGCGAACTAGGCGACGCGTTCTACGTGATAGCGGAAGGGCGCCTTAAGGTAAGCATCCGGGAGGCATTTCTCTTCTCGAGGACCCTGGCCACGCTGGGGCCTGGCGACTGCTTCGGCGAGATGGCCCTGCTGGAGAGCAAGCCCAGGAACGCCACCGTGACCTGCGAGGAGCCGTCCAAGATCTTCGTGCTAACTTCCGAGCATTTCGACCAGGCCCTGTCGGAGAACCCTTCCTTCAAGCAGGAGATAAAGAAGCTGGCCGCCGACCGGCAGTTCGAGATCGACCACAAAAAGTAGGCCGCGTCCGCGGAAGCAAAAAGAGCCGCCTGGAGGCGGCTCTTTGCTTTCACAGGGAATGTCCTGCCGGTCAGTCCCTTATATAGTGGCAGGTGTACCCGCCGGGGTGTTTCTGCAGGTAGTCCTGATGGTATTCTTCGGCCGGCCAGAACTTCCCGGCGGGAACTATCTCGGTGGTTATAGGGCGCTTCCAGCGGCCGGAGTCCCGCGCCCGCTTCACCGCGGCCTCCGCCTCCAGCTTCTGCGCCTCACTATGGTAGAAGATGGCCGAGCGGTACTGCGTGCCGATATCGTTGCCCTGGCGGTTCGGCGTCGTGGGGTCATGCATGCGGAAGAACATGTCCAGCAGCTGCCCGTAGGAGATCTTCTTCGGGTCGAAGCGCAGCTGTATGCTTTCGGCGTGGCCGGTGGTGCCGGCGTGCACGTCCTCGTAGGTCGGGTTGTCCGTATGTCCGCCGGTGTAGCCCACTACCGTTCCCTCCACCCCTGGCAGCTTGCGCAGTATGTCTTCCATGCCCCAGAAGCAGCCGCCGGCCAGCGTGGCCGTTTCCAGTCCGGACTTCGTATCGTTCTCAGACACTTTAGCCTCCATTGCGGTCCCCGCCGCAGGCGCCGGCTTCCCCCCGCCGCAGGCGCAGAGCTGCGCCGCGGCCATCAAAATCAGAACACCCGCGCGGGCGTCGCTCACGCCTCCTCCAGCTCCAGCCTGATGTCCGGGTGCAGGCTGCGGCTGACCGGGCAGGCCTTCACGCAGGCCATCAGCTTGGCGCGCTGCTTGGCGTCCAGCCCCGCCGGCAGCTTCACCACGCCCGTCAGGGCCGCTATGCGCCGCGGGGCCTCCGTCATATGCTTCTCTATCTCTATGGAGGCTCCGGCCATGTCTATGCCGTCATGCTTGGCCACCTTTACCATTATGCTGAGTATACACGAGGCCACGGAGGCGGTGGTAAGGTCCGTGGGCGAAAAAGTGCGGCCGCGCCCTCCGTTATCCGGGGGCAGGTCGGTGCGCATTTTATTGCCGCTGAGGCAGTGCTCCAGCTCCACCTGATCGTCGCCAGCGTAAACCGCGTTTATCTTGAAAGCCATGTTTCCTCCAGGTGCCGTCTTTTTATTATAATACTTTCTCTCTCGCTAGTATCCGTCACAGGAGGTTCCCTCAAAAATGGACATCCGTCATTTGGCGTTAGTATCCGCTGCTATTTTCGCCGTTTCCTGCTCCCCGAAGGCGCCGGAAACAGCCCAGTCCGGAGCTGAGCAGCCCTCTGCGTCCGCCCCGGCCGACCTAAAGGAGATAAAACCGAATATGGACATACTCAAAGACCCCTCCAAGGCAGTAGAGAAGGCCCCCGCCACCTTCAAGGTGAAGTTCGCCACCACGAAGGGCGATTTCACTCTGGAAGTGCACCGCGACTGGGCGCCGCTCGGCGCCGACAGGTTCTATAACCTGGTCAAGGCCGGCTTCTTCACCGACATCGCCTTCTTCCGCGTTATAGACGGCTTCATGGCCCAGTTCGGCATACACGGCGACCCCGCCGTGGCCGCCGCCTGGCGCGGGGCCCGCATCCAGGACGACCCGGTGAAGGAGTCCAACGAAAAGGGTTATATCTCCTACGCGATGGCCGGCCCCAACACCAGGACCACGCAGTTCTTCATCAACTACGGCAACAACTCCCGCCTCGACGGCATGGGTTTCTCCCCGTTCGGCAAGGTGGTCGACGGCATGAAAGTGATAGACAGCATCTACTCCGGCTACGGCGAGGGCGCGCCTTCGGGCATGGGCCCCGACCAGGGCAAGGTACAGATGCAGGGCAACGCCTACCTGAAGGCCAGCTTCCCCAGGCTGGACTACATAAAGGGCGCGGAACTGCTGAACTGAAGCCGAGGATAACCCAGGGCCCCGCGCGGCCCTGGCAGGCGGCCAGTCCTACGGAGGACTGGCCGTCCTTCGTCTCCGTTCACTTCAGCCTGTCCAGCCTGTTCTTGTAGAGGTAGTTCGCTCCCTGGTAGAAGGCGATGGCCTCTTCGCCCAGGTCCTTGTCGGACGGATCGGCCGTCAGGTCATTGGTGGCCTCGTCCCACTTGTAGGTCTTCAGGTATTTCTTGGGGCCGAGCACGGCCAGCTTGCCTTCCTTCAGCAGTCCCATCTTCTGGTAGGTGGACAGGAACGCGCGGCCTTCGGGCCGGCCGGCCAGCATGTCCCGGCCGAAGAAGCGGCTCTCGTACGAGGCGTTCAGCAGGCCCAGCACGGTGGGGGCCAGGTCCACCTGCGCCGACAGCGTGTCCACCGCCGCCGGCTTCACGTGCGCCGGAGAATAGATCAGCAGAGGGATATGGTAGCGGTATACCGGCATCTCGGTGCGGCCGGCCGAGTTGGCGCAGTGGTCCCCGGTAAAGACGAACACCGTGTCCCTGAACCATGGCTTCTTGGCGGCCTCGGCCAGCAGCTCGCCTATGGCGTAGTCGGAGTATTTGAGAGCTCCGGTGCGGCTCTTGGCGGACGGAGGGATATCTATCTTGCCGTCGGGGTACGTGAAGGGCCGGTGATTGGAGGTGGTCATCACCATGTAGAAGAAAGGCTTGCCGGCCTTGTAGTCCAGGTCGGCCTCCTTAACCGTCTTCGCGAAAAGGTCGCCGTCGCAGACGCCCCAGATGTTCGCGAAGGTTATCTCGTTCTCGGCGAAGCTGGCCCGGTCCACGATGTCGAAGCCGTTGCCGGAGAAGAAGGCGTTCATGTTGTCGAAATAGCCGTAGCCGCCGTAGACGAACCTGTTCTCGTAGCCCAGCCCCTTCATCACCGAGCCCCACGAGAAGAAGTCCGCGTTGTCCGGCCTCTTGATAACCGCCTCTCCGGGCAGCGGCGGCATCGACAGGCTGATGGCCTCCAGGCCCCGCACGGTGCGCGTGCCGCTGGCGTAGAAGCGCTTGAAGAAGAGGGACTTGGGCGCCAGCGCGTCGAGGACGGGCATCACGCCCTGGCCCTTGGCGGCCCCGAAGGCCTCCAGGTACTCGGCGCTCAGGCTCTCGCCCACCACCACTATCACGTTCAGCCTCTTCAGCGGGCCGCGGCCCTTTATCTTCCGCAGTATGTCCTCGCCCCCGCACTTGAACTCCGCTCCCGGCTGCAGCAGGTCCTTACGGAGCCTGGCGAAGACCTCGGCGTCGTCCCTGGTGGCGTAGAAACGGTCGTACGGCAGTTCGCTGTTCAGGTAAGCGGAGCCGAAGGAATAAAGGCCGTTCATCGCGACCTCGTTGTCGTACTCGTTGGAGGAGACGGCGGCCAGGCGGCCGTCCAGGAAAAGGAAGAAGACGGCCGGCGCGGCCAGCAGCGGCAGGAAGAAGGCCGCGCGCCTCCTCATCGTCAGCGGCTCGGCGAAGGAGAAGGCCAGCCGCCTCCCGAAGGCCCACAGCGCCCCGGCCGAGGCGGCCGTCACCAGCGGCAGGACCACCGGCAGGTTATAGGATTCCCTGATGTTGCCGAGCACCTCGTTGGTGTAGACCAGGTAATCCACCGCAATGAAGTTGTAGCGGACACCGAACTCGTAGAAGAAATAGTACTCCGCCGCCAGGTTGAAGGCCAGCAGGAAGGCGACGGCGAAGAACAGCCCGTACATGACCGGCCGGTGCCACGAGTGCGAATAGGCGCGTTCGGGAAGCACGAGCAGGTACAGGGCCAGCGGGGCCCCTGCGTAGCCGAACGCGGCGAGGTCGTACAGCAGGCCCGAGGCGAAGACCTTGGCCAGCGTCCACGCCCCGGCGTCCAGCTCAGGCCAGGCCATGGCCAGCAGCGTCAGGCGGGTCAGCAGGGAAAAACCGAGGAACAGGAAGAGGAAATTAAGAAAAAGGCCGCGTCGGTCTCTGTTCATCCGGGCTATATTTTACAAAATCAGGGGAACAGGGCGGGGAGTATGTCGCAGGCGTCGCCTTCCAGCCTGACGTCGGCCAGGGCGTCGTGGGCGGTGGGACCGCGGTTCACGATGATGTAGGACTTGCCGGCCCTCTTCGCGGCCAGCGGCACCGAGGCGGCAGGCTCCACGCTCAGCGTGGACCCGGCCGCGAGCACGAGGTCGCAGGCCTCCGCGGCGTGGAAGGCCTTCAGCAGGGTCTCCCGCTCCAGCGGCTGGCCGAACATGATCACGGCGGGCTTCAGCCAGCCGCCGCAGGCGCACTGCGGCGGGGCCCCGTCCGCGTTGAACTTGTCCAGGGCCTCGCCCATCGGCACCCACGAGAAACAGTCCAGGCATTCCGCGTAGAGCCCGGAGCCGTGCAGCTCCACCAGCTTGTCCGGCCCGGTGCCGGCGGCGCGGTGCAGCCCGTCTATGTTCTGGGTCACGAGCGCGAGCAGCCGGCCGGTGGCCTCGAAAGCGGCCAGCGCGCGGTGGGCCGCGTTAGGGACGGCCAGGCTGAAGGCCGGGAAGGTCTCCGCCTTGTAGCGCCAGTACTCCTGCTTGGACCTGGTGGAGGAGATGAAATCGTCGTACAGCACCGGCTCGCGCTTAGTCCAGACCCCGGAGGGGCCGCGGTAGTCCGGAATGCCGCTGCCGGTGGAGACGCCGGCGCCGGTGAAGACCAGCACCTTCCCGGCCGCCGCTATCAGTTCGCGGGCCCTGGCGGTTGCGTCCATAGGCCTCAGGCCTCCAGCGGCTTCGCGCAGTCTGGGGAATCGTTCGCTGGATCGTTGACCACGTCGGAGACCCTGAAGGCGCGCATCAGGGAGGAATCGTAAGCCCTCAGCAGCGGCAGCAGTGTCTCGCTGTCGCGGAACTTCGGGTCCAGCCATAGCGCCTCGTGGCGCTGCTCCAGGATGACCGGCATGCGGTGGTGGACGGCGCGCACCAGCGCGCTGGCGGCGGTGGTTATCACGGCGAAGGTCTCGCTCTTCTCCTCGTAGACCCCGGCCATGCCGAAAAGCCCGCCCTCGCGGAGCTCGAAGCGGTGCGGGGCCCTTACCCCGGCGGCGGAATGCCATTCATAGAAGCCGTCGGCCGGCACTATGCAGCGCGAGCGGTAGAACGCGGAACGGAAGGCCGGCCTGGAGGCTATGCCTTCGGCGCGGGCGTTGATGAAGCCCTCCCTTTCCGGCAGCGGCGCCGCCTCCGGGGCCCCCTCCTCCGAGTATTTCCGCTCCAGCGTGTTCCCGGAGGAGAACAGCGGCAGCGGGGAGCCGGCCTGTCCCGGAGAGGAGGACCAGGCAGGGAGGAAGCCCCATTTCATCAGCTTGAGGCCGCCGGCGCAGACTACCGGCACCCTGCCCCCTGGAGGTATGTTGAAGCTGGGCTTCCAGTTGAAAGGCGGCGGCTTCAGGCCGAAGCGCTTTACCACCTCGGCCAGGTCCAGCGTCTGAGAATATCTGCCGCACATATGCCCTTCCTCCCTATTTCGCTCCGGCCGGCGGCCTGGAGGGAACGGAGAAGACCAGCAGCGTGCCGCCGCCCGCCGCGTCCTCCACCCAGATGCGCCCGCCATGGGCCTCGACGGCCAGCTTGCAGAAGGCCAGCCCCAGTCCTTTGCCTCCCCATTTCCCGGAGGCCGCCCCTTCCAGCTGCACGAACTTCTCGAACACCTTTTCCCTGAACTCCCGGGGTATGCCCGGGCCGCGGTCGCGCACGTAGAATTCCGAGTACCCTGCCCGCGCCGAGAGCCTGGAACCGGCCTCTATCTCGGAACCGGCCGGCGAGAACTTCAGCGCGTTGGACAGCAGGTTCTCCAGCACGCGGCGCAGCAGCTCCCTTTCCCCGTAGACCTGCGAAGGCGACGCCTTAAGGCTTATACGCTTGCCGTCGGAATCCGCCAGTATCTTCATCGAGCCCGCGGCGGCGCGCAGCAGCTCGTCGGCCCCCAGCTTCTCGCGCCGCAGGGAAAGCTTCCCTTCCTCCAGCCTGTTGATGTCGAGGATATCGGAGATCATGCGCTTCATCTTCTCGGCCTGGGAGTTCAGGATGGAGAGCACTTCCCGCTGGGATTCCGAGAGCGGCTTGCCGCCGTCGTCCGACAGCATATGCCCGGCCAGGATGATGGACACCAGCGGGCTCTTCAGGTCGTGCACGATGGTGTGCGTCAGGAAATCCTTCATCGTGGAGAGACGCGCCTTTTCCTCTCCCAGCAGCGCTATCGCCACAAAATCCGCCACGGCGCCCAGCAGGTTGCGGTCGTCGATCCGCCAGGCCGGCGGGGCCGCCTTCTTCTCGGCGCAGATCACCCCGTACGGCTTCTTGCCCACGGTCACGGGCATGACCATGACCGCCCCGGGGCGGCAGCTGGACGGCAGGCACCTGATGAATTCCGGCAGGTTGGGCCCGGCGGCCTCGTCATCCGAAGAGAGCAGCCGGCCGGAATCCAGGTGGCGGAAGAACATCGGACAGTCGGAGCGCCGTATCCTGTTCATTACGGAATGTCTGCCCGAGATCCTGTCGAAGGCGGCGCCGCAGAGGAGGCAGGAGCGGTCCTCGCTGAAGGTCCAGATGCTTACCCGGTCCGCCGCGAGCGCCGAAGCGGCCGTCTCGGCGGCCTCGCGGAAGGCCAGCTCGGTGTCCGCGGGGAACTTCTTCCTCTTGCGGGCCAGCTCCACCAGCGCCGAGTTCTGCAGCTGCAGCCTCTCCTTGTTCAACAGCAGCTCACGCTCTATGCGCCGCCGCTCGCTGATGTCGCTGAAGGTCATCACGGCCCCGGAGACCCGGCCGTCGATTATCATCGGCCTGGCGGAGTAGCGGGCGTACATCCCGGTGCCGTCGGAGCGCCAGAGTATCTCGTCCTGGACCACGCTTTCCTTGTTAAGGGCGTAGGCTTCGTAGAGCGGGCATTCCGTTTCGGGATACGGAGAGCCGTTGCCGCGCTTCGAATGGATGGCCTTGTGCAGCGGTTTGCCCCGCAGTTCACGCAGCGTCCAGCCCAGCATCCCCTCGGAGGCTTCGTTCATGTACTGTACGCGCCCCCCGGCGTCCACCACGACTATCCCGTCGCCAACGGACCTGAGTATGATGCGCCTGAAATCCTCCGAGCGCCGCAGCGACTCCTCCGCTTCCTTCTGGCCGGTGATATCGTCCAGGCACAGCAGAAGGCGCTTCTTGCCGCCGCTGCGTATCATCGCGGTGGAGACCAGGTATACCATGCGGCGGCCGTCCAGGCCGGTCAGCTCCGCCTGGACGCGGGAAACCCCGCGGCCGGTGCGCACGGTGGCCGCGGCCATGCGCCGCAGGTCGCATTCCGGGCAGTGTTTGCCGCGACCGCAGCGGCCGGACTCCGAATTGAAGCACTTGAGGGCCTCGCCTATGAACCTGGACCCCTCCGGCCCCGAATTGGTCCTCAGGATGTTCAGCCCCTCGTCCAGCAGCGTGAGGCTCACGGGAGTGTTCTCGAAGATGGCCTTCAGCTCCGCGGTACGCTCCTCCGCCAGCTCTTCCACCCTGGCGCGGTACTCGCGCAGCTCGTTCATCGCCTCCGTCTTCTCGGTGATATCGTGGGCGATGCCCTCCACCATATAGCAGCGGCGCGCCTTGTCCCAGACCGGCACCTCCAGCACCTCCAGCCACCGCGGCTTTCCGTCCTTGTGGAAGATCTCCAGCCGGTACGGAGGCTGGTGGCGGCCCTTCAGGCTCTGAACGGTGTGGCGCACCACCTCTTTATTGACCGGGTTGTCGGTCAGGTAGCGGGTATAGTGCTTGAGGAAGTTCTCCTGGGTGTAGCCCAGGACGCTGCGGATGGAGGGGCTGACGTAGGTAAAGACCCCGTCGGGACCGTGCTGGTAGAAGAAATACTCGGTCTTGAGGCCTTCCACGAGGCGGCGGTACCTCTTCCCGGGCTCCATGAGCCCGGGGTCCGTACTCTCCGCTTCTTTATTCCTCTTCACGACCGCCCCCTGCCGCCGCCATCTAGCCCCTTAGCCTTACCGCAATTATCGCAAAAAAAACCCCGCTGAGGAAGCGGTAACGCCTATATCCCCGCCTTGAGGCGCTCTATCCTCTCCTCGAGCGGCGGATGAGTGGCGAAAAGCGAGAACCGGCGCCCGCCTGAGATCTTCAGCGTGGCCAGCGACTGCTTGCGGGTGAGGTCCGCGTACTCTATGTTGCGCCGCAGCGCTTCCAGCGCGCCTATCATCTTCTCCCTGCCCGCCAGGCTGGCGCCGCCGGAGTCGGCGCGGTACTCGCGCCAGCGCGAGAAGGCGGCCACGGCTATCATTCCCAGGAAGCTCAGCACTATCTCCAGCAGGAAGATCACGAGATAGCTGGGCGCGGCCGAGCTGTCCTCGTCGCGGCCGCGGTTGGCCAGGAAGAAAGCTATCACGCGCGCCAGGAACATCACCAGCGCGTTTATGACGCCCTGCAGCAGCGTCATCGTAACCATGTCGCCGTTGGCTATATGGGAGATCTCGTGTCCCAGCACGCCCTCCACCTGGTAGCGGTCCAGCCTCTCCAGCAGGCCGGCGCTTACCGCCACCAGGGCCCTGCTTTTAGTGGGGCCGGTGGCGAAGGCGTTTATCTCGGGACTGGGATAGATGCCCACCTCGGGCATGGCCGGAAGGCCGGCAGCCGAGGCGAGGCGGTGCACGGTGCTGACCAGCTCGGAGAGGGCGGGTTCGGTGGTCGCCGGGTCTATGACCTGCACGCCCATCATCCACTTGGCCATCACCCTGGAAAGCCCCAGCGAGATGAACGCTCCGCCCATGCCCCAGACCAGGCAGAAAACCAGGAGCGCGTGGTAGTCTATGCCGCGGGCCGAGAAATAATAACGGACGCCCAGCAGGTTCAGAGTGATGGAAAGGGTAAGGATTATCAGCAGGTTGACCGCGAGGAACATCGCTACTCGCTTAGCTATAGCCATAACAGCCTCCCGCCCCGCTCTTAGGCAGGGCTCCGCCCCTATATCTTATCAAATATACGGCGCCGGCCCCGGCGGCGGCCGCCGCGCGCAAAAAAAGGCGCCTCCCGAAAGGAGTCGCCCCATGCGGCAGGAAACCGGCGTCTCAGAAAGGGAGCGTGTCCACCCCCTGCCGCAGCGGCCTGTAGCCGTGCATCTCCCCGGCCGCGTCCACGGCGACCTCGTATGACCTGGACAGCCCGGCCCCGCCGGGGACGGCCTCGGTGACGCGCACGGTCACGAAGTATAGCTCCCCGTCGCCGCGCACCCCGAGCACCTCCGGCGCGGAGAAGCCGGTGTTCCCGGACAGTCCTTTTCTGGCCGCCTCGGCTATCCCGGTCACTCCTCCTCCCCTTTGCGCTGTCCCTTGAGGGCCAGTGTCTCCCGCTCCAGCTCCCGCCAGACCCGGCGCCAGCTGCCGCCGCCGGAGAATATCCTCCGGCCGCAGCGGAACTCGTGGGTACGGCCGTCGCTGCAGAGCATCACCAGCAGCGAGGAATGCTCGTCCACCACGGAGCATTCGATACCCCTGCAGGAATAGAAATCTATGATCTTCCTCGCTACTTCCGTGCCCTCGCGCAGCATGTTCCCTCCTCCGCCCGTTCAGCAGGCGCGGCACAGCAGCAGATTGCAGACGGACAGCATCCTCTCGGCCCTGAGAAAATAGAATTCGCGGCGCAGGCGCTGGAATCTCTTTTTCCCGGCCCCGCGGGCACGTCGTTTTGGTCTTGGATCTCTCATCTTGCCCCCCGGCAGCCTGCTGGACGGCCCTCCTCCACTGCGCTCCGCCGCCCGTATTTCCCGACGGCGGGGGCCATCCAGCAGGCTGCGCGACTAACCCTACCCCTGAGAAAAATATACGAACTAACGGAGCGGCCGGTGAATCCCCGGAACGGGCTATTCTCCGCTGGAAAATACGGCTATTCGGAAAAGGCTAACCCTCAGAGGATGGCTATCTTCTCCCTGATGGCGAAGCGGACCAGGTCGGTCTGCTTGTGTATGTCCAGCTTGCGGGCGATGTTGTTGCGGTGGGCGTGCACCGTGTTGGCCGATATCTTAAGCTTCCTGGAGATCTCCTTGTCGGCAAGACCCTCGGCTATCAGCTGCACGATCTCGCGCTCCTTGGGAGTGAGCCGGGAGGCGTCGCCGGCTTCCCTTCCGGACTTGCCGCCAGGCTCCTGCGTCGCGCTGACGCTGAAATAGGTGCCGCCCCTGCTGACGGCCCTGATGGCCTTCACCAGGTCTTCGGAGGTATTCTCCTTCAGCACATAGCCGCGCACTCCGGCCTCCATGGCCCTGCGCACCAGGCCGGGGTCGTTATGCATGGTCAGCAGAATGACCTTGGCCTTCTTGTCCTCGCGCAACAGGCGGGAGGCGGCCTCCAGGCCGTTGAGCCTGGGCATGGCCGCGTCCAGCACGTAGACGTCGGCCGGTTTCTTCTTCGCCAGCTCCAGCGCCTCTTTGCCGTCGGAAGCCTCGCCGCGTATCACTATGTCGCGGCCCATTTTCTCCAGCAGGGCCCTTATCCCCTCGCGCACTATGGCATGGTCGTCAGCGATTATCAAGTTGATCGGCATTGTCCCCCCCGTTAGAGCCCGGCCTGGCCGGCAGGGTCCCCCTTACGCTGGTGCCGAACCCCGGTGCGGACCTGATAACGACCTCCCCGCACATGGATTCGGCCTCTTCGCGCATTATCTTCAGGCCCAGGCACGAGCCCGCGGCCGCGCAGACCGTATCCGGGTCGAAGCCCCGGCCGTCGTCGCTTACCGAGAACATCACGCTGCTGCCCGAGCCGATAAGACGTATCTTTATGGTGCGCGGCGAGGCGTGCTTTATCGCGTTGCCGGCCGCCTCCTGCACCATGCGGTAGACCATGACCTTGACCAGGTCTTCTATGCGGGACTCGTCCTTTATCCTGGCGAAGCATTCCACCTTCGCGCCGCTGCAGGCCTCCAGCCTGCGGGACAGCTCGGCCACGGCCCCGGCCAGGCCCAGCATCCCCAGGGAGGGAGGCCGTATATCCCCGGCTATCCTTCTTACCGCGGAAGCCAGCTCGCCCAGCGCGCCGCCGGCCTCCTTCAGCTTGCCAAGGACTACCGGGCTTCCACCCTTCAGCTCCTCGCCGGCCAGGAAGATCGCCGTTTTGGTCCTCATTATCAGCGAGCCCAGCTCGTCGTGCAGGAAGTTCGCTATCTTCCGCTTCTCTTCTTCGCGGGCCCGTATGACCTGGCGCGACGCCCGCCTGAGCCTGGCGGCCGCCTGCCGGTACTGGCTGACGTCCCTGGCTATACCCAGCGTCCCTATCAGCGCCCCGTCCTCCCCGAGTATCGGTGTACGCACTATCTCGGTCCACCTGGAGCGCCCGTTCGGCCCCTCGGACGAGAAAACGGAACGCGCGGGTTTGAAGGTGGCGGCCACCTTCCCCTCCTGCTCGGCATGCCTGCCGGCGAAGTCCTCGGGCCAGACGTCCCAGTCCGTCCTGCCTATGAGCCGCTTCTGCGGCACCCCGCAGGCCTCGGCGAAACGGCGGCTGGCGGCGACGAATCTCCCCGAGGAGTCCTTGACCCAGGCCACTTCCGGTATATTGTCGAACAGCGCTTTCTGGCGCACTTTCAGGCCGAGACGAGTAGCGGCCGCAGCGCCCGCCAGGGCTCCGCGGCTGAAAAGGGAATACTGCGCGCTTTCCGGGCGTGCAGTACTCCCTACGGTACCAGTCTTGGCTCTTCCGACGTCCGCCAGGTCCGCGGACGCGCGTCTTAGCAGCCTCCCCATAACCTTACCCCCACCATTAATGTAGCAGAAAAAACGGCTAAAGTCAAATAATTCCAAAAACCACAAATTCCACAAACAGAGAAAAAATGCTAGCATGCTCGGGGGGTATCGATATGCTGCACAGAATGGTTTACGCTACGCTCACGGCAGCGGTGGTGCTGGCCGTCTTCTTTTTTCCATACCTCAACGGGGACCGGGGAGGGAACATGAACGGAGTCGGAGGTAATCTCTACGGCGCGCGGCAGGCGATGGTGACGGAGCAGATCAAGGCGCGCGGGATCTCGGACCCGCGCGTGCTCAGGGCCATGCTGGAGGTGCCGCGGCACGAGTTCGTTCCCGCCGACCTGGCGGACGAGGCTTATGCCGACAAACCGCTGGCTATTGGCCTGGGCCAGACCATCAGCCAGCCCTATATCGTCGCGTACATGACGGAAAAGCTGGAGCTGGCGCCGGGAGACAAGGTGCTGGAGATAGGCACCGGCTCAGGCTACCAGGCGGCCGTGCTGGCCTCGCTGGGGGCGGAAGTCTATTCAGTAGAGATCATCTGCGCTCTGGAAAAGCAGGCTAGCGAGCGGCTGGCAAGGATGGGTTACACCTGGGTCAGGACGCGCTGCGCCGACGGCTGGAAGGGCTGGCCGGAAAAAGCGCCTTTCAAAGGCATAATACTGACCGCCGCCCCGGACCGGATACCTGCCGCGCTGACGGACCAGTTGGCCGAAGGCGGCAGGCTGATAGCGCCGGTAGGCGGCAGGCTTGGGCAGGACCTGGTGCTGGTCAGGAAGGAAAAGGGAAAACTGAAGGAAGAGACGCTGCTCGCCGTGGCCTTCGTGAGGATGACCGGCGGCGAGCGGCAGGAACGCTAGACCTTCAGGCCGGTGTCCACTCCGAAAAGTCTTTCGTCACCTGGTCCGGGATGCGCGAGGGCCTGCCGGTCCTGTAGTTGATCCAGACCCAGACGGTGAGGCCGGCGCAGACCTTTTTGCCGTCGGAAAGCCTGAACATCTCGTAGCGGCGCTCGGACGAGACCTTTTCCGCGGTCTCCACCCAGGTGCGTATCTTCACGGTGTCGCCGGGGGGCACCGGGAGCAGGTAATCTATCTCGTGACGGCGCACCACCCAGCCTTCGCCGGACTCCAGCATGCGCTTTATCGGCCAGCCGGCCAGGTCGGAGTGATGCGTGGCGGCCTCCATGAACCAGTCCAGGTAGACCTGGTTGTTAACGTGGCCGAGTATGTCTATCTCCTCCGGCTTCACCTTCCTGTCGTATTCCAGGACCTTGGATATGGGCATGTACCTATGTTATAAAAAAGCGCCGGGTCTATAAAGCGGCCTTAGGGCCGCGCACCGATACGCGCACTACCCCGGGAACGGCGTTGAGCGCGTCCAGTTCCCCGGCCCGCACCCAGCCCAGCAGACGGACGGTGCGGGTCTTCCCCTTCCTGCTGACGCGCTCCCCTTTGAAGACGAAGCCGGCCGAAACTCGCAGGCGCTCTAGCAGCTCCGAGTAGTCGGACCGCCCCGGCAGGATGACCACGAATACATAGCCGCCGCGGCCTGCCTCGGCAACGGTGGAGGAGGAGCGGGAAGCCACGGAATCCCTGAAGCGGACGGGGTTGTTGGCCTGATTCATATAGCCGTAGGAGGTCTCCACGAAGTCCTGGAAGACCGGGTCGGAATAGACCGGGGAACCGGCCAGCACGTCCGCCGCCTCCGCGCCGAACCCGCAGGTCAGGACCAGTACCGCCGCCAGTATCGCCTTCTTCATCGCTCCCTCCGTTCTCCGCCGCGCGATCTCCGCTAAAACAGTGTAATACATTGTATTTCACCGCGGCCGCTTTGTCACGGGTCCCCGGGCCCAGGCCCGGCATAGGCCTTCCGTCCCCCCGTCCCTCTAATGTAGAATTACCGCATGAAGACAAGGCCGGAAACGCCCAAGGGCGAGAGGACCCGCGGCAGGATAGTGCTGTCCGCCATAAAACTGGCCGCCCGGCACGGCTTCGCCGAGGCCAGCTTCCAGATGATAGCCGATGACATCGGCCTCAGCCAGTCGGCGGTCATGTACCATTTCCCGGACAAGAACGCCCTGTTCTCCGAGCTGGTCAAAACCATCGTGGCGCACAACCACGAAGTGGTAGCCGGCCTGATAGGGGCCGAGGACGGCGCCGGCCGCCGCCTCCTCAAGCACTGCGTAGGCAACGTCCTGTGGGCGCTGAAGTACCGCAGGCAGGACGCCCAGATACTTATACTCCTTTATTACCTTGCAGGGCGCGGCAGGAACTTCTCCGAGCTCTTCACCGGCATGATAGAGAAGGGCCGCGAGAGGATAAGGGAGCACCTGCTGGCGGGCGTGCGCGAAGGCCTCTTCGCGCTGAAGGACGAGCCCTCGGCCGTGGCCGAGACCATACAGGACGCTTTGTTCGGCGCCATGCTCTACGCGGCCTCCGCCCCGGAGGGCAGCGTGACGCCGGCCCAGCTGGAGCGGAAGTGGCGCAAGCACCTGACGGCGCTGACCGGCTGGACCGACAAGGACGTCTCCCCGCTGACGGCCTGATCTAGATGTCTTTCTTCCCGCCGGCCCTGTAGATGGAGGACCGGCCGAACTTCTCCCTGATAGCCTCTATGGCCTTGTGGGCCTTCTCGCGCCTGGCGTCGCCGGCGTCCTCGAAAAGGCTCTCCTTCTCGTCCGCAGGCATCAGGCCGGAGACCTTGACCCCGAGCAGCCTCACCCTCTTCCTCTTCCTGTCGAAGGCCGCGTACAGCGCCAGCGCCTCTTTCGAGATCACGTCCGCGTAGTTGGTCGAAAGCGGCAGCGTCTTCGCGCGGGTATGCGTCTCGAAGCCCTCCAGCCTTATCTTCAGCGTCACGGTGCGCCCCTTGAAGCCGCCCTCCCGCAGGCGCGAGGAGACCTTGTCGGAGAGCGCCACCAGCGACTCCTTTATCTCCCTGGCGTCGGCCGTGTCGGTCTCGAAGGTTATCTCGTTGCTGACGGACTTGGTATCGTAGTCCCCGGCGACCTCCCGCGGGTCCTCCCCCAGCGCCAGCAGCCTGAGCTCCGGGCCGTGCGAACCCAGGCCGCGCAGCTCGTCGGCCTCCGCGGCGGCCAGCTCCCCTATGGTGTTTATGCCGCGCGAACGCAGCACCTCTGCGGTCTTCGGGCCGAGCCCCCACAGCCTGGAGATGTCCAGAGGGGCGAGGAAGGCGCGCAGGCCTTCCTCGCGCACCGCTACCAGGCCGTCAGGCTTCTCCAGGTCCGAGGCTATCTTGGCCGCCATCTTGGTCGGGGCCAGCCCCACCGAACAGGTAAGGCCGGTCTCGGCCTTCACCCTGGCCTTTATGCGGCGGCAGGTCTCGAGCGGTCCGCCGAAGAGGTGGGCGCTGCGCGTGATGTCCAGGAAAGCCTCGTCTATGCTGACCTGCTCTATGTCAGGGGTGAACTCGTTGAAGACGGCGATGACCTTTTCCGAGGCTTCGGAATATCTGCGGAAATCCGGGCGCAGATAAACGCCTTTCGGGCAGCGCCGCCAGGCCTCCGAGATGGGCATGGCCGAGCGCACGCCGAACTTCCTGGCCTCGTAGGAGCAGGTGGAGACCACGCCGCGGCCGCGCCCGCCCTTCGGGTCGGCCCCCACTATGACCGGCCTGCCCTTCAGCGAAGGGTCGTCGCGCTGCTCGATGGCCGCGAAGAAAGCGTCCATGTCCACGTGCACTATGCGCCGCTCCATCCCCAGATAGTATCAAGATATTCCGGGACCGGACAAGGCGCGATAGCCGGGCCGGATTTTTGCTAGCATGCACTTATGAAAAGATGGCTCCGCCTCATCCTAATATCCGCAGCCGCCGCGGCGGCGTTCGGCGCGCTGCTGTGGGCCAGCACCTTCGGCTGGAACTTCCTGGCCCCCTCCTACGGCGGCGGCCCATCCCGCACCAGCCCGGAGAGGCTCCGGGAGACCGTCTCCGCGCTGGCCGCGGACATAGGCCCGCGCGACCTGTTCAACAACAACAAGGCCAGGCTGCGCAGGGCGGAGGAGTACCTGCGCGCCAGGTTCAGGGCCGCCGGCTGCGAGCTGGAGGAGCAGGAGTTCTACGCCGCCGGGGTGAAGGTCCGGAACTTCATCTGCACCAGGAAGGGCTTCTCGAACCCGGGAGAGATAGTCCTGGTAGGCGCGCATTACGACACCTTCAACAACCCGGGGGCGGACGACAACGCCAGCGTCGTGGCCGGGGTGCTGGACCTGGCCGAATACGCGTCCTCCCGCAGCTACGCGAGGACGGTCAGGTTCGCGGCCTTCGCCAACGAGGAGCCGCCCTTCTTCAAGCACGAGGGAATGGGCAGCGCGGTCTACGCCGCGGCCGCCAGGAAGAACGGCGACGACATCAGGGCCGCGCTGATACTGGAGATGACCGGTTATTACAGCGACAGGAACTTCTCCCAGCGCTACCCGCCGCTGATCGGGCCGTTCATGCCGCCCAAAGGGGATTTCATAGCGCAGATATCCGATTTCGGCTCGCGCGCCGAGGCCCGGCGCATAGACAGGGCCTTCCGCGCGGCCAGCGGCCTGCCGCTGCGCACGGTCTCGCTGCCCGCCTGGGTGCCGGGCGTGGATTTCTCCGACCACCGCAGCTTCTGGGGCCAGGGCTACCCGGCGGTGATGTTCACGGACACCTCGTTCTACAGGACGCCCAACTACCACAAACCCTCGGACCTGCCGGATACGCTGGACTACGGGCGCATGGCGGCCCTGCAGGACGGCCTTAAAGCCGCCCTGGACGATCTGGCCGGCGTCAGCGCCGGCCCCGGTATGGGTGTAAAAACCGTTAACGCTTCTCCGGCAGGATCTCCAGCCAGTAGCCGTCCGGGTCCTCTATGAAATAGAGGCCCATGGCCTCGTTCTCGTAGCAGACGCAGCCCATCTCCTTGTGCAGGTCGTGGGCCGCCCTGTAGTCGTCCACCGTGAAGGCCAGGTGGAACTCGTTGTCGCCGAGGTCGTACTTCTTCTCCCTGTCCTTCAGCCAGGTCAGCTCCAGCTTGTGCGGAGTGCGCCCGTCGCCCAGGAAGACTAGCGAGAAGCTGCCGTCGGAGGCCTGCATGCGCCGGGTTTCTTTTAGGCCCAAGGCCTCCTTGTAGAACTTCAGGCTCTTGTCCAGGTCCAGGACGTTCAGGTTGTTGTGCGCGAAGGTGAATTTCATTCAGCGCCTCCCGGGGGGTTGAACTCGGACAGGCGGATGCGGTACATGTCCTCGGAGACGGCCTTCAGCTCCTCTTTTATACGCATCGGGCGCTTCACGCCCTCCAGCTGCTTATCGGTAGTGAGGGCCTTCTTGACTATGGAGCCTTTGCCCTTTACGGTGCCGCCTGCGGCCAGCTTTATGTCGTAGGTCCAGCTCTTCAGGTCCGGGGACAGGAAGGTGACCGTGCCGGAGAAGGTCTTCCCCGCGTCGGCCGCGTCATAGACCAGCGTCTTCTTGCGGCGCGTCATCACGGTAACTATGGTCTCCGGCTTCATCGACGGCGACGGGGCGGGCTGGGTCACCGTCTCGGTTATCCTGGCCCCGCCGGCGGATATCTCCCGCTTCACGGCGGACTCGGTATTGCCGTAAGGTAGGCGCCCGTCCGGGGAGAGGAAAGAGACGCGCCCGTAATAGTACTCCGTCCCTTCATTGACCTTCAGCGTTACCGCGGCCGCGCAGGCCGCCAGCCCGGCCGCAGCCAGGAAGATAAGTATCTTTGCCGTTCCCATAGGACCTCCTAGTCTTACGCCTTTATGTTACCAAAATTCCCCGCGCGCGCTACACAAAGCCCCCGCTATTTTATATGCTTGTCAGGAACGGAGGTGCCGTTTTATGAAATACCTTTTGATAGCCATGCTGCTGGTCTGGACCGGGGCTGCCGCCGCGCAGGCCGCCGGCTCCGGCAAGGACATACGGGAGCAGACCCCGGCCGAGCTGCGGCAGACCGCCGCCGAGTTGGAACAGGCGCTGATACTTAAGCCGACGGACGTGGACCTCTACGTGAAGCTGGGCTTCGCCTACACCCGGCTGGGCCGGGCCGACGACGCCCAGCGCGCCTTCGAGAGCGCCGCCCGGCTGGACCCGCAGAGGGCCATAGCCCATTACATGCTGGGCCTGATCTACGAGAAGAAGGGCCTGAAGGACCAGGCCATAGCCTCCTGGAAGTCCTGCCTGGAGACCGCCAAGGAGCAGCACCTGAAGGACACCGCCCTTAAGCACATCAACAACCTCAGCGCCAACTGACATGAAGAACCGATTGCTAATACCCGCTATACTGCTGCTTTCCGCCTGCGTGGCCCCGAAGGTCGCCATCAATCCGCGCGCCGACTTCTCCTCCATCAAGCGCGTGGCCGTGCTGTCCTTCGGCGGCCCGAAGGGCGAGTTGGCCGCCGACCTGATGACCCAGAGCCTGCTGGAGCGCGGCGCCGACGTGGTGGAAAGACAACGTCTGGATTCCGTGATGAGGGAGCAGCAGCTCACGGCCGACAGCGCCTTCGATCCCTCCACCGCCAGGCGCCTCGGCAGGCTGCTCGGGGTGGACGCGCTCTTCGTAGGCACGGTGGCCGAGAGCACGCCTCCCAGCACCTACGTGGTGAGCCAGTCCAAGGACCCTGTGGTGACCACGATGAAGAAGGTGGACGGCGGCACAGTCTACACGGAAGGCTCCGTGCTGGGGCTGCCCAACTCGCAGCTGCTGAGCACCACCGCGAACGTCTCGCTGCTGTCGCGCATGGTGGACGTGGAGACCGGCTCCATACTCTGGTCCGCCTCGATGACCTACGAGGGCTTCGACATCCCCTCGGCGATGAGCGGCATCACGGACGCCTTCGTGCGCTCCCTCTCCCCCATCTGGCCCGGCCTGTACAGGGCGAGGTAGACTGCCGGGAATAGAAAAGCCCCGCCCTTTGAAGGGGCGGGGCTTTTTTTGCGCCTCGGTCCGGGCTTACTCGGGCCGCCAGACCTTGTCGCACCACTCCACGAACTCGTCCCACTGCGAGGCCTGCGACAGCGACAGGTCGCTGTAGTGGGTCTCGTAGATGCCGCCCAGCGCGGGCGGCAGCTTCTTGGCCTTCATCGTCATGCCAATGGAGATGCCGCCGGACTTCGTGTAGTCATAGCCGTTCACGCCGTCCTTGTTCAGGCCGACGCTGGCCATCACCAGGCTCTTCCGGATGAACTTCATCAGCCTCTCGGCCGCCTGCGCGGTCTCGAAGCCGCTGACCATGCTGAACGTCTTCGCGAAGTCGTAGAGGTCCACGTAGGGCGCTATCTGCTTGGTCTTGTCGTTCTTCGGGTCGAGGCTCGAGTAGCGCACCGCGTTCTCGATGGCGTACTTGGCGGCCTCGTGCTCGTTGTTCTTCATCGCGGCCAGCGCGAAAGCGTCGAGGTAGGCCGGCAGGTCGCTCAAGGGCTTCGGGTTGACCGCCGACATCGTGGCCGCGATGGCCGATAACGGTATAGTCACCGGGCCCACTATCGGCGCGCCGTGGGCGAAGAAGTCCTTCTCCCAGTCGATGAAGAACTGGCCCACCTGGTTCAGCGGCGCGGCCGGCTGGGTGTTCAGGAAGTTCAGCAGCTTCGTGTAGTCGTAGCCGTAGGCCAGCATCGTCTCCTCGGAGCCGATGAACAGGCCGGCGTTGTCCTTCATCTCGTAGAGGATCTCGGCCATCTGCTGCAGGCAGGCGTTCTGCACAACCACGTCCACGAAGCCTGCCTGGCGCAGGATCTCTCCCAGCTGGCGCGTGCGCACGTAGTTCTTGGTCTCGTCGTCGAACAGGATGCCGCGTCCGGTAGGGATGCTACCGTCCATAGCGTCGTGCATCACCGGGTCTATCCAGCCCAGGCCGTGGTTCCAGAGCACCAGCATGTAGCGCTTGGCCGGGTGTTCGGCCTTGGCCCACTTGATGAAGTCGATGACGCGCTTGTAGTCGCCCATGTCGCCCTTCGGGTCGGCGGAGACGAGCGTCTCGCCGCCTTTCGTGACGACGACGCGCTTGGCGCCCTGGCCGCTCAGGCCGTACTCGAGCAGCACGTCCACCTTGTCGGTGGAGCCGACCTTCTTCATCTCGGCCATGTCCTTCTGCGCCCATTTGCCGGAGATGCCGTACAGCATGGAATCGTCCAGGTTGTTGTGGGCGTTCATGAAGATCATTACGGTCCAGTCCTTCAGGCCTTCCTTCGGGACCTCAGCGGTAGCTTGCGGTGCGCCCGCCTTCTCGGCGTAGGCCGCCAGGTCGCCGGCCGTCACCCTTTCGAGGTCGAAGCCCTGGGCGGACGTCAGGACCGGCGCCAGCAGCAGTGCCGCTATAAGTATATCCCTCATTTCAGCACCTCCCAGCCGGAGACGGCGCCATTGACCGCTCGCTCCGCGGCCTCCAGCTTGAGCTCCGTGCGGCCGCGCTCGAACAGCGCCCCTATCTCCTCAAGCTTGCCGTCGCCGCGCACGCGGTAGACGGCCTCCTGCTTCAGGTCCTGGGTGAAGGTCTTGATATGCCACTTCAGGTGCACGTCCATCCGGGCCACCGGGGCCTCGTCCGTGCCCGCGTTGACCACGCTCTCGTCGGGCACTTCCACCACGACGTCCAGCTTGGTCGCCCAGGCGGTGGTCACGCTGACCGGCTCTATCGTCACGCCGGTCAGGTACTTGCCGGCGCCCTTGAAAGAGCCGCCCCAGACATAGTGCACCTTGTAGGTGGCCGTGACGGCGGGCAGGCCGCCTATGTTCTTGGCCTTGAAGGTGTAGAGCTTCGACTCGGGGCCCTGCCAGCCGGTGAGCTGCGTCCAATGGGTCGCTCCCTCGGGGACGGCGTTGGAGTAGTCGGTCTCGATATTGACCACGGGCTTGTTCTTGACTATGAAGTTGTAGACCTTCATCGCGTAGTTGAAGATCTTCTTGAACTGGCCCACGGAATCGCTGAACGAGCCGTCTGCGGCCGCCGGCGCGAGCGTAGCCGCGCCGGGGTCGGCCGGGAGTATCATAACGGAGGCCTCGTCTATCACGGGGCCGTCCTGCGCCATAAGGCGCGCGGCGGGCAGCAGCAGCGCCCCCGCCAGCAACAGCTTAAAAGTGACCTTCATCCGTAATGCCTCAGCGGCCGAAGACCAGGGAGGGCTCCAGCAGCGCGCCGGCGGAGGAAAGTCTCTCCACGCGGGGCTGCGGGAACGGGCTGACTATCTCCTTCATCTCGCCGTTGCCCTTTATCAGGTACACGCTGTTGCCGTCCCACTCCTTGAGCACGGTGGCTATCTTGGTGGTGAGCTTCAGCTGCATCGCGGCCAGCGGGTCCTCGTAGGTGCCGAGGTTCACGATGGTCGTGTCGGGCACGAAGGCGGACATGGACAGCTTGTAGCCCCAGCTCACGTTCATCGCGCCGGGGACTATCGTCACGCCGGTCAGGTACCGGCCCTTGCCGTCGAACTTGCCGCCGTAGGAGAAGACTACCTTGTACTTCACGGAGACGGACTCGGCGCCGTACATGTTCTTGGCGGAGAGCCTGTACTCGTAGGTCTCGGGGCCCTTCCACTCGCAGAGCTGGTTGGGCGAGCTGGCGCCCTCCGGCACGGCCGCGGCGTACTTGGTCTCCACCTCGGCTACGGGAGCGTTGTCCTTTATGATGCCCCAGATCTTGTTGGCGATGTTGATGATGGTGACTATGCTGCCTATCACGCCGCGCTCCGCCGCGGCGGGGGCGGTGACGGTCCTGGAGACCAGCTCCACGCGCACGGAATCGGGGTCTATGGTATAGCGCAGCGGGTCGGACTGCGCGGCGGTCATTTCGGCCTTGGAGAAGGCAGGGGCCGCGTCCTGACAGTAAGCCGCCGCGGGAAGCAGCGTGGCCAGGAGGGCCAGTGTAACGAGTTTCTTCATTCGGTTCACCTCTGTATATTTACGGCTTTAGGGGATTATACTTAATTTCCCAAAAACCGCATAAACGCGAATAACGCAAAAACCCCGCCTTTGGGGGGCGGGGTTCAAGCTTGCGGCCTCGTTGCCGCTCAGTCAGCGGTCTGTACTTTGATGACCAGGCCGGTATCGTTGAAGGCCAGGCCGGTGAGGTGCATCTCGCCCACCAGGTCGGTGCCTATCAGGGAATGCAGGTTCTGGGAGGAGATGGAACCGTACAGCGTCCAGGCGGCCTTGTCATAGCTCAGCTTGATGATCTGGTCCGCCTTCAGGGGCAGGTTCTTCTTCTTCAGGACGCCGTCCACGGCGGTGTAGACGGTCTTGATCATCACGTCCATCACCTGCGCCATCAGGTCTTCCTGGTTCAGCTGCGGGAGCGGCGCGGCCTTAACGGTGGGCTCCATCGCGGCGTGCAGCTGAACGCGCTGTATGCGGATGGCCAGCTTGTCGGTGGAGACGAGGTAGGGCTTGAGGATCAGCGTAGGGTTCACGATTATGCCGCCCTGGTCTATCTGTATGTTGGTGAGCTTGAGGAAGTCGCCGGACTTCATGGCCACCGGGGCGTTCTTGTCGAGGATGGAGATGCGGCCGTCCTTGGCCGAGGCCTGTTCCACCGCTTTCTTGACGACCTTGAAGGGCACGCGCACCGCCAGGTCCATACCTATGAAGTCGTCGCCTGACGCCCTGGAAGGCGCCGGCGTCTGGAAGTCCTGCGCCGGGGCCCGGAGGTCGGAGGCCTTCAGGCCTTCGAGCTCGAAAGCGTTCGCGCTGCCGGCCGAGAAGGCCGCCGCCGCTATTATCGCTATAAGGGTTTTCTTCATAAATTCTCCGTAGCTCCTTATGGTCACAGGTGGAAGCCCAGGTACATCAGGCCGTTGCCTATCTTGAGCCCGTTGATCTCCGCGCCCTGGGCGAAGGAGGGCAGGAAGGCGCTGTTCTTCAGGGTTATCTGGACGGTCTTGTCGTCCAACTGCCGCGCCGTCATGACCCTAGTAAGCTGGGGGTTCGTGGTCAGCGTCTTCATCAGGGAGCTTATTATCTTGCCCTGCAGCCAGCCGTTCACGAAGCCGGGGATGCCGATGCCGTAGGCCTGGTCTATGTCCACGCGCTCCACCTTCACCGTCAGCGCGTTGGGGCCGGCGTACGTGGGAAGGATGGTAGCCTTGAAGTAGACGTTGGGCTTGCCGAAGACGTCCTTGGCGTAGATCTTGCCTGCGACCTCGAGGCGGCCGTCGCCGCGGAACTTGAGCCCGCCCTCATGACCCTTGGGGTGGAACTCAAAATCGGTGCCCTTGGTGTACTTACCGATGAAGTTGTCCAGCATGCCGTCCGAGACGGCCAGGTTGTAGCCGGGCAGCTGTGCTATCGCGTCGGCCGAGCCGGTCTTTACGCTGAGGGCGAAGCCCTCGCGGTCGAAAGTGAAGTTGCGCAGCGTGACGTTCTCGATCAGGCCGGGCAGCAGCGGGGCCACGAAGCCGGGGTCGACCTGCGCGCGCAGGTTCCAGCTCTTGCGGTCGTAGGCGAACTTCAGCACTTCGGCGGCCTTGATGCCGGCGCGGTTCTTGGCGAGGGCGGAATCCATGGCCTGCAGCATGCCCTCGCTGACCTTGGTCATCACCATCTCCATCAGCGCGTCCTTGTCCAGCTGGGCGCCGAAGGCGGCCTTGGGTCCGAAGGCCACGTCGGCCTCCACCTTTACCACCTTGATGGCCAGCCTGTTCTCGCCTTCGAAGACCGGCTTGAGCTGTATCGTGGGCTCTACCTCTATGCCGTTGTAGTCAACGGTCACGTTGCTGAGGGAGATATGGTCCCCCTCCTTGAAAAGTATCGGGGAGCTGGCGTCTATGGGCTGCAGCTTGATGAGCGGGATGGAAGCCAGCCTGGAAGAGAGGTCCTTGAACGGCAGCTTGACGGTCATGTCCAGGGCCGCGGCGGGCATGTTGGGGGATTTGTCGACTCCCAGCAGCACGGCCTGCGCCGCGGGGACCGCCGGCATCTCGTCCTGCGAACCGCGCAGGTCCGACGCCTTTACGGATTCAAGTCCAAAGCCGCCGGCGAAGGCCTGTCCCGCGAGGCCAGCCGAAGCTATGATGGAAAGGATGAGCTTTTTCATACTGATAGTTTACAGCGCGGCGGCCATTCCAGAAAGTGCCGAAAAGGCAGGAAAAAGCGCAAAAAAGGGCCCATATGAAAATGGGCCCTTTGGCCGGTAAAGCGAAGACCCCGGGCTTCCCCGGGGTCTTCGAGAGGCCTCAATAAGGTACCAGGTACCTTTTGAAGATAGAAGGACAGCGGCACCCCAAAAGGTACCAGGTACCTTTTGGGGTATTTGGGGATTAGTTGCGGCGCTTGTCCATGAAGGCCTTTAAAGCCTCCGCCATGGAACCCATCTGCTCCTCGTGATGGGTGCCGGGACCCCGGCGGTCATCCCTGCGGGGCCTGTCCGGCCCGGGGCCGGCCGCCGCCGACTGGTTGCCCCTGCTTTCGCGGGGGCCGACCACCGGGTTCGATTTCATGGAAAGAGCTATGCGATGCCTGGCCAGGTCCACGTCCAGCACGGTCACCTGCACCCGGGCACCCACCTTCACCACGGCAGCGGCGTCCTGCACGAAGCGGTCCGACAGCTCGCTGATATGCACCAGGCCGTCCTGGTGCACGCCTATGTCCACGAAGGCCCCGAAGGCGGCCACGTTGGTCACTATACCGGGCAGTTTCTGGCCGGGCTTAAGCTCCTCCATCTTGGTGGCATCTCCGAAAGCGAAAGCCTCGAACTGCTTGCGCGGGTCGCGGCCGGGCTTGGCGAGCTCGGCAACTATGTCCTTCAGCGTCGGCTCGCCGACGCCGTCAGAGATGTATTTCCTGATGTCGATCTTCTCGCGCTTGCCGCCGTCGGTCATCAGGTCTGAGACGGCGCAGCCGAGGTCGGCGGCCATCTTCTCCACTATCGCGTAACGCTCCGGGTGCACGGCGCTCGCGTCCAGCGGGTTCTTTCCCTCGCGGATGCGCAGGAAGCCGGCCGCCTGCTCGAAAGCCTTGGGGCCGAGGCGCGGCACCTTCTTCAGACCGGAGCGGTTCTCGAAGGCCCCGTTGGCGTTGCGGTACTCCACTATGTTCTTGGCCAGGGCGGAGTTCAGGCCGGACACGTAGGCCAGCAGCTCGCGGCTGGCTGTGTTCACCTCGACGCCAACGCTGTTCACGCAGCTCTCCACGGTGGAGTCCAGGCTCTTCTTCAGCCCGTTCTGGTCCACGTCATGCTGGTACTGGCCCACACCTATGCTCTTGGGATCGATCTTGACCAGCTCGGCCAGCGGGTCCATGAGCCGGCGGCCGATGCTGACCGCGCCGCGCACGGTGACATCCTTGTCCGGGAACTCGGCGCGGGCGACCTCGGAGGCGGAGTAGACGGAAGCCCCGCTCTCGTTCACCATCACTATGGTCACTCCCTCGAGCTTCAGGCCGCGCGCGAACTCCTCGGTCTCGCGGCCGGCGGTGCCGTTGCCTATGGCGATGACCTCGGTCTTGTACTGGGCGGCCAGCTTCTTCACTTTGTCGGCGGCCGAGGCTCCGGCCCCTTCGCCGTTGTGCGGGTACACCACGTCGTCGTGGATTAGCTTGCCGTTGCGGTCCAGGCAGACCAGCTTGCAGCCGGTGCGGAAGCCGGGGTCCAGCGCGAGGATGTTCCTATGCCCCAGCGGGGAGGCCATCAGTATCTCGCGCAGATTGCGGGCGAAAACCTCTATGGCCTGCGCGTCGGCGCGCTTCTTTGTCTCCAGCCGCGCCTCTCCCTCCATGGAAAGGGCGAGCAGGCGGTTGTAGGAATCGGCTACTGCCTCTTCGACCTGTTTGCCGCAGGCGGAGTCGTTCTTAACGAAGAGGGGCTCCAGAAGGGATATGGCCTCGTCGGCTTCCACTTCTATACGCATGGAGAGGAAGCCTTCCGTCTCGCCGCGGCGCATGGCCAGTATGCGGTGGGACGGTGCCTTGGCGGCCGGCTCCTTCCAGTCGAAATAGTCCTTGAACTTGGCCCCCTCTTCCTCCTTGCCTGACAGCACCTTGGAATGGAAGACGCCTTTCTGCGCGAAGAGCTGGCGCAGGCGGGCGCGGGCCGTCTCGTCCTCGCTGATCCGCTCGGCAATGATATCGCGCGCGCCGGCCAGGGCTTCCTCGGCGGTCTTCACGCCCTTCTCCTCGCTGATATAGGCCGCGGCCAGGGCGGCGGGGTCGTCATTGCCCTGTTCGTAAACTTTATCCGCCAGCGGCTCCAGGCCTTTCTCCTTGGCTATAGTGGCGCGGGTGCGGCGTTTGGGACGGTACGGGAGGTATATATCCTCGAGCTTCGACATCGTTTCCGCGCCCAGGACCCTGGCCTTTAGCTCCTCGGTCAGCAGGTTGCGCTCGGTGAGGGACTTTATTATGGCCTCGCGGCGGGTATCCAGCTCCCTGAGCTGCTCCAGCCGCTCCTTTATCTTTCCCAGCGCCACCTCGTCCAGACCGCCGGTGGCCTCCTTGCGGTAGCGGGCTACGAACGGGATGGTGGCGTCCTCGCCGAAAAGCCCTATCGCGGCGGCCACGCCGGAAGCGCTCAGCCCCAGCTCGCCGGAGATCTTGGTAACGTAAGCGTCGCTCATCTATATCCTCCGAAGTAAAACCTTCTGTAAAGGATATAAAAAAGCCGCCCTTCCAGGCCAATCCTAGACGAGAGATAAGACGAAGAGCGGATGCGGACTGGCTCAGGCGCCAGGTCCCGCCACGGCGCCGAAAGGCTCTGAAAAGCACGCCCCCGGGACGGGGAGCCCCGCGGAACCGAAGGAATTCAGGTTCCAGAGTCCAGCACGCTCCGCACTTTGCCGGCCAGCGCGTCGGGAGAGAACGGCTTCTGCAGATAATTATCCCCGGCCGGAAGCCCTTCCAGGATTTCAGGATCGATATGGCCGGAGACGTACAGGATCTTCACACCAGGGCACCGCTCCGACACCAGCCGCGCGAGCTCTCCGCCGCCCATGCCGTGCAGCCGCATATCCGTCACCAGCAGGTCCACCGGCCTGCCGTGCTCTCTAAGCGCCGCCAGGGCCGCCGTGGCGTCGACGGCCGCCAACACTTTGTAGCCGAGTTCCGACAGGACGCGGCGGCCCAGCTTAAGCAGCGCCTCCTCGTCCTCCACCAGCAGGATGGTCTCGCTGCCGCCTGACGGCGCGGCTTCCTCTTTCGGCCCCGCTTCCTCTTTCGGCGGCGGAGCGGAATGGAAATACATCAGGAATTTAGTGCCGCGGCCGGCGGCGGTCTCGACCTCGATGTGGCCGCCGCTCTGCTTTATCGTGCCGTATACGGTGGAAAGCCCCAGCCCGGTGCCCTTGCCCTGCGCCTTGGTGGTGAAGAAGGGCTCGAACAGATGGCTTCTCACTTCCGGGGTCATGCCCGTTCCGGTGTCCGCCACGGCAAGACTGACCAGCGGCCCGGCCGGCAGAGCCGGTTTCCCGGCTCTCCAATTTTCCGGAGGGTCCTCAAGGCCCACGGCGATGGAAAGCGTGCCTCCGCCCGGCATGGCGTCGCGCGCGTTGACCGCCAGGTTCATCAACAGCTGATCGACCTGGCCCGGGTCCAAGACGACACAACAGGGAGACGCGCCGAGGCTCACCTCCAGCCGTATGTCCTCCCCTATAAGCCGCTGCAGCATCTTTACGGCGCTCCCGACCGCGGCGTTTAGGTCCAGCGTGACCGGCTTCAGCACCTGCTTGCGGCTGAAGGCCAGCAGCCGGCGCGTAAGGGAGGCGGCCCTGTCGCCGGCTATCAGTATCTCCTCCGCGTCCTGCCGTCTCGCGTCGTCCGGAGGCAGGCTCTGCAACAGCATGCGGCCGTAACCGTTGATGGCCGTTATCAGGTTGTTGAAATCGTGCGCCACGCCTCCTGCCAGCCGTCCCACGGCCTCCATTTTCTGCGCCTGCCTGAACTGCTCTTCGCTGGAAAGCAGGGCCTTCCTGTAATCGGAAAGGCGGTCCAGCAGCAGATTGAACTGGTTCACGACCACGGAAATTTCCTTCCCCGCGGCGTGGTTGAGTTTAGAGACCGCGGGATTGACCATATCAATGGCCTGAATGGATTCCGCGAGGGCCGCCAGGGGACGGGCGAACGAGCGGTCCAGCAGCCAATAGGCCGACAGGAGGCCGGCGGCCAGCAGCAGGAAAAGCGACAGAAAAACGATTATTTCCTGCCGTTGGTGCTCCAGACGCCGCTCCGGATCCATGGTTCCCTCGGTTATCACAGCGCCCAACCACGCGCCGGTCCCGGAGTGGCAGCCGCCGCAGGACCGCTCGTTACGGAGAAGCCGCGTCACTATCCAGTAGCCGTCGCTTGCTCTTAGCGCCGAATACCCTGTATTCGACGCCCCGGCTATCAATCCGTTCACCCCGTGCCCGACCAGCTCATCCCGGCAAAGGCTTGAGGACGTCCAGACCGGACGTCCTGTCATATCGGTTATCATAGTGCCGCGAAACCCGGGAGTATTGGAGAATACGTCCTTTAGAAAGTCCTGGAATCCTTTCCCATGCTCCCCTCTGGACATGGACCGGAAAAGGCCCTCCACAACGCTCCTGTTCACCAGATCGGCCGTCATCTTGCCGTTCAGTTCCAGGGTTTTATGATACGCGTTCTGATAGATAAGCAGCAGGCCTCCGAAAAGCAGCAGCCAGAAGAACGCCAGCCCCGAAATGAATTTGGCGCGAGTACTGAGATTAGTCGATAGAGATTTCATTGTCGTACAACCTGGAAAAGCCGTCCGTTCTTCCTACAAAAAATCTGGCCGGCCATATGGCCAGCCCCCCGCAACGCCCCCCGGCGCAAACGCCCGGTCCCTCGCCCCGGCATATTCTAGCGCAAGTCGCGCCTTCATTTCAAAGCTCCCATCGCCGCGCGCCTACAGCAGTCCCTTCTGTTTGAAGCTCATGAAGCCCTCTTTCGTCACTATCACGTGATCCAGCAGCTCTATGCCCAGCAGTTTGCCCGCCTGGCCCAGCCTCTTGGTGAGCGACAGGTCCTCGTCCGACGGCTCAAGGCAGCCGGAAGGGTGGTTGTGGGCCACTATCACGCTGGCCGCCAAGTTCCTCACCGCCGGTTCGAACACCTCGCGCGGGTGCACGAGGTTGTAGTTCAGCGTGCCGATGGAGACTATGTCCCGCTTGATCTCCTGGTTACGCGTGTCCAGAAAGAAGACCACGAAATGCTCCTTCTTCTGGTCGCGCACGTCGCGCAGTTCCTCCCAGATGTCGCGCGGCTTCAGGTAGATGCCGGCCTTCTTGCCGTTCAGGTAGCGCCGCCCCAGCTCGAACGCCGCCATGATTTCGCAGGCCCGCGCAGGCCCCAGCCCCGGCGCCGCGCGCAGCTCTGAGAACCCGGCCTTCGCGATATCCGCCCGGCCGAAGCGCCGCAGCAGGTCCCCGGCCATGTCCAGCACGCCCCGGCCGCGCGCGCCGGTGCGCAGCAGCAGCGCCAGCAGCTCCTCGTCGGCCAGCTTCTCCGGACCATAGCGCATCAGCTTCTCGCGCGGCCGCTCCACCCTCGGCATGTCCTGTATCGCCCCCGCTCCTTTCATAGGTCCCCCTTTCCCGCCGCTTTAGCCCTGCAATAGCCTAGCAGGCGAACCCGACAAGGATATGTCGGGTTGAGCGGGGCCCTGTAAAGGACCCGGGCACCTGTTGTAAAATGTGGTAGACATGGAGAACAGCACATTTGAGCTCTTCGCGCCGGTGCGCAACACGATCAACAAGGCGCTGGGGGTAGTGGTAAAGGTCACGGGCGACAATATCACCGTGCAGCCCATTTCAGGTGACAGGCTGACTTTCAAGGCCCAATACCTGGCCCCGGCGGACGAGAAGGAGACCGCCGCGCTGCAGGACCTGATCACCCGCCTCAGGATAGAGGAGGAGAACCGCGGCAAGGCCAAGTCCATAAAGGCCGACCCGGCCCTGATCCGCGAGGAGTTCGAGAAGTTCGTAAAGCACATAGCCGCCCGCTACCCCAAGTCAGCGGAGACCTTCCGCGAGTTCTGGGCCGAGCTGATGGAGGCCGCGGGCGATATCCCGGGGCAGACGTGGGAGATGAAGCCGAACACGGCCAAAAATCCCGGGCCGGTGCTCAAGATCTACAACGCGCCCACCCAGAAGTGGGTATACTGCCTGTCGCTGCTGGCCGGCTGGGGGCTGCGCATGGAGATAAAGAAGGAGTTCCTTCCCCCGGGCTGCGAAAGCCTCTTCCCTATAGACCACGCGATGTTCGGCGCCGGCCGGGCCGTGGAGCTGGTCTACCGTGATTTCACCCCCGAGAAGCGCCGGCCCTACGCCGACTGCGTACGCGCCATCTACGCGAAAACCCAGCCGCCCGCGGGCGCCTGACCCCCCCCCCTTGACTTTCGCCCGGGATACTGTAGACTATAGTTGCTTTATGGATACCTTGAGAGCCCTTATCGCCGCCTGCGCGCTGGCCGCCGCCGGAGGGCCGGTTTTTGCCGCGGAGCCCGTGCAGTGGAAGGCCCAGGAACACATCACCGAGTTCAAGTTCCTTTTCGAGACCGGGAAATACAAGGCGGACTCCTGGAACGCCCTTTCCCCGGACGAGCAGCAGAACGAGCTGCGCGACTCCGCCGAGCCGGCGCAGCAGAGGCTGGAGGCGGTGCAGGCCTACTACGAGGCCGCCATGCGCCCCTGGGACACCGAACAGCTACGCGACTACGTCCAGAAGATCTCGGAGCGGGACATCTCGACGGTGCGCCTGTGGCTGGGCGAGGAGGCCGGCACGGAACTGCGCGCCAAGGTCACCGCCGTGCGCGAGGCCATGGGCAAGGCGAATTCGCAGGACGGCCTGCGCCAATCCGACGTAGACGGACTGCGGCAGTACCTTACCCCCGAGGCCATCTCCGCGCTGCGCTCCATAAAGGTCATGCGCGGGGCGCAGGGACAGAGTTCCGAATTCTTCAAGAAATCCGAGGTCCCGAAAGGGGCGGTTAACTCGACGCTAAGCAAGGTTTCCGGCTCGCTCTCATCCGGAGTGAGCGGCAGCCTTACCAAGGCCTTCGACGGCAACGCAGCCACCGGCGACGCCTCCGCCGTGGACATGCGCGGCGGCCGGTACCAGGTCCCCAAGAACGTCATGAACGGCGTGTCAGCCGAAGTTTCTCGCCCCATGGGAGACTTCGTGGCCGAGAAGACCGCCGGCGTGCTGAATCCCGGCCAGCCCCGCGGCACCACGGCCACCACGGTCAAATCGGCCGCGCCGCAGCAATTGGGCGGCGGGACCAAGTCCACCTCCTGGACCTCGGACGCCTACGGTTACACGATAACGACTTCCGACGGCCGCACCCAGACCTTCAGGGACCAGCGCCAGGCAGAGGCCGCCATACGTGCGCTGCCTAACGGCTCGGTCAGCAAGATCATCCTCTACGGACACGGCGCACCGGGGGGACAGACCGTCGGCAGCGCCTATTACGAGGCCGGCGACACCGCGGCGCTGCTCAAGGGCAAGATGACCCCCGGCGGCGTAGTCCAGTATACCGGCTGCAACACCGCCTCCATAGGCGACGCCACGCTGAACCCGGCCGTGGGGCTCTCCATGCTGACCCGGCGCCTGCTCTATTTCAGTGTGCCCTACTGGCAGGACAGGTTCAGCGGGGTCCCGGCGGACGAGGCCAGGAAACAGTGGGAGAAGACCTGGAACGCCGACCTCGCCAGGGACACCAGCCGCCAGATGGGCGGGACCATAGTCTGCGGCCTGAGGACCTTCGGGCTCGTGCCCGGCCGGCTGCCCGGCGTCACCCGCGTCATGGGGAACCAGGAAGCCACCACTCCGGGCTACGTGGCCGGCAAGAAGGTCTGCTACCAGGACGGCAGAGAGGTGCCTGAGCCATGAGCGACCTGAGCGCCTTACTGGAACTAGTTCTGCTGCTGGGCATACCCTTCGTGCCGGTGGCTGCCGGAGTACTGTTGCGCAGGAAGTTCTCCCCAGCCCCTGCCGCGGAAGGCCAGGAGCCGGCGCCGCTTACGCCGGGCCAGAAGGCCGGCCGCTTGGCCGGCACCATACTGCTCTGGGGCGGCATACTCGGCATCCTCTTCATGTTAATCGTCGCTCTCAACTTCAAGGGCAAGCTCTGAACGACCGGGGTCCCTCTCCCCCTTCCAGGCAGTCGTCTCCGGATATACGTGAAAGCGACCGCGCGCGCCGGCCGGCGGTTCTCCGCCGCTTGGCGAGAGAACGGCTGGCGGTTTGGACGGCCTATCAGCGGTCGTATGTGAACGCGTTCCCAATCTTGTACGAGAATGAAATGTTGTGGGTCATCCCGAGATCTCCCATCGGAGACAGGGCATAGGAGAACTCAAGGTGAGTGTCACGCAGGCCGACGCCGAAGCTCAGGCCGGGGCCGGCTCCGGAGCTCATCCCAGTCCGGTACCCGGAGCGCAGCATTACGTTCCCTTCCCTGGAAAGCGGGATTTCCGCGCCAACGCTTAGGAACGGGTCCTCGCGCAGATATTCCGTCAACTGCGCCGAGAGGGACAGAAGCCGCGGCCACCGGTAAAGGGCCCCCGCCTTCACCCCCCTGGGAAGTTCGAAGCCGGTGGAGCCCAGCTTCATGGCGGGACCGAAATTCTGCGCCGACGCTCCGAAACGCCATCTGCCGCTGGAATAAAGAAGCCCTGCGTCCACGGCGCCCGTAAGCGCGCTCTCCGAATCCAGCCCCTGATGAAGGGCCTTGACGGTGACGCCGCCCAGCAGTGCCCCGGAAATGCTCCCTGCGATGGATGCGCCCAGCATCCCCTCCGCGGCGCTGAAGGTCCCGGTACGGTCCCCCAATTCATTATACTTGCCTATGGGACCGCTGGTAAACAATTCCCCGGAAAAGCCCAGCACCAGCCCTTTTTGCAAAGGCTGCACGTATACCAGGCTTTCGCAGTGCATCCCCTGGACCAGTTCCATATGCGAGAGCATGAACTCCACGTGGGAAAGCGTGCGCAGGCCGGCTGGATTGTAGAAGACGGTTCCCGGATCGTTGGCCACCCCGACGAAGGACCCGCCCAGGGCGGCCGGGCGGGCGGAAGGGAACATTTTCAGGTAAGCGGCAGCGGTAGTCCCCGGAGCCCCTGACGCAGGCATAACGGAGGAGAAGAAGAACGCCCAGAAGATCAAAAGGCCTGTTCTTACCATATTACCGCCATTTTACCGGCCGCGCTTCCCATGTTCGAGGTCCTCACGACATAGAGGTATACTCCGCTGGCGGCTTTCCCGCCGCTGGAAACCCGCCCGTCCCAGGTGCCCACGTTCATGCTGTCCACGCCGTTGGACCGGTCCAGGACGCGGACCAGCGCGCCGGAAACGTCGTATATGTATATCCGCACTCCCGTGGCACCGGGATGTATGTTGGATATTTTCATGGGACCGCGATCCATACGGCACGGGTTCGGGTACACTTTTACATGGTCATTGCCGAGCACTTCGGAATCGACATAACGCAGCGAATATATGGAGAAGTGCGCGACTTCCGCCTGTACACTGTTCAATGCCGGATCGCGGGTCACCCCCTCGGAAACCAGCACCCACCTTCCCAAAGCTTCGTTCAGCCAGTAAAGGCCGACCAGTCCCTCGTTCACGTTCGTGCCGTCCACTATTCCGTTATTGTCCGCGTCGGGGTAGAACATCTTCACCTTGACCGGGACATTGAAAGACGATATCGCCCCTCCTGAAAGGGCTCTCGCGCTGAACTCCCGCTCCAGCTTAAGCCCGGTGAAGGCCAGCGAGTCGCCGCCGGCCGCCGAGGCCGTTCTGGAAGCGGGCACGGTGGTGGAGATTATCAGCGTCGCCACCGGGACCGCGCCTGGCGGGACTATCACGGTGACTATCCCGCTGTCGACCACCACGCCCCCGGACAGAGCGCTCACGGTGGTATCCATGTAGAACGTGGACCCTGACAGGATGGCGGAGAGCGGATTTCCCGCGGCATCCGGGGATACCAGCGAGAAAGAGACCGTCCCGGTGGAATAGGAGGGCTCTATAAAGAACTCTCCCGTCCAGGCCGAGCCGGATACATGGGAAAGCTGCGCTTCCTTCCTGATGCCGCCGGGGAAATCCACATATAGCCGTGGGGGCGAAGGCAGGGGATTAGCCTCGTTTATGGTCAAATTGAACGTCAGAGGACCGGACGGGGCCGGGAGAGGAGAGGTCACCTGTATGACGGCGGACGGAGAGGTCACGTCCGGGACCTGTCCGTCCGAACACGAGAAATAAGAGGGGAGCCCGCTGTTCGGATACGCCATGACGCAGAAATAGTAGGCGGTCCCTTCCGCAAGGCCGAGGCCGGGCAGGGTAACGGACGTGGAAAGACCGTTGCTGGTCCACGGAACGAGATCAGTGGTGCCCGGCGCTGTCCCGACCGCGTACATATAGCGATTTATCCCGCGGGGATGCGAAGAGGCGGCCCAGTTCGCGGACAACGAAGAGAGCGAAGCGTAATAGTCGATATCCGCGCCGGTCCCGTCCCTGACCTCGGAGATGAACTGCGCCCGCACTGAATCCATCAGCTGTCCGTCGGAAGAGAGCACCGAGGACTGCAGGCCCGCGTTATTCCCAGCTTTGACGGAGAAATAATAAGTGGTCCCGTCCACCAGTGAAAGGCCGGATCTCGAGACCGAGGTGCTGACGCCGTTATCCGTCCAGTCGACGAGGTCCACAGCCCCCGCGGTGGTACCAATGGCGTACCAGTACCTGGATATCCCGCTCTGCGCGTCGGAGGAAAGGTCCCAGTTCGCGGAAAGCGTGTCAATGCTGGTGGAGCAGCTTTCGTCCGCGCCCAGTCCGTCATGGACGTACGTGACCGGGGCCGGAGGCGTAGCGTCCACCAGCTGGCCGTCGGAGTTAACGGCGCCGGACTGCAGACCCGCGTTGTTCTCCGCCTTGACGGTGAAATAATACACCTGCCCGTCCGTTAGCGACAGGCCGGTACTGATAACCGACCGGCCGATGGAATTATCCGTCCAGCCGACCACGTCAGTGCCGCCAACGGTGGTTCCTATGGCGTACCAGTACTTGGCGATGCCGCTCTCCGCGTCCGCGGCAGCCGTCCAGTTAGCCGACAGCTGGCTGAGCGAGCCCGCATAGACCGCGTCTGCGCCGGTACCGTCATTGACGGCGCCCGGCGCGCCTGGCGCCGTGGTGTCAGCCGTCTGACCGTTGGAATTGGCCGCCGCGGACTGCAGGCCTACGCCGTTCTCAGCCTTAACTGTGAAGTAATAGACCTGTCCGTTCGTCAGCGTCAGGCCTGTCTTCGTAACGGAAGTATTGATCCCGTTATCGGTCCAGCCGAGCACCTCCGTACCGCCAACGGTAGTACCGATAGCGTACCAGTACTTCGCCACCCCGCTCTGCGCGTCAGAGGAGGCGGTCCAGTTAGCCTGCAGCAGGGTGACGGAAGCCGTGTATGAGATATCGACTCCGGCGCCGTCGTTCACCGCGCCCGGAACGGACGGCGCCGACGCGTCCGCCATCTGACCGTTGGAATTAACGGCGCCGGACTGCAAACCCGCGTTGTTCTCCGCCTTGACGCTGAAGTAATACACCTGCCCGTCCGTCAGCGTAAGACCGGTCTTCGTTACGAACAGAACGGCGCCGTTGTCGGTCCAGCCGACCACATCGGTGCCGCCCGCTGTCGTCCCTATAGCGTACCAATACTTCGCGATACCGCTCTCCGCGTCCGCGGCAGCCGTCCAGTTAGCCTGCAGCTGGCTGCCGGACGTGGTATAGCTGATATCCGCGCCGGTTCCATCATTGACCGCTCCAGCAGGAGACGGCGCGGATATATCTATAATCTGGCCGTTGGAATTGACGGCTCCGGACTGCAGCCCGGAACCGTTCTCCGCCTTGACCGTGAAATAATATGCCTGACCGTTGGTCAGCGTAAGCCCGGTCTTCGTAACGGACAGGGCGGCCCCGTTGTCGGTCCAGCCGGCCACGTCGGTGCCGCCCACGGTGGTTCCTATAGCGTACCAGTACCGCGCGATGCCGCTCTCCGCGTCCGCGGCAGCCGTCCAGTTAGCCGACAGCTGGCTGAGCGAGCCCGCATAGACCGCGTCTGCGCCGGTACCGTCATTGACGGCGCCCGGCGCGCCTGGCGCCGTGGTGTCCGCCGTCTGACCGTTGGAATTGACCACCGCGGACTGCAGGCCTACGCCGTTCTCAGCCTTAACTGTGAAGTAATAGACCTGTCCGCTCGTCAGCGTCAGGCCTGTCTTCGTAACGGAAGTATTGATCCCGTTATCGGTCCAGCCGAGCACCTCCGTACCGCCAACGGT
>DAIENX010000017.1:0-16470 GCA_027340875.1 Elusimicrobiota bacterium
GCGCACCGTGCCGCCCTTCGTGATCTCGGCGTAGGACTTCAGGTTGGCCAGGCCCTTCTCCGACTGCACCTTCACCAGCGCGGTCGTCAGGGTGGATTTGCCGTGGTCCACGTGGCCGATGGTGCCTACGTTGACGTGCGGCTTGCTGCGGTCGAACTTCTCTTTTGCCATGTTAGTTCTCCTGAAGTTTAGTTATTCCTGAAAAACAAGCTGGGGACCGCGAGCGTCAGCGAGCCTCGCATAAGGATGATTCCCATCCCCAATTACTTCCCAACCTGTGAAAGACCAAAAAACTAAGCAACCACTGACAGCGCAAGTAAAAATTGTAAGCTGGGGATGGGAATCGAACCCACGACCTTCTCCTTACCATGGAGATGCTCTACCTGCTGAGCTACCCCAGCGTCTGTCGCACTTTTCGCATCCGAATGCGAAAAGCGGATTAGCCGCCCGGCCTTCGTCGGCCGGGTGCTCCGCGAGGGGAACCATGTTCCCCTTCGCCGCTCACGATACCGCCTTCGGCGGTCCGTTCGCTGAACCCCTCCTGAGAGGAATACGGAGCTAATTCTATATACTGCGGGCAACCGGTGGTCTCTTTCATCGCCCGCTTTTCGATATCCGCAGAACGGATATCGAAAAGCGGGCGATGGGAATCGAACCCACGTGATCTGCTTGGAAGGCAGACGTTCTACCATTGAACTACGCCCGCATGCCGTCAAAGAACCGACAAAACAGCCGCTGGCCTAAACCAGCGGAGAAGTTATTATATTTAATTGTCCGCCAGCAGTCAAGAAAAGCGGGACGGAAAGCACTTTCCTTTTTTATATAATGGTTCCCGAGGGGCATTATGTACCAGAAAGACTCGGGCGACAAGAAATATTTCAGGGTGCTGAACATACTGAACAGGCTGAACGAGGGCCCGGTGCGCGTCGCCGACCTCTCGGCCGAGTTCGGCGTATCCGAACGGTCCATACAGAGGGACCTGGAGCGCATCAATCTGACGGGTTTCCACCTGGACACCCCCCAGAAGGGCGTCTACACCTTCGCCGGCGGAGTTTCCCTGAAGAACTTCAACCTCACCAGCGAGCAGCTGTCCGTCCTGGTGCTGATGCGGGAAATGGCCGGGGGCATGGGCGGGGCCATAAAGGACGCTTTCGACAAGGTGTTCGAACGGGCCACGACCGCCGCGCCCTCCGACTCCCCGTTCTACGCCGTCGGACCGCGCGCGCTGAACCCGCTGACCCGCAAGTTCTACGAGGATATAGTCTTCGCGATAGAGCGTGGCAAGAAGCTGAAAGTGCGCTACGCCGCGGCCGCCGGAGAGAAGGAGCGAGTGCTCTGCCCGGTCAAGATACTGGCCAGCGAGAGCTTCTTCTACATGATGGCCTCGGTGGACGGCGGGCGGACAGGCGAATATCCCAAGTTCCGAGTGGACCGCATAAAGAAGCTGGACATACTGCCCGACGAGTTCACCCCCCCCGCTCCGGGAACTATAAAGAAGATAATAGGCACGGCCACCACCATCTGGGGCGTAAACGAAGGAAGAAGGACGCCCGTCGCGATCCGCGCGGAAGGCGCGGCCGCGGATTTCCTGCGCAGCAAGGAGATACTACCAGCCCAGAAGGTCTCCAAACCTGCCGCGGACGGCTCAGTGACCGTGAAGGCGGTCATCCGCCACCCGATGGAGCTGGTGCCGCTGGTGCTGCACTGGATGCCGGAGATAACCATAGCGGAACCGCGGGAACTGCGGGCCGAGGTCAGGAACCGGATAGACTCCTATCTGAAAAAGCAAGGATGAACGCAGCCCCCGTAAAACAGCTCTACCTGGCCGCGCTGGCCGCCTGCCTGGCGCTATCCATAGGCCTGGATCGCGACTGGGAGCGCCGCCTCGCGCTTCTGCCGTACGGTGGAGACCTTACCCGGGAACAGGCCTCCTCGGACGACGAGGACGGAGAGGACGAGGAGGAGACGCAGGAGTACACCTCCCGCGAGAGCCGCAAGGAGACCGGCACCTCCCAGCGCATCTACCGCGCCGGAGCCGAGCTGAAGGCCGACTATCAATTCATCAACTTCAACAAGGACCGCCTGAACGTCTCCTTCGGGATGACGCAGAAGGACTACGGTAACTACCTGAACGGCTACGGCTATACGGACACGGACCTGGCCAAGCTCCGCATCTGGCGCGACTCTACCCGCCAGGAGGTCTGGGAAAAGACCTACCGCGAGAGCGGCAAAGCGGCGGCCGAGCGCGCGATAACCGGCGTGGACATGGACTACGACACCCGCCTGCGCGCGCTGCTGCGCTCCAAGGGTCTCGCGATGCGGCCCGGCAACGTAGTGGAGCCGGACATGCCGGTGATGGTAAAACGCAATGCGCCACTCCTGAAGCCGCTCGCGCTGGCTTTTCAGAAAGTGGCTAACTCCCGCGGGTATTCGGACGAGGACATCATCGGGGGAGTGCTTTCGATGGTGCAGACCGCCATCCGCTACAGGATCCCGAAGAACCTGGAGAACGGCCTGCACACCTGCGGCATCCTGCCGCCCGCGCGCGCTCTCCTGTCCGGCTGGGGCGACTGCGACACCAAGACCGGCGTGCTCGCCTCGGTGCTGGGAAACTGGAGCCAGATTCGCATGGTGGGCATAGCCGTGCCCGGCCATTATCTCATGGCTATACGCCGCCTGCCGGGAAAGGGCGACATGTTCGTGCGGTACGAGGGCCTGGAGTACGTCCTGGTGGAACCGGCTGGCCCGGCCTGGCTGGAGCCGGGGATGGTGGGCGACCACACCAAGACGCTGCTCGCCGGCGCCCAGGGTTACAATGTGGAGCCGTTCTTCTGACCGGCGCTTATTAAGGAGGGTTCATGTTCACTGCTAGAATACTGGTAAGCCTGTTCGAGTTCCTGCTGTCGGTGGTGATGTCAGGGTTCATCATCTACCTCACCTACAGGATCTTCATAAAGGCCAACCCCGATTTCGACATGGAGGTCGAGATCAAGAAGGGCAACACGGCGGTAGGCACGCTGGTCGGGGCTATCCTGTTCGCGGCCTCGATGATACTACAGAAGGGCCTGGGTTCCGTGGTGAGCATGTTCAGGCTCTACGTCACCTCGCCGGGTGAGAGTTCGATAGGCCTGGGCAAGCTGGCGCTACTGTCCACGGCCCACCTGGGCCTTTCAATGCTGCTCGCGGTCATAACCATCTCGGTGACGCTCAGGCTCTTCGGCAAACTGGTGCACAGCCACATGCACGCCGGAGAGGAACTGGAGAAAGGCAACCTGGCGGTAGGCATAGTCCTGGCCAGCGTGGTGCTGATAGCCTCCCTCTACGTGGGCGAGGGCGTCAGCGCCATCACCAAGGCGCTGGTACCGCAGCCCTCCATAGGCCAGATAGAGATAATGCAGTAGCGCCGGCCGGTTCCCGATCAAAGGCGGCCCCGGGGCCGCCTTTTTTCTTTTCCCGAACCCGACAGCCCCTTGGCCGCCTGATGAGCATAGCTCCTGATGCGGCACGGCCATAGGCCAGGCCGCCTGATGAGCATAGCTCCTGATGCGGCACGGCCATAGGCCAGTCGGGTTGCCCATGGAACTTCTTTGCGTCCGGCCTGACCCGACAGACCCTTGTCGGGTTGGCCTGCTATGCTATCGGCATGAACAACAGAAAACACAGGACCATAGTCAGCGCCAAGGCCGGCATACTCGGCGGCAGGCTAAAGGGCAGCCTGCGCGTCTACACTCTCGGGGAAGGCGCGGGAGCGGACCTCTACTTCTCCGTGAAGCTCTGGCAGGCCGCCGCGCTCAGGCAGCAGCGGCTTTCCGTGGCGGCCGCCTACGCCAGGTAAACCTGCGCGCCGCAAGGGGGACTTATGGGGTGGAGCATAAAGGACTGGCTCTGCGGCTACAGGGCCGAAAGGGAGGACGGCGAGATGGTCTTCATCTACTCGCGACCCGCATGGGGCACGGGGATGTCGGGGATACGGCGCTTCTACGAGCTGCGCAGTCGCGGCGAGCTCATCGGCCGCATATCATCGGAGAGCTCCTTAAGGCCTCTCGTGCGTGCGGAATGGCTGGCCGGTCCCGGCCACGCCCTGAACGAGAACGACCTTCTCGAGATAGCCTGCGCCCTTCCCCCCCGCCCTTGATTCCCCGCTGTTATTTGCTAGAATTTCCGCAGGGGCGGAGGGATGGAAAAGCAGAAAGGTTTTCTGGAGCAGAACCTTGCCGAGTCGCAGGGCAAGGACGTCTGCCGCATACTTTTCGACGGTTCTCCGGACGCGATCTTCCTCGCGGATACGGAGACCGGGATCATTATAGACGCCAACCCCGCGGCGGAGCGGCTCACGGGACGCCCCCGGAATGAGCTGATCGGCCTGCACCAGTCGCAGCTGCACCCGGCAAGAGGGGAGAACGCCTCGAAGAGGATATTCAAGGAACATTCGCGCCACGGCAGCGGGGTCATCCACAGCGGCCCGGAGCTGCACTACGTGCTGCGGGCGGACGGGTCGGAAGTCCCTACGGAGATCACCGCCCAGGTGATAGAGATCCGCGGCAAGCGGGTACTGCAGGGCTTCTTCAGGGACGTCTCCGAACGCGTGAAGGCGGAGCAGGCGCTGAAGGAATCGGAGAACAAGTTCAAGACCCTGACCGAGAAGTCCATGGTCGGGGTCTACCTCATCCAGGACGGCCGGTTCCGCTACGTGAACCCGGTGCTTTCGAAACTTCTGGGCTACACGCAGGACGAGCTGCTGGCCTTATCCCCCGAGGACGTCATAGTACCGGAGGACTGGCCGCTGGTCAGGGAGAACCTCCGCCGGCGCATCGACGGAGAGATCGCGTCGCTCAGCTACGCCTTCCGCGGCCGGAAGAAGAGCGGGGAGATACTGCATGTAGAGGTCTTCGGCACCAGGATAGAATACCTGGGCCGGCCCGCCGTGCTAGGCACACTGCTGGACCTGACGGAGCGCAGGCGCGAGCAGGAAGCCCTGCGCGAAAGCGAGGAGCTTTACCGCACGCTGGTGGACAACGCGCCGATCGGTATAGCCGTCTACCGCGACAACAAGCTCCTTTTCGCCAACCGCCAGATGCTCTCCATCGGCGGCCTGAAGGACCAGTCCTCCATTATAGGCCGCGACGTGCTGGACTTCGTGCACCCGGACTCCAGGGAACAGGCCGCTGCCCGCCTGCGCGAGATCTCAAAGAGCGGCAGGCCGCTCCCGCCGGCCGACATAAAGATGCAGGTCCCCGGAGGAAAGATCTTCAATATGGAGGTGCTCTCCATCCCTATCTCCTACCAGGGCAAGGACTGCATCATGTCCCTCTTCGAGGACGTGACAGCGCGCAAACAGGCCGAGAGCGAGCTGCGTAACGCCCACGATCTGCTGCTGGAGGCCAACTCCGGCCTGGAGAGGCGGGTAGAGGAGCGCACGACCCAGCTGGCCGATCTGAACAAGGAGCTGGAGGCCTTCTCGTATTCCGCCGCCCACGACATGAAGGCGCCGCTGCGCCGCATCAACATCTTCGCCGACCTGCTCGAGAAGGAGGCCGCGCCGGAGCTCAGGGAGGAACACCGCGCCACCATACGGATGATCCATAAGTCTGTGCTCCACATGACCAGCCTGGTGGAAGGCCTTCTGACACTTTCCACCGCCGGCCGCAGACAGCTGGACATGGCCGGCGTGGTCCTCTCCGAAATATTGGGAGAGGTGCTGGCGGATATAAAATCCGAGAACCCGGACAGGGAGATAGAGTGGCGCACCGAAGCCCTGCCGCAGGTGAAGTGCGACCGTGCGATGATAAAGCAGGTCTTCATCAACCTTCTGTCGAACGCCGTGAAGTACACCTCCTCCCGGCCGAAGGCGCAGATCGGGATATCCGCCAGCCGCGAAGGCGGCTTCCACGTGATCCGCGTGAGAGACAACGGCGTGGGCTTCCCCCCGCAGTACCGGGAGAAGGTGTTCGACGTCTTCCAGCGTCTTCACAAGGCGGAGGATTTCTCCGGGACCGGCATAGGGCTCTCCATAGCCAAGCGCATAATCGCCAGACACGGCGGCAGGATATGGGCCGAAGGCGAGCCGGGCAAGGGCGCTTCGTTCTGGTTCTCCCTGCCGGCCGAATGAACCGGCGGCATTGATTTCCGGCGGGTCATTATGTAGTATTGCCGTATGAAGGCGGCCATCTTCCTGTCCCTGCTCCTCGCGCCCGCGGCGGCACCCTGCCAGACCGCCTGGTACAGCGCCGAGACTGAAACCCCGGCGTCCCCCGCCCCCGCAGCTCCAGCCGACACGCTGGATTCCTGCCCCAAGCTTCTGAGGCTCTCGCCCGCCGACGGTTACCCGGAAGCGCAGGCCGTGCGCGAGGTGTCCGCCGTGGACCCCTCGCTGCTGCCGCTGCCGGCCGACGACCTGGAGCGCCGTAGCCTGCTGGAGACGCTGGATACGGACCTGGACTACTGGAACTCCAGGCCGGACACGGCGAAGATAACCATAGGCCAGGACATTTTCGACGCGCCGCGTATGCGCCGCACCATCAAGGCGCTTTTGGAGATATTCTCGGCGGAGATGCCGCCGGCGGACCTGTTGAACGCGCTCAAAAGCAGGTTCCGCGTCTACCGCGCCTCCGCCGACGACGGCACCGGGAAGACCGTGATAACGGGCTACTACGAGGCCGGGCTGGACGTCTCCAGGACCCGGGACCAGGCCCACAAATATCCCATCCTGATGAAGCCGGCGGACCTGGTGAAGACCGCGCCCGACATGGGGGTGGACTTCGACTACGGCCGCTACGACGATACCGGCAGGCTGGTGCGCCACTACTCCACGGCCGAGATACACGCCGGGGCGCTGGACGGACGCGGCCTCGAGCTGGTCTGGTCGGAACACCCGTCGCGTATCATGCTGCTGCAGATCCAGGGCTCCGGCGTCCTGCGCTTCCCCGACGGGGACTACGCGCGCGTGGGCTTCGACGGGGCGAACGGCCACCCGTACCGCAGCGTGCAGAAGCTGCTGATGGACTGCGGCGAAGTCCCGGCCATGTCGTTCAAGGACTTCATAGCCTATCTCTCGTCGCAGGGTCCGCGCGAGGAGCGGCTTACCGACGTCAATCCCCGCTTCATCTTCTTCCGGCAGCGCCCGAAGGACAGCCGCCCCTACGGCGCGATCGGCCGCCAGCTCACCGCGGGGCGCTCGATAGCCATCGACCCCAAATACATACCGCTCGGCCTGTTCGGCCTGCTCAAGTCGAGGCGGCCCGTCGCCTCAGGAAGCCAGCTGACCTTCGCGGACTTCAACCGCTTCGTCTCCACCCACGACACGGGCTCGGCCATACGCGGCCCCGGCCGCGTGGACCTGTTCTGGGGCACAGGCGAGACCGCCGAGACTGAGGCCTCTTCGATGAAAGCCCCGGGCGAGCTATACCTCTTCGTGGTCAAGTGACCGCGCGACCCCGTTGACGCGTCAAGGAATCCCCCCTTGACAAATCAGGAATATCTGCTATACTATTTTCGGAGCGGAACACCTTATCGACGGTCGCTTTCCGCTCCTTTCTTTTGAGGGAGACAGAGCGGCGCGGGCATGGGCCCGCGCCGCTGCGTTTTATCAGTTTCCCCCTACTCTAGTAATATTTTAGGAGCCGCCAGGGACTGTCAAAAAATCCGAAATGAGCAAGGCTACCCGGCAGGACCGAGGGGCAGGATTAGCAAAACCGTCGTGAGGGCGAGGCTTGCATAGCGCCGAGCCCGAATGCCGAGTGAGCGCACGGTGTGCGCGAACGCGTTTTGCGTTCCTGCCCCTCGGTCATGCCAACCGGAGGCTAGAGTTTTTTGGAAAGCTCGTAGAAGGCGACGGCCGCCGCGTTGCTGGCGTTCAGGCTCTCCACCCCGCCCTTCTGCGGGATGGACACTATCTCGTCGCAGTGCTCGCCCGTCTTCTGGTGCAGTCCCTCGCCCTCCGAGCCTATGATCATGAAAGCCGGCAGCGCGAAATCCACCTGCGGCAGGGGCTTGCCTCCCATGTCCAGCCCGTAGACCCAGAAGCCCCTCTCCTTGAGCTTCAGGATGGTCTGGTTCAGATTGACCACCTCGACTACGTTCACGCGCTCCACCGCGCCGGAGGCCGCCTTCTGCGCCGCCGGAGTCAGCCCGGCGGACCTGCGCTCCGGCAGGACCACGGTGCTCACGCCGAAGCAGGCCGCCGAGCGTATGATCGCGCCCAGGTTCATCGGGTCGGTTATGCCGTCCAGGCCGGCCCAGACGGTCCGCTTCAGGTCCTTCTCCAGCTGCAGCGCCTCGTCGAGAGTCAGCTTGCGGGCAGGCTCCGCCTCTATGACCACGCCCTGGTGAGCCGCGCCCTTGGCCAATTTCTCGATAGTCCGGGGATCGCAAAAATCCGGGGAAACCCCCTTGGAGCGGGCCAGCGCGGCCAGCCCGCGCACCCGCTGCCCGCTCTCGGCGCGCGAGATATAGAGCCGCAGAACCCGGCGGCGGCCGGCGGTCAGGATCTCCTCGGCGGTATTGACGCCGAACAAAATTTCCGTGTTCATAAAGCGAAGCCCCCGGTCAGAAAGGGGACGGGTAAGCGGTATCCTTCTCCCTAGAGATCACGTAGAGCACCGCGGCCAGTATCTGGGCGGGATGCCCCAGGCGGGCGAAGGCGAAATCCATGTGCACCTGGAACCTGTCGGAGGACGACGGGTCCAGGAACACGAAGCCGGCGCGCCTGTCCTGCGCAAAAATGCCGTAGCGGGAACGCAACGCGCCGCCGAGGCTGCCGAACAGCTTGCTGAGCAGGTAGCCCTTGGGGAAGTCGTCGCGTATCGAGAAGACCACCAGATTGTCCGTGTCCACGAACTCCCAGTAGCGGTACATGAACGTGCCCTTGCTGATAAGCCTGGCGACTTCCTTCCCGGCGCCGTCCTTTATCAGGCCGTAGGCCACCTCCGGACGGACCTCCATGACCAGATTGGACTGGGCGTCCATCAGTTGCAGCACCGGTTTGGCCGTGGCGTATTTGAACAGGCCGATCGCCAGCGGAACGGCGAAAACGGTCTCCGGGAAGGAGGCCAGGCCGCGGCCGAGCAGCGGGACCTTCAGCAGGGCATTGGTAACGGCCGGGCCGTAGCCTACAGCGGCGAGCAGGCTCCAGACCACGTGGAAGAAGATCGCCCCGTAGACGCCGGCGGCGATATAAGCGCCGTGCTCGGAGACGTACTCCGCCATCAGCTTCTGCCTCTGGCGGGTGACCACCTGGTACATGGACTCGCTGGCCGAAGAGAACCTGGTGATCAGGAACGGGAAGAAGAAGTCGGGCGGAACATCGGCAGGCGGAGGAGGGAGTTTGGGGTTCTGGTACACGGAGGCCGCACCCCTGGCCACGAAGGTCCCCGCCACCCAGAGGGCTATCAGAGCGCCCCAGAAGACCGCCGGCAGGGGCGCGCGCGGCACGTACGGCGGCTGGCCGGAATCGCCCTCCTTCTTCTTAGCCAGCTCGGCCAGGAAATTCTGGGCCGCGCTCCCCGCCGCCGCGGCTATCGCGCCGCTGGAAGGCCCCACCGCAGCGGCCGCCTCCGAAGAGGAGGGAACCGCGAAGGCGTTCAGGATGGATTCCGTGGAGCCGGCCACGGTCTCGGTGGAACCCTCCGGAGACTCCTCCTTGAAGACCTGGGAACTCTCGTCCTCCTCTTTCGCGCGCTTCCGGCGCACCACCTTCACCTTCTTCGGCTTCGGGACCTCTATTTTCTCGCCCGGCTTGCGGACGCTATAGAGCATGGACCGGAAATCCCCGTCCGACATGCCCTTGGCGGACACGGCGTAGGAGGCCGAATTGTACGTGAAGAACGCTATATAGGCCGGTTCTCCCATAGATTCGTAGGAAGTGTAGTAGGCGGCGCCGACGCCGCGGATGCTGACCGGCCTCACGTCGCCGGAGAGCGTAGTGCCCTTGGAACGCAGCGAGTCCACCTGTTCCTTGACGCGGGCCTTCAGATAGTAGTCGCCCAGCTCCGACTCCTGCCTGGAGAACTCCACGAAATTCTTCGCCCTCTCCAGCTTCAGCGTCACGGAGGGATCGTCGCTCTTGCCCGGAGCCCACCCGGCCGGGAAGTCCACGGCTATGGTTTCGCCCTTGTCCTTGAACTCGCCGGGGAAGGCGGCCAGGGGCAGCATGAGCAGCAGGGAGAGAGTGGCTATATTTCGCATGACGCGTTCACGCCGTTAAAAGCGCGGTTATAGTATAGAAAATTATATAACAGGCGCAAATCAAGAAAAACTCAAGTGCGTTCAGTGCGAGTGGCGGTGATGGGGATCCGGCATGTGCGCATGCTCATGCGCCAGTTCCCCGTGGCTGTGCCGGTGGGAATGCGGCCCGTCCGGACTGGCCTCATGCTCGTGGCCGTGATGCAGGTCGTCGTGGGTATGAACATGGTCGTGCTCCATGGCCTCGTGGCGGTGCGGATGGGCGTGGGCCTCCAGCGCCAGGACCAGGAAAGCGGGCAGCATCAGCGCCCCGGACAGGACCAGGCGCCAGCCCAGCGGCTCGCCGAACGCCGCCACCCCCAGCGCAGCGCCGATGAACGGATACGCCCCGAAAAAAGCGCCGGCCCGGGAAGCCCCGAGCCCCCGCATGGCCCGGATAAAGAACACGAGACTGACACCGTAGCTCAGCGCGCCGAGCAGCAGCGCCGCGGCGGCCCAGCCCGCAGTCGGCAGCCCGCCGGGAGAGGCCAGCGCCAGCGCGCCGTTTATCAGCCCGCCGGCCAGACCCTTTATGCTGCCTATGGCCACCGGGTCCTTCAGCGAGATCCTGGCCGTCAGGTTATTGTCCACCCCCCACATCAGGGCCGCCGCCAGCACCAGCCCGGCGCCCCAGCCCATCCCGCCTCCACCTTCCCAGGAAAGGACCGCCCCGCCGGCAGTGATCAGGGCGGCCGCCAGCCACAGCCGCCAGCCGCCCTGCTCCCTGAAGACCAGCACCGCTATCAGCGAGGTGAAGACCAGCTCGGAATTGAGCAGCATCGAGGCGGAGGAGGAAGACGTGCGCGCCAGCCCGGTGAACAGCAGCAGCGGCGCCAGCACGCCGCCCGCGACCGCGAAGCCTGCGACGAACGGCAGGTCCCGCCTCTCCAGGCGCGCCTCGCCGGCGCGGCCCGAGGCCAGCCTCCAGGCGAGCAGGCCGAGCCCGCTGCCCAGGTAGCACAGCGACGACAGCTCCAGCGGGCCCATATGCTCCAGCAGCGCCTTGCCGGCCGGGATCGAGACCGCGAACAGCAGCGCTGCCAGCGAAGCGGAGAGATATTCCATGCCTGTTATTGTACCTTAAACCGGGCTGCTGGCGGACCTTCAGCGGGGACTGATTTTTCGTCGTGAAAGCATTGACTTCCGTGTGTTGACAACCTATATTTAGGTTTGTAATATAATCCCATCGGCTTTCCGTCAGTTCACTTAGTTCACTTCACCTGCGGATCAGAAAAAGGAAGGAAATCATGTCTAAAACTGCTGTAGCGGAGAAAGGCAAGAAGTCCGTTCACGACTACGTCAACGGCGTGCTGGCGAACGTCATCGCCAAGAACCCCGGCGAGAAGGAATTCCACCAGGCGGTGAAAGAGGTCCTCGAGACCCTGACCCCGGTGCTCGAGAAGCACCCGGAATACGTGAAGGCCAAGATACTCGACAGGATCGTGGAGCCGGAGCGCGCGGTGACCTTCCGCGTCCCGTGGCAGGACGACAAGGGAGAGATACAGATCAACCGCGGCTTCCGCGTGGAGTTCAACAGCGCGATCGGCCCGTACAAGGGCGGCCTGCGCTTCCATCCCTCCGTCAACCTCTCGATCCTCAAGTTCCTCGGCTTCGAGCAGATCTTCAAGAACTCCCTGACCACGCTGCCGATGGGCGGCGGCAAGGGCGGCTCCGACTTCGACCCGAAGGGCAAGAGCGACAACGAGGTGATGCGCTTCTGCCAGAGCTTCATGACCGAGCTGTTCCGCCATATCGGCCCCGACACCGACGTGCCGGCCGGCGACATCGGCGTGGGCGGCCGCGAGATCGGCTTCCTGTTCGGCCAGTACAAGCGTCTGAAGAACGAGTTCACCGGCGTGCTGACCGGCAAGGGCCTCGCCTGGGGCGGCTCGCTGATACGCCCCGAGGCCACCGGCTTCGGCGTGGTCTATTTCTGCGAGGAACAGCTTAAGACGAAGGGCACCGGCCTCAAGGGCAAGACCGTCGCGGTCTCCGGCTTCGGCAACGTGGCCTGGGGCGCCGTACAGAAGGTGAACGATCTCGGCGGCAAGGTGGTGACCATCTCCGGCCCCGACGGCTACATCCACGACCCGGAGGGAATAAAGGGCGAGAAGTGGGAGTACATGCTTCAACTGCGCGCCAGCGGCGAGGACATCGTGTCCCCGTACGCGGAAAAGTTCAAGGGCGCCCGCTTCTTCTCCGGCCGCAAGCCGTGGGAAGTCAAGGTGGACGTGGCCCTGCCTTGCGCCACCCAGAACGAGCTGGGCGAGAACGACGCGAAAACGCTGATAGCCAACGGCGTCGTCTGCGTCACCGAAGGCGCCAACATGCCCTGCACCCCGGAAGCCGTAGAGGCCTTCCAGAAGGGCGGCGTGCTGTTCGCGCCCGGCAAGGCCTCCAACGCCGGCGGCGTGGCGACCTCCGGCCTCGAGATGAGCCAGAACAGCGTCCGCATGAGCTGGAGCCGCGAGGAAGTGGACAAGCACCTGCACAACATCATGGTGAACATCCACGGCGCCTGCGTCACCGCAGCGAAGGAAGCCGGCCACCCCGGCAACTATGTGATGGGCGCCAACATCGCCGGCTTCAAGAAGGTCGCCGAGGCGATGATGGCCCAAGGCCTGGTGTAAGCCCCGCCTTGAGCCTGAAGATAGGGCGGAGGGTGAAACCTCCGCCCTATTTCTTTTGTATGATTTAGCCTGAATTCCGCAGTTCAACATGGTTTTCATTATGAAGATCGGTGAACAGAATTATTCTGCGGAATTCCCCGCGAAGGCCGTCTGAAGAGCATAGCTCCTGATACGGCACGGGCAGAGCCCAGCGGGCGGAGGGCCCAACGCTATACGCGCCAGGCCCGAGGAGGCGTATGCCTCCCGAAGGGCGCCCGTTATGCGGACGGAAAATCTCAACTGAAATTTTCAGGTTAGACGGAGGAGCAAGCTATGCCCAAGATACTGGTGGTTGACGACATCCCGGCTATCGTGGACTTCTCTAAGGAGTTCTTCGAGGACGCCGGCTTCGAGGTGCGCACGGCCGACACGGCCACCGGCGCCATCAAGGCCCAGCGGGAGTTCCGCGCGGACGTGATCCTGCAGGACCTCAACATCCCTGAAGGCGGCGGCATGCACGTCTACGAGACTCTGCGCGCGGAGAATGATACGGTGCCGATAATCTTTTCCACCGGCAAGCCGGAGACGCTCGGGGACATAACGAAGATGATCAACGTCTCCGCCCTGCGCAAACCCACGAACCCGGACGTTCTGATGGCCGAGGTGCAGAAACGGATAGCGGACCGCAAAGCGCCCGCCGCGCCGGCCCAGGCAGCCCCGCCTCCACCTCCGCCGCCGGCTCCCAGGCCTGCAGCCGACGATAGGCCGATGAACCCAAATCCTCCTCCGCCGCCGAAGTTCCCGCGGTAAGCCAGCGGACCTAAAAAAGAAGGCGGAGCAAAGGCTCCGCCTTCTTTTTCTTCCTCTGCCGGACGACTACCTCTTCTTCCAGAAGCCGCAGGCTATCTCCGTGTGTATCACGTCCTCCGGCATCTTGTGGCCGTAACAGCGCCCCTCGCCGTCCAGGTTGGCGCACTCGTCGCAGCGCACCTTCGTCTTACCGGTCAGGAACCCCAGCAATATGCAGATATAGCGCATCAGCCCTCCTTTATTCCTCGTCCCCGCCGAAGAGCTTCCAGCTCAGTCCCAGCGTGGCGCCGGAAACGCGACGCGCGCCGCCGGCCAGATTGCTGCGGTACTCGGCGCTCAGGCTGAGCCGCCTGTTGAGCTTGAACTCCAGCCCCGCCCCCAGAGTCGGCGCCAGGAAGCTGGAAGTGACGCGCTCTCCGTCGTCGTTCTTTTCGCGGAGGCGGGTCAGTTCCGCGCCGGCCAGCAGGTAGGGTTTCACCGCCTCCAGCTCCGCTCCGCGCCAGCGCGAGAGCATCAGCTTCGCGAGGTCCAGACCGGCCGAATTGGCGTTAGAGTCCCCCCCGTCCGTATCGCTGCGGGAATAGGAATAGTACAGCTCCAGGTCCCAGTCCAGGGCGGAGCTGCCGAGCTTCATGGAAGCCGCTTCCAGCCCGAGGCCAGCCCTCAGTTCGCTGGAGCCGGCCTCTCCGTACGAATCGGCCGAGCCGTCCAGCGAGAAGGTCAGGGCCCTCGACTGCTCCGCGCTCCCGCCGGCAGCCGCCGAAGCCGCCGGCAGCGATACAGCGAGCAGCAACGCACCGATACCGGCCATGGAGATCTTGATCATAATGTCATGGGTACGCCACGAACTCCGCGGTGATCCGCACGGAACGCCCGCCGCCGGGGAACTCCGTGGCGGTCACGTCCTTGATCGTCAGAAGGGTCTCGTCGCAGTCGCGCCTGTAGGTCCTGGAAGGCGGCATGCCGAAGCCGGAGATATGTACCGGCTTCCCGCCGTCCCCGCCATAGAGCGCGGCGTCCGGCGCCGTCCTTTTAAGGCACCAGAGGGCCGGCTTTCCCACGGCCTTCGCCGGCGCGGCCAGCACGATTTCATACGTCAGCGAGAGCTCTTTGGCCTCTTTCAGCATCGGTCTCAGCGCGGCCCGGCGGGCCCGCTCCGCGCTGAAGGACGGCGAGAGCGACTGCAGCCAGGCCGTAGCCAGCGCCGCCAGCAGGGCCAGCAGCAGGCCGGCCCCGGCCATCGCGTACACCTTACCTATCCCTGAATTACCGGTCATGGCGGCCTTTACTGGAACGAGGGCGGCGGTTCTTTTATCGTATGTTTCTCGTCGCCGGCCTTCTTGTCCATATACTCATGGATCTCGCGGTCGTAGTCGTCCAGCTTTCCGGTCTTCTTGAAGGCGCTCTCGCCCTCGTCCTCCGCGGGAGGGTCCTTCCAGTCCTTCTTTACCTTGGCGGAGGCGGCGTTAAGGATCTCGCCCGACTCAACGCCCACCAGCCTGGCGGTCACTTCCAGGCGTCCGCGCGGCAGCTCCGTCAGGGTGCCGAGCACCAGCAGGTCCGCCCCGAGCGTCTTGCCCAGGCTCTTGATGGAATCCTGGTCCATCGCGCCGGAAGCCTGCAGCTTCAGCTCGCCCAGCACCTTCTCGATGTCCCTGCGCTCGGTGACCTTGAACTTGCCCAGCTTCACGAGCTCCACCGTGAGCCTCTCGGAGACCACGCCGCCGTCGCCGGAATTCCTCCCGTCGGGGTAGGCGAAGCTGGCCACTCCTATCTTCGCCCCCGGCCGGGCTTTCTCCCTCAGCAGCTCGCGCGCCAGCCGGCGGTAGGGCGCTGACCAGGACGGCTCTCCGGCCGTCGCCTGCAGCGGCCCCAACAGCAGAAACAGCGATAGCAGCATCTTCATAGCGGACACCTCGTCCTTCTTCCGCATATTATGCGAGAAAATCCCGGTCCTTTCAAGAGCCGCCGCGCCCGCGCAAAAGCCGCTTTTCTTTTGTATCATCTGTCTTATGGAGGCAGAGACGTGACCGGCGCCTGGCATCCCGGCAGGCTGAAAGTGCTCGCTGTCGAGGACAACCCCGCCATCCTGGACTTCTACAGGGAATTCTTCGGGGACATGGGCTTCGAGGTGAAGACCGCGGAGGACGCTTTCTCGGCCATAACCCTCCATCAGCAGTTCAAGCCCGACCTGGTGGTCCTCGACCTGAACATACCCGCCGGCGGCGGCATGCTGGTCTTCGACACCCTGCGTTCGCGTCTGCACGATCCCACCCCGGTGATCTTCTCCACCGGCCAGCCGGAGCAGCTGCCGAACCTCAAGAACATACACAACGTGGCCGTCATCAAGAAGCCGACGCCTCCGGAAGCGCTGCTCGCGGAGATAAAGCGCCTGCTCCCGGAATTCTTCAAGCCTCACGACGCACCGCAGCCTCCTCCTCCGCCGCCGCCACCGCCTCCGCCGAAGGCGCTGAAGCGCAAGGTGCTGGCCGTGGACGACGATCCGACGATACTGGAGCTTTACACGGAGATACTCTCGAAGGCCGGCTTCGAGGTGCAGACCGCGGAAGACACCGTGAGCGCGGTCACGAAGTTCCAGGAGTCAAAGCCGGATATCATCCTGCTGGACGTGGAGATGCCCGCCGGCGGAGGGAGGAAGGTGTTCGAGCGGCTGCGCCTGCAGCTGGCCGACCCGACGCCGGTGCTGTTCGCCACGGCCGTCCCCGCGTCGGTCTCCGACCTGGAAAAGAACCTCAACGTGCTGGTCATCAAAAAGCCGGTCACGCCCGGCGTGCTGGTCGGCGCCGTAAAGGACCTTCTTAAAATATCCTGA
>DAIENX010000018.1:0-48980 GCA_027340875.1 Elusimicrobiota bacterium
AGACAAGGACGGCATCGAGCGCGGCCAGGTGCTGGCGGCGCCGAAGTCCTGCACGCCTCACAAGAAGTTCAAGGGCGAGGTTTACATCCTGACGAAGGAAGAGGGCGGCCGCCACACGCCGTTCTTCAAGGGCTACAAGCCGCAGTTCTACTTCCGCACGACGGACGTGACGGGCGGGGTTGAGCTGAAGCCTGGCGTGGAGATGATCATGCCCGGCGACCACGCGGAGATGACGGTTGACCTGATATCCCCGATCGCTATGGAGAAGGGTCTGCGCTTCGCTATCCGCGAGGGCGGCCATACGGTTGGATCGGGCGTTGTGACCGAGATCATAGAGTAATTATATGGCTGAAAATAATACTGACGCGAAGGGCACTCAGCGGATCCGCATCCGCCTTAACGCCTACGACTACAGGCTGATAGACCAGTCCACCGCGAAGATCATCGACACGGCGAAGCGGACGGGCGCGCTGATAGCGGGCCCGGTGCTGCTGCCGACGAGGATCCGGAAGTACACGGTGAACAGGTCGGTGCACGTGGACAAGAAGAGCCGCGAGCAGTTCGAGATGCGCATTCACAAGCGTCTTATCGAGCTGATCAGTCCTACTCAGAAGACGGTGGACGAGCTGATGAAGCTCGATCTGCCCAGCGGCGTGGAAGTGGAGATAAAGCTCTAACTTCGGCGCAGCTTTAACTAGTTAGCTTGTTTCTTTTGCCAGCCCTGGCTGGTCCTTAGGGACCAGCCAGGGTTTTCTTTTTCTAAGGAAGACTGCAGTCGATAGTCGGGCCAGGCGGGGTATGTGTCTTCAGGCACGCTATCGGCCACACCGTGGCCGCGCTCGCGCTCGGGCTCGGCGCTGGCCTATGGCCGTGCCGTATCAGGCGCTATGCGCATCAGACGGCCTACGCAAGCCTCGCCCTGCGCGACGGCCTTCAGCCCCATACCCCGCCCGCCCCTATAGGTGCAATCCGGTCCCAACTAAAATATGGGGCAAAGGGGTCAGGTCTTGACTTTTGACCTTTAGGGCAGGCTGACGGGTAAAGGTGTAATGGGGGCGTATGCAATGAAAACACTATTGTGTTGTGTGCTTTTGTTCTCTTCGTCGCTGGTTTTTGCGAATAGTTCTGAGTGGAAATTCCTTACCATAGATGCGGAATGGAATATCCATAAAGGCACAGCTGCTGTTATCTTAAAAAATGGGGATGAATTTGAATACCCCAAGCAATATTCTTTTTCGATTCAATTCGTCGCGAAGGATAGATCTAATCAATCTCAAAATTTTAATATACATGGGGTAATGAAAGACAATTCCATCGCATATTTATTTTTGCATTCTAATCTTGAAGGTAAGGTGGCAATGGGTCCCTCTGGCGTTATGCAGGAGTGTAGTGGCAAATACAGTAAAATTTCTCACGAAGATTCTGATGAAGTGCAAGAGAATATCAGCTTGTTGTGTGATAATTCATTGTTTTTTACATTTAGAAGAGACTCAAAGAGAAAATAGCTACCGTCGAGCAAAGGGTCTCGGGAGAGCAGCGGCAAACGGGGGGGCAAAGGGGTCAGGTCTTGATTGTTGACTGTTGAGACGGAGCCGCCGGGGAAGCCCGGCGGTTTTGCTTTTGGTAGAATGTTCGCATGGTAGGCAAGTCAAGAATCAAGACCTGACCCTATTCGTACGTTATCATCGTCGCGGTTATAGTGATTGTTTGGAGGCAGGACGTTTGTCAGTTCTTTTTGAAGAGATGAACGACCATAATTATTACAGTACTTTTCTCAGCGTAGCGGAAGATTCCAGGGCGCTGACCGGTGTAGTCCCGGAGGCCAAAGCCGGGAAAGACACCGTTGCTTCGCTCCAGTACAAACTTATTTCGAAAGCGCCGTACGAACTTACCCAGGAAGATGTTTTATTCAAAGTATACGCTCTCCGAAACAATATCGCCGATAATGATCTGAAAAAAGAAAGAGAAAAATTCTTTTCCAAAAGGCAGCCTTGCTTGCGAACTTCGCCTCTTGGCAAGGCTTATGGCTGGGGTATTCATTTCCGCCGGGATGGGAAAATCGCTTTATATGCGGTCGATTCAGGGGAATACAGGCAGTATTCCAGGGACAAGTCGCTGAAACAGATAAAAGCAATGCGGTCAGGAAAGTAAAAAAAGCGGAATTCCGGGGACACAATATTGCGGAGCCGCCGGGGAAGCCCGGCGGTTCTGTTTTGGTAGGATAATGCGGATGGGGGCTTCGCCCCGGCGCCTGCTACTTCGTAATGGGGGTAAGGACAAACAGTGGGTCTTTGTCGCAGACTATAACGCCTGCTTCTTCCGGATATGACAGGCCGTAGATGTATAAAACCTTGTCCTTCCAGCTGTAACCCATCCTTTCGGGGAAGCCGTTCTTCATCCTGATCTGTCCGAAGCTGTCGTCCAGCACGTCGAAGGTCTGGCAGCCGCCGTCGGGCTAGTCTTCCGCGAAGTCCTGCTGCACCGCGTAATTGAACGCGCGGCCGGGCCAGACGGCTTTTTTGTCGGTGAAAACGAAGGAGCGCCCCTGGCTGTCCTTATACTTTCCGGCAAGTACGGTCCTGTTCACGTACCGCGTGATGTCCTCGCCGGTCTTTATGAACGCCGCTTTCCGCCATTCGATCTTCTTATTCTCGTCAAAATCCTTTTTGCTCCACTCAATTTCCTGAACGGAGTTGCCGGCTCTGGAGACTATCCGGACCATTTCCCCGGAGGTCATGGGGGTCAGTTTCACGGTCTTTTCCGGGCCTTCGGCCAATTCCTCCTTGCCGTAGACAAGGATAAAGGAGTCGTCGCCTGCGGGCCGCAGGTCCAGTATGGCCGGGGCATCCCCACCCTCATGGAAGTTGTAGATGAACGTCCTGACATAGCGGCCATTGGCCGGGCCGCTGTCCGCCTTGAAGATGCGCAGGCTGCAGGCGTCCGGGACCTTCTCTACGGCTTGCTTGGGGTCTTTGGTGGCTTGCAGGGTCTCGGAGTACTCCTTGCTCAGCCAGGTCCCGGCCAGCTGTTCTATGGAGACGGCGGTCTTCTCCGCCGCGGCGGACGTAATGGCCGGGATGAAAAGGATCGCTGTTATGATCGCGGATATTATTCGCATAATTCCCTTATGTAGCCGCCGTGCCTGGATAACGGGAATATAATAGCATTATTGCCGTTTTTGGGGGTTGACGGGCTTGCGGGGTTAGTGCTATACTACTGTTGTGGAAATATCGAACTATTCAAGGGTATTCAAGGCGCTCTCCAATGAACAGCGGCTCAGGATATTCATGATGATATACGAGCGCTGGAAGAAGGAGCGGGACGCGGCCCTCATCCCGGCGGAGGAGGGATGCTGCGCGGTGGACAGGGCTTTCACCAAGATCTGCTCCTGCATGAAGCTGTCGCGCTCTACCATCTCGCACCATTTCAAGGAGCTCCAGGCCGCCGGCCTGATAACCTGCGAGCGGGACGGGCAATCGTATAAGTGCCGCATCAATGAGAAGTCGATAGAGTCCATAAAGCATTTCCTGAAGTGATTTTTTTTGCGGAGTATGTTCGATGTTCGTAGAACTATAAAACAAAAGGAGGTGATAATATGAAGAACTGCTGCGACAAGAACCTGGAGAAACTTTGCGGCGAGCTCGACTGCAAGACCACCGAGACAGCTGATGGCGTTAAGGTCGAGATAACCGCGAAAGACCCGAAGAAGACCGGTTCCCTGAAGGCGCTCGTGAAGGCCTGCAAGGAATTCTGCTGCTGCTAGCTGACATGGCGTCGGGAGGTGGGCCCGCCTCCCGGCGCCGCTTCTGCTCTTTTTGAGCCGCCGGGGAAGCCCGGCGGTTTTGCTTTTTCCGACAACCCCTTGTCGGGTTCGTCTGCTAGGATATAAGCGGGAAGGGAGGGTTTATGTCCGAGGGGATCGTTCCGAGGGTCGATATTGAGTCGAAAATACTCTTGATCCGCGGATACAGGGTAATGCTGGACTCGGCGCTGGCGGATATTTACGGTACCAGTACTAAGCGGCTTAACGAGCAGGTGTTCAGGAATCGGGCCCGGTTTCCCGGGGATTTCATGTTCCAGTTGACCCGGGCTGAATACGATTCTTTGAGGTCGCAATTTGCGACCTCAAAAGGACGCGGGGGGCGGCGTTATCTACCTTATGTCTTTACCGAGTACGGCTGCATCCATGCCGCCAACGTGGTCAATACGGAGATCGCTATACAGGCGAGCATTGCCGTGGTGAGGGCGTTCGTGCGCTTGCGGCAGCTGGTCTTTGCTCACCGGGAACTGGCCGAAAAGCTTTCTGAACTGGAACGAAAGGTGGCCGGACAGGACGCGGAGATCCGCTCTATAGTGGGGATGATCCGTGAGCTGATGGAGGGGATGTCTCAGGATCGTCCAGGTAAAGAGTGCGGCCCAATGCGCAGGATAGGGTTTAGCCCATAAGGCGCAAGGGCAAAGTGGTCAGGTCTTGGCAGTCTGATGGTCGCCTGATGCGCATAGCGCAGACTTTTGACTGTTGAGGCTTAAGCCGCCGGGAAAGCCCGGTGGTTTTGCTTTTGGTAGAATGTGGGGACAATACTGCCGGGAAGATCGGTCCGAGCTACTGCATGATACCACCTCTCCGAATGCTGATAGGAGCCTTCTTTCTGGCTTGGGCGGGAGCGTTGCCGTCTCTGGCGGAGGAGGCCTGTTCTCCTCCTATCCACACGGGGCCGCAGTCGCACGGGGCCCGGTCAAGCAACCCGAATATATCATCAGGCGACTGCGCGCGGTATCGGGAGGCCCAAGAGGTGGTGGATAAACTCGCCAAGGCGGGTGGCTTGTCGCTGAATCCCGTGGCGATTTTCAAGATAGACGATTTCGGGGTCTCGTACAACCGGTATGATCGACGGGTGGCTATAAGTCTTGGCGCGCTGCGCCGTCCCGGGGGGGTCATGGCGCTGACGGGGATACTCGCGCACGAGATCGGGCATGCCTTGCAATGGGACGCCCACGCGCGGAAAGCGATTTTCAGCCAGCCCGCCTACAAGGGGACCGTGCAGTTTGAAGCGCATGCCGATGCTCTGGGCGCTTTGTTGCTTGAAAGATCGGGTGTGGGACAAAAGGCGCTGCGGCTCAGCCATGTGGTATCCTGGGGCTGTTCCGATATGCTGATCGACCATGGGAACGCATATAGGCCGGCTCACGGGGACAGATGGGTGAATGGCGTGCTCTTTCGAGAACGGGTGGTTTCGCTCGCCGCGATCAAGCCTGCCGGCGATCCAGTGGAGTTGATAGGGCTTGATGCTTTCGATGAGCGTGGCCGGGTAAGGGGCGTGTTTTTGAGCACTGAACCGGCGGTCGCGGCGGGGCTAGAGTCGGATGCCTTTCGCCGGGGACTTATTAAGGAGCGCTGCGGGGTCCCGGGGTGGCTGTTCCGGCTGGAAGACTGGCGGCGCCGTTGGATAAAGTGACACTGAACTTAACTCGGTAAGTCTGGGCCGCCGGGGGCAAGCCGGCGGTTATTTTTTATGCGGGGGCGGCGGGCTGGTCTTGACATGCTAGTCTAAATTAGACTACCATATCACTTGTGCTCTTGGATGTTATAAACACGGGGAGGAAGCTATGAAACTTAACAATATCCGGTTAATGACAAATAAGTTCGACGAAACGTTCTCTTTCTACTCTAAAACCCTCGGTTTCGAGGTCACCTGGGGCGCTCCCGGGGAGACCTATGCGCATTTCAAGGCGCCCGGCGGCGGAGAACTCTCGCTTTTCAGCCGTAAGGCCATGGCGGAGGCCCTGGGGACGGAACGGCTGCCGGCCGCGGCGGCCGCGCAGGACGGGTTCGCGCTCATACTGGAGGTGCCGTCGGTGGACGGCGTCTTTAACGAGCTTTCGGCTAAAGGTGTAAAGTTCCTTACGACGCCGGAGGACAGGAAGGACTGGGGTATCCGCACGGCGCATCTGCGGGACCCTGAAGGGAACCTGCTGGAGCTTATCTCGGACCTGCCCAGGGAACAATGGAGCAAGGAGCTTAACGAGGAAGCGAAAAGCTATGTCAAAGAATAGGCGCCTGGAGGACCTGGTATCCGTGGGGCCGGCGACGTTGGAAGACCTGCGCAGGCTGGGTGTGCGTAGCGTGGCGGAACTGGCGCGCCGCGAGCCACGGGAATTATACCGGGAACTGTGCCGCCAAAAGGGCCGGCACGTCGATATCTGCTGCCTGGATACGTTTGCCGCGGCGGTAGCCCAGGCGAAGGATCCGGCGCTGCCGGCAGTGAAACGCTTCTGGTGGTATTGGAGCCGCCAGCGCAAGAAGAAAGTATGAGATCCCGCTCTCTTTCCACCTGCGATATCCTGATCTTAAGCCTGCTGTGCGAGCAGCCGATGCACGGCTATCAGATGAACCAGGAACTTGAGAACAGGGATGTCAGGGACTGGGCTAATATCTCCAGGCCGCAGGTGTATTACTCCCTGAAAAAGCTGGAGCAGATGGGGATGGTCTCCCCTGCCGCCGACGCCCAGCCGCCTGTCGGCCCGGAACGCCGGCTGTGCCGTATAAATTCCTCCGGCCGCGCTGCATTGGTTAAAGCGCTGGGGCGGAAGAGCTGGGCCTCGCAGCGCACTATACCGCCTTTCCTCACCTGGCTGGCCCTTTCGCCGCATGCCGGGAAAGATGCCGTGCGTGCGCAGCTGAAAGCCAGGGCGGAATATCTCGGCCGGGAACTAGAGCGCGAGCGGAAGACGCTCGCGGCGCTGGCCAGTGAAACCGGTGTCATGGCCGTGCCGGCCCGCCTGATGGTGGAGCTGACGGTGAAGCACTTCGAAACGGAGCTGGAATGGCTGAAGAAAGCGAAAAAGGAGATATTGGAGTAGGGGGTTGGGCCCATATCCTGATCGCAGCCGCCGGGGGAGAGGAACCCGGCGGTTTTGCTTTTGTAGAATGTGGAGGGGGAGTTGATCACGGGAGAGGGGGAAGGAGCTGGATCTGAATGGGTATTAAGATATTCCATATTGACGCTTTTACGGATGAGCGGTTTGCGGGGAATCCGGCTGCGGTGTGCCTGCTCAAGAGGATGCCTGACAGGCGCTGGATGAGGGCCGTGGCGGCGGAGATGAACCTGTCCGAGACGGCTTTCGTGGTACCGGCGAAAGGCGGGTTCCTGCTGAAGTGGTTCACGCCGGCTACCGAGGTGGAGCTGTGCGGGCACGCTACGCTGGCCAGCGCGCACGCGCTCTGGTCGAGCGGGGCCGTTAAGAAGGACGTTATAAAGTTCCGCACGCTGAGCGGCACGCTTACGGCCGAGCGCGCGGGGAAGTGGATAAAGCTGGATTTCCCGGCGCGGGTGACGAAGCCTGCCGCCGCGCCGGCCGGGCTGGCGCGGGTGCTCGGAAAAAAGCCGCTTGCCCTGCACCGCAGCGGGCCGTATTACATAGCCGAGTACCGGGACGAGAAAACTGTCAGAGCTATCGCCCCGGATTTCGAGGCGCTCAGGCGCCTGCCGATGCTGGATATAGCGGTTACGGCGCCCGGGGGCGGAAAGCCTTACGATTTCGTCTCCCGCCTGTTCGCCCCGGCCGAGGGTGTCAACGAGGACCCTGTTACGGGATCCGCCCATTGCGGCCTGGCGCAGTACTGGGCGGCGAAGCTCGGAAAAAAAGAATTCCTGGCTAGGCAGGTCTCGAAGCGGGGCGGCACGCTGCGCCTGAGTCTTTGCGGGAACAGGGTGATCATACAGGGCCAGGCCGTGACCGTCTTCTCCGGGGATATGCGGGCGTAAAACAACAGGGCAAATGCGGCGCAAGAAAAGGTACCTGGTACCTTTTGCACATCGACGTGGGCAAAGAGGTCAGGTCTTTAAAGAGGCGGAGCCGCCGGGGAAAAGCCCGGCGACGGGGAAAGGGGACGTTCTCGACCAGCGCCCCCCGGCTCACTTACATCATTGTGCTTTCTGTTTTACACGCTTCAGGTATATGTCGTTGTTCTTTATTTCCATCCAGGAGCCTGGATTTGCGGTTATCTCAAACCCGAATTGTTTGTAAAGCGAATGAGCGTCCTTTGTCGCCAAGCAGATGCGTCTCAAGCCACGGCTAGACGGGTGCGCCATAACAGCGCTCATAAGAGTTTTCGCCAGTCCCAGGCCGCGGAACTCCGGTTCGATATAAACATCGCACAGCCAAGCGAATGTGCAGCCGTCGGTCACCAGTCTCGCGTAGCCTACCTGAACAGTATCCTTGCCGGCTTTATGGTAAACACCGAAACAGAGAGAAGCTTGTGCGGCCTTTTTCACGAGACTTCTTGGAATTCCCAAGCTCCAGTACGCTTGCGTGGAAAGAAACTTATGCATTCTTCCGATTTGAAGCAGTTTTCTGTCCGAACTGACGAAGAAATTCTCTTTTTTAAAACCTTGTCGATTTTTTCCGTTGGTGGTCATCTGGTCCTCCATGGGTTATTTTAACAACTTTTACCCAGGAAAATATGGACAGTGTCCTGTTTGAGATAAGGGGACGCGTTGCTTGATCGCGAGCCGCCGGGGAAAAGCCCGGCGGTTTGTTTTTGCGGCGGCTATTTCTTGCCGGAGGGACGGAGGGTGACGGCTGTGCGCCTGATCTCTTTGCGGTAGCTGGCGCCGGTGGCGGCCCAGTCCACGGTCTCGACCCGGAAGGGCAGGCTGGCGGCGAGGAAATCGGAGGAGAGCTTGCTGAGCCGCGCTTCGCCGAGGGGCGTGTCGCTCATGATGGCCAGGTCCAGGTAGGAGTGCTGGTTGGCGGTGCCGGTCGCGCGCGCCCCGTAGGCCAGCACTTCGTACTCGGGCACATTGCCCGAGAGCACTTTTATGATCTTCCGCATGACCGCAGGTTTTAAGTCCAGCATGACGTCCGCCTTTAGTATATCATCACCCATTTGGACCGGCAAAGCAAGATAAATATGGGGGGCCGATCCTCAACTAGCGCCCGCAAAGGTCATGCTCGACAGGGACTCGGCGGAGTTCAAGAGGGGAATTCGGGGGACACAATACTTAATTGCGCAAGCCGCCGGGGAAGCCCGGCGGTTCTGTTTTTGGTGGGGTGCTGCCGCTTGACAGGTTGTCTGCGTGAGTAATAACATGAGAAGCGAAGGCAAAAAGGGGGGCGCATGACAGGGATTATCTCGAAAAATCCGGACTGCATCTGCGAGCTTATTCGCCCGGAGGACTGGGACGAAAAGGAAATAAATTGGACGGACAAGCTGTTCGTGGCCGACCACGTGACCAGCGTCTTCCATATTCCGCTGAACTTCGGCGCGAAGATGACTAAAAACATCGCGCTGATAGAGGCCGCCGGCGCGGCGCAGAAGCCCGTGCTCACGCTGACGGACGAGAAGTCGCTCTGGGGCGCGGATATCTATATAGCCAGCGCCAAGGAGGTTCCAGGTGCGCAAATGGCTAAGCTGTCGGGCAGCTTCATCACCAGGGTCTTCGAGGGACCGTACGGAAACGCCGGCCGTTGGGCGCAGGAGATGAAGCAATACCTGGCTTCCAAGGGGAAGACCCCGGCCAGGATATACTTCTTCTACACCGCCTGCCCGAAGTGCGCAAAGCGTTTTGGCAAGAACTACGTGGTGCTGTTCGCGCAAGTCTGAAGATACAATTCGGTGGACACAATACTTAATTGCGGAGCCGCGGGGAAAGGCTTATCGGTGGTTTGTTTTTAGAAGATCTGGGTATACTGTCCACAGATTCCGTACGGTTACGCTATGGAGATAGGGAAAACCCTGTATGTGACAACCCGGAAGGCCTGGCGCGCCTGGTTGGCGAAGCATCACAAGAGCGCGCAGGAGATCTGGCTGATCTATTATAAAAAGGCCTCCGGCAAACCCAGCCTGGACTATGGTGCCGCGGTGGAAGAGGCGCTCTGCTACGGCTGGATAGACAGCGTTACAAAGGGCTTGGACAAGGAGCGCTTCGCCCAGCGCTTTACGCCGCGCCGGGCCAAGAGCGTCCTGTGCGCCTCCAATATCGAGAGGCTTAACAGGCTTGTCGCCCGGAAGAAAATGACCCGTGCCGGACTGGCCGCAGTTGCGCACGCCTGTAGGAGCCGCCGGGGAGTTCCGGGGGTGCCAGGGGACGTCGATCCCTAATCCCTGATTGAAGCCGCCGGGGAAGCCCGGCGGTTCTGTTTTTGGGGAACGTTTCCGGTGAATTTTCCATGGGGAAATCCATCTGAGCGTGACGCTGGCGTATTTGACAACCCAGGAAGTGTAGATTAGACTATTCGTGGTAATAGGCGGCGGGAGCTTTTCAGGGGGCATCATGAATAATTTCGAGATATACATCATAGCGGGGTTCGTGGGGGGTATCGCCAGGGGTATTTCGAGTTTCCTGAAGAAATTCAATAAGGATTCTAAGACCAGGTTCAATTATCCCTACTTCTTTACCACGGTATTCTTCTCGGGCATACTTGGTTGCATAGCCGGGGCGTTGGCCGAAAACAGCTGGAAGACGGCATTCCTTGCCGGCTATGCCGGTATGGATTTCCTGGAAAATATGTACAAATCCAGTCCGCTATCGCGGATATTTAAGACCGAGGAGAAGTGAAGGCCGGGTCCTGCCGTTTTTTGGGCATGCCCATTGATGCGGCACGGCCATAGGCTAGTTGCGGTGAGCGCGAAATCTGCGGACTCAAAAGGTACCTAGTACCTTTTGAAGTATTTTAGAATATTGAGATGGGAATGCCGGAGATGGTGACGGTGGGCGGGAAGGGCAAGGCCGAGCTGCGCGAGCTGCTCAGGCGGAGCTGCGTGGAGCTGAACGCCTATGCCGAGGAGATATTCGCCAGCGACCTGTTCACGGTTTCCGATGCTCCCCGCCAGGTGCGGATAGCGGAGGTTTCAGTGGAAGCGCTGGGCTTTCCGGGCGGGGCGGTCATGCGGGATGTGCTGGCCAAGGCTGGGGAGCTGGGCCTTGGTCCTTGTCCTCCTGAGCTGGGGCCGTACCTGCGGCTCGCGTACATGGACCAGCCGGGAGTTAGCGGGAGTCTCTCCGGAGGGGGGAAGGCGCCGGAGGGGGCCGTTACGGTGGTCTCGGCGCCGTTGAGCGCCGACGATGCGTTCCCCAAAGGGTTCTATCTGCGCAAGGTGAACGGGGTGCTGTGGCTGCGGGGATACCGCTGCGACGCGGAACATGTCCTGGCCCCGCCGGACCGCCTGGTATTCGCAAGGCTGTGACGGGAAATTCGGGTGACGCAATGCATAATTAAAGCCGCCGGGGAAAAAGCCCGGCGGTTTCGTTTTGGTAGAATTGGGTGGAACGCGGAAAACGCCATAGGGAAGGGGAGGCATGAGCGTGGAAGAGGAAATAAAGAAAGCGGCTTTGGAGTTGGTCAGTGGAACGCCCATAGTAATGCTGGGTAACAACGGGCCTGACGGTTATCCGGGCATCAAAGCCATGATCAAGATGGAGAACGAGGGACTTAGGACTTTTTGGTTCAGCACGAACACTTCATCTAAAAGGGTGGGGCAGCTGCGCAAGGACGGCAAAGCCTGTGTCTATTTGGTGGACATGAAGAGCTGGCGGGGCTTGATGCTGCTTGGCGAGGTCGAAGTGCTGGAGGACCCTGCCGCCAAAAGGCGTCTCTGGCGCGACGGGTTCGAGAAGTATTATCCCAAAGGCGTGACTGACCCTGATTATTGCGTGCTGCGGTTCACTGCGCTCAGGGGGAATTACTATCATAACCTGCACAATTCCGACTTCGCGATAGATTAACAGTCCGTTACGTCAAAAGGTACCTGGTACCTTTTGCAGGTATTGGGCGCGGAGCCAAAGGGCAGGGCGGGGCGGCGGTTCTGTTTTGGTAGAATTTGAACATGAGGGAGATCCGTAAGCTGCGCTCTTTCGCGGCGGCGCGCGCGCTTTCCGGCGCGGGCACGCTGCAGCAGGTGCTGGACCGTCTGGGTTTCGTCCAGGCGGACCCTATCCGTTCCCCGGCGCGGGCGCAGGACCTGATATTGCGGCACAGGGCGCGCGGATACCGCGCCGGGGATCTGGAGCGCATGTATCCGGCGCTGGAAGTCGAAGAGGACTATCTCTACGCCTATGGTTTCGTGTCGCGCCCGGTATGGCGGCTGCTGCATCCCCGCGGTAACGGAAAGCCTTCGGCCTTCGCGCGCAGGGTGCTCGAAGCCGTGTCGGATATGGGCGAGGCTCACCCGGCCGCGCTCGAGGCGCGGCTGGGCGGACGGCGCGTGACCAACGCCTGGGGCGGTCTCTCCAAGGCCACCACGCAGGCGCTGGACTGGCTGCATTACCGCGGCCTGCTGCGCGTGGCCCGCAGGGAAGGCGGCGTGCGGGTGTTCTCCCCGGCCAGGCGGCAGGCGGAGCCCCTGCCCCCGGCCCGGCGGATGCGCGAGCGCGTGCTGGTGCTGGTGAACATACTCGCTCCTGTGCCGATGCGCCAGCTGCGAGCCATGGCGGCGCGGCCCATGCGCAGGTATTTCCCGGGCCTGGGAACGGCGCCGCGCTTCCTCGCGGACATGATAAAGGACGGCGCGCTGCTGGCCGTGAAAGCCGGTGGTGAGGATTATATCGTGCCGCCCGGCTGTGACCTGGGGGTAGAGGCGCCGCGCCGGGTGAGTTTTCTGGCCCCGTTCGATCCGCTGGTCTGGGACAGGCAGCGCTTCGGGCGCTTCTGGGGATGGGAGTACAGGTTCGAAGCTTATACCCCGGCCGCTAAGCGCGTGCGCGGCTATTACGCCATGCCGCTGCTGTGGGAGGACGATGTTGTCGGCTGGGCCAACGCCGCCGTGCGGGAGGGACGGCTCGTAGTGGAGACCGGCTTCGCGCGGAAGCGGCCGGGGGGCGCCGCCTTCAGGCGCGAGTTAGAAGCGGAGACGGCGCGCCTGGCCGCTTTCCTCGGGGTTGACCTATAGCCTGTAGGGGGAAAAGGCAGCAGGAGCCTTTTGAGGCGAAGCCGCCGGGCGGGCCGGCGGCAGCGTTTGTTAGAATATCCTGACGGATGCGGGCTTTGTACGCTTGCTCCTTTTATTTTGGAATTCCTGATGCTTAAAGGCGGGGTAATGCGAAACAACATCGGATCCGTTTGTCTGTTGCTCATCGGGGCTTCGGTCCTTCAAGGCTGCAGTACATGGGAGAATTGCGGGAATCCCGGGGCTCAGCATACCTGCTATTCAAAAAAGGTGGAGAAACAAAAGGCCCTGAACCTTTTCAACGCGGCTATCGGCGGCGGAGCGGCAGCGACCCAACTGCCGGACGTGTCGCTGCTGTTCCCGTCCTGCACCAGAGCGAACGGCGACTATAAATGCGCGTTCAGGTTTCATCAGCCTCCCGGCGGGGAGCTTTCTGCTCCGATAAACATACGGGGCGACAAGGCCAAGGTCCTGTACGAGGCGCTCAGCGAGGCCGGGGTCAATCCCGACTGCGCGCCGGGCTCCTGCACGGTCTCGGTCGTCAGCCTTGGCTGCCGGAACGCTCCTCCAGCCTGTTTCCTCTCCCGAGGTTCGGCGGTGGAAGTGGCCTGGTAGGGAGCGTCCCGAAGCCAAGCGCCAAGGGGGGGAGGTCTTGGCCGCTTGTTACGCATAGCGCCGCGGGTGCTCTTCCGGGCTCAAAAGGTACCTGGTACCTTTTGAAGCAGCCGGGTGAAAGCCCGGCGGTTTTGTTTTGGTAGAATCTTCCTGATCTGAGCTAACCCGGTCGCAGTCTTGTTTAAGGGGGGGTATGGCCTTTATCGCTTTCATATCAAGGTTCTTTTTGGTGTTCCTGCTGGTCGGCGGCGTACTCGCCGTCATACGTCATTTCCTCCCGTGGGAGGCGGTGAAGGGACGGAAAGCGGCTGCAGGCATACTGCTCGTCGCGGCGCTGCTGGGCTACTGGCAGGGTGTCGGTGCTGTGCTTGGCTGGGCGGACTCCGCCGCGCAGAGCCTGAAGGAGAGGGACTACCACGGGGTGGACGGCGTCTATCTGCTTTATGATTTCATGCCGGTGCTGAAATTCCTTCACGCTCCCCTCCCGGCCGGGGTTTGGGAAGCTGTGGACCGCCTTGGGGACGAAGGTGCGCCCTGCATGACCGTGCAGGCCAGGAAGCTACGCGGTTCGGTGATAAGCCCGGAACTGGCGGCCGCCTGCTCTGCCGAAAAGGAGCGGATCGCCGCCGGCGTGGCGGTTTCCACGGCGGGAACAGCGGGGACGGGTCCTGGCCGCCTGAGTGGCACGGCCCTTGAGCGGCCCGCGCATAGCGCAGGAAATTGACGGAGGCGGGACGGGGAGTGCGATGTCGTGAGCGACACGCATGGAAAGGGTCAGGTCTTGGCCGCTCGATCTTATAGTCCCTGTCAGCCGGGAGAAAATGGACATTTATGATGATACTGATAGTGGACGATGACAAGGACAGTCTTTACCTGACCAGCGCCATGGTGAAGCAGTGCGGCTACACCCCGGTGACGGCTTCTGACAGCGCCCAGGCGCTCACCTGTATAGCCGACATGGATATACGGGTGGTCATAAGCGACTGGGAGATGCCGGGTCTTACCGGCATAGACCTGGTGCGGGCCCTGCGCGCCGACAGGCTGAAGCCTTATGTGTATTTCATCCTGCTGACCGGCAAGAGGATAGGCAGCATCAACTTCATGGAGGCCATGGACGCCGGAGCCGACGACTACATGGAGAAGCCGGCGCGCAGGGACATTCTGAAGGTCAGGCTGCGCGTAGCGGAGAGGATACTGAAGCTGGACATGCAGATGAAGGACCTGAGCAGGCTGGTCCCGGTATGCTCCAGCTGCCGCCGCGTGCGCCGCGACGACCAGGCGTACGAGAGCATCGAGGCGTACATCTCCAAGAACTCCGAATTCAAGTTCTCGCACGGCATCTGCCCGGAGTGCATGAAGAGGCTGTATCCGCATATCAAGTGACGCGCCGGCGCGCCTGGCCGGGCCCGTACTTAATCAGGGCCGCCTGGTAAGTCCCGGCTGATCCGTTTCGGCCATCTGCGGCACAGGGAACGCTCGAGGCAGGCCCCGGTTCGCGGCTGGCGCAACCGGCGTGCCTTCCGCCGCGTATATAAAATGGCGCCCAGGCGCCCATGGAGGAAAAATGAAAAAGACGCTGTTTTTTGCCGTGCTGCTCGCCGCCGCGCCAGCGGCTTATTGCGCGCAGAGCGAAGTTAAGACCTTCCCCGCGGCCGGCCTGAAGAAGATATACGTGGACACCGGCGCCGGCAGCATAACCGTGGACGGAGGCGCCAAGGGCGAAGTGCGCGCCGAGGCGATAGGCGACGACCTGGGCAAGTGCGCCATCACCATGGAGGTCAAAGGCTCCGAGCTGGTGCTGAAGGCCGAGGACAGCGAGGCGGCCAAGGCCGCCAAAAAGGGTTTTTGGCGCAGCCTCTTTTCCGGGGGAAAGGCGGATCTCGGCAAAGGCTGCGGCGCCGGTTTCAAGGTCTCGGCGCCGGCCGCGCTTTCCGTGAAGGCCGATACCGGGGCAGGGAGCATCTCCGTTTCCGGCATGACCGGAGAGCTTGACGCCGACACCGGGGCCGGCAGCATAAGCGGCTCGGGTTGCCTGGCCGCGCTGAAGGCCGACACCGGGGCCGGTACCGTGAGGATGGACGGTCTCTGCGGCCCCGCCGAGGCCGACACCGGCGCCGGCAGCATAGAGCTGAGCTGGGCCAAGGCGCCCTCTTCCGGCCGGGTCAAGGCGGACGCGGGCACGGGCAGCATAACCCTGGTCTTCCCGGCGGACGCCTCGCTGGACGTGAAAGCGGACGCCGGCATTGGGAAAGCCGTGAACGAGTTCGGCTCCGGGGGCAGGCTCAAGGTTCTTGCCGACAGCGGCGTCGGGAGCATCTCGGTGCTCAAGGCGAAGTAGCGGCCGCGGGAGGAAGCAGCCTTTCGGGGCGCAGGCCGCCGGGGAAGCCCGGCGGCTTTGTTTTGTAGAATGGCTCTGATGCCGGGCAGGATATTAAGATCGAAGCTGTTCAGGGCCGGAGCGGTCCTTTTTGCGATAGGCTGCTCGCCGCTGCTGCTGTACGCGCTCTTCGAGCTCGTTACCGGCAGGACGGGCGGGAACCCGATAGGCCTGGGCCTGCTGTTCTTCGTGACCTTCTGGCCCAGCGTGATACTCATGCTCGCCGGCGCGCTCCTGAGCCTCCGCAAGGAAGATGAAAAATGAGCGGGGATACTGGACACGGCGGCGGCGCTATGATGAAAGCGGCCAGGATATTCCTCCAGGCGGCGGTCGTGCTTCTCGGCGCCGGCGTGCTAGCCCTTATGCTCTGGGTGCCGCCGCACGAGGGAAGGAACGTGAACGCCGCGCTGTTCGCGGTGTACTTCAAAGACCCGTTCCTGGCGTGCGCGTATATAGGATCGATCCCTTTCTTTTCTGCGCTCTACCAGGCCTTCAGGGTGCTGGGGTACATCGGACGGAACGAGCTGTTCCTGCCGCGCACGGTCAGGACTCTGCGGACGATAAGATACTGCGCGCTGGCTACCGCGGGGATAGTCGCTGCGGCGTCAGCTTACGTGAGAATCACCGCGGGCGGGAACGACGACCCCGCCGGTTTTGTGATGCCGGGGGTCATCGCCGTTTTCGCTTCCTTGGTAGCCGCCGCCGCCGCGGCGGTGTTCGAAGACGTCGTCCGGAATGCCATGCAGATCGGGTCCGGGAACGGCCCGGCTTCGGAAGGATAGACGGCGCGTCGCTGAATTCCTTAGCCGCCGGGGAAGCCCGGCGGTCCTGTTTTGGTAGAATGGGAAATATGCGAGGACGGTTATCGTCAAGGTCCATAATGCTGGCCGCGGCGGCGCTGGTTTTCTGCGGGTGCAAGAAGGATTCTTACCGAGCGGACCGCTTCTACGAGGCCGGAGGGAAGCGGTATGCCTTTACGGTCGCGGTGGAGGACGGGACGCTCTACATATCCGGGATGGTGGACGGCAAGCGGATAGAAGGCAGCCATGGCGCCGCGGTCCCGGAGGGCAAGCTCGCCCGGCTGGAGGTTGCGGACCTGAACGGCGACGGGGAGCCGGAGGTCTACGCGTTCTCCCAGGGGGGACATTCCTGGTGGACCGGCCTTTACGCGGAATCCTGCGGCGAGAACGGCTGCGTGCCCATAGGCATGGAGGACGGGCCTGGCGGGCGGCCGCCTGCGGACTATTGCGGCGAGGACGCCTACAGCCTGGAAAATAACGCCCTTGTAAGGCAGTATACCGTCTGCCCCGGCCTTACTCGCGGCCCGAAAAAGATTGGCGCCATACGCTACAAGCTGAAGAGAACGTCCTTCGGGCTGGTCCTGAAAAGCTGACGGACAGGCCGGAGGCGCGGGGGCTTCGTGTTGAACCGGATGAAGATACTTATCATAGACGACAATCTGGAGCTGGCCTGGGTGCTTGCCGACTGCCTGAAGAGGGAGGGCTACGAAACGCGGACCGCCGGCAGCGGGGCCGAAGGCATAAAGGGCGCCCTTTCTTTTCTTCCCGACCTGGTGCTCCTGGACTATAATCTCGGGGACATGAACGGGCATGACGTGGCCGTGGCGATAAGGAACATGCGTAAGACTTCCAGGATCCCTTTCCTGATCCTGTCCGCCCACGGCGCGGACCCTATGCTGGTGCGCGGGTTCTCAAGGCTCCCCAACTGCCGCGGCGCGATGTCGAAGCTGCTCTCCACCAGCAAGGTCCTGGCGGCGGTGCATAAGGCGCTCCACGACGGTAAGCCCGCGCAGGGATAGGGCCGCGGACCCGCGGTCCGGCAACGTTCCAGCGAACCCAAAAAGACCGGGCCCGCGCGGGATCGTCCTCCCGCGCGGGCCCGGTTGCCTGCTATGTGGATTATTTGCAGGCTTCCACGTAGGAGAGCGGGACCAGCCTGACCAGCACGTAGTTCAGGTTCCTGTCCTGGACGCGCATCCTGGCCAGGCCGCTGGGGAAAAGGGTCTCTATGGTCATGGGCGAGCCCTTCTTGGCGTAGTAGGGCCAGGGCTGGAACAACCCTGAAACGCCGGTCTCCGAGGTCTCCTCGTCGAAAACGCGGTCCTCGCCGGCGCATACCACCTGGCCTTTCTGGAACCCGCTGACAAGGACCCCGGGTTTCACTTCCAGCTCCACCCGGCCGAGGTCGGAAACGTACCAGGAGTCGTCCGTGATGTCCCACAGTACCGCCCGCCCGTTCTCGTAGAGGCTGTAGATCTCCACCAGGCGGCCCTTCAGAAGGACGTAGTCCCTTTCGGAGACGCCGTCGAGGCTGGAAACCTTGAGAAGGAGCTGCTCGCGGGTGCGGGTATACTTTTTTGAGAACCAGCTGCCGCAGCCGGCGGAGACGGTGAGCGTGCCGTCCTGGTTCATAGAACATATCTGCACGTTGGTCCCCCTGGGATCGAGGGTGTCGAGGTAGAGCTCTTTTTGCGCGCGCTTAGGGAGGGGGAGGGTTTCGCCGCCGGGCGCCTCGACGCTCCTGATGTTCTCGAGAGAGACGTCGGAGAATTCCGCGGCCTTCAGGCCGGGGGCGAGGGAAGCGACAAGTATAAGGACGGTGGTCAATATTTTCATTACATATAGTATGGCAAAGGAGCGCCCTTCTCACCAGGGCCGGGGGGCCCGTTTAAGGACGGTTTTTGGACCTACGCGGATCTGCCCTTTGGCCCGTGGCTCGAAGAGGAAAGGAGGCTGCCCCTTGTTTTCGGTATTCAGCGCGGAGCCGCCGGGGAAGCCCGGCGGTCCTGTTCCGGTAAAGTGGAAAATATACTTACGACCCCTTCCGGGGCGATAAAAAACCGCCGTCCGCGAGGACGGCGGTTTAAAACCGTTAGAGGGTTTTATTACCAGCGCTTGTCGTAGCCGCCGCGCCCGCCGCCGCCGCCGCGGTTGCCGCGGTCGCCACGGCCGCCGTTGAAGCCGCCGGAGCGGGGCTCCATCGGGCGCGCCTCGTTGACGGTCAGTTTGCGGCCGTCGAAGTCGGTGCCGTCGAGCTTCGAGATGGCCGCGGTGGCCTCCTCGTCGTTCGCCATTTCCACGAAGCCGAAGCCCCGGGACTGGCCGCTGTACTTATCGGTGATCAGCTTGGCGCTGGTGACCGCGCCGTGGGTGGTGAACAGGGCGTTCAGCTCCTCCTCGGTGGTCTTGAAGGGCAGTCCGCCCACGTATATGCGCTTGCTCATTGTGTTATTCTCCTGTGCAACTATGTTCCCTTCGCTCGATCTCTTCGGGCGAACTCTTCCGGAAAACACCAGGCAGAATAAGCTGAAAAAAGTGAGGTAAGGTTTGACTACCCCTATAGTATGACATATTTTGAGCGGCAGCGCACGGATATTCTGGTACTCCCGGCCCGGGTGCCGTGTGCTCATTTGGTAAAATAGTCCTGCCTTAAGATGAAGATCCTTATCGTGGACGACAACCTGGAGCTGGCCTGGGTGCTGGCCGACTGCCTGAAAAGGGAAGGCTATGAAACCCTGACCGCCGCCACCGGCGCCGAAGGCATTAAGGCGGCCCTGTCCTTCCTGCCCGACCTGGTGCTGCTGGACTACAACCTCGGCGACATGAACGGGCACGACGTGGCCGTGGCGATAAGGAACATGCGCAAGACCTCCGGTATCCCGTTCCTGATACTGTCGGCCCACGGCGCGGACCCCATGCTGGTGCGCGGTTTCGCGCGGCTGCCGAACTGCCGCGGCTCGATGTCGAAGCTGCTCTCGACCAGCAAGGTCCTCGCGGCGGTCCGCAAGGCGCTGCACGACGGCAAGCCCGCCGCGCCGGCGCACGGTTCCTGACCTCCCGCCGCTTTCCCCGGGCGAAAAAAAACCGCCGTCCGCGAGGACGGCGGTCCAAAACCGTTAAAGGGTTTTATTACCAGCGCTTGTCGTAGCCGCCGCGCCCGCCGCCGCGGCTGCCGCGGTCGCTGCGGCCGCCGTTGAAGCCGCCGGCCCTGGGCTCCATCGGGCGAGCCTCGTTGACGGTCAGCTTGCGGCCGTCGAAGTCGGTGCCGTCGAGCTTGGAGATGGCCGCGGTGGCCTCCTCGTCGTTCGCCATCTCCACGAAGCCGAAGCCCCTGGACTGGCCGCTGTACTTGTCGGTGATCAGCTTGGCGCTGGTGACCGCGCCGTGGGTGGTGAACAGGGCGTTCAGCTCCTCCTCGGTGGTCTTGAAGGGCAGTCCGCCCACGTATATACGCTTGCTCATTGTGTTGTTCTCCTAATGACTATCGCAACCTCTTCTCAGGTCTCTTTATCTATCTCTCTCTTCCGATCGTCAGTTGGGAGAATTAGGCAAAAAAGTGTGAGTTCAGGTCTGACTACTCTTATATTATGGCATTTGGAGTGCCGGCCGCGCATGAGCACTTCGGCCCGGAGCTTATGGGCCCTGCCGGGCAATATATAGGAGACAGTTTATATATAAAGAGGAAAAAAAGTCCCGCCGGGGCCAAAGGGCCTATATTTTTAACGCCATTTTTTCACGTAAAACCGGGACTTTCTGCTCTATGTGTACATCCGGTGTTCCGCTAGAATTATGGTATCGGATCTCAAAAAATTCGGGATAGGGGTGTGTCAATGAAAAAATCATTCTGCGCGGCGTCGTTGGTCCCTTCTCTTCTGATAGCCTCGAGCATGGTATTTGCTGCCGACGGGTCTATCCTGCGGTTGTCGGATGTAAGCGGCACCGTCAATAAGCTCATACAGGAGCAGAAAGATTTTAATGGCCAGCAGCCTGGCCACGGCTGGCAGCCTGGTCAGCCTGGCCAGCCTGGTTGGCACCCCGGCCTACCCGGCCAGCAGCCTGGCGGCGACCACGGCGACGATCATGATGGTCCCGGCGATGATCACGGTGGTCAGCCACATCCTCAGCCGCAACCGCAGCCTCAGCCCCAGCCTCAGCCGCAACCCCAGCCGCAGCCTCAGCCCCAGCCTCAGCCGCAGCCGGTGCCCGTGGATACTACCCAGGCATATAATGCCGGCCTGAGGGATGGCGCCGACAGAGGTATCTGGGAAGGGAGGCGTGAAGGCCACAGGGACGGTATCCGCGCCGGAGAGATAGAAGGCCGCAGGAACGGCACTGACGAAGGCGACAGAGCGGGTCGCTCCGCCGGCAGGCGCGATGGGTGGGGTGTAGACCAGGCCGCGGGAACCCTGAACGGGAGCCGCGAAGGCCAGAATACCGGCACCAATAACGGCATCCAGGCCGGCCAGAAGCGCTGCTATGACGAGGGTTATACGGATGGTTACAACGCCGCCTATGCGGCGGCTAAGGAGCTGGGGGAGCAGGACTCCTCTTCTTACAGCGCCGGGTACGCGAAAGGTCAGGCCGAAGCCTCGGCCATAGAGACCGGGAACGGGCAGAAGGCCGGCTACCAGGCCGGTTTCAGCCAGCGCGAGACCGAGCTGCAGAACTCCTTCACCGGCAACGGCGCGGCCGTGCGCGGCGTCTTCGCGAAGAACGTCCTGGCGCTGGACGGCAGGATAGAGCTCCCGATAGAGATGGCCCGCGGCGGCTATGCGACCCAGGAAGAGAAGCAGGCCTACGACAGGGGCTATAGAGAGGGCTATCAGAGGGCTTACAGGCGGGCGTATGAGGAAGGCAAGCGGGACGGATACAGGGAGAGCTACGACGTGACCTACAGGCGGGCCTACGACGAGCAGTACTCCATCAGCTACCGGCTCGGTTATGCCGAAGGAAAAGAGCAGGGCTACCAGGAAGCCTATTCAGCGGCCTACAACTCCGCTTACGCCGCTTACTTCCAGGAATACAGCGGCAGGGAATACGCCGACCAGAGGGTCCAGGGCACGAGCGTAGGCCGGGCCACAGGCAAGAAGGAAGGTTTCGAGGACGGCTGCGCCGAGGCCACGAAGCGCGGCTACAAGGACGGTTACGAGAAGATGGCCGCCCAGGTGTACCCCGGAGCTTTCGAGGCCGGCAAGCAGGCCGGCATAGCCGCGGCCGACAAGTATTACAACGAGAATGCCGTGCTCAAGCTCGGCGGCGTCTCCTTCTACGACGAGAACGGCAACGGCCAGTTCGAGGCCACCGAGAACGTGATGATGAAGGCCGAGATAAAGAACTTCGGCTTCCAGCCGTCCGACACCGTCTCCATAGTGGTCACTAGCGAGCGCGGCGAGATAGTGATAGCTCCCGACATGCGCGCCGAGGGCGTGGGCGCCCGCGCGAAGGGCGTGGTCACCCTCAACGTCGGCAAGCTGTACGACGTGGTCGCTCCGGACTCGGACGCCCTTTACGTGAAGTTCGTTGAGAAGGGGCGGACGGTGGGCGACTACCGCCAGATGTACACCAGGACCAACGCCAACAAGGTCGGCGTGATCGGCAAGGACGAAGTGGACGTGCTGAAGAAGGCCACCTGGTTCTTCCCCGGCAAGGTGACCACGCTGCACCGCGGCGACAAGGTCCTGATAACCGAGGAGAAGGGCGATTACTACAAGGTCCGCAGGTCCGCGTTCGCCGCCGGCGACTGGACCGAGGGCTACATCAACAAGGGCAAGCTGGGCCTGCAGTAAGCGGCTCCAGCGGGCAAAGCGAGGCCGCCGGGCGGAAAGCCCGGCGGTCTTGTTTCAGGGAAGGTTTAGTAGAATATCAGCATGGGAATCGTGGAATTCTTAAGCGACAAGGGAAGAGTTTCCGGGGCGGTAATGGCCGCGGCGGCCGTGATCGTGCTGTGCTCGGGCGGCGCGTTCTGCGGCGATAGTCCTTACGAGCTGCGCGCCGGCAAGGAGACCGCCAGGACGCTGAGGGATTTCGACATAGACCGCGTCGTGGAAGCCGTCACTTCCGGGATGATAGAGGCCTCGCGGAATTATTATCTTCCGGAGAAGTCCGCGGACCGCAAGGCCGTTGCCCGCTACAGGAAGGACGCCAGGTTCATACTTAAGCATGACAGCGACTTCCGCCGCTCGCTGGCGGGGCTGAGCAGGGTGCTGGCCGAGACCGCGGTGGAAGCGCTGGACCAGGAAAAGAACGCGCTGCCCGGCAAGCCGCTGGCGCTGTCCCCTGCGCAGAGCTACGAGCCGTACGACGAGGGCCTCTCCTCCATAACGGTCACGGACGACGGGGAGATGAAGACGATATTCACCAACACTATGCCGTGCATCAACGCCGCTGGTAAAGGACTGTTCGGTGGGGTCCGCCTGCAATATCTGGCCGGTTTCCAGGAAGGTTCCCAAGAGGACATGTATTATCGCCGCGAAGCTTCGGCCTCCATGAGCAGCGACCGTTTCTATAACCACGTGCTGGCCGAGGCCTGCGCGCGCCTTGTCCGCGCGGCGCAGCTGCAGGCCGAAAGCGGCCGCGGCAAGCGCTAGGCGCGGCTGTCCGTTTATAATTCCGGACAGGAAAGCTCCGGAAGTTTCAGCGTTTATCCGCGGAGGCCGGCTTGGCCGGGAGATAGTTCTCTATCCTCCAGACGAGATCGTCCCTGGTGGAGGGACCGAAGCCGGCCGCCGACCAGAGCAGTCCTCCGTCGGCGACGAACAGGGCCATGGCCGGTTGTCCGACAAGTAGCAGCGCGCGTTCGAGCGTGCCCGAGGGGTCCAGGGCGACGCTCAGCGTGGTCGGATGACTTTTCAGATACTTCATTACGGCGTCCGGTTTTTCTCCGGTATTCACGGATTGCACCGCGAAAGATCTGTCTCCGTATCGTTTTTGCAGTTCTTCTATGAAAGGCTTATGTATGCGGCAGGGGACGCAATTGGTCGTCCAGAAGTAGACCAGGACGACTTTTTCCTTCAGCGCCGAAAGACGGACAGGCGGGCCGCCCGCCGCGTTTATCAACGGAATGTCGCAGCTGGCGGGGATCCCGGAGTAGACGGGGGCTTGCAGCAGGAAGAGGCTCAGTACATGGAAGAGTATTCTTGTCATGGCGCGTCTCCCGTAGTCGGCCGCATTCGCGATGTCGCCCTGTGGGTGCGGCACATATATCATACAATATCGGCCTCGGTCGGGCACGGCTCCGGCCGCTTTGTTTGGTAGAATATTCCAGGTCAGGGTTTTTTCATGATGACTGCACGTAAGAGGATACATTGAAAGCGGCGAGGATCCTGCTGGTAGGCGGCGGCGCCGAGTTGGCCGAGCTGTGCGTCGGCACCCTGGAGAGGGAGAACTCCGAGCACGTGCTGATGGTGATAGACCACGAGCACAGCGACCGTGTCGTCAGCATAGCCGAAGCTTTCAGGCCGGACGCGGTGCTGCTGCTGGCCAAGGACCACATGAAGCCGATCGACGGGGCGGAGGTGTGCCGCCAGCTCCGCGCTAACGCCGTTACCGGCGCTTCCAAGATAATACTGTTCTCGTCGGACAGCCTGAAGAAGGGGCTGCGCGCTGCCAAGGCCTGCGGCGCGGACGCCTTCATAAGGAAGCCGTTCGAGCCGGACCAGCTTATAGAGATGATGGAGCTGCTGCTGTCGTAGCGCCGGACGGCCGGAGACCCGCAGAACCGTCGGGCGTCGCCCGGCGGTTCTCTTTTGCGGAGCCGCGCAGAAGGCGGGTCAGTCCGTTAGGGGGCGCAGCACCGGCGTCTCGCCGGCGCTTATGACCGGCGAGGGGGCCTTGGGCATGATTACGGCGGCCGCGAGGAAGGCGGCGCCGAGGAAGATAGCTAAAGCGGCGGCGAGATTCTTCATATTGTCGTTCTGCTGCATCGTTCTTCTCCGTTCAACTGCGGATCCCTATCGCTTATATTCTAGCCGGCGCGGGGAAAGCCCGTGTAAGCCGCGTGTAATATCCGTGTAAAGTCCGCCGCACGGGACCGCGTGTCATGGCGGGCGGATTTTGATATCATAGGTTCGCTGGAGAAAGGGGGCAGGAAAGACTTTTCAGGAGGGTATATGAAGAAACCGCTCATAGTCATCGCAGTCATAGCCGCGGCCGCCGCGCTGGGGGGGATAGCCGTGCTGAAAGGCGGCTATATGGAGTTCGGCGCGGACAGGGCGCCGTCCGCGCTGGAGACCAACCTGGCCATGGCCGCGCTGGACGCCTCGCTGGACCGCCATTCGGAAGGTCTCAAGAACCCGCTGCAGGCCGACGAGAAGACCCTGAAGGCCGGCGCGGAAGTTTACCTCAATCACTGCGCCGGCTGCCACGGCCTGCCGTACAATCCGAACTCGGAGTTCGGCCGGTCCTTCAACCCGCCGGTGCCGCAGTTCTTCACCGAGGCGCCGGACATGTCCGACGCGCAGAACTTCTACGTGACGCTGCACGGCATACGCTGGACCGGCATGCCGGCCTGGGGCAAAACGCTTAGCGAGACGGAGATCTGGCAGGTGGTGACCTTCCTCGCCAACACCGGGAAGCTGCCGCCGGCGGCGGCCAAGGTGCTGGCCAAGCCCTGAGCGCGGCGTGACCGTTCGGACCGCGTAGCCGCCGGGCAAGCCCCGGCGGCTTTGTTTTGTAGAATCTATGCGATGACGAATGAAGCGACTCCGGAGCACCGGGAGCACTGCTATGTCTGCCGCAGGGTGAAGAAACACTGCCTGTGCGGCAGCATCAGGCCGTTCGGCACGCGGACGCGCTTCGTCATACTGATGCATGTGGAGGAGGCCAGGAAGCAGAAGACCGGCACCGGCCGGCTGGCCAAGCTGTGCCTGACCAACTCGGAGCTGCTGGTGGGGACCAATTTCAGCGAGGACGCGCGGGTGAACGCCCTGCTCCGGGACCCGGCCTACGTTCCTTTCGTGCTGTATCCGGGGCCGAAAGCGGTGAATTTCGGTGCCCTCGGGCCCGGGGCGCTGCCGGAGGGGAAGAGCTTCCTTATCTTCGTGATAGACGGGACCTGGCGCACGGCCAGGAGCCTGCTGAACAAGAGCGGGAACGTCCGCGCTCTGCCGCGCATCTCATTTTCCGGCGCCTACCGCTCCCGCTTCTCCATCAAGAGGCAGCCCATGGCGCATTGCGTCTCCACGATAGAGGCCGTCTATCATCTGTGCCGCGAGGCCGAGGCGGCGGGCTACGAGGAGCTGGGCCGGCGCTGCGAAGTGTTGATGACGCTGCTGGGAGAGCTGGTGGAAACGCAGGAGCGTTACGTCAGGGAGCGTCACAGGACTAGGGAAGCGAGCCGGCGCGCGCGCTGAACCCGGGGCCGGGAGTCCGCGACGTTTTTGTTTGGTAGAATAGAGACGGACGGGCCAGCGGGCCCGGCATTGACCGCGAGGACCGTACAGGCTACACCATATGGCTAAATTCATCGGACGCGAGGGACAGACCCGGGGCATGCTGCTGGCGGGCATAGCGGTACTTACTGTGACGCTGTTGCTGGCAATGAAATACTTCATGAGCGACGACTCCGCTCAGACGCAGGAGCAGCCGACGGCCGCTCAGAAGCTCTTCAGCGAGCCGGCGGCGGCCAAGCCGCCGGACTTGAAAACGGTACAGACCTCCGTCGCCAGCGGCGGCGCGCTGGACATGTTCAGCAAGGCCAACGCCGGCTATTACGGGGACGAGGGTTCCACGGCCGCGGCCGCCGGCGCGGAGCCGGAGCCGGCGGTCAGGAAATCCACCGCGCCGGCCGCGCGCAAGGCGGCCGCCAAGACCAAGCCGCAGGCCACCGTTATCCCCAGGCTGAAGCCGGTCTCTTTCGGCGGCGTAAGGCCCACCAGCGTGGGCCCGGCCGGCGGCGGCCAGATGCCGGACATCTCCAACATGATAAAGCAGGCCCAGCAAGAGGCCGGCAAGAACGGGGTTCCGGGCAAGTGAGCCTTCCCGGAGAAGGGGAGCGCGGGAGCGCGTAAGGTCATGCGGACCGCGGCGCATGTCCTGGCCTCCTCCACGGCCGCCGGCGCCGCCTACGCCCTGACCGGCTCCGCGGCGATGACGGCCTCCTGCCTGCTCAGCGGTATCTTCCTTGACGTGGACCACCTGCTCGATTTCTGGCTGCTGTCCGGCGAGAAGTTCACGCCGGGAGGCTTCCTTTCCTGGTGCCACGAGCTGCGGTGGAAGAAGATATACCTGCTGCTGCACTCGTACGAGCTTTTCCTGCTGCTTTCGCTGTCGGCCTGGCTGTTCCCCGGGCGCGCCATAGAGGGCGCGCTGCTGGGCATGGGCCTGCACCTGCTGATGGACCAGGCGGGGAACCGGGGCCTGAGCAGGTGGTTCTACTTCATGACGTTCAGGTGGCTTTCAGGGTTTTCGCGCGGCGCGCTGGCCGCCGGGGAAGGCGGCCGCGGCTGCAAGTCCTAGAGGTTGGCCATTATTATCGGTGCGAACGTGGCGGAGCCTTGTGCAGTTTCACTCCGGGACCGTATGCATGTGCCATAGCGTTATAGGACTTCCTGGCGGAAGGAGCTGAACCGCGGGCGCTACAGCGCCGGGGCCGGCGCCGCGCCGGACTCGAGCAGCCTGGAGGTGCCGTTCCCGCGGTGGAAGAGCCAGGCCAGCCAGGAGCCCTTGGCAAGCGTCGAGAGGCTGATGGCCCACCAGATTCCGGCGGTGCCCAGCCCTAACGGGCCCGCCAGCAGCCACGCGGCGGGCCAGCGCGCCACCGTCAGCGGCACGGAGACCAGCATGTAGTCGCGCGTGTGCCCCAATCCGTTGAATACTCCCTGGAAGAGCAGTTCCCAGCCGAGGAAGACCTCGAAGTAGCCTATCGTGCGCAGGTAGCGGACGGCGTTGGCTATCACCTCCGGGTCGGAGCTTAGCGGCCGCACCAGCAGACCAGGGACGAGGATGAAGGCCAGCGCCACCGGCAGCAGCAGCGCGGTTATCAGCAGGCGGCCGCGGCCCACCAGCTGCCTGACGCGGGGCATGTCGCCGCGGCCGTAGGCCTGGCCGACCAGCGCGGCCATCGCGGTTGAGAATCCCATGCCGAGGAAGTACGGCACCCCCTCCAGCCGGAAGCAGACGCTTAAGCCCGCCAGCGGCGCCTCTCCGAAGCGCGTGATGATGGACGTCAGCGCCGGATAGACCAGGGACCACACCACGTTCACCGAGGCCGCCGGCACGCCTATCTTCAGGATGCGCCAGGCGTGCGTGAAGGCCGGCAGCCGCGCCGCCTCGGCCAACGGCGGCAGGAAGCCTCGCCGGCGCAGGTAGACGACCTGCAGGACCAGCGCGAAGGCCGTCGCTATCACCGAGGCCGAGGCCGCGCCGACCACGCCGAAAGGCCGGCCGGTCAGATAGCCGAGTATCAGCACCGGGTCGAGCAGCATGTTGACGGCCACGGAGCCGGACATTATCAGCACGTTGGTGCGGGTGTCGCCGTAAGCGTTGAAGATGCCGCCGGCCAGGTTGCAGAGATAGTAGAGCGGCAGCGCGCAGACAAAGATGGTCAGGTACTGGCTGGCGTAGACGGCGGTGCCCTGCTGCAGGCCCATGAAGCGGAATACGGCGCCTATCGACGGCAGCAGCAGCGCCGTCAGCAGCAGACCGGCGCCGATGCTCAGCCAGGCGGCCTGCACGGCGGCGTCCAGTGCCTGTTCCTTCTTCCCGGCGCCGAAGAACTGCGCTATCAGGCTGTTGGCCCCTACGATGGTGGAGTTCATGGCCGCGTAGACCGCCCAGGTGAGAAAGGCGGCGGAGGCCACGCCTGCTATGGCCGAGGTGCCGAGCCTGCCCACCCAGAAGATGTTGACTATGTCGAAAAGGATGAAGCCGAGAAAGCCCAGGAAGGCGGGCACGGCTATGCTGTATATCTCGCGGTCGAGCGGGTGGCGGTACCGGGGAGTCATGCTACTAGTTTACCTTATAACCCGCCGGAGGCGGAACGCCGGGCCGCCGGTATTGTAGAATATCACGGGTATGCATCCCGACCGCCTGCTTTACGAGGAGATGGCTCGCCGCGGCTCGCGCGGGCGCTGGTTCCTGAGGGCCGGCATCTGGCTTTCCAACGCCGGACTGCTGGGCATAGCGCTGTTGCTGGTCCTGTGGCCGGTGAACCTGTATTTCAAGCTGGGCGACGCGGGCTTCCTGTTCTGGCTGGCGCTGATGCTGGCCGCGTCGTTGTTCGTGGCGGGCAACCTGCTTAAGCGGATCGCCTACAGGATGGCGCTGTCCGAAGGTATGAACCTCGCCGCGTTCTTCGCGCGGAAAGGGGACGGGACGGACTGAGAGCGCGGCCCGGCGCGGCCGCGCTTCAGCGCTTGAGCCTGGCCAGCAGCCTGTAGCAGGCTCCGACCACCGCTTCTATGCAGGTCATCATCGGCGAGGGCATGGTGTTGTCCATGCCGAGCGGCATCCTTCCCACGGCGCAGAAGGCCGCGACGCGTTCCCTGGCTTTGTTCAGCAGGTCCTCCGCGGGCCTGCCGGCGGCGGACTCCTTCTCCAGGTCCTCGAAGCGCATCCTGGCGTAGGCGTCGGTGGTCAGCTTGTCCACGGACGGCTCCCTGAACTCGCCCGGCCGCTTCTTCTCCTCGGCGGCCGCCGATACCGGAGTTACGCGCGAGAGGCGCTCCGTCAGCAGCTCCTTAGTGCCGAGGCCTCCGCTGACGGCGTTGTAATCCTTGCCGCTGACCAGCTGGGAGAGGGATTCCTTGAAGCGCGAGGAATCCGCGTCGGACAGCGGACCTCTGGCCATCCTGGCCAGGGCCCAGTCGGAAAGCGCGGCCAGCTTTTCGCGCTTGAACTCCTCGAGGGTGTCTCCGATGATCTGCAGCTTGACGATGAAGAACTCTTTCTGCGTGAACTGGCCTTCCGGCACCGGGCCGGTGAACTCTTTAAGGGCCGCGATGAGCCGCAGCTGGCTGTTGAGCTTTTCCTTTCTCCTGTCCATGTGCCCCCCTTTCCTGCGGCCGCCGGCGCGGGCGACCTGCTCCTGTAATTTTACACATTTTACGCCGCCGCGCAAGGCGCCGTGCGTATTTTGTCCGCCGCTATTGTAGAATATGGGAGGAGGGGAACATATGCAGGAAGATAACGGACCGGCAGTGGTGTACACCACGGACAATTACGGGGAGGCGGCGCTGCTGCGCTCGCTGCTGGAATCCTCCGGCATCACCTGCCTGATGATGGACGAAGCCAGCCATACCACGGCGAAGTTCGGGTTGCACGCCATAGTGCCGATACGCCTGGCCGTGCCGGCCTCGCAGGCCGCGCACGCCGCCGATGTGATAAAAGAGGCCATGAAGGACAAGCGGTAGCACGGCGGGAGCCAGAGGAGCACGGAGGCGCCATGAAAGTACTGATCGTGGACGACAACGAGGATATCCGGGGGTTGATCAGGGCCATCCTGGAGAGCAAGGGCCACACCGTGGCCGGCGAGGCCGACGACGGGGACAAGGCCGTGAAGGCCTTCAGGGAGCTGAAGCCCGATGCGGTGCTGCTGGACATCATCATGCCCGGCAAGTCCGGAGTGGACGTGCTCGAAGAGCTGCGCGCTCTGGACCAGTCCGTGAAGATAATCATGGTGACGGCCGTGGAGCAGGACGAGGTGAACCGGCGCCTGCTGCTGATAGGGGCCAGCGGCATCATCTACAAGCCTTTCTCCGCCGCGGATTTCGACCAGTACTTCGCGCCCCTCCCTAAGCCGGAGGCTGCCGCGCGCGGCGGCGCTATCAAGCGCCTGGCGGCCGGCGGGCTGAGCAAATGCATGCTGAAGGCCTCCGACGCCACCGCCTCCTCCTGGGAGCTCTGCGAGGTCAGCGTGACTTCCGGAGGCGAGGCCGAGCTGGCGAAGCTGACCGACCTGGGCCGCGACACGGCCTCGGTGCACGTCAACGTGCGCGGAGGGTCCACCTTCTCCGGGGCGCTGGTGTTCCGCGCGGACCACGCCGGCCTCATCGCCAACAGCTTCGTGAAGGGACCGGTCTACGTCGCAGAGGAGATCCGGAGCCTGGAGGAGGGGCTGATGCTGGAGATGGGGAACATCATCGTCAACTCGCTGGCCAACGCGCTGTTCAACGCCCTTAAGCGGAGCGCGATACCTTCCGTGCCCATGCTGGTGAAGGGCGGGCCGGCCGCGGTGGCCGCCGCGCTGGTCTCCTGCCTGGAGCAGGGCAAGCCGGTGCGCATAATCTCCGCCAGGCTCGCGATGCGGAGGGAAGGCCGCGTGGCCGGGGCCGGCGTGATAGGGGTACTGCCGGAGGAGATAGCCGGGGAGCTGGATAAGCTGGAGCCGGAGGGCTGAACCTGAAGCCCCTTCGTTCCGACACCGCCGGGTCAGCCCGGCGGTTTTTTTTATCCCGAAAGGTGATTTGATAATAATTTGACTTTTTCTTGGGGTATTCTTTACATGGCGCGAGGTAACATAATTTATATGCGGGAGGTGTCATGAATAGGTCGTTCGCGCTGGCGTTGGTGCTGCTGCTGCCAGCCTCCCCTGCCCTGGCGGAGGTCCCTACCGGCAAGCTGCTCAGTTTCACCAACAGCGTCCTGCTCAGGCGTACCGGCTCTTCGGAGTGGGGGCGCGTGAAGGCCGGAGAGGACCTGTACAGGGACGACACCATCTACACGATGGCCGACTCCTACGCCGGCGTCCGCTTCGAGACCGGCGAGTCGCTCAATCTGACCCCCAACACGCTGGTGGTGCTCAGGCCCCCGTCAGGAGGCGCGCCCGGAGCGGAGATGCTCTCCGGAGAGCTGCGCAGCTGGCGGTCCAGGGTGGTGACGCGCACGGCCACCATACTTCCGAAGAGCGAGGACGCGGAGTTCACGACCAGGATGAAGAAGGACTTCACCACGGTGGTGCGGGTGACGCGCGGCGTGGCGGAAGTGCAGGCGCAGGGGAAGAAGGTTGAGGTGCGCCAGGGCTACGCCACCGAGGTGAGGCCGAACATGGCCCCCGCCGCGCCGGTGGCCGCGCCGGAGCCCGCGGAGCTCAGGGAGGCCCCCTCCGCGGCCGATGTGCCCGGGGCCGAGCTGCCGGAACACGCGCTGGCCGCTATCAAGGTGATGAGGGCCTACCGCCTGCAGGCCGCCGGGGATCCGGCTTTCTCCAAGGTGCTGCTGGACAGGACCTTCGAACCTGAAGTGAAGCCGGACCTGTCCGCCCTGCTGCCGGCCGGTACGTATTTCATACGGCTGGCGGCCATAGACCTGCTCGGCTACCAGGGAAAGTTTAGCGCGCCGCGCAGGGTGAGGGTGGGCCCGAAGTAGCGGGACAGGCTAGCAGACCAGTACTATCTTCCCCGCCGCGCCGCCGCGCATCACCGCTTTGTGAGCGGCCGCCGCCTCCGCCAGCGGGAACTCCCTGCCTACCTGGGGCTTCAGCGTGCCGAGCGCGAGGCCCGCGCCGACGGCGGCGTGGATCTCCTTCTCCTCCTGCGGCGTGATGGCCCATAGCGTGAAGGCGCGTATGGAGCCTCTGCGGGCCATAAGGTCACGCGGCTCTATCGTGACCTCGCCGCGGCTGCCTATGACCACTACCCTGCCGTCCATGGCTAGGATCTTGAGGTCGGAGGCCAGGTTGACGTTGGCCAGCATTTCCAGCACTATGTCGGCTCCGCGGCCGCTGGTGGCCGCGAGCACTTCCGCCGCGTGGCCCGGGGAGGAATGGTCGAACGCCGCCTTCGCCCCCTGGCGAAGGACCAGGGCCCGCCCCTCGGGGGTGCCGGCCGTGCCGAGCACGGAGAGGCCCAGGGCCGCCGCGAGCTGCACGGCCGCCACGCCCACGCCTCCGCTGGCGCCGTGCACCAGCACGGTCTCTCCCGGCCTGGCTACGGCCTGGTGTACCAGCGCGTGGAAGGCCGCGCCGTATGGCACCCAGACGCCCGCGCCCTGCGCGAAGCTCAGGTCTTTCGGCAGCGGATGAACCTGTCCCTCCAGCGCCAGCGCGTACTCGGCGTAGGTGCCGCTCAAGTTCTTCGTCACGTAGACGCGGTCGCCCGGTCTCACCGAGGTCACCCCGGGGCCGGCGGCTTCCACCGTGCCCGCCCCGTCGGAGCCGGGGGTGTACGGCAGCTCCGGCAGGGAGGCGTAGGTGCCGGCGCGTATATATGTCTCATAAGGGTTGACGCCCGCGGCGCGGACCCGCACCAGCACCTGCCCGGCCGCCGGTTCCGGCACCGGGACTTCCTCAAGCCCCAGCACTTCAGGTCCTCCGAACTTCTTTACGCGAATAGCTTTCATGCTCCCTCCGCCGGCGCGCGGCCGGCCATTAAGGGCATGATATAAAATGGGACCGGGACGCACCAGCGTCAACTTGCGCCGGCCGGGAGTTATGATAGAATGTCGGCAGGGGGGAAGTTATGGAAAAGCTCAGGGAGATGAACCTCTTCGTGGAGTCCGAAGAGCTGTCGGACCGCGTCTGGCGCCACGTCGCGGATTGGGACGGCTTCTCCAAGGACACCATGGGCAGGGAACTGGTCAACAGCGTGGACTCGATAAGCACCAGCATCGCGGAGGGCCGCAGCCACAGGAGCCGCCACGGGAGGATGCATTACCTCTATACCGCGCGCGGCCATCTGTTCAAGGCCTTCATACTGCTGGAGCGTTCGGCGCGGCGCGGGCTTGGCCAGGGCAACGAGCTGGCCGGAGCGCTGGAGCGGCTGATGCCGCAGATCAACGACTACATAGCGTCGGAAGAGCGCTCCGCGGAATAGCGGGCGCCTCAAGGCGCTTCTCCGGGGCGGCCGACCGCCGTTCCCGGACGTTCCGTACTGGACTTCGGGGATAGAATAGAAATAGGGGGGAAAATGAAAAAGGCAATATATTGCTGTCTGGCCTCGGCCGGGCTGCTGGCGTCCGGCGCGCTGCGCGGGCCGCTTTCCGCCGGGGAGGGGTTCCTGTTCAACGGGCTCCTGCCCGCGGTGAGCGCGCCGACGGACAACGTGCAGACGGACGCGAAGATAAGGCTGGGCAGGCAGCTTTATTTCGACAAGCGGCTGTCGGTGGACAACACCGTCAGCTGCGCCACCTGTCATAAGCCGGATACCGGCTGGGCGCATCACGCGCCCACCGATACCGGCGTTAAGGGGCAGGTGGGCGGGCGCAACTCGGGCTCCATCATAGACGCGGCCTACCTGAAGTTCCAGTTCTGGGACGGCAGGGCCGGCTCGCTGGAGGAGCAGGCCGTCGGACCCATAGCCAACCCGATAGAGATGGGCGAGACGCTGGACAACGTGGTGCAGAAGCTCAACGCCATACCAGGCTACAGGAGCCAGTTCCAGCAGGTGTTCGGCACGGACGCCACGGCCGACGCCATAGGCAAGGCCATAGCCGCCTTCGAGCGCACCATAATCGCGGGCCCTTCGCCCTACGACCGCTATCTCCAGGGGGACAGGCGCGCGATGAGCGCTTCGGCCGTCAGGGGGATGGACATCTTCAAGGGCAAGGGGCACTGCAGCGCCTGTCACAGCGGGCCGGCTTTCTCGGACAACGGGTTCCATAACCTGGGCGTCGGCTACGCCGACGGCAAGCTGAAGGACCAGGGGCGCTACGCCGTGACGAAGGACGACCGGGACATGGGGGCCTTCAAGACGCCCGGGCTGCGCAACGTCGCGCAGACCTGGCCGTACCTGCACGACGGCTCTGAGAAGACGCTGGAGGACGTCATAGAGCTCTACGACCGGGGCGGCGTCCCGAACCCGCACATTGACAGGCTGATGCTGCCGCTGCGGCTGACCAGGGGAGAGAAGGCGGACCTGCTGGCTTTCCTCAACAGCCTGACCGGCCCGGTGCCTGCCGTGACGGAGCCGGAGCTGCCGAACTGAGCCCCAGGAGGAGACGATGAAAAACATACTTTTTAAGTTCGTGTTCGCCGCAGGCTGTTTTGCGGCCGTACTGGCCGCCGGAGCGCCGGAAGCCGGAGCCGTGCCGGTGTTCGCGCGGAAATACGGCTTCAGCTGCAACATGTGCCATTCCGGCTTCCCGAGGCTCAACGACTTCGGCGTCCGCTACCGGCAGAACGGCTACCGGCTGCCCGGCCGGGAGGGAGAGGAGAGGACCGTGCTGCAGGGGCATTCGCCGGTGGCGCTGCGCACCAGCGCCGGCTACAACTACGACAGGTTCCACAACGCCGCCGGCGCCACGGTACGGCAGTTCCAGTTGAACGGGGTGGACCTGCTGTCCGGGGGGCTGCTCAGCCGGGACGCGGGGTACATCTTCGTGTACGTGCCGGAGGTCGCCGGTTCGGGGGGAGTGGCGGCGCAGACCGGGACGCTGGAGATGGCCAGCGTGGTCTTCCCGGAACTGGGCACTACGTGGCTGAACGTGAGGGTGGGCCGTTTCGAGCCGGCTTACGCCGCCTTCAGCGTGAAGAGGCATCTCTCGGTCTCGCCCTACGAAGCGTACGACTTCGGTTTCAAGGGAGGCGCGCCCTTCAGCGACACGAGGGAAGGGGTGGAGGTTACTGGGCACGGTGGCGGCTTCGGCTACGCGGCCGGGGCGATAAACGCCCCCAGCCCGGCGGGCTCCTCGCAGACTTCTACGGACCTCTACGCCAGGGCCGAGAAGGTGTTCGGAGAGGGCGAGGGGCAGACAGCCGGCTATAAGGTGGGGCTGACCGGCTATACCGGGCGCGCCAGGTCCGACGCTTCCCTGCCGCAGTACAGCCGGCGGGGCTACAGCAGGGCCGGGGTGGACGCGAGCCTCAACTACCTTAACCTGAACCTCGCGCTGCAGTACCTCAACGGCACCGACGACAAGACGCTGTGGGGAAGGACCAGGGACCTGACCTATTCCGCCGGGTTCGCGGAGCTGAGCTATTTCCCGTCGGTCAGCCTGACCTGCTTCGCCCGCTACGACGAGGTGGGCGGGCCGCGTTCGGCGGGGGCGCAGATCAGCAGGTGGACCCTCGGAGGCAGGTACTACCCGGCCGACAACGTGGCCTTGCATCCGGAGTACTCGTTCCGGAAGCAGGGGCAGCCGGGCGGGGCCGCTACGGAGGCCTTCTTCACCGCCAGGGTGGATTTCGCGTTCTGAGAGCGGCGCCGGAATATCCGGGGCCGCGGCCGCAGCGCGCGATACAAAATAAAAGGCCCCGCGGAACGGGGCCTTTTATTTGTCGCGCTTCCGGTCCTACCAGTTGAAGCCGTCGCGCAGGGCCGAGAAGGCCGGGCCGGCGCGGAAAGCCGGGGCCTCGGCCGGGGCCGCGTCCGCCAGCTCGGAGGCCTTAGCCGGCTTGTACCAGCAGAGGGGCCTGAAGCCGAAGCTGAAGCCGCCGGAGCGGGTGCAGGTGCCGGCGGCCGGGTCGGTGTTGCTGAGCGCCGCCGAGACCGGCTGCGGGCAGATGGAGCCCTGCAGGTAGGTGTCCAGGCGGCACTGAGTGGCGGGATGGGACTCGAACATCGTGCTCACGACGTTCTGGTCTGGGGTGGCGAACAGCGGCGGGGTGGTCTCGTGGTGCAGGTCCATGAAGAGGGCGGCCACTGACTTGCCGGCCTTGGTACCCCTGATGCAGATGTCCCGGTCCAGGGAAGAGGCGAAAGCGGTCTCGCAGGCCTCTACCGCCACCTGGTCGTCGTCCTTATCGGCGGTGAAGGCCGCGGCGCCGGGGTCGGCGAAGACCTTCCTGAGGCACTTGAGGTTGGCGTAGTAGTCGCTCTGGCCCTCTATCGAGGCCCAGCTGTTGAACCAGCCGCCGCTCTTGGGGGCGCCGCCGAGATGATGGCCGAGCTCGTGGCAGACCACCAGCGCGAAGCCGTCCATCGTGATGGCGTCGTGGCGGGCCAGGCCGCCGTACATGTTGAGGATGAACTTGTTGCCGCTCTGTTGGGCGGAGGCGTTGACGGTGGCGTCGGTCCAGCGGCGGTTGATCTGCAGCACGCCGCCCTGCTGGGCCACTATAGGTCCGTAAAGGCGCTGTATCGTGTCGAGGACGCCGTTGAACTGCGCCTCGGTTATGCCCCTGGCCTCCGGCGAGTCGACGGGGATCCTCATGTCGTTGGGCGGCAGGAAGCCCGGGCAGTCGGACGCGCGGGCGGGAACTACGGCGGCCGCGAGAAGCAGGGCGGAAGCCGCGGAGATCAGGATGTTCTTTTTCATGTTCCTTCCTTGTGTGCGGAGTATGACGAATATCAATACCCGGCTATTATACAGAAAAGAGGCCCGGATTGGAACATGCGCGCAGGGAAAGGCCGTTTCGGCCCGGGTTTTGCTAGAATATGCGCTGGCGGGACGGAACGCAGGGGGTTATATGCCTACTATACTGATGATGGACGACGACAAGGACTTCAGCAGCCTTGTGCACGCGAATTTCACCGGGCAGGGCTATAACGTCGTCCTGGCGCACAGCGGCAGGGAAGGCCTGGCGAAGGCCGCCGCGGCGAAGCCGGACATCATCTTCCTGGACATCATGATGCCGGACATGAACGGCATAGAGGTGCTGCGCGAGCTGCAGGCCGCCGACGAGACCTCGGACATCCCGGTCATCATCATGAGCGGCAAGTACGTGGACCGGGGCATGACCGAACTTTTCGCGCAGGAGAGGAATTTCAAGGATTTCATGCCCAAGCCGGTCTCCTTCGCCAACCTGCAGCGCAGGGTCAAGGAGCTGCTCAAGAAGTGAGCGGCGCTGGAGCGGGCATGATCATCACCGTCAGGAAACCGACCGAACAGGAGAGGAAGGAAGCCGCCGCGTGGCCGGTCTGGAAGAAGGGACCCTCCTCCTTCCCGTGGAGCTACGGCGAGAAGGAGACCTGCCTGATACTGGAAGGCGAGGTCACCGTGGAGGCCGGCGGCGAGAAGGTCTCCTTCGGCCCCGGCGATTACGTGGTTTTTCCGGAAGGACTGGCCTGCACCTGGCATATCAGGAAGGCCGTCCGGAAGCATTACAGGTTCGGCTAGCCGCCTGCCGGCGAGGCTGGCTGCCCCTACGCGCATGGACTCCGACAAGGCCAGGTTCGACTGCCAGGTGCGGCTGATAGCCGGGCTGCGCGAATTCTCCTCCCCGGTACCCGCGGTCTTCGCCGGCCAGAAGGAGTTCTTCCTCGTCACGCTGAACCGCGTGGCTTCCGACCTTAAAGAGTTCAAGCTGGAAAGCTTCCGCGCCCTCTCGGAATGGGTGCTGGGCCGCCGCCGCCGCGGACCGCTGGAGGAAAGGGACATTACCGCGTTCAAGGAGACGGCGGACAAGCTGCTGTCCGCCAGGGACTACCAGTTCGTCTGCGCCGCCCTGCCCGGCAGCGCCGAATTCCTGGCCGCGCGGCTCGCGGAGGCGGCGCCTGTCTCCATAGCCGAAGAAGAGAGGAAAAAGGAAGGCGAGCCGCGGGACCCGGCGGCCGACAGGCTGGTCGGGGACGCCTACCGCCGTCTCGGTTTCGACAGGCTGCAGCAGCTGGCCGGACGCCAGCCGGAGGGCGTGCTGCTGCAGCACGCCCGGGAGCTGGTGGCGGAATACTGCGCCGTCTACCGCCTGCCGCTGAGCGCCGACGATACTTTACCGCCTTTCTCGCTTACCAGGATAGACGCCGTGGCGGGAGCCTGCTTCCGCCTGCTGGCGGTGCTCGGCCGCGGCGGGCGCTGAACGCTAGCGCCCGCCGGTATCGGTGGGCGAGATGCCGGCGGGGCCGGAGCCGCCGAAGCTTACGCTCTTGATCGGGACCACGGGGGCCAGCTTCTTTTTCCGGTCCTTCCCCGCTTTCCCGTCCCCGGGCCCGCTCTCTCCGGAAGCCGTCCGGCCGCCGGACATCATGCCGGCCACCCTTTTTCCCTGCACTGAATTGAAAGCCGCGGTGTTCTCCTCTTCGGGAGTGAGCGCGCGCTGCGAGGCGGCGGGCGCCGGCTCGGGGCGGAGCGCCTTGAGAGGGTCCTTCGCGCCGCCCAGCGCGGAGACCGCGGGCCAGATCACGGTGAGGATCAGGCCGAAGCAGACCGCGGCTATGGCCGCCAGCGTGGACAGGTTGAAGGCCTTCAGAAGCATATCCATGCGGTGCAGGTGGCGGTCGTAATGCAGCCTGGCGCGGCTGAGCAGGGTGTCGTCGAGCCTTCCCGCCTTTTCCGCCAGCTCGGCCGCCGTCCTGTCGTCCTTCTGCATCACCGCAGCCACGCTGCGCGCGAACCCGGTCCCGCCGGCCAGCTCGGCCGCCGCCAGCTTAAGGCGGCCCTTGGTCACCAGGTCGTCTTCGGAGAACTGCAGCAGCACGTCCATCAGCGCGCCCGGCCTCAGGCCCGCCTTCATCAGCAGGGCTATCGTGGTGTAGAGGTAGTAGAGCCGCAACTCGGCGGTGGCGTAGCGGCAGACCGGAAGCCAGTGCCCGGCCAGGCCCCTCGCCTTCCTGCCGGCGGAGGAGATGAAGAAGGCCCTCAGCGCCAGCAGGGCAAGAGCGCCTATGCCGAGCAGCTTCGGCCAGGACTCGGCCAGCCATTCGGCCAGCGAGGCGAACAGGAAGGCCTGCGGGGGCAGCTCCGCGCCGGACTTCAGCAGCGGCTCCATTACCAGCGGCATGACCTTGAACGAGACCAGCAGGAACAGGCCGGCGGCCAGCACGGTCGCGGCCAGCGGGTAGACCAGCATGCGCTCGAGCTGCCTGCGGAACTTGAGCCGCGCCTCCAGGCAGTCTGCGTAGAGTTCCAGGAATTCCTCCGTCTTGCCGCCCTCCTCGCCGGCCCGGAGCAGCGCTATGAAGAGAGGGGGGAAGGCGCGCCGGGCGGCGAAAGCCTCGTGCAGCGAGGTCCCGCCGGCGGTCAGCTCCGCCGCGCCGGCCAGCAGCCGGCCGTGCCTGCGCGAGGAGGCCAAAGTCTTGAACGCGTCGGAGAGCGGCAGGCCGCTGCGCACGGCGGAGACCAGCGCGCGGGAAAGGTCCAGCAGGGCTTCGTCGGATACCATCGTCAGGTTATGATAACAAAAAAAGCCGCGCGCTCAGGCGCGCAGCAGCCGCAGGAAGAAGCGGAAATACCTGACGCTCGAGAGGGCCAGCGCCAGGCCTATGCCGTTGTAGAGCAGCGAGAGGTACTGTTTGGGCAGCGCGGAGTGGCGCAGCGTGACGCCGAGCATCACCATGAAGCCGACCAGCAGGTAGCTCTTCCAGGTGATGAACGAGAAGACGCAGCGCTTCTCCTCCAGCGGGAGCAGTCTGGCGAGGTTCTTGTCCGCGACCCTGAGAAAGCCGAAATGGTGTATGGGGAGTGCGGCCAGCAGGCCGGCCGCGTAGAAGAAGGGGCGGCCGGGGCCTTCGTAGGCCGAAAGCCAGCCGAAAGCCAGCCGCATGAGCCCGCTCCCGGCGCCCAGCCACACCGCGCCGGCCAGGAAGACCAGCGCTTTTTTGTCCACTGCGGGCTTGATGGCGTCGAGGCTCATGAGGTAAGCGCGGGCCGGGAAGCCCGTCAGCTTGAAGTTTAGCATTTTAACGGGAGCCGCACTCGTTGTAGACCGCGTCCTCCTCGGCCAGCAGGCCCGTCAGCTCCTGCCGAAGGGCGGGGGAGGGCTCTGGAACGGCGTCCTGACGGTAATAGGAGCTGAGCAGGCCGTAGAACCTGGCCCTGTCGGCGGTGTCCGCTATCTCGGAGCCCGGGTTGCGGGTCAGGCCGCCGATGCTGAAGCCGGGCTCGCGCATTTTGGCCGCCCAGTAGCGGGCCTTCTCGTCCGTGAGCTTAGCGTTGAGCTCCCTGAGCTTCTTCTTGCGGGCCTCGCAGGAGGGGCCGGAGAACGAGGCAGGGGCGTCCCTGAAGGCGGTGGCCGAGGGGGCGTCCTTAAGGCCCGGCATGGCCGCCGGCCACGGTATGGGGTCCCAGGTCAGGTCCTCCAGCGGGGCTTCCGGCAGACGCGGCCAGTCCCTGTCCTCTTCCGCCATCCCGGCGGCGAGGACCTGGCCGGTCTTCACGCTGACCAGCTTGGCCAGCACCTTGATCTTGTCGCCGCTGGCGAAGACGGAACCGGTCACCACGCCGTCCACGGAGAAGATCCCGTCCAGGTCTCCGGGGGCCTCCGCGGCGGAACGGGCCTCCTTCAGGACGGCGTCCAGCTGGGAGCGCTCTATCAGGGCCGGCTCCCCCCGGCGGGCGAGCTCGGCGGCTATGCGCTCCGAGACGAAATCACCCTCCTCCCTGCCGGCCCCCGCCTTGACGGCGAAGCCGAGAACGGCTATGCGCTTCATGCCGGAATCCACGGCGGCGTCCCCCAGCTCCCCGGCCAGGGACGCGTAACTGCCGCCCGCCATGACAGGAGCCGGAAACAGCGCAGCGAAAAACGGGGCCATCGCCGCAACAAGGAAGAAGCTGACGAGCTTCATAACCCACCCCCTTTTTAAAGTATACAGCGGCCGCCGCGGGTTCTCAATTGCCGGGTTCCGTATTTTGCTGACTTTTATCCTCTTTGGCCGGCGTTTGCTAGAATATCCGGGATGGAAAGGGAGAGTCTGCTCGTCAGCGCCTGCCTGCTGGGCGTGAAATGCCGCTACGACGGCGGCGACCAGTACTGCGCCTCCGCGGTGAAGCTGCTGGAGCGCTACGACCTGGTACCGGTCTGCCCGGAGCTGCTCGGCGGCATGGGCGTGCCGAGGACCCCGGCGGAGCTGCGCGGCGGCCGCGTCATCTCCGCCGACGGCGAGGACAGGACGGACAAGTTCCGTCTGGGCGCGGAGCTGGCGCTGAAGCTGGCCCGGCGTACCGGGGCGCGCAGGGCGCTGCTGAAGTCCGGCAGTCCTTCGTGCGGACCCGACTTCGTTCATGACGGCACTTTCGGCGGCGGTACCGTGCCGGGCCGCGGGGTAGCCGCGGCCTTGCTGGCCGAGGGCGGCCTGCGGATATTTTCGGAGAAGGACCTGTCTGGTCTGGGAGTCTAAGGGGGGCTTGTGCGCATATCGAGGACCACTAAGCCGGCCGACCTGCGGGTCTGCGCCGGGTACATGGCCGCCGCGGACCCGTGGCTGAGGCTGGGCCGCGGCTACCGGGCCTGCCTGGCCGCGCTGCGCGCGCCGCGCGAGGTGTACGCGGCCCGCGAGAAGGGCGCCATCGCCGGCTTCATAGCCCTGCAGACCTACGGCGTGCTGAACGGCTACATCCAGACCGTCTGCGTGGCGCCCGGCTGGCGGGGACGCGGCGTGGGAACGGCCCTGGTCCGCTTCGCGGAGAAGCGCATCCTCTCGAAAGGGCCGAACGTCTTCATGTGCGTTTCCTCTTTCAACCGGGGAGCGCGCAGGCTGTACGGGCGCCTGGGCTACGAGAAGGCCGGCCTGCTGAAGGATTTCATCATCCGCGGCGAGGACGAGCTGCTGCTGCGCAAGACCACCGGCCCCCGGTCGGAGTTCGCGGCCCGCCGCCGAAATTGACAGGCGCCGCGCAAAACCGATAGATTTTATACGTAAGCTTTCAGGAGAACAGAATGAAAAAAGCGCTTTTCGCAGCCGTACTCGCGGCCTTCCCGGCCGCTGTTAACGCCCAGACCTCCGCGTTCCTGCAGCTGGCCCCGGCCTTGGAGCGGACGGCCGAGGCCCCGAAAGTCCCGGCCCCCGAGGCCGTCCGGGCCGGGGAGGCCAGGTCCGTACTGCTGCTGCTGGACCCGCGGACCGGTAAAACGATCACCGTCATACCGACGGGCGGCGGCTTCGTCTACGCGGCCACCGGGAAGTTCCAGCCGGCCGTATATAACGGCTCCGGCTACGTCCTGCCCGGCGGGCAGTTCCTGCCGGCGGTCGGAGGGAGCCGTGCGCCAAAGCCCGACGGCCTGACCGGCAAATGGCTGGGCTGGGGCGAATGGACCTACCAGGGTTCCGGAGCGCGCTGCGACATGAAGCTGGAGTTCGAAGATACCCCCGAGTACCTGTTCCGCAAGGGCGGCTATTTCGACTGCGGCTTCGTGGCTCTGGCCAGCGAGCCGGCGCGTTTCGCGAAGAAAGGGACCCAGCTGCTCGACGAGGCCGGCAATCCCGCCGGCTCCTACGAGGGCGGCGTCATAACCCTGCGCGAGGCCTACAGCGCGGAAGTTTCCATAACCACCACGATCAAGGCTGACGGGCTGCACTTCGACTACTCGGAGATCTGGACCGAGAAGGACGGCTCCGAGCTGTACGTCATTACCGGCAGGCTGTTCACCGGCGGCTGAGCGCCGGCGGGCCTGAGACGAGGGATATCATCGTATGAACAAGAACATCTTCGCTTCCGTTCTGGTCCCGCTGCTGCTGGCCGCCTGCGCCGGAGGCAAGCCGCCCGCTCCGCCGGTGAAGGAATACCTTAAGGCGCTGCTGCGCGCGCAGTACGGCGGCGGCGTTGAGCTGACCGCGCTGAAAGTGACCGGGGAGAAGGGCGGGGACGTCTTCGGCGTGCCGTTCCACGACGTATATTATTCCTACGATATCCTCTGCAACGTGCCCGTGCAGGGGGAGGGCTTCAAGACCTTCTCCACCGAGAACGTGATACTCCTGGACGAGTTCCTGAAGGCTCAGAAGGGGCCCTGGGAGAAGATAGACTTCACGCCCGTCATGAGGCTGAAGATGAGGATGTCGGCGGAGGAGCTCAAGTCGCTTTCGGACGCCTATGCCGTGAAGAAGTCGCTGCTGCTTTGCAAGCCGGGGGAGAACGCGTCCCTCAGCGGCGCGGTGCGGTTCATGCTGAAGGACGGCGGCTGGGAGGCCTCTCCGGACCAGCCGCCCGCCAGGTAGGGGCCGTCAGCGCGAAAAAAACCGCCGGGAGACCGGCGGTTTTTTCATGCCCTCGCGGCCGCTCAGCCGTGGATAGGGTCCTCGATCTGCGCGGAGTTGGGCGGCACCACCTGGTAGGGGCAGGCGAAACCGCTGGGGGTCTTGCCGCCGCGCGGGTAGCGCAGCTGGTCGACTTTGCGCAGGAAAAGGTCCGCCCATTCCTCGGCGGTGTGCTGCGGCTTGCGCAGCGGCGCGCGGGCCGCTGTGAACAGGTCTATAAGCTGGGAGCGCGACAGCAGGGAAAGGCGGCGCACCAGCATCTGGCGGGCCTCCTCGCCGATCTGGTGCAGGTCCCTGCCTATCGGGTCCGCGCCGTTGAGGGAGCTGGTCCAGACGGAGTTCAGGTGCATGATGCACTCGCGCGGGTAGTCCCACATCCGCTCGCGGGCCCACTTGTCGAAGTTCATGCGGCTGTTGTGATAGAGGCCGCGTCCCCCGAAGCTGATGCCCATGTCCTGCAGGTAGATGACCGGCCTGGCGCAGGTCGCCCTGCCGTCGGGCCCGGCCACCACGTCCTTCTTCCGGCAGGCTATGGCCTGGTTCGGGGCCTTGTTGTCCGAGTTGGAGAGGAACTGCTCCATGCCGGCCAGGGCCTCCGCGCCGACCTTGTCCTCTATCCGGTAGAACTCGTCGAAGCCGACGCCGGAGTTGGGTTTATCCTCTATCCGCTCGCCTATCTTGTCCTCTATGGCCACCATCTGGCCCTGGCGCCACGCGCCGCGGTCGGCCTCGTTCTTGAACGGGTCGGAGGGGCAGTCCGGGCAGTTGAGCCTCACCGGGTACATGCGGTCGGCGTAGGCGCCTATAGCGGTGAGCAGCCAGCTGGAGGCCACCTCGGCCATCACGTCGCCGGTCTCGCCGTACTTCACCTTGAAGGTCTTGCCGTCGGCGCCGCGGCACTTGAACTTGGGGGACATGCCGTTGGGGCGGCCGGTCTCGTAGGCTTCCTTCATCGGGACGTAGCTGCAGGTCACCACTTCTTCCGGGGCGTACTTCATCTTCTCGTACGGGCCGGTCTTGAAGTCTATGGCCGCCACGTTCAGCTCGTTCTCCGGGACCCACAGCGAAGATCGCCTGATATAGTCGAGGCGCTCGGCCTTGCCGACATAGCCTATCTTAAGTTTTTCCCCGTCGACGCGCAGCGGCAGCGGGACCTCCGGCTGGGTAACGTCCGCCTGCGCGGCCCTGAAGTCGGCTAGGCTCATGTCCTGCAGAGCGAACTGCGCGCTCGCGGGGGCGGCCGCGGCGGCTATGAGCGCTATAATGGCTATCTTTTTCATCTGTTCTCCCTTTATTTCGTGCTGTCCCCCGGCAGGAGGTTCTGCGGTATGTCCCTGAAAGCGGCGACCCTGCCGTAGTGGAAATCCAGTATCCAGACCCTGTCGAAAGCCCCGTCCGGCCATGCGGTAGGCAGGGTGTCCAATACGGCCTGGGCCGTATTGGAGTAGGCGGCCAGCTCGTGGACTATGTCGACCAGGTTGGTATGCTGCCAGCAGACGAGCACCATGCGGCCGCGGTAGGCCGGGTTCTCCATGATGTCGGCGGCGATCTTATGCGTCTGGCCGCGCGTGAATCCGGTGTTTATCTCCATCTTCAGCGCGTTCGCCAGGGGGGTAACTGTCTGGATGGAGCGCAGGGAGCTGTCCTCGTGCTTAGGGGCGGCGGCGTAGATGGCGGCAGGCGTGCCGTAGCGGGTCACGCTGGTGTTGGTCTGGAAGAACCAGACGAGGGCCTCGGCCCGTTTGCGTCCTTCCGGGCTCAGCTCTGAGCCGTACTCCGGCTTCTCGGCGTGGCGTATGAGTATGACCTGCGCGGGAGCGGCGAAAGCCGCGGCGGAAAAGAAGAGCGCGAGCAGGGAGGCCAGCAGGGTCTTCGGCTTCATCATTACTATAATTCTAGCAGTGACCGCGGGCGGATCTAAGAGGCGTACGGCCCAGACGGCCAGGATTTTTTAGCCTACGCTCATATAGGACTTTCATCCCCGCGGGCCGCTGTTCGGGTATAATAGGTTAAGGATGAAGGAATACTCAGAGCCGCGCATGCATACGGCCGAGCACCTGCTGAACCAGACCATGGTCCGCATGTTCGGGCGCGGCCGGGCTTTCAGCTCGCATATAGAGCGTAAGAGATCGAAGTGCGATTATCGCTTCGACCGGGACCTCTCCCCTGAGGAGAAGGCGGAGCTGGAGCTACGGGTGAACGAGGCCGTGCGCGCGGACCTGCCGGTAACGGAGGAGTTCATGTCCCCGGCCGAGGCCTGCAAAACCCTGGACCTTGGCCGTCTGCCTCCCGGCGCGGCCGCGGACACGGTGCGCGTCATAAAGATAGGCGATTATGACTCCTGTGCCTGTATAGGTCCGCACGTGACCTCCACCGCGGAGATAGGGGTTTTCCGTATAATCTCGAGCAGCTTCGCCGAAGGCGTGCTGCGTATAAGGTTCAGGCTTGATGCCCCCGGACAGACCTGAACCGGGAAGCCGGGTTATGAGCTGCGTCATAGGCGCGGCCGAGGCCGGAGCGACGCTGCTGGACTTCCTGTGCGCCCGCTTCTCCTACCATGACCGGGCGGGCTGGTCGGCGCTTATAGGCGTCGGCGCGCTGCTGGTGAACGGCGAGGAGGTCGGGTCGGACGCCCGCCTTGGGGAGGGGGCCCTGGTCACCTACCGGCCCTCGGGAGCTAGCGAACCCTACGCCGACAGGGCGGTGAAAGTGCTTTACGAGGACGGCGACATTCTGCTGGTCAGCAAGACGGGCAACCTCACCGTCCATCCCGGCGGCAAGTATTTCAGGAACACGCTCTGGGGCGTGCTGCGCGAAGAGCTGGGCGTGAAGAACCCGGGCATCATAAACCGCCTGGACCGTGAGACCTCGGGCGTGACCTTGGTAGCGAAGAACCCTGAGGCGGCCGCGTCCTGCCGCGCCCAGTTCACGGCGCGCGGCGTGTTCAAGAAGTATATCGCCGTCACCGAGGGCGCGCTGGAGAGGCCGCTGCGTTGCCGCGGCTATATGCTGCCCTGCGAGGGCTCGGCGGTGAACAAGAAACTGCGCTTCGAGCCTTCGACGGGCGAGGGACCGGAGCCCGGCAAAGAGCCGCTTTGGGCGGATACCGGCTTCGCCCCGCTGGGAAGGCGCGGGGAACTGGGGCTGGTGGAGGCCGTGCCGCATACCGGTCGCACGCACCAGATAAGGGCCTCGCTGCTGGCGCTGGGCCTGCCGCTGGTGGGCGACAAGATCTACGGGGTGGACGAGGAGATGTTCCTGCGCTTCATCGCGGACAGTCTGACACCCGAAGACGCGCGCCGCCTCAGGCTGGGCAGGCAGGCCCTGCACGCCGCGGAGCTGCGTTTCAGGCACCCGGCCACCGGCCGGGAGATATCCGCGGAGGCGCCGCTGCCGGCGGACATGGCGGCGCTTATAGGGGGGGACCTATGAGGATATTCATAGCGGGCGGCCTCGGCTTCGTGGGAAAGGCGGTGGCCGGAAGGCTGGCCGCGCACGAACTTATCATACCCACCCGGGACCCGGGCAAGCTGAAGGCTTCCGGCCTTAAGGGGGAGTTCCCGGTTTTTTCCGAAGACCTGGCGGCGCTGGCGCGGTCCGCCTCCCCGGACGTCGTAGTCAACCTGCTGGGCATAATAAGGGAGACGCCCGGCTCCGCTTTCGGCCTGGTGCACGTGGAGTACACGCGGCGCCTGCTGGCGGGCGCCAAGGCCGCCGGGGTTAAGAAGTTCGTGCAGATGTCGGCGCTGGGTGCCGCCCCGGACGCGGCGTCCGCCTACCACCGCACCAAGTTCGAGGGCGAGGAGCTGGTGCGCGCTTCCGGCCTTCCTTACATCATCTTCAGGCCTTCCTATATTACGGGTCCCGGCCAGGGGCTGAGGGCCGAGCTCAGGAAGCTGGCGCGGCTGGCGCCCGTCTTCGCGGCGCCCTCGGACGCCCTGCTGGCGCCCTTAGCCGCGGGGACCGTGGCTGATTGCTTCGGCAGGGCCGCGGAGGACCCGGCGCTGAAGGACGAGACCTTCGAGCTGGGCGGGGAGGAGGTCATCAGCTTCAGGGAGCTGCTGGCCCGGGAGCTGGCGGCCGAAGGCGTCAGGCGCCCGGTCATCGGCCTGCCGCGCCGCCTGTTCTACCCGCTGCTGCCGCTCTTCTCCCTGTTCGACCCGCCGCCCATGACGCGCGAGCAGTACCTGATGACCTCCCGGCCCAACGTCCCCTCCGGCCGCCTGCGCGGCGTCCGCGACCTGCTCGGCCGCCCCTCTTAGCGCCGCCGCTTCGTCCCCGCGCCTCCGCCCCAAGCCCGCGGGGGTTTCTCTACGATTTAGATAAAGGGTAGTGTTTCAATGGGATGCAAACTGGGGAGATTCCCTATATATCTGTGAAGTGTTCCCGAAAGAATTGCCTTTATTGCAAACCGGGTCCGTGCAAGTCGAATAATACTCATCCACCTTAGATTGATCAGAACATTCATAATCATCACATAGGGATGTTTTAGGGCTTGTTTTAATACAGATACTCCTATGACAAGTAAAACTGCCTGCCCGGCCATGACCGGTCCAATGTTCGCATGTCCCAGGCTCACAATCCTCAACACAGTCCGTCCACTCCGATTCATCTTCCTGCCAATTCCCGCAGCAGTTTCTAAGCCACCAGTCTTCAGGATCAGGCTTGGGATCGTCGTCACAAGCATAATAGTCTTCGCAATACTCCCGTGTCTTAACGTTCCTTACCTGATCTATACACGTCGCAAATGCAACCGTGACAATCCCAAATAAAATCAATATTCCCGAGATTTGTTTAAGCCACATATTACTTCCCTCCGTTCTTAAGAGTCTTCCGTGAAGGCTTGGTTTTATTTAAAAACTTCTGTTCCCACTCCTTAAAATACGCCAAATCCTTACAGCCATCAACATAGATTCCAGCCTCCGCAAGGTCTTGACATTGCCCGCTTTTTGAGAAGTTTTCTTTATCCCTTTTTGAGATTCTTGGTGATTGAAAAAATGCTTCCGCATCTTTTGCGGCTTCCTTAATCTGCCCCATTTTTAAGTAAATATCACATCTATCTCCATATGAATACCCCACATCGCGCGGATTTAATTCGATTGCGGCATTTACGTCCGCCAGGGCTTTCGGGTAATCTTTTTCCATTTTATATGTCATTCCCCGTAACCGATAGGCTTCTGCCTTAGAATATTCATAAGGATATTTCGCCGTCTGATCTTTAAACTGTATAGCAGCGGTAAAATCCTTTATTGCGTTATCATACTGACGGAGCTCCTGATAAGTTACCCCCCGCAAATGATAAGCTTGAGGATTTGGATTAAGCTCGATTTCTTTTGTAAAAAAAACAATGGCTTTTTCCTTTGAGGACATCAGTTTGGAAAGCTTATTAATCTGTTTGCTGTCCCGAAGGGAAAGGGTCTTTTTTGCTTCTTCCCGATAGAGAGAGGCTTTTTGCTCATTCGACAACCTGTTTTGGCGAGCTAGTTCATTAATCCGCTTTTCTGCTTCCGCTATATCAGATTCAAATTTTGCATCCCGAGAATCAACTTCCATTGGAACAACTACGGAAGTTGACACGG
>DAIENX010000076.1:0-56116 GCA_027340875.1 Elusimicrobiota bacterium
AGACCTGGCAGTACCTGGGCGCGGCCTATTACGCTTTGCAGAGGGTGGACGACGCGGTGGCGGCCTACGAGAAGTACGCCGCCCTGTCAGGGGACCCGGCGGCTACGGAGTGGCTGGCCGGCTTCAAAGCCAGCGTCGGACGGTAAGATTTGCGCCCTGGGGATGGCTCCCTTGGGCACGGGGTCGGCCACACCGTGGCCGCCCCTCCTCACACTGCGGTGTCGCTTCGCTCCACTCGGTCGGCGCGCTACGCAAGCGCCTCCCTCCGCGAAGGCCCTCGGGAGCCATCCCCCGGCCGCAAAAGGGGACAAGTTTATAATGAGGGACAGATATATAGCTTGGTTCTTCCGGTAATCGCGTGGGTGGCCGCCTAAGGGCGACGCGGGGACCGGGTTAGCAAAACCTTCGTGAGGGCGAGGCTTGCACAGCGCCGAGCCCGAATGATGAGCGAGGCCACGGTGTGGACGAGCGCGTTTTGCGTTCCGGTCCCCGTGGCGCCCGGGAGACAAACCGCGATTGCCCACGCTAAACTAGGAAGAGCCGTTTTAAGTTGTTAATAAGTCTGTAACCAAAGCGAAACGGGGTTTTTTTAGAATATTTGCGTGATACCAGCTTTAGGCGCGATGTTCAATATGGACGACAAGGACAACAAACTGCCGAAGCCGCCTGGCATGCCGCCGCTCCCCCCGGGAGCGATGAAGCCCGGCCTGCCGCCGCCTCCCGGAGGAAAGCCCGGCCTGCCTTCCATGCCGTCCCTGCCCTCTTTCCCCGGAGCCGCGCCAGCCGCCTTCCAGCCCATGGCCCCCGGCGGCTTCGCCGCGCAGCCCGCGCCGCAGCAGGCCGCCGCCCCGCAGAAGGACGACGCCGAGGCGCGCCGCCTGCAGGAGGAGAAGGACAGGCTGGAGAAGAAGATCAACGACATGGAGAAGCTCCTCTCGCAGGAGAAGGAGAAGGCCCTGCTCGCCACGCTGAAGAACCAGCAGGACGAGGCCCTTTCCTCCCGCGTGGAGTCCTCGCTGAAGGACATCCAGGAGAAGATGCGCCGCGACCGCCGCGACCACGAGGTCGAGGAGGAGCGCCTCACCCTCAAGAGCAAGATCAAGGAGCTGGAGACCCGCCTCGCGCAGGAGCGCGAGACCTGGATGACCACGCTCAAGAACCAGATGGCCGAGCGCGAGGTCCAGGGCAAGGACGTAGAGAGCCATTTCATCTACCGCCTGCAGGAGATGGAGCGCCGCTGGCTGGACGAGAAGGCCCAGTGGCAGAAGGAGATCATCTCCCGCGAAGAGACGATACGCTCGCTCAAGTCCGCGGCCGAGAAGCTGCGCGACCTGGAGGACGAGTACCGCAAGGTGTCCATGGAGCGTTCCATGGAGAAGACCATGTCGGAGCGCGAGCTGGCCAAGCTGCGCGACGAGGCGGCCCGCGCCGACCGCGAGAAGGCGTCCATAGAATCCTATATCAAGATGATCCCCGAGAAGGAACGGGAGATCGCCGAGGTGAAGTCCGAGAACGCCTCGCTGAAGGCCCGCGAGGAGACCGCCCGCATGGAGGCCAGGCACTCCTCCGAGAAGCATTCCGCCGAGATCGAGAAGCTGCAGGGCGAGATAGGGCGCCTGCAGGCCGACCTCGGCTCCATAGCCGACCGCAAGAATTCCGAGATGAACGACGCCCTGCGCAAGGAGGCCGAGCGCTTCGAGGCCCAGCTGCAGGAGAAGGAAAAGATCATTGCCGACGTGTCCGGCGAGAAGGTCCGCGCGATATCGGAGCTGATGAAGCTTAAGGGCTTCGTCTCCCGCGTGCAGGCCATCAACGCCGTGCTCGAGAAGGAGCGCGGCCAGCTGAAGATGGAGAAGATGCAGCTCGCCCAGACCATGGCCGGCCAGGTGGAGGAGATGCGCAAGCTCAAGGCCGAGCTTGACGGCATCAAGGCCGCCCACCAGCAGGAGCTCGACTCGCAGGCCGCGGCCGCGAAGTCCGAGATAAACAGGATCAAGAACGGCTACGCCGTCGAGATGGGCGCCAAGCATTCCGAAGAGATGGCCGAGGCCGCCCGACTGCACCAGGAGGAGCAGGCCCGCCTGTCCGCCGTGCACCAGCAGGAGCTGGCGCAGGCGGCCGCGGCCCACCAGGCCGAGGTGTCCCGCCTGGAAGCCGCCCGCCGCGAGGAGGCCGCCAGGGCAGCCGCGGCCCATCAGGCCGCCGTGGCCAAGATCTCCGGCGAGCACCAGGGCGAGCTCGCGCGCCTGGCCGCCGAGCGCCAGGCCGAGTTCGATTCGCGGGTGTCCCAGCTCAGGATGCAGTACGAGTCCGCGCTGGAAGAGGAGAAGTCCGCGGTCAGGAAGCAGCTGGAGGCCTCGCACGCCTCCGAGCTGCACGAGGCCCGCGCCTCCGCCTCCTCCTCCGCCGACGCGATCGTCCGCCTGGAGGCAGAGAATCGCCGCCTGGCCGCCGAAGCCGCGGTCTTCGAGAAGACCATGTCGGCCCGCAGCAAGGATTTCGAGGAGCGCCTCGCCCGCGCCGAAGCCGAGGCCAAGCGCCGCGACGAGCAGGCCGAGAAGGCCGAGGCCCGCCGCGCCGAGGCAGTGGTAAGGGAAGAGAACGCCCAGCGGACCGCCCGCGAGGCCGAGGAGGAGCGCCAGAAGACCTCCGCCGAGCTGGCCGCGCTGCGCGAGAAATTTTCCACCATGGAGGCGAGGCTGGCCGAGCTTTCCGCCTCCGCCTCCTCCGGGGCCGCCAAGGCCGCCGAGGACCTCAAGGCCCAGGCCGAGAGCCTGCGCATAGAGAGCGAGAACCGCGCCCGTTTCGAGTCCGAGGTGCTTTTCCTCAAGCAGAAGGTCCAGCAGATGGAGCTCGCGGCCCAGGAGGCCGCCGTCCAGCTGGAGAACGAGAGCTCCAACGCCGCCGCCATACAGGCCGCGGCCGACGCCCAGGCGGCCGACCTCTCCGCCCGCATGGAAGAGCTTTCCGCCGAGGTGCGGCGCTACAAGGACATGGAGGCCTCCGTGGCTTCCAGGCTTAAGTGGGCGCTGAAGGGCAAGAAAGAGGAGAAGCCTCAGTAATACCCCGCGGGGCGGCGGCAGGGCGGGGGAACGCGCGTTTCCGCCGCCTTGTCCCGTATTTCAATTAAAGTATAATTACTACGATGATCAAGCTGCAGAAACTCAACGGCGCCACGGTGGTGGTCAACGCCGAGCTCATAGAGAGCGTGGAATCCGCCCCGGACACCGTGATCAACCTGGCCACCGGCAACCGGTTCCTGGTGAAGAACCCAGTCGACGAGGTGATAGCGCTGGTCGTGGAGTACAAGAAGAAGGTCTATTCCGAGCGGAAATGCGTCAACCCGCTCGAAGGCTACGAGAAGAAATAAGGGACTCATCGGCTTATGGACATAGCAACGCTGACCGGCATAGTGGTCTTTTTCGGCTTCGTCGTGGTCTCGGTCTACCTGGGCGAGGGCATGGCGGGCTTCAAGCCGTTCCTGAACGTGGAGGCCTTCCTGATCGTCATGGGCGGCACTTTCTGCGCGCTGCTGGTCAACTTCCCGCTCTCCTCGGTGATAAGCGTCGGCAAGGTCCTCAAGAAGGTCATGGCTTCCAAGGGCGAGGACACCTCCAAGCTGGTCTCCACCTTCGTCTCCCTCTCGCAGAAGGCCAAGCGCGAGGGCTTCCTGGCGCTGGAGGCCGACGCCAAGGCCATCGACAACGATTTCCTGAAGCGCGGCGTGCAGCTGGTGATCGACGGCGCCGACCACGAGTTCATCCGGAACATGCTCGAGACCGAGCTGGACTTCATCCGCGAGCGCCACAAGGCGGGCCGCGAGATCTTCAACGCGCTGGGCACCTACGCCCCGGCGTTCGGCATCATCGGCACCGTGCTCGGCATGATCCTGATGCTCTCCTCCATCGACGACGTGGCCCAGGTGCCGCGCCGCATGGCCCTGGCGCTGGCGGCCGCGTTCTTCGGCCTGGGCTCGGGCTACTGGCTTTTCCTGCCTATGGCCGGCAAGCTCAAGCACCGTTCCGAGGAGGAGCTGTTCGTAAAGGAGATCATCATCCGCGGGGTGCTGCTGCTGCAGAGCGGCGCTACGCCCAGCGTGGTGGAGGCCAACCTGAAGGCCTACCTTGAGCCCGAGAAGCGCAAGGCGGTGAAGAAGGAAGCCGCCGCTTAACTTATGGCCGTCAAAGTTAAGGGGATGATCCCCGAGGACGATTCCAGGGTGGCCCCTATAGGCCACCCGGCCCCGCCGTGGATGGTCAACTACGCCGACCTGATGACGGAGCTGGTCTGCTTCTTCGTCATCCTGTACGCCCTGTCCGCCGCCTTGAACAAGGACATGCAGAAGGCCCAGCAGGAAGTGCAGGACATGATAGACCAGGGCAAGATGGTGGGCCAGGTGCAGATGGACAAGGAAGGCATGCGCATCACGCTGGAGGAGCAGAGCCAGGTGGCCTTCTTCCAGAGCGGCAGCGCCGAGCTGACCCCGCAGATGACCGAGCAGATGGCCAAGCTGAGCCCTATACTCTTCAAGCTGGCCGAGAAGCACGATATCGTGGTGGAAGGCCACACCGACAACATCCCGATCAGGACCAAACAGTACGATTCCAACTGGGAGTTGTCCACGGCCCGCGCCACCAGCGTGGTGAAATCCCTGCTCGCCGATAATTTCCCGCCCAAGCACCTGGCGGCCGTGGGGTACGGTGAATACCACCCCATAGTGCCCAACGACACGGAAGCCGACCGCAAGAAGAACCGCAGGGTGGTCTTCTTCATCAAGAACAACCCCTACCCCGACCCCACCGGTCCCCCGGGAGAGAAGGGCAAGGCCGCCCCCGCCGCCGCGGAGAAGGCGCCGCCTCCGCCGGAGGGCGGAGCGCCGGCCGCGCCGGAGGCGCAGGCCCCGGAGACGCCCGCCCCCGCCGGAGACGCCCCGGCCGAGCCCGGCCCCTGAGCAGGAAAGTCTTATATGAACAGACACGCTATCAAGATACTCGCGCTCGCTCTGCTGGCGGCCCCCCTGACGGGCTGCATGGGCGGCCTCAAGCGGCTCAACGTGGTGGATTTCTCGGACCAGCGCGTAGGCGACCTGTCGCTCACCAAGAAGGTCACCGGCAAGCGAGAGTTCCTGTTCTTCTCCACCACGAAGATGGGGCTGTTCCTGGAGGGCAACATACAGGGCGTGGTGACGGATTACCAGGGCAATCCCATCGAAGGCGTGACCGTGAAGGTCATGCCCGACACCGGCAACAAGGCCGGCGGCGAGGGCGGAGGCGTGGGCGGGGAGCTGCCGCTGGAAGAGAACGCGAATTCGGCTATAAACCTTTCCTTCGCGCCCGGCATCAGCGACACTATGGGCCTGTACAAGATACATTTCTCGCTCCCGGTGAAGGACAACGAGGTGGACGTGCGCGGAAAGCTCGTCTACAATCCCGGCTGGGACCAGCAGAAGCTGAACCTGGGCAAGGCCTACGAGCCGCAGGTCAAGGAGACGCCTTTCCGGATCTACTACAACATGGACACCGGGTTCCTCGCTTTTCCCGAGGGGATACGCAAGATCATAGTGCAGCCGGTGGGAGAGGGCAAGGGCAGGCTGCAGGCCCTGCCGGGCTCGCCCGCCCCGCAGCCGGCGGCTCCCGCCGCCGGCGCCGGTACCGCCGCCCCCGCGGGAGCGCCGGCCGGCGGAGGCCAGGCCGAGGAGGACCTCTTCAAGGGGTTCGATTTCGGCCAGTAACGGCCGCTCAGGGCGGGGAAAAGAGGGACCTCCGGGTCCCTCTTTTTTGCGGCTGGCCGGGGATAGCTCCGTCGGGCACGCGGTCGCGAACACCGTTCGCGCCGCTCGTCACTCCCTCGCCGCGCTACGCAAGCGGCTTCGGTCCGCGACGGCCCTCCGGACCCATCCTCGGCCGCCGCTGTCCAGATTAACGTCCCTCTTTTCCTTCGGCTTCGCTAAATAGATAGAATAATGTGGATGAAGAAGAAGGTCGTAGTGGCGATGTCCGGCGGCGTGGACTCGTCGGTGGCCGCGGCGCTGCTCAAGGAGCAGGGCTACGAGGTCATCGGCGTCACGCTGCGCCTCTTCTCGGAGCGCAAGGGCGGCATCAAGTGCTGCGGCGGCGCGGAGAGCGCCGACAAGGCCCGCGCCTCGGCCCAGGCGCTGGGCATCAGGCATTACTTCAAGAGCGCGCAGGGCCTGTTCTCGGAGAAGGTCATAGGCGATTTCGTCGGCTCCTACCTGGCCGGCCGCACGCCCAACCCCTGCGTGGAGTGCAACCGCTATCTCAAGTTCGACTACCTCTACAAGCTGGCGCTGTCGCTGGGCGCGGGCTACCTGGCCACCGGGCATTACGCCCGCATCGCAAAGGAGGGCGACCGCTACGCCCTTTGCCGCGGCACCGACCCGCTGAAGGACCAGAGCTATTTCCTCTACTGCCTGCGCAGAGCGCAGCTGCCGCGCCTGCTCTTCCCGCTGGGCGACATGACCAAGAGCGAGGTCAGGAAGGCCGCGGCCAAGCTGTCCCTGCCGTCCGCCTCCGAGCCGGAATCCAAGGATATCTGCTTCGTCACTCAGGGGAATTACGGGACCTACCTGGGCAAAGAGGCCGGCGTGAAGCCGCGCCCCGGCTACATAGTGGACGTGTCCGGCAAGCGGCTGGGGCGGCACAACGGCTTCTTCAATTTCACGGTGGGCCAGCGCCGCGGCACCGGCGTATACGGCGGTGCCCGCCTTTACGTGACCGAGGTGCGGCCGGGAACTAACGAGGTGGTAATGGGCCCGCTTTCTGCGGCCCACAGCGCCGCCTTTACGGTGACAGGCCTGAACTGGCTTAAGGCGCCGGAGAGCGGCGAGTTCAGGACCAGCGTGCAGATACGCTACAGGCATAAGCCTGCCGCGTGCCGCGTTCTGATCGGCAGGGGGGGCGCGCAGGTAAGCCTGGACAAGCCGCAGTTCGCGGTGGCCCCGGGCCAGGCTGCCGTCTTTTACGACGGGGACGAGGTGCTCGGCGGCGGCATAATTTCCGGTATAGGAGGCGCTTTATAGCGCGGAGGCTGACAACATGAAAAAGAAGATAGGCGTGATCTTCGGCGGCAGGTCTTCAGAGCACGAGGTCTCGGTGGAGTCCGCCAAAACCGTCTGCGCGGAACTCGCGAAAGCCGGCTTCGCGGTATTCCCGCTCTATGCGCCGCGCGGCGGGGCCTGGCGGCTGGTGAAGCCGGCGGACCTTCAGGCCGGCCGTCTCTCCGGCCCCGAAGTGGAGCCTTCTCTCTCCGGGGCCTGCTTCGTGAAGAAGGGAGGGGGAAGGCTGAAGCCTGACGCCCTGTTCCCCATAATACACGGCACTACCGGTGAGGACGGCGTGCTGCAGGGCTTCATGGAGCTGGCCGCCATCCCTTACGCCGGCTGCGGCGTCACCGCCTCCGCGGTGGGCATGGACAAGGAGATATCGAAAGCGCTGGCGGCCCTGGCGGGCGTGCCGGTGCTGCCGCACGTGGTCATCAGGGCGCATCAGAAGGCCGCTATGGGGCCGCTGCTGAAGAAGGCCGCCTCGCTCGGCTATCCGCTTTTCGTCAAGCCCGTCTCGCTGGGCTCTTCGGTGGGGGTTTCAAAAGTGAAGTCCCTGGCCGAGCTGAAACCGGCCGTTCTCAAGGCCTTCCGTTTCGATTCCGCCGTGATGATAGAGAAGGGCGTGGACCGTGCCAGGGAGATAGTCTGCGGCGTGCTGGGCGACCAGGCCAAAGCCGCCGCCAGCGTTACCGGCGAGGTGGTCCCGAAAGGCAAACACGAGTTCTTCGACTACGAGGCAAAGTACCTCGACGACTCCGGCATGGAGTTCCTGCTGCCGGCGCCGCTGCCGGCCGCCGTGTCGCGCCGCCTGCGGGACCTGGCCGTGAAGGCTTTCCACGCGCTCGGCTGCACCGGCATGGCAAGGGTGGATTTCCTGGTGGACCCCAGGCGGCCGGAGAGGGCGTGGTTCTGCGAGATCAACACGCTGCCGGGCTTTACCTCGCACAGCCTGTACCCGCGCCTCTGGGCCAGGACGGGCGTTCCGCCGTCCAGGGTCGTGGCCAAACTGGTCGGCTACGGGCTGCGCACGGCGGCCGCCAGGCGGTCGCTCAGGATCTCCAGAAAATAACACGGCCCCGTGAGGGGGCCGTGCCTGGCTGCGACCGGGGCTACCGGTCCCGCTATTCCTCGTCCTCGTAAACGTATTCGTATTCGTCCTCGGCGGCCGGCTTGGCCGCGGCTTTGGCCGGCTGGCGCTTGGGCTTGGCCGCCGCCTTGGCGGCGGGCTTGCGTGCCGCGGCGGCAGGCTTCCTGCCGGCCTGCGCGGCGCGTTTCGGCGCGCGTTTCTTCGCGGCGTCGGCGAACAGCGCTTTGGCCAGGTCATTGGCGGGTTCCACGAGCTTCTTTTCCCGGTCCACCGTGAAGGCATAGACCAGGCTGGCCGTCTTGGAGGGGACCGTCGCGACTATGGAGTATTTGCCTCCATCCCCCAGCGAGACGACCCAATTATCCACGCTGTAGGTGCCTCCTGACTTCTCGGCGCTTGCGGCCAGGGTGTTCTCCAGCGTCTCGCCGCTGTTCTTGAAGGCGAACGTCCTGGTTATATAGATCATCTCCGGCACGACTTCCGGCGGTATGGCTGGCGCCTTGGCCTCCTGCGCGGCCGGGGGTTGCTGCGCCGGGGCTTCCTGCTCCGGCTGTGTCTTGGCGGCCTGTTCCGGGGCCGGGGTTTCCTGGCCCGCGCCTTCCGCCGGCTGCTGCGCCGGGGCGCTTACGAAGGGAAGCTGGAAGGGGATGAACTTGGTGGCGTCGAAGATGCCGAAGTTCTTAAGTCCTATCACTGCGCCGAGCAGCACCGCCGCCAGCAGCACGAGCGTTACCACCAGCTTCAGCACCTTCTTGACGGCCATGCCGAGATTGGACTTCTTAGTGCCTTCGTCCTTTATCTCCTGCTTGGCGGTCTCCTTCTGCGGCTCCGGCTCCTTCTTCTTGTTCTCCGGCTCGCGCGCGGGCTGGACACCGAACACGGTTTCCGAGACCGGTTCCGGCTTCATCTCCGCCGGCTTTGCGGCCGCGGGGGGAGGTGCCTGCAGGTTCTTCTTCAGGTCCCCTACCGAGGTCTCCAGATAATAAAGCTTCTCCATTACCTGGCGCTGGAACTGGGAATCGCCGGACGAGGAGGCCGGCTGCAGGCTCAGCTGGTCCAGCTTCTGGCGGAGCGGAGAAACGGCCGCCTCCACGTCGTTCTTCGTGGCGGCGCTGCGGGAAAGCGCGTCCAGCTTCGCTATCAGGCGCTCCAGGCCGCCCACGTCCATGACGGGCTGGGCGGCAGGCTGCGGCGCTGCCGCTGGAGCGGCCTCCGGCGGGAACTGCGTCCTTACCGGTTCCTCTATCCGGGCAGGCTCCGGCACGGGCGCCGGGGCCTGCTGCGGCTCGGGGGCAGCGGCCTCCTGCGGGGGTATGGCGGCGCCGGAGGTCCTGGGCTCCAGAGAGATCTCGTCGTTCCTGGGAGACTGCGCTTCCTGGCCCGAGATGGTCTCGCCGCGCCTGACTATCTGCGAAAGGCTTATCGGGTCGAAAGCCGAGGAGGACTGCTGCGCAGGCTCCTGGGCCGGGGCCTGTTCCTGCGCCGGCTTCGGCGCGGGAGCGGGCTTGCTGCCGAAATGCGCGATTTCTATATTCCCTAGGCCGGGAGCATGCGAGGACGGCGGGGCCGGGTCCACGCTCTGTCCGCCGCCGAGCTTCTTGAAACTGAGACTGACCGGCTCTATGGCCGGCTCCGCGAAAGGCTTCTTGGCCGGCTCCGGCTGCGCGGCGAGACCTGGGGCGGGGGCTTCCGCGGCAGGGGCCCGAGCTGGCGCCTGCTGTCCGGAGGCGGGGGCTCCGTCCCCGAGTTCGGGATAGGACGAGATCTCTTTCCAGTCGGCGGTCTTTTCGCCTACGGGCGTCTGGGGGCAGACCAGCAGGGAGGGTGAGTAGGCGGGAAGCTCCCGCAGCTGCTCCTTTTCGAAAGGGCCGAGTATCTCGTTATTGACGTACGCCCAATATTTCATATCGCCTTCCAGTCCCCGCCGGCCGCCGGCCGACCATGCAGGCCGCCCGCCGCGGGGATAACGATAGGATTAAGGAAATGACTAATGTCGCTCATAATTATACGGTTAAATTCTAGCGCCGCCCTGTTACAGAATTAATAACTATTGGTTAAATCCTTGTGCGGGAGTTTTTGTATACTACAGGCATGGACACCAGGATAGTGCGCCTTTTCATCTACATTTTTTCCGGCCTCATAGCGGCTTTCTCGCTGCTGATGCTGGCGAACTACCTGGGCACGCTGACCGGAGAGCGCACGGAGCGCGCGGAGGTGGGGGAGCAGCAGGAGGATGACCCCAGGGCCATGGCCGGACAGGCCATAGCGGCCGCGCGGGCCGCCAGCCGCAGCGGCTCGCAGTACATCCCCTTCAGGACAGGCCTCTCGACTTCCGCCGCCGTGACCTCGGTGGGTGGGATAAGGCTGGTGAAGGACCAGGATTTCAACGGCGTGGCGGAGAAGCCGCAGGGCATGATGGACATGCTAAACGAGATGGGCGGCGGCAAGAAGAAGCCGGCCCCGGTGAAGCTGGAGGATTCCGACCTGGACCGCAAAATGCGCAAGATAGGCGAGGACCCGGCGGAACAGAAGCTGAAGGCCGCGGCGATGCCGGAACTGGGCCGGGGCGGCGGCCAGGAGGGCGTCACGTTACTGACGGCCCCTGTGGATTTCAAGGTGTTCAAGAGCTCCGAGACCTGGTGGGCCTTCGCCAATTCGCACAAATGCCGCTCCGACCTGCAGTCCGCGTCCGTCGGACCGCGCGGCGTCCCTTCCCCGGATTTCTCGCGGGAGCGCGTGCTGGTGCTGGTCTCGGTGTCGGACCTGCCGAACGGCATATTCCGGATAACTGCGGTGAGCGCCGCCGGCGGCAAGGTGGTGGTCAGCTACAGGGTCGACCCGATGGCCATGTCGGCCGGAAACTACGAGCCGCAGCACGACTTCTACTCCGCTTCCGCGATCCCCGCCAGGGGCGAAGTGAAGCTCTCGCAGGTGCCCTGAGAGGGGCTCAGATCTTCCGGCGGAAGAAACCGCTTCTGCCGGCCTCTTCCTCGAATCCCATCTTCCTCAGGTAAGCGGCGTGCTTCTCCGAGGCGGCCGCGGCCGTGAACGTCGCGAAACCGACGAACGCCCCGCCGCCGCGCGTGCTGTTGAACAGGAAGCGCGCGCTTTTCAGGTCGCGGTAGTCCTCGGAGACATAGTCCAGGTGCACGCGGACGTCGGTCCCTTCCTCGGTGTAGACGAAGAGCCCCACCGGCAGCAGGTTGCGCAGGATGAAGACGCACCGGGGCGATCTGAGCGCCGACAGGTCGAAGTCGGGGAAATACTGCCAGATACCGCGGGCGTGATAGGACAGGAAATTGGAAAGCAGCGGGTCCCGCTCCCCCACCGGCATCAGCCTGAACACGTCCTTCTTGGACTTCAGCGCTATGATGTGCCAGAGGTCTATGCCCGCCACGAACAGGTTCACCGCGAATACCGGCCAGGCCTTTACCAGCGCCCCGTACAGGACGAAGGCGAGAGCTCCCGCCAGGTTCAGGACCCGCAGGCGCAGCACGTTGCTGGTCAGCAGCGACAGCGCAACCAGCGCCGAGGCGGCGTAGCCTATCAGCTCAGCCACGGGCCCTCCCGGCAGCCAGCCCGGCCGCGAAGGCGATAGCCGCCGCCATGCTCGACGCGTCCGCCCTGCCCTTCCAGGCTATATCGAAGGCGGTGCCGTGCGTCGGCGAGGTGCGGATGAAAGGCAGGCCCCAGGTCCAGTGCACGGCCGGGCCGCCGCAGGGTGCCACCTTCAGCGGGGCCAGCGCCTGGTCGTGGTAGAGGCAGAGAAGGCCGTCGCTTTCGCCGGCCAGGTGCGAGGCCCAGGCGGCGTCGGACGGCAGCGGGCCGTTCACGCGCAGGCCCCGGCGCCGCAGCTCGCGGGCTGCCGGCCTCAGCGTCGAGATCTCCTCGCGGCCGATCACGCCGCCGTCGCCGGCGTGCGGGTTCAGCGCGCAGAGCGCTATGCGGGGCTCCCCGTGCCCCAGCGCCCGCAGCGCGGAACGGAAAAGCAAAGCCTTCTCCTTCACCAGCGCCTTCGTCAGGAGGCGGGGCAGGTCGCGCAGGGGCGCGTGCTCGGTCACCAGCGCGGCGTTGACGCGGCCGCGGGAGAAGAGCATCAGCGGCTCGCGCTTCTCCAGGAGCCGGAAAAGGTCGGTGTGGGCGGGGGCGGGGGCTCCTGCCAGGGTCCAGGCCTCTTTTGAGACGGGCGCGGTGACCATGGCGCCGAACGCGCCTTCCTTCAGCAGGCGTACCGCTCCCAGCACGGCTTTAAGCGAGGCCGCTCCGCCGGCGGCGGTGGGGCGGGGCCTGCCGGAGGCTCCTGCCGCGGCGTCGCAGGGTATCAGCGGGCAGAGGGAGGTTGTCCAGCCGGCGCGCCGCATGGCGGCGGTGTCCCCTATCACGGCGGGCAGGCAGCTGCGCCGTACGGCGGGGCTGCGCAGGGCCTTGACGGTTATCTCCGGCCCTATGCCTAAAGGGTCTCCCGCGGTTATCAGTATCGACGGTTTCATTATCAGCGGTAAAAAAACGGCCACGGGAGGGTCGCGCCTTCCCGTGGCCGTGCTGCGGGTGGCTTACTTGTCCTTCTTGTCCGCGAAGATCTGGATCTTGGCGTCCTTCCGGAGCTCCTTGACGTACTTGCCGAGCTCCTCGGCGAAGGCGTTCTGCGACATCAGCTGCTCCAGGTCGTCCCTGACGGCCTCGAAGCGCAGCTTCTGCTCCGCGCGCTTCTCCTCGAGACGCAGGATGTGCCAGCCGAACTTGGACTTTATAGGGGCGGAGTTCTCGCCCACTTGCAGCTTGAAAGCGGCGCTCTCCACCTCCTCCGGCAGCATTCCTTTCACCACGTAGCCGATGTCGCCGGCGCGGGCGGCGCTCTCCTTGACGTCGGAATCCTTCTCGGCCAGCTAGCCGAAGTCGGCCCCGGAGTCGAGCTGCTTCTTTATCGAGGCGGCCTTGTCGGCGGCCGCCTTCTGCTCGGCCTCGGTGGCGCCCTCCTTGACCTCGACCAGTATGTGGCGCAGGCGCAGGCGCTCGGCGGTCAGCTCCCTGAACTTGCCTGCTACGGCCATCAGGTCCTGTTTTTCCTCGTCGCTCATACCCTTCACATCGTCGGCCTTGCCCTTCAGCACCAGGACTATGTCGTCGAAGTACTTCCTGACGTCGTCGTCGCCTGGCATCTTGGCGCGGGCCTTCACGGTCTCCTGCACGAGCTTTTGGACCATCAGTTGCTTGCGGATCCGCTCCCGGAACTCGTCCATCGTGACGCCTTCCTTGCGCAGCTCCGCCTGGAAGGCCTCCTCGGCCTTGTCGGTGGAGAGTGCGGCGCCTTCGGGCGAACGTGTGAAGCGCTTGCGGATCTCGGCCACGCCGTTCTCCAGTTCGCGCTCGTAGACCTTCAGTTTCATCGACTCGGCCTTCTGGCGGAGCAGGGCCTCGTCGACCAGTTTGTCGAGCGCGGCCTTCTCCAGCTGGGCCTCCGCGTCCTTCTGCTTGAAGAAGTCCGGCATCGCCGCCGCGTACTGCTCTGTCAGCGCGTCCTTGGCCTTGTTGTACTCGGACATAGTGACGGGTTCGTTGTTCACCCGCGCCGCCAGGTCCTCCACGACCTTGGCCTCCGCGGGGACGGACGCGGCCAGCAGGGCCGCGGCCAGAAAGCTATTTATACTGTTCATCTAGGACCTCCACCTTGTTCTTCTCCTGGAACTTGGCCAGGTAGTCGTCGAACTTCTTCTTCTCCAGGATCTTGCGTATGCGGTCCGTGGAGGAGGCGAAGTCCGCCTTCTCCTGGCCCAGCTTCTTCAGGATATGGAAGCCCATGGCCGTCTTTACGATGCCTTGGGTCTCCCCTACCTTCATCTTGAAGGCCATGTCCTCGAGCTCCGGCATGAACTCGCCGTACATGACCGGAGGCAGCCGCACCGCGTCCTTGTCCATCGAGTATTCCTTGGCCGTCTTGTCGAAGTCGGCGCCGGCCTTAAGCTTCTTCATGACCTTGTCCGCCTCCTCGTAGCTGGGCATCAGGATGTGCGCCAGCCTGACCTTGTAGGGGTATTTCTCGTAATACTCCTTGATCTCGTCCTCGGTCACCTTCAGCTCCCCGTTGCGCAGGGCCTCTATCCACATGCGCGTCAGCAGGAAATCCTTGTAAGAGGCGAAGTCCTTCTTCATCTCGGCTTCTTTATCGCGGATGCGGGCCTTGTAGTCGTCCCCGGAGGCGACCTTGCTGCCGCGCGCCGCTATCAGCATCAGTCGCTCGTGTATCAGCACGTCCAGGAACTGCTTGCGGCCGGCCTTGGAGGAGAGGTACTCCTGCGCGGCGGGGCTGATCTCGGAGAGTTTCTCCTCGAAGTAGCCTTCTGTTATCTTCTCGGGGCCCACGCGGGCCAGTACCTTGTCGTCCTGACGCGAACAGGCGGCAAGGGCCGCCGCGGCCAGGACCAGGGTGATGGTCTTTTTCATATCAATACGAATGTATCATTTTACCCGGAGCGGTATCAAAGCAGGCGCGCCGGGGCCGGTTTTGCCTTCAGGGGGCATAAACTATATAATTAAGTGGATGAAATTCGTAAAGGACTTCCTGGACTATCTGGACGGGCTCTCGGCCCGCGAGCTGGTCCTGAAGGCGGTCTACCTGATCGGCATCGTCTCCGCCGCCGCCGTGCTGACGGCCGCGGTGCTGATGCGCAAGATCCTCTCGGACATCCCGTCGGTGGACAAGCTGGACGAATACACTCCTTCGCTGACCACCTACGTCTACGACATCAACAACAACGTCATAGCCGAGTTCTCGGTGGAGAAGCGCGCGATCCTGCCGTTGAACAAGATCCCGGTGGACATGCAGAACGCGGTCATCGCGATGGAAGACCAGAACTTCTTCCGCCACTGGGGCATCTCGCCGCGCGGCATAGCCCGCGCGCTGATGCGCGACATCCTTCACCGCCGCACCGCGCAGGGCGGCTCCACGCTGACGCAGCAGCTCTCCAAGAACATCTTCCTCGAGCGTTCCAAGACCATAACCAGGAAGATAAAGGAGATGGTGCTGGCCCTGCAGATAGAGCGCAACTTCTCCAAGCAGGAGATACTCGCGTTGTACCTGAACCAGATCTACTTCGGCTCCGGGGTGTACGGCGTGCAGTCCGCGGCCCGGCTCTATTTCGGCAAGGACGTCTCGGAGATGACGCTGGGGGAATGCGCGCTGCTGACCGGCCTGATCCCCAACCCGGCGCGCTTCTCCCCGTTCGCCCATCCGGATACGGCCCGGTTGCGCCGCCGCTTGGTGCTGCAACGAATGAAGGACGAGGGGTACGTCACCGCCGAAGAGGTCAAGACCGCCGAGGCCGAGCCGATACCCGACGAGAAGTTCTCGATGCATTCCGGTCACGCGGCCTACTTCGTGGAGTATATCCGCCAGCAGCTGGAGCCCAAGTACGGCACCGCCCAGCTGTGGAAGGGCGGCATGAAGATCTACACCACGCTGGACCTGTCCATGCAGATACCCGCCGAGGAGGGCATGGAGCGCAACCTGGCCAAGTACGACCAGGTGGCCGCGGACGCGCGCGCGGCCCAGCAGAAGGCGGAGCAGGAGGAGGACAAGGAGAAGGGCGCGGAGGACGAAGAGGGTAAGGACACGGCCGCGGCTTCCTCCGCCACGCTTCAGGGCGCTTTCGTCATACTGGACACCAAGACCGGGGCCATCAAGGCCATGATAGGCGGGCGCGACTTCCAGACCACCAAGTTCAACAGGGTCACGCAGGCAGCGCGGCAGGCCGGCTCCACGTTCAAACCCTTCGTCTGGATGTCCGCGCTGCTGAGCGGCTACACGCCGGCGAGCATGATAGAGGACTCGCCGATGGCCTACTACAACGACGGCAAGGACTGGCGCCTGCTGGAAGGCGCCACCGACCAGTACGCCATAGACCTGGCCGTGCAGCCGTTCGTCGGCAACAAGGATTTCCAGATCTGGGTGCCGAACGATTTCGACGGCAAGTTCCTGGGCAGGATAACCCTGCGCCACGCGCTGGAGCAGTCCCGCAACCTGGCCTCTATCTACCTGGTGACGCACGTAGGCCCCACGCTGGTGGCGGACGTGGCGCACCGGGCCGGGGTCAAGCACAACCTGGAGGCGGTGCCCTCCATCGGCCTGGGCACGTCGGGGGTGAACCCGCTGGAGATGGCCAGCGCCTTCTCCACGTTCGCCAACGGCGGCATCCATGCCGAGCCGTTCGCCGTGCTGCGCGTGACGGACAACCAGGGGCGCGTGCTCGAGGAGTCCGTGCCCGAGGAAACGGAGGCCTTCTCGCCGCAGCTCTCCTACGTGCTGGTCAACATGATGAAGGGCGTCATCCAGCGCGGCACCGGCATCAAGGCCTCCACGCTGAAGCGCCCGCTGGCCGGCAAGACCGGCACCAGCCAGGACGCCAAGGACATGTGGTTCATCGGCATGACGCCGGACCTGACCGCCGCCTCCTGGATGGGCTACGACGACTTCGCCTCGATACCGGTAAAGGACTGGAGCAGCTCCCTGGCGGTGACCTGGTGGACGGACATCATGGCCAGCGTGTTCAAGAACCAGCCGGTGCGCGATTTCCCGGTGCCCGACGGCATAGTCTTCGTCACGGTGGACCAGGAGACGGGCAAACTGGCGCTGCCCACCTGCAAGAAGAAGATACTCGAAGCCTTCGTGAAGGGCACGGAGCCAAAGGAATTCTGCGACGCGCAGCACTGAGCCGCCGCGCATTCCCGCAAAGTGTAAAACCGCCGGCTCCCGCCGGCGGTTCCTTTTTTGATACTTTGAGGAGCGTTTTGCGAATAGGCCTGCCCGCCCGGCCGGAAAGCGTGTTGTGCGCGGGTGACGGCGGATTTGACGAGGCAGGACCTCGCGCAGGCCGACGCTTGCGAAGCGCGGAGGCCGAGTGAAGAGGCGCGCGAACGGTGTTCGCGACGCCGTGCCTGACGAGTCAAACCGCCGTCAGGCCCCGCGCATTGGGCGGCCGTGCGGGCCTAAGGGTTACTTGTAGACGCGGGGGATGCGGGCGTTGGCGGCCGTGCGGCGCACGTGCAGCGCCACCGGAGCGCCTATCCTCGCCCCGGGGATGCCGGTGACGTCCAGCAGCGTGTGGGAGATGCCGGTGCGGCCGGTGAACCAGGCCTTCCTGCCGCCTATCACGCCCCAGTAGCGGAAGCCGGAGGATATGCGGATCCTGTTCTCCACGGGCTCCATCGTCAGGCCGTCGGAATAGCCGGCCGGGACCGTGGCGATGGTCATGGCCCTGGGCGCCGTGAACTCGGCCGCGTAGCCCAGCGACTCGCCTTTTTTGACTTTTCGCAGGGAAATTATCCTCGCGTAGAGCTGCCAGGGCCTGCCCAGTCCCGGCAGCGGCGGGCCATGCCGCTTCTTCCGGTACACGTCCGTGGGGTAGATCCCGTACATCAGGTTGCCCACGCGTACCATGTCCAGCTGCCATTGCGGCATGTCGCAGAGGATGGAGCTGTTGGCCGCGTGAGCCTTAAGGCCGGGGAACGCCGCCCGCAGTCCCCGGGCCAGCGCGGCGAAGGCGAAGAGCTTCTCCTGCGCCTCTATCATGTTCTGCGCCGGCCGGTAGGCCAGGTGCGCCGAAAGGGAGAAAGGCCGGGCCTTCTTCAGACGCGCCGCGGCCGCCAGCAGCGCGGGGACTTCTTCCGGCTTCACGCCCCAGCGCCCCAGGCCGAGGTCCACGTCCAGCGTGTAGGGGGCGTGGCCCTTCGCCGCTTTGTCCAGCGCGCGTATGAAGGCGGGAGAATCCGCCGTGGGTATCAGGGAATTACGGACTATCAGCGGGGCCTCTTCGGGAAGCGAAGGGGCCAGCAGGTGTATCTGCGTCCGCGGGAAGGAAGCGCGCAGCGCGGCCCCCTCTTCCGCCGTCAGCACGCCCAGGCAGTCGGCCCCGCTGGCCAGCGCGGTCCTGGAGACCACGGCAGCGCCGTGACCGTAGCCGTCTGCCTTTACCACGGCCATGAACGAGACGCCCGGCTTCAGGGCCTTCTTCACGGCTCGCACGTTGCCGGCCAGCGCCTTAAGGTCTATCTCCACCCATTTCAGCATAGTAGGGTCCGTGACAAAATTATATCATTAACCTGAAGTCCGCAGTTCAGTGCGGTTTTCATTATGAAAATCAGTGAACAGAATTATTCTGCGGGATTCCCCGCGCAGCGGGCCGAGGGCCCAGCGCTATGCGCGCCCGGCCCGAGGAGGTGTATGCCTCCCGAAGGGCGCCCGCTATGCGGGCGGAAAATTGCAAGTGCAATTTTCAGGCTAAGGCGATGATAGCCAAGGTCGTCAAAGGCGCGCCCAACATAAGCGCAAAAGCCTGGTTCGCTCTGGACGCGTACCGGAAAGGGCCTTCCCACGTGCTCATTGCCGCCGCCTCGGAGGAGGCCCTTTCCTCCTGGCAGCACGCCTCCAACTCTCTTGCGGGGCTCATTCCAGGTCTGCCGCCCTTCGAGGTATGTCTGTGGGGCGGGGACCTCTCCGAGCGGGCCCGGTCCATGCGCGCGCTCTACTCGCCGGAGCCGGGCCGCTGTTACTTCCACGTCGCTTCACCCGAGGCGCTCTGTGAGGCGCTGATGCCTGAGGCCGAGTATTCTAACCTCAGCTTTTCTTTCAAGCAGGGCTATTCCTACGCGCGCAGCGCCTCTATAGATCTCTTCATCAAGGCCGGCTACGAGCGCGTCTCTTTCGTGGAGGAAAAAGGACAGTTCGCCGCGCGCGGCTCGGTTCTGGACTTCTACCCGCCCGGCTCGGACAAGCCGGTCCGCCTGTTCTTCTCCGACAATAAGCTGGAGAGCGTGCGCTGGTTCGAGATAGACACGCAGCATACCTCGGATTTCCTGATGAGCGTGGACGTCCCGCCCAACATCTTCGGCGGGCCCGGCCGTGCGTTGCTGTCCTTCGCCGGAGAAAGCTGGAAGCTGTTCCTGGATACGGCCCCGCCGGACTGCGCGGAACTCCCTACGGCAGAGGCCTTCTCCTTCCTGCCGCCGCTCTCCGGCGGCCCCGCGGAGGCTTTCGGAGCCGCCTCCAACCTCAATTTCAACTCCGACGTGGAGCTGCTGGCCGGCGAGCTGCGCCGCCTGAAGAAGGCCGGCATTAACGCCACGCTGTTCTGTATCAACCGCGGCGAGGCGGAGCGGCTGGCCGAGTCGCTGGCCGACGCGGGGGCCGGCGGCCTTGTCTCCATCGCCACCGGCTATATCGAAGAGGGCTTCGTGCATCCACCGTCGAAGACGGCCGTGATCACTACCTCCGAGCTTTTCCGCCGCCGCTACCGCTTCGACCCGGCCTCGATAAAGCCCAAGAACAAGTTCTTCAAATGGACGGACCTGAAGGTGGGCGACTTCGTCGTGCACGAGGACTACGGCGTCGGCCGCTACCTGGGCGTGAAGAAGGTGTTCTTCCGCTCCGCCGACGGCCAGCAGGTGGAAGATTCCGACTGCCTCTACCTGGAATACGCCCGCAACGACAAGCTGATGGTGCCGCTGCACGACTTCAGCCGCGTGCAGAAATACATCAGCTCCGAGGGCAGGGCGCCGCGCCTCTCGCACATGGACACCAAGACCTGGACGGAGATGAAGGTCCGGGTCAAGAAGGAAGTCGAGGTCCTGGCGCTGGATATCCTGAAGCTGGAGGCAGAACGGGCGGCCCTGAAGACGGCGGCCCTGCCGCACGGCGGCCACCTCGAGGACGAGTTCGCGGCCTCTTTCCCTTTCCAGGAGACGCCGGACCAGGCGCGGGCCATAGCCGAGGTGCTGGAAGACCTTTCCAAGGACCTGCCTATGAACCGGCTGGTGGCCGGGGACGTCGGCTTCGGCAAGACCGAGGTCGCTATGCGCGCGGCGATGCGCGCCGTGGCCAACGGCAGGCAGGCGGCCGTCCTGGTGCCGACCACCATACTCGCCGACCAGCATTTCAGGAACTTCGCCAAGCGCTTCGCCGGCTTCCCGGTGAACATCCGCGTCGTTTCGCGCTTCGTCCCTCCGGGCGAGCGTAAGAAGATATTGAAGGACCTGGCCGCCGGCAAGGTCGATATCGTGGTGGGCACGCACAGGCTGCTGCAGAAGGACGTTAAGTTCTCGGACCTCGGCCTGATGGCTGTGGACGAGGAGCACCGCTTCGGCGTTAAGGATAAGGACCGCATCAAGGAGGCGGCGAAGGGCGTCCACTGCCTGCTGATGAGCGCCACGCCGATACCGCGCACGCTCTACCAGTCGCTCTCCTCCCTCAAGGCCATGTCCGTGATAGAAAGCGCCCCCGTCGGGCGCCAGGCCATCTCCACGTTCGTGCGTCCCTTCGCCGAAAAGGGCGCTGCGGAGGCCATCACCTACGAGCTGGCGCGCGGCGGGCAGGTCTATTACGTCCACAACCGCGTGGAGACCATAGAGAGCCGCCGGGCCTACCTGAAGCGCCTGATGCCGGAGCTGCGCGTGGCCGTGGTGCACGGCCAGATGCGGGCCGACGCGGTGGAAAAGCACATGTGGGACTTCCTGAACCGCAAGTACGACGTGCTGATGGCCACCACGATCATCGAGTCCGGCATAGACATCCCGACGGTGAACACGCTGATAGTGGAGAACGCCCACGAAATGGGCCTGGCCCAGCTCTACCAGCTGCGCGGCCGCATAGGCCGCGAAAAGCAGAAGGCCTACTGCTACCTCTACTTCCCGGGCTGGCTGAAGAAAGGCGCCGAGAAGCTGAAGAAGAAGGCGCAGCTCATCGAGAACGGCTCGGACGAGGAGCCGCCTATCAGCGAGGACGCCGTGAAGCGTCTGTCGGCGCTGGAGGAGTTCACCGAGCTGGGCTCCGGCTTCCGCCTGGCCATGCGCGACCTCGAGATACGCGGCGCCGGCGACCTGCTCGGAGTGCGCCAGCACGGCTTCATCAATTCTATAGGCCTCGAGATGTACATCAAGCTGCTCAACGGCGAGATAGACCGCATCAAGGGCCGCGCCGAGGCGCGGGAACTGCCGGAACCGAAGATAGACATCCTGGCGCCCGCCTTCATCCCCGAGGATTACGTGGGCGACGACATGGAGCGACTGAACTTCTATAAGAAGCTGCTGAACGCGAAAGAGTCGGACCTGGACGCCGTGCTGAAGGGCTTCGAGGACATCTCCGGCCCCGCGCCGGAGCCGCTGAAGAACCTGGTGCGGATAATACGCTACAGGAAGGTCCTGGCCAGGAAAAGCGTGCGCTCCGTCACGCAGAAGGACGACGAGCTGGAGATATACTTCCTGCCTGGCGCGAAGGTGGACGCGGGGGTTATTTCCGCCTGGGGACGGGCTTTCGGCGGCAGGCTGGCCTTCCTGCCTTCCAAGGCGGGCGACGGTATAAGGATATCCGGAGTGGCGGACCCGCTGGAAGACCTGGCCGCGGCCGCGGCCGCGCTGCGCTGACCCCGATATAGACTGGACCGGAAAAGATATGCCCTGGAGAAGAAAACGCAATTTCAGGTCCGCGCCCGGGATCGTCCTGCTGCTGCTGGCCGCGGCCGTAGCGGCCGGGGTCCTTGCCTGCGTCTCGGTGGAAGGGGGGCGGCAGGTCCTTGGCCTGGCCGACAGCCGCCGAGCCCAGCCTTTCAGCCGCTGACCCCGCAGCGCCGGTGAAGACCGCCGCCGATAAGTCCGGATAGCCTTTTTCCGGCCGCGCCTGTCCCGCAGTCCTTTCGGGCGCGTTCCTGGTCCCAATACGGAATAGGTCCAAAAACGACCCGCCTCTGGGCCTTTCGCTTCTATTGGCGAAGTGCCGTAAAAAAATAGAATTATCGTGTAGCCTTAAACCGTAAGGAGACGCGACCGATGAAAAAGAATTTTCCTCTGCTGTTCCCGACCCTGCTGCTGGCCTGCTCGTCCAACGCCTTCGCCTGGGGTTCGCTCGGAATACTGGGCCCTTCCACTCATACCCGCATAGCCGCCAAAGCCCTGAAACTGCTGGACTCCGGCTCCTACCCGGACATGATGAACAACGGCACCCAGATAAAGAACGGTGCCACTTCCGAAGCCGGCCACGAGAAGATACATAACGGCGGCGGCCGCCTGAAGGACTGGTGGGACGGCGGCGACGGCCGCGGGACGCTGAAGGGCGGGGTGCTGCCGAGCTACTCGAAGCTCGAGATCGAGGACGCCTATCTGAACCTGGGCCGGATGTGCCACCTGACGGAGGACCAGGCCGTGCCGGCCCATGCCGCCCACATACCGCACAGCATAGTGCTGCACCTGCCTCCGGACGGGGTGGAGAAATACACGGGCAAGCACCATGATTTTGGAGAGATCCCGCAGGTGGCCGGGGATAAGATGCCGTATGAATATTACCAGACGCTGCAGGACGAGACGCGCAGTCACCTGGGCGAATGGGTGAGCCCGGTCACCGGCAAGCCTTTCTGGGACGAGTCCCCGGAGGCCTACCGCTTCAAGGACGCCACGCTGGGCCCCGTCGGCCAGTACGGCGGCGGCGGCGACACCTTCCTGCAGTCGGCCGAGCAGGACCTTAAGGCCTCCGGCCTGAGCGCCAGGGAGATAGCCGCCAGGCAGCTCGGCATGGCGGCCGGCTACACCAAGGCCGTCCTGGAATCCGCCTCCAAACGCCTGCCTCCCCTCGTGTCCGGCCTTTCGGTCTATCCCGGCGTCATTACGCCGGGGCAGAAGGTGCAGATAGCCTTCACCGCCCTGGAGAACCGCACCCCGCATGTCCGCTACGCCGTGACCCTCAGGCCCGACGGCGGCGAGGAGACGGTGATCCTGACGGGCGAGACGAAGCTGGATAAGCCCAGCCCGTCCTTCGACACCTCCGGCCAGCAGGAGCCCAAGAAACCGGAAGAGCTGCTCTTCAACCGCCGAGTGCGGCTGGACTGGGCCGCCGCCGCCGGCGGAAAGCCGCTGGCCGAGGGCGCCTACCTGTTGGAAGTGCACCTGATGGACGACGATGGGAACATCATACCCGTTTCCGTCAACTCGGACGACGTCAGGGAGAACGATTCCGCCAGGCTGGTCTCCGTGGTCAACACCGCCCCGAAGGACCCGTCCCCCTTCAGCTTCGACTAAGAAGCCGTCGGCGAGCCGCGGAAAGGCCCGGGAGATCGGGCCTTTCCTTTTGCCCGGAAGACCCTGGCCTCCACGTCGGAGAAGTGGTATAATATATTCGTAGTCCCGTTCTTTGAGAACCCTTGTTGTGAGATTTCTCCTTTCCTCAAAGGAAAGGGGTTCAGCCGTCCTGGCCCACGCTGAAAGCGTGCTGGCCGACGGCGACGACATAATGGGGAAAACCTTGGTTTTCCCCTTGTGGAGCGCCTGGCCGAGTACCATATGAGGCCAGGCCGTTAATCGGCCCTGAGCGTGCGTATGCGAAGGGCGCGACAAGCGGGGGTGAACAGGTTCGACGTTAACTTGTTCCGCTGGATCAGCAGGTCATGGTTGACCAGGCCATGTAAAACAGGGTCAAAAAAACAAAAGCCAACTCCAACGAGCTGGCCTGGGCGCACGCCTAAGTGTGCCTCGCTTACAGTCTGCCCGCCTGAGCGGGCTGTACTGCGTTAAATTCAGGCTGCTGTCGCCGGGGGCGCGCTTCGTCCCGCGGCGGCTTAAGACAACACGGAGCTGGCCCGTTCCTTGCAGCCCCGGGTTTAGGGCGGGCGAGACAAAACCGGGGATAAGCCTGTAGCGGTTCCAGCGAGCGGTTGACGGACCCGGGTGCGAATCCCGGCACCTCCACCATTTAAAAGCCGGCCCTTCGGGGCCGGCTTTTATTTCAGAACGCGGTGTGAAGCCGGTGGCGGAGCGCACGGCCGCGGACCCAAAAAACGCGCCTCCGGAAGGGCGAAGATAGCGGGGTTATTTCCCGAAGGTCCAGTACTCGGCGCCGGCCGCGCAGACCGCGGCCCCGGATTTGCCGTTCAGGGCCAGCAGGCCTTTCTGCACCGGCGTCCACATGGCCACCGTGCGCTTGAAACCGTCACCCAGCGTCATCTGCGAATACTTGTTGTAGACGCAGTCCTCGAAATCGTTGAAAAGTATCCAGATGCTGTCCTGCTCCGACTTCACCGACGCTATCACGTAGCCGTCGCAGACATAGGAGTGGCCTGTCTTCATGCTCACGGCCCGGACCATGAAATGGTTGGCCGCTAGCAGGTTCTCCGCGCTGTACTTGTAGGGATCGCTCCAGCCGTTGACTATCTCGAACCTGTAGCTGTCCGGCGAAAAACGTTCTTCGAGATATTCCTTGAGGCGCCTGGCGTGGGTAAGGCAGTCCGTGGCGCCGGTCCCGACGTTGGGGATGACGTTGCCGAAATAGTACTTGCCCTTCCGTATTGCCGCGAGCAGGTCTTTTTTTTCCGCCTTGGACGCCTCCTCGCCGGCGTCGAGCCCTGCCCCGGAAAGGTTCCTTCCCGTCGCCTCGAAGTAGTTGCGCGCTTCCTGCCTTGTGTAGCCGGCCGGGGCCGCCATTTCCGCGGCAAGGCCCCTGAGTCCGGCCGGAGAGGCCGGCGAATAGGAGGGCGAGAGGGCGCCGTAACACTCGGAGCATTTGAGGCTGAGCGTGGCCGGTTCCGGCGGGGGGACGACCGGAGCCGCTTTGTCGGCATGCGCGGCGGAATACCAGTCGTCCCCGGCCCGCGCGGGGGCGGCCAGGGCAAATGCCAGTACTGCAAGCGCCAGAGTTGTTCTCATAAAAACAATCACGCCCGGAGACTCTCCTGATCTCCCTTCTATAGTATATGGGGGGCGGCTTGACTTGTCAATGGGCGGTACGCATGGGGCACAGGCGCGGCCACCCCCGGTGTTTCCCCTGCCCGGAGCGTGTTGGGATATTCGGCGGACGGGGCCCGGCCGGGCAAGCGGCGTTTGTCTTCGCGGCTCATCGCCGCCCCGCCGCCTTTCATGCGGGCATCCAGCCAGAGCGAAACCGCCGGGCTTTCGCCCGGCGGCTTCTCCGTAACCCCGGCAGGAGGGTTACGGCTTGTTGTTGTTGAGCTGGGCGGTGAGGCAGTCCACGTAAGCCATCAGCTGGGCTATGGAGGCGCCGGCGCCCGGGTCCTGGCAGTTGCCTAGCATGGTCGCGACGTTAGGGTTCACAGGTGTCTCCACGGTCGGGCTCTCCTGGCCGGGCAAAGGTATGTACTGGAGCACCTTGGAGACGCTGGTCACGTCCTCTCCGCGGCCTTCCGAGTCGCCGACCTTCACGGAGACGCGGCACTTGCCGCCGAACAGCGACGAGTGCACCTGGAAGTCGGTGCCGCCGCGCACCAGTATGCCCTCTATCATGCCGGTTTCCTCGTTGAACACCGCGCTGCCGGAATTGCCGCCGTAGGTGTCGAGGTTGGCCTGGAAATAGCCGCTGTAGCCGTAGACGCTGCGCACCCAGGCGTTGCCGGCCACCTTCACCGGCAGGCCCACCGGGTGGCCTATCACGAACAGCCGCGTGCCTTCCTTTATGCCGCCCTCGCGGTTCACCTGCAGGGGTTCATGATTGGGTACCGGGCGGTCGAGCTTGATGATGGCGTAATCGGCGCCGCCGTTCTCCTGCTCGCGCGCCACTATGCCCTTGCAGGAATAGACCTCGGAGGGGTCCACTCCGGAGGGGTTCTTGCCCTGTTCCTTTATGGCGTAGCCGAATACCATCTTGGCGTTGGCGCAGTCGTAGCTGTCCTTTACGCAGTGGCCGGCCGTCATCACCAGGTCGGGAGCCACCAGCGAACCGGAACAGAAGGCGCCTATGGGCTGCTCGCGGAAAGGCTCCTTCTTGCAGAGCTGGGCCTTCTCGCCGAAATTCTCCAGCGCCAGCTTTCCGTCGGCCGAAACGGAACCGGCCTTGAAGAAGGCCACCGTGGAGTCGGCCAGGCGGCGCCTGGCCTCGGAGACCTGGAAATAGTCCTGCCTGTCGTCGGCGCCGTAAATGCCCTTGTCCTCCTGGGCATAAGCGCCGGCCGAGGAGAGTACCGCCGTCAGAACCGCTAAGACCGCTATGGTGTTCTTCTTCATTCGTCATCCCCTGACCGTGATTTACTGGGTATAGTGTAACGCGCCGCGGTCCGGTCCGGAAGGGTCCGCGTACCCAGACGGACGGGACAAAGGGCCTGGCCCCCGGGCCTCTCGGCGGCTGGGCCCTGCGGGTCCACGCCCATATCTGGAGACGCCGCGCGCCCGACAATGCGGCATCTAGCGGCCGCGCTTCAGCGGAGAAGCGTAGAGTATCGGACAACAGCCCCGGCCTTTTCTTCCGCTGATAGAAAAAATAGTACTATGTCCCGGGGGCTGGATATGCACAGAACACCGACCATCGCCGTAATACTGCTGGCTGCTCTGGCCGCGTCGGCCGCGGCCAAGGACTGGCGGTTCGGGGCCGGCGCCGCCTACGACTCCGGCAAGTACGGGACTGGCATCCGCACCGATTCCGTAAGCCTCCCTTTCACTCTCACCCGCTATTATCATTTCGGCGAGGTTTCCGCCACGGCCGCCTGGCTGAGGCAGAGCTCCAAAGGCCGCGTCACGCGGGTTTGGGGACTGCCCGCGCGGCTCCCCGCTACGCGCGGTCCGTCCTCCGCGGAATCCGGCCCAGGGGACATCCTTGTGCGCGGCACGCTGGCGCTGAAGACGGAGAAAGAGGACGCGTTCGACCTGGCGCTGGTCGGCAGGCTGAAGCTGCCCACGGCAGACAAGGATAAAGGGCTGGGCACCGGCCAGCTTGACCAGGGCGCCGGGCTGGAGTTCTCGAAGGATATAGCCGGAAGGTGGACGCTGCTGCTGAACGGCTACTACACGATAATCGGGGATCCAAGGAACTTTAATTTCAACAATGAGCTGGCCCTGGCGGCCGGCTTCAGGAAGCGTCTTAACGAGGTCCTGTCGCTGGAAGGGCTCTACGAGACCCGCAGCGCGCTGGTGGACGGAACCGACGATCCGCGCGACCTGCGCGGCCTGCTCACCTATACCAAAGCCGACGGCGATGTCCTGAGCGCCGGACTTCTGCTGGGGCTTTCGGAGGGGAGTCCGTCAGTCGGCCTTTCCTTCGGTTTCAGTCGCAGGCTCTGAGCCCTTTCTGCAGGACCGATCATCCCGAAAATAAAAAAAGCCCGGCCTGAGCCGGGCGCCGCTGCGGGCGCGTCAGAACGCCATGGCCAGGCTGAGCTTCCTGGTGGTGTCGAAATCCCCGAACGGGCTGAAGGAATAGTCCAGCCTCATCGACCCCGCGCTGAAACCTATGCCGCCGGACATCGCGCCCTGCGAACCGGAGGCCGCGGCCGCGTAGCCGCCGCGCAGCGCCAGGCCGCCGACGAGCGAGTATTCGGTCCCGATCGAGAAGGTGTTGCGGCGCTCGTTGACCATGCGGGTGAACTCCGCAGCCAGGTTCATCGTGGGGAGCACCGCCAGCGCGGCGCCGGCGCTCATCGAAAGGGGCAGCGCCTCGCGCTTCTCGGCGTACTTGAAGCCGCTGCCGAGGTTCCTCACCGCGAGGCCCAGCTTCAGCGGGGAGGAGGCCGGCTTGTGGACCGCTCCGAGGTCGAAGGCCACCGCGGAGGCGCCGTAGCCGGCTATGTCGCTGGAAAGGAACTTGACCGACGCGCCCAGGCTGAAGCCGCCGGAGGTGCCGGCCAGGCCCAGTCCCAGGGCCTTATCGGCGGCGGAGAAGCCGCCAGAGCTGCCGCCGTCGGCGTTCCTGCCGTCCAGGCTGCCGTGGTCGAGACGCGTGAACGAGACGCCTGCTTTCAGGCCGGCTACGGGGAAGGCCGCGGCCGCGAAATCGTATGAGCCGCCGAGGGCCCAGGCGGCGTGCGTGAGCGAGGCTCCGCGGGCCGACAGGGCCAGACCGCCGGGGTTGTAGTACATGGCCGCGGGGTCCGCCGCCATCGCGGTGTACGCGGAGCCCATGGCGGAGGCCCGCGAGGCCGCGCCGATGTTCAGGAAGTCCGCGCCGCTCTCCAGGGCGTGCAGCAGGCTGGCGGAGGGGATGAGCAGGAAGGCCGCCGCCAGCAGCAGGGCGTAAGGCCTCGACAGCCAGTAGATAATGCTGTTGAGGACGTCCTTCTTGGTTCCCGAGTCCAGACAGTTCATAGCGCTACCGGATGACGGCGAACTTGCCGGCTTTCCTTATCTTCTTCGCGCCGCCGTCGACCTCGGCGGAATAATAATAGACCCCGCTCGGCAGGCCCGAGCCAAGCGGCAGATCGTAACACTGCGCAGCGCCGCAGGCCGCCGGACCTCCGGAGACCGAGCTTTCATGCTCAAGCCGGCCGGAGGCGGTGTAGACGCGGACGGAAGCCTTGCTGCCGCCGTTAACGGTCAGATGCAGCCTCGGCGACTGGCCAGGCAGGGCGGGGTTGGGGAAAGCGTAAACCTCGGAGACGGCGAACGCTTCCGGCAGGGCCGGAGGCGCTGGTATTGCCGGGATCCCGGGAGTAGGGGGCGCCGTAGTGGTGCTGACAGTTACTGGATCCGCGGCCGGGGCGGTGACGGTGTCTGCGACTACGGGGATCGCGGCCGGGGCGGTGACGGTGTCTACGACTACGGGGATCGCGGCCGGGGCGGTAATGGTGTCGATCGCCACTGGGGCCGCGATAGGCGGGGTAACGGTGGTCGTGTCGGCAGGCAACGGCGCCGCGGCGATGACCTGGTAAACCGAGAAATGCGCCACGTCGGCGCTTACCGTTCTGTCGGCTCTGGAGACGGCCGAGGGCAATATCTCCCATTCGCCAGTGGCGTCGTTCCAGTAGGCCACCTGCAGAGCGCTCTCGTCGACGCCTGCCGGCAGGGAAGCGGGGTCGTAGGGCAGAGATATCGTGACCGGCTTGTCGAAGACCATTCCGTGCGGGCCGAACTCGAAAGGCGCCGAAGCGGCCTCGAGACCGCGGGAGCCCATGCTCTTGCCGCGCCTGTCCTTCTCGCCCTGGGTCAGCCCCTCCTGGTCTTCCGGCGCAGCGGCCAGCAGCAGGTCCGGGTTACCCTTGAACGCGCCCTTGGGTATGTTCACCTTTACCCCGCCCTGTCCCGTGCGCAGGCCGGCGCCGTTCTCCTGCGGGACGACGGGGGTTTTGGCGGTCTTGAGCGCTCTGTTCATGCTCTCGCCGCGGAAAGCCCGGCCGTCCGCGAGGAGGCCCTCTATCCCTATAGAGAAATCCCCCTCGGGGATAAGGTTGGCCACGGCCTGCCTGCTGAACTTTATCATCAGGTAGGTGATGCCCTGGAGACCGGTGAACTCCGTGCTGTCGCCGGTGTAGAGCTTGGCGGTCCACTTCGGATCGGGCGGTATCGGCGCCACGGACTGCCCGTTGAGCGAGGTGATCTTCACGCTGGACGGGTCTACGGAGGCCGCGTCCGCCTCCGGCAGGCCCATGATCACGGTCACCCACTTGCCGTTGGCCTTCTTGTTTATAACGTCGGGCGTCATCTGTACGAAGGCCCTGAGGTCCGTCTTGAGTTTGGAAAAATAAATATCGGGTATCGGATTGTCGATATACGAGGTGCCGCCGCCTATGGAGTACAGATAGTCGCCGTTTGAGACCGCGGCCAGCGAGAGCAGCCCCTTGGGCAGGGTGTTCAACGCCACCCAGGAGCCCAGGGTACCGTCCTGCGCGAAGGGCGCGAAGTAGACGGCGTTGGAGATCGCTCCGTCGAAGCCGCCGAGCATGTAGACGCTCTTGTCGCTGATCGCCATGCCGTAGAAGGCCACGGAGTCCGGCAGGGAAGGCTGCAGCTGCCAGTCCCCGAGCGTGCCGTCCGCGTTGGCTGCGGCCGAGTAGACCGCGCCCGACAGGCCGGTGGCGCCGCCGCCGGCGGAGTAGAGCGAGGACCCGGTTGAGCCGCCCAGCACGAAGAGGCGGCCGCCGCGGGCGAAGGAAGTGTGGCCGAACAGCGAGACCGGCAGCGGCTTCTCCGCGCGCCAGGCGCCGAGGGTGCCGTCGGGGTTCACCGCCGCCGACCAGGTCTTGCCGGTGGCGCCGGAATTAGCCGAGATGCCGCCGACGATATAGAGGCGGTCGTTGAGCACCGCCGCGGCAAGGGCGTAGATCCTCTCCGGCAGGTAGGTCCCGCGCTGCCAGCCGGCAAGCGTGCCGTCCGCGTTGGTGCCGGAGAAGTAGACGGTGTTGCGCGAGCCGTAGCGGTTGGTCCCGCCGATCACGTAGAGCCTGCCGTTATAGACCGCGGCCGCGTGCATGCCGAGGCCGAGGAACTCCGGCATAGGGCTGGCCGCCTGCCAGGGGCCCAGCTGCCCGTCGGGGAGTATCTGAGCGCAATAGTAGACGTTGTTGAGGTAGTTAGGCGCAGAGTCGCTGCTGATGCCGCCGGCCACGTAGACGCGGCCGTCCAGCGTCACGGCGGTGTGGGAGAGAAGGGAGCGGGGGAGGGGCATCGTGGGCTGGAACTGCGCGAAGGCCGCGGACGACAGTATCGCCGACGCCGCCGCTAGTGCCAGTCTGGTGTAATTCCTGCCCATATATCCCCGGGTGCAATAAAAAAAGCCGAATACGGAAGTCGCGCTTCAACTTCTGTGTTCGGCAGCCTGGCCGGCAAATAGACCCAACTTCCACTTTCGGCAGCCCGTCCGGCTAAGACACTGGGTCTTTTTAGCCCCGCGGCTTTGCGCCCCCGGCCTTTCGTCCCGGGTTTGCTATTATCGTTTCTATGTTATAGCAGACGCCCCGGCGATTTTCAAGGGTGCGACTTTGTATATCATGATACATCTGCCGGGGAGCCAGGCCATCTTTTTTCTATAATTCCGGTATATGGGAGACGGGTCCGGACTGAAAGACAAAATCTGGCTCTCGGCCGGGGTTCTGGCCGCGGTCGGGGCAGTGGCCATGCCGGTTCTCAACCCGGACCTGTATTGGCATCTCTCGGCCGGGAAGTACCTAACCGCCAACCTGGGGCTGCCCTCTTCCGACTTCCTGTCCTGGACCGAATACGGGACCGGGTGGACGGATTTCGAGTGGCTGGCGCAACTGCTGTACTACGCGGGGTATTCGCTGGCCGGCATAAGCGGGCTTTTCGTCCTGAAGATGCTGCTGCTCTCCGCGGTCTTCCCGGCCTTCTATCTTTTCCTGGCGGATGCAGGCCTTTCCTGGCTGGCCTTCTTCGCGCTGCCGCTCTGGGGCCTGGTCGTCATGCCCAACTCCGACCTGCGGCCGGAGAACTTCAGCGTGCTCTTCTTCGCCATGCTGCTGCTGCGGCTGGAGCGGGCCCGCGTTTCCGGCCGCCCCTGGCCCTCCTCTCCGGCCGGCTTCATCGGCCTGGCGCTGTTCTTCGCGCTATGGGCCAACCTGCACGCCGGCTTCGCCTACGGCCTGCTGCTGCTGGCCTCTTATTCCGCCGGGGCCTGGGCGGATTCGCGGTTATGGCCTTCCGGTCCCTCCGCCGGCGGTACCGCCGCCGGGGCCGGCGCGGCGGCCGCGTTCATCGGGTCGACCCTGAACCCTTGGGGCTTCGGCCTCTACGGCATACTTTACCGGCACGCCGCCGACTCGGCCGCGCTTTCCAGATACCTGTCCGAATGGGCCCCGCCGTCGTTGTCGAACCCCTGGCACTGGCCGTTCATGGCGCTGCTGGCGGCCTCGCTGCTGCTCCTTCTCCGGCGTTTCCTTAAGGAACGGTCGCTGCCGCTGGCGCAGCTGCTGTGCCTGGGCTGGCTGGCCTTAGAGGCCTCCCGCCATACCAGGCAGATAGTCTTCTTCGGACTGGCCGCGGTAGTCTTCTCGCTGGACTCGGCGGTAAAGCTTTGGGAACCCGGCCTGCTGGCCAGGCGCGGGAAGGTCTTGCTGGTGCTGTGCCTGGCCTATCTCGCGCTGCTGGTCTGGCCGCGTTACCTGTCCTTCCGGAGCAGCATAGGGGCCGAGGCTTCGGGCGCCGCGGCCTATCTGAAGTCCGAGGCGTCCGTGCTGGGCGGCAGGCGGCTGTACAATCCGTGGACCTGGGGCGGCTACCTCGGCTGGGCGCTGGCTCCTGAGTACAGGGTCTTCACCGACGGCAGGTATCTCTTCCACAAGTACCTGGTGCCGGTCAGCGAGGCTATGAGGGACCAGGACGCATGGGACAGGTTCGCGGCGGAAAAGGGCTTCGATATCGTGATCTTCCGGCGCGACTACTCCATGCTCCCTTATATGCAGAGGGCCGGGAAGGCTTCCGTGACGGTACGTCGGCCGTCCTACCTGATCTTCATGCCGGAGAATAAATGGGCGCTGCTCTACTGGGACGCTTTCTCGGTGGTATTCGGCCGCCGCGGCAGGCCGCTGCCGCCGGAGTTCCGCTTCCTGCGGCCCGACGACGAGGAGAGCCTGAAGCTCGCGCTCTGCTCGGGGACGCTGAAGGCCGACGCCGTAAGCGGGGAGCTGGCGCGCTACTACGCGGCCGCCGCCGGCGCGCACTCGACGCGCGAGGCCGACCTGTTCAGGCTCTGGCTGGCCGGCTATCCCGGCGCCTGCGCTACGTTGAATCGGGGCCAATAATATAATATCGTTTGTAATGTGAAAGTCTACAGGCCCAGCGCCCTGACGAAGGCCGCAGTGCCGGCCGCCATCCTGCTGGGGGCCGGACTGTCCCTCTGGGAGTGGCCTTCCCATTTCCTCTGGATCTATCCGCTCTGCGGCTTCCTTTTCATGTGGTTCTCCTGGACCGGCGAGAAGGAGGTGAAGTACATCTTCCTGTTCCTGGTCACCGCGGCCGGCCTCACGCTGCCCAAGTTAGCCGGGCGCGTCGGGGACCCGCTGGAGCTCTACGCGGCCGCCATAGGGGAGACCCTCTGCGTCTGGCTGCTCTTCTTCGCGCTCTCGCTGGCCGAGAAGTCCAGCAGGTCCGCGGGAGAGCAGCTGGCCGAAGAGGAGGCTTCGGCCGAGGGCAGGATACGCGCGCTGGAGGACGAGCTCTCCCGCTACCGCATGCACCTTGAGAGCACCCTGGCCCGCATCCGCGACAAGGGAGCGCTCTCCTCGGCCATGCAGGACATGGGCCTGGCCTCTACCCCCGACGAGGTGAAGGCGCGGCTGGAAACCCTGCTGAAGAACTATTTCCCCGGCGCGGCCGTGGAGCTGCGCTCCGGCGCGCCCAAGGACTTCGCGGACAGCTGGGTGGCGGAGCGCAAGATACCGCTGCTGGTCAGGAACGCGGACGGGGACACCCGCCTGCCCAAAGGCCTGCTGGGCCCGGCGGAGCGCTCGTTCATGGCCCTGCCGCTGCACCTGTTCGGCCGGCTGGTGGGCTTCGTGCGGGCCTCCGCGCCGGAGCCTGACCGTTTCCGCGCCGAGGACCTGCGCGGCGCGGAGCTCGCGTGCACGCTGGCCGGCGTCAGCATGGAGAACATCTACCTCTTCGACAAGGTCAACGAGCTGGCCATCAAGGACGCGCTGACCGGTCTCTACACGCACCGCGCCTTCCAGTCCAGGCTGGAGGAGGAGATACTGCGGTCGGCCCGCACGAAGGTGCCGTTCTGCGTGGTGATGGCGGACATAGACCATTTCAAGTCCTACAACGACAACTTCGGCCACCAGGCCGGCGACGCCGTGCTGAGGGCCGTGGCCGAGACGCTCTCGGCCGGAGTGCGCGACATAGACTTCGCCGCGCGCTACGGCGGCGAGGAGTTCGCGCTGATAATAACCGGCGCGGGCAAGGCCGACGCGGCGGCCGCGGCCGAGCGTATCCGGCTGGCGCTCGAGGCTCGCGCGTTCTCCTTCGGCGGAAAGCCTTCCCGCGTTACGGCCAGCTTCGGCGTGGCCGAATTCCCGACCGAGGCCGTGGCGGGCGGCCAGCTGGTGCGCGCCGCCGATGAGAGGCTTTACCGCGCCAAGCAGGGCGGACGCAACAGGGTGGTGGCGGCATGAGCGGCGCCGAGCTCTGGGTGGTGGCGGCCGCGGCTTCGCCGCTGCTCTCCTATTTCATCGGCCGCCTGAGCCGGGCGGCCGGGCTGATAGCGGCCGCGGGCCTTTTTATCTTTTCGTCCTTCATGCTGCGCGGAGAGATCTACGCCGGCGCGCCCTGGCTGGCGTTGTTTTTCTGGGTGGCCGCGGCGCTGGCGCATTCACTGATGCTGAACGGCAGCGTCGGCGCGCCGCGCGACCGCTCCGCCCTGCAGAAATCCCTGGCCAGGGCCGCGGAACTGGAGGCCGACCTGGCCCGCATAAAGACCGAGACAACCCTGAACGCCGCAGGCGAGAAGCGCTCGCTGGCCGTCTACTCTGCGGTCAAGGTGCTCTCCGAGACCATAGACCCGCCTTCGGCGGCCAAGCAGCTGGGCAAGTACCTGGCGGACTATTTCGGCACGCAGGAGACCGCGCTCTACGTCTACGGCGCCGGCGGCGCGCTCGAGGCCTTCGCGCAGGCGCCGGGCGGCCGCGGCCTGCCTTCCCCGGCGGAGGCCGCCGGGATGGCCGGCGGCTTTCCCGGCGCGCCAGTCACGGTCTCTGGCACCGTTCTCGCGCCGGTAGCGGCCGGCGGCCTGGCGCTGGGCCTGCTCGCGGTACGCGACGCGGACGACGCGGCTGAGGCCGCCGGGAAGTTCGCCTCGGAGATAGCCTTCGCGCTGAAGCGCGTGATGCTGTTCAGGCAGGTGGAGTGGCTCTCGCAGACCGACGGCCTCACCGGGCTCTGGCGGCGCGGCGCGCTGGACGAGAAGGTGCGCGAGGAACTGCGGCGCGCCGCCGCGTTCAAGAGCACGGCCGCCTTCATGATAGCGGACATAGACCATTTCAAGCGCCTCAACGACACCTACGGCCACCAGTTCGGCGACGCCGTGATAAGGCGCGTGGCCGAGCTGCTGAGGGCCGGCGTGTACGAGACCGACTTCGTCGGCCGCTACGGTGGCGAGGAGTTCGGCATAGTGCTGCCCCGGGCCGAACCCGCCGGCGTGCTGCGCAAGGCCGAGGCGATCCGCGCCCGAATCGAGGCGGAGCCTTTCTCGCAGGGCCTCGACAGGGTGAAGCTCACCGTGTCCATCGGCATAGCCCATTTCCCGCGCGACGGCCGGACCCCGGAGGAGCTGATAGCCCGGGCCGACGCCGCGCTTTACGCCGCCAAGGAAGGCGGCCGCAACCGCGTAGCGGACGCGGGCAGCCTGTAGCCTGGAGGAAAAATGGAAGAACAGAACAGCAGCGCAGCTTTACCCCCTGAGACGCCGCCGCCCGCGCGGCAGGAGCCGTCCCAGGCCAAACCGCCGGCGGCGGGCCGGGGCTCGGCCTTCTGGCTCAAGCTGCTGGCCGGCCTGTACGCGCTTTCGCTGGCGGCCGCGGTGCTGGTGATATACCGGGCCGACGCCGCGCGCAAGGCCGCGCCCAAGGAGATGGACCTCTCCAAGCTGGCCGGCCTCGCCAAGAAGAAGGACGGCGTGGCCGTGATACCGATATACGGCGCCATCAGCCAGTCCAATTCCTCGCGCTCGTGGGAGCGCGGCAGCGAGCAGACCGCCAAGCGCATCAAGGAGATGGCCGACAAGAAGGACGTGAAAGCCATAGTGCTGGACATCAACAGCCCCGGCGGCTCCGTAGGCGCCGTGCAGGAGATCTATTCCGCGGTCCTGAAGGCCAAGGCGGAGACCAGGAAGCCGTTCATCGCCCGCTTCGGCGAGGTCTCGGCCAGCGGCGGCTACTACGTGGCTTCCGCCTGCGACAAGATCATAGCCCACCCCGGCACCATAACCGGCTCCATAGGCGTGATCTTCAGCGTCGGCAACCTCGAGGGCCTGATGAAGAAGATCGGCTACCGGAGCGAGGTAGTCAAGTCCGGCAAGTTCAAGGACATAGGTTCGGTGTTCCGCGAGATGACCACGGAGGAGCGCAAGCTGCTGCAGGGCATGATAGACGACTCCTACGACCAGTTCGTCACGGCGGTATCCGACGGCAGGAAGATGCCGGTGGAGAAGGTCAAGGAGCTGGCCGACGGCCGCATCTTCACCGGGCGCCAGGCGCTCGGCATAGGGCTGGTGGACAAGCTGGGCGACCTGCGCGACGCCGTGGACCTGGCAGGGGACGCGGCGGGCCTCGGCAAGAACCCCCGCGTGATAACCGAGGGCGATCCGCTCGAGGAGTTCCTGTCGCTGATCGATACCAAGCTCTCGCTGCCCGGCCTCGGGGCCGCGGCCGAGGCGGTGCAGGCCCCCAGGCTGGAGTACCGCTGGGACGGCCGCATATGAGCTTCGTGGATACGCTGGGCGCCGTGGTCGACGACCCGGCGCTGCTCGGCGCGGAAGCGAAGCCGGCGGGCCTGGGCAGGACCGGCATGCTCGGCTATTTCGCCGGGGCGCTCGGCCTCTTCGTCTTCCTGCGCATGTATTCGGCGGTGCCGCCCGGGTTCTTCTCGTTCGGGGTGGTGTTCCTGCTGCTGCTGGCGCTGGAGTTCTTCGTGGCCGGGACGATACACCTGTTCATGGAGCTCACAGGGGCTTCCGGCAGGGCGGGCCGGCTGTTCCAGGCCTTCGGCCTAACGGACTTCCTGATGACGGCGCTGGTGCCGGCGGGGTTCCTGGCCAAGGCCGGGCTGCTGGGGCCTATGCTCTGGTATACGCTCTGCGCGCTGCTGCTGATCTACGCCAGGGTGCGGCTGGTGCGCAGGCTCTACCCGGTGTCGGCCAACAAGGCGACGCTCTCCGTGCTGCTGCCCTACGCCGGGCTTTTCGTCTTCCTGTTCCTCGCCTGGGTCTATTCCCTGGCGTGGCTGATCTGGCTGATGGTCTGAACATGTCCAAGATCCCCCAGGTGAAGGAGTTCGCCGGCCTGCCGGTGCTGACGGCCTCCGGGATGAAGCGGCTCGACGAGCTGGCCACCTCGGAGTACGCCGTCCCGTCGGTCACGCTGATGGAGAACGCCGGCGCGGCCGTGGCCGCGGCCTCGCTGGAATTCGCCGCGGCGGAGCTGGGGAAGAAGCCGGAGGAGCTCAAGGCCGCGGTCTGCTGCGGCAAGGGCAACAACGGCGGGGACGGCCTCGTCGCGGCCCGCTATCTGAAGCAGGCCGGGGCTTCCGTTAAGGCCTTCATCCTGCCGCCGAAGGACACCGGCTACGGCGAACTGGTGGTGAAGAACCTCGAGGCCGCCAGGACCGCGGGCGTGACCGTTACGATGACCCGCAAGGAGGAGCTCGACGCCCTGGCGGCCGAGCTCTCCTCCTCCGACCTGCTGCTCGACGCGCTGCTGGGCGTCAGCTCGGTCGGCAAGCCCACAGGGCCTGTGCACCGGGTCATCCAGCTGATGAACAAGAGCGGCAGGCCGATAATCGCCGTTGACATACCGTCCGGCCTGAGCCCGGATACCGGGCATCACAGCGGCGTCTTCGTGATCGCCAGGCTGACCCTGACGCTGGGCCTGGCGAAGACCGGCCTGATGGCCGCCCACGCGCAGAAGAACACCGGCGTCATAAAGGTCCTGCCGATAGGCTACCCGCAGGAACTGATAGACAGGGCCCGCCGCTGACGGCGGCGCCGGGCTGCCGGCGTACCATATGAGCTTCTCCATCAAGGACCTGCCCTCCTGGACGCGCTACGCCGCGGTCTTCCTGTTCGCCTTGGTCCTGCGGGCGGTCTTCCTGCATCAGTGGTCGGTCCTCCCTTATCTTTCCGCTCTCAGCTCCGACGCCTGGGCTTACGACAGGCAGGCCATGGAGATACTCTCCGGCGGCCTGCTGAGAGGGAGCGCTTTCTACCAGTCCCCGTTCTACCCGTATTTCCTTGCCGCGGTTTACAAAGTCGTCGGGCATCACCCGGCGGCCGTGCTGTGGCTGCAGGCCGCGGCCGACGCCGGCTCCTGCGTGCTGGCGATGCTGATCGGCGAGCGGGCCTTCGGGCGACGGGCCGGCGTCTGGGCCGGCCTGCTCTGCGCGCTGTACCGGCCGTTCATCTTCGCCGCGGCCGTGCCCGGCAAGGAGACGCTGGCCGTGTTCTCGACGCTGCTCTTCGCTCTGCTGGCCCTGAAGGCGGCCGAAAGCGGGCGGGGCCGGGACTACTTCTTCTGCGGTCTGGCAGGCGGCTGGGCCGCCCTGCTGCGCAGCAACGTCCTGCTGCTGCCGGCGGCCCTGCTGCTGCATCTCTTCCTGCGCGGCGGGTCAGGCCGCGCGCGGAAGGCGGTATTCCCGCTGCTGCTCGGGGCGGCCCTGCCGGTGCTGCCGGTCACGCTGCACAATCTCGCGGCCAGCCGCGACTTCGTGCTGATAAACTACAACGGCGGCTTCACGTTCTTCCTCGGCAACAACCCTTCCGCCACCGGCGCAGGCATCTATCCCGCCGGCTTCAGCTCCAACCCGCTGTTCGAGGAGAGCCAGCCGGCCGCGCTGGCGGAGCTGGCCGCCGGCCGGAAGCTGAAACCGTCGGAGATATCCCGCTACTGGCTGCGCCGCGGGCTTTCCTTCATCGTTCACGATCCGTGGCGCTGGCTGAAGCTCACGGCGGCCAAGCTGTACCTGTTCTGGAACCGCTACGAGATACCGGACAACTACGACCTGCAGTTCATCGGCGGCAATTTCCGCACGCTTCTGGCCTGGCCGCTGGTATCTTTCGCGCTCTTAGGCTGCCTGGGCGCGGCCGGGCTGTTCCTCTGCCGGAGAGGGGAGGCGGCAGGCCTAGGGGCGCTGCTGTTCCTGGCATACCTGCTCTCGCTGCTCCCTTTCTGGATGGCGGACCGCTACCGCCTGCCCGCCGCGGCCCTGCTGCTGCCGCTGGCCGCCGGGGCGCTGGAGCACGCCGCGGCCTTCCTGGCCGCCGGGAAGTACAACGCCGCCGCGCGCCCTTTCCTGCTGGCCGCGCCTCTGATGCTGCTCTGCCTGCTGCCCACGCCGCTCGACCGCCGCGTGGCGGAGGCCTCCGGCTGGTCGCAGCTGGGGCTCGTCTGGGCCGAGAACGGCGAGGGGAAGAAGGCGGCTGAAGCTTTCGGCAGGGCGGCGGAGACGGACGCCTCCAGCCCTTCCTGCGCCGAGGCGGAGGCCGCGGCGGATTATCTCGAGAAGCGGGGGGACACGAACGCCGCCGCCGGGCTGCGCGCGAGATACTGTAACGGCAGGGGGGGCTAGGGCTTGGGCAGCAGGGCGGAAAGCTTGGCGGAGAGCTCCGCCAGGTGCGCGCGCAGCCGCGGCTGCTTCTTCAGCATCAGCGGCAGCAGGGTCTTCCTTATCCAGTTGCGGGTATAATGCTCGTCCTCGTTGGTGTGGTCCTTCCTCGACGACAGCTCGTTCGCCTTGAGGTAGGCTTCTATGTCCGCCCGCGAGACCGCCAGCAGGGGGCGTATCAGGTCCACGCGTTTCCCGCCGCGGCGGCACAGCTCCCTGCGCTCAGGGATGCCTAGGAGGCCTTTCGGCTCCGTCCCCCTGAGCAGGTTGAGTATCACCGTTTCGGCGTGGTCGTCGGCGTGATGGGCGGTGGCCACGAGGCGGCAGCCTTTCTTCAGGGCCGTAGCCGAAAGCAGGCGGTAGCGGGCGTTGCGGGCGGCGTGCTCCAGGCTTTCGCCGCGGGCCTTCGCCAGCTTCCGGACGTCCGCCGAGAGGATGGAAGCTGTCAGCCCGTATTCCGCCGCCAGCCTCTTCACGAAGGCGGCGTCGGCGTCCGCGGCTTTTCCGCGCAGTTTGTGGTTGACGTGGCAGACGTGCAGCTTCAGCCTGTGCGAGCGGGCCTGCCCGGAGAAGAAGTGCAGCATGGCCACGGAATCCGGCCCGCCGGAAACGGCCAGCAGTATCGAGTCGCCGTCGTGGAACAGGCGCCTGCGGCGGGCGTTGGCGTTGACCCGGTTCCAGAAGCCCAGCGTTACGGCTTTGTCCATAGGATATTGAGATTATAGCAAAGCGGCGCCGGGCGTAATTTACAAGGAATTTACCACTTGCCGGGCCGCTCTGTTATAGAATATATCCAGGAGAGCCGCATGAACGAAAAGATCCTTGTGGTCGAGGACGAACGCGACATAGCCCGGATGGTGGAGTACAACCTGAAGAAGGAGGGCTACCGGCCGCTAGTTCTTCATGACGGCTCCTTCGCCGCCGCCACCGCCGCCAAGGAGAAGCCGGCCCTGATACTCCTCGACCTGATGCTGCCGGGGCTGGACGGTCTTGAGGTCTGCCGGAGGCTCAAGGCCGACGCGAAGACCGCGGCCATCCCGATAATAATGCTCACCGCCAAGGGCGAGGAGTCGGACAAGGTGCTGGGCCTCGGCCTCGGCGCCGACGACTACGTCACCAAGCCTTTCAGCCTCAAGGAGCTGCTGGCCCGCGTGCAGGCCGTCCTGCGCCGCTCCGCCGCCGCCCCGGCTCCGGCGCCGGAGAAGCTCAGCGCCGGCGACATAGAGCTGGACGCCGCCCGCGTGGAGGTGCGCCTCAAGGGAGCGCCGCTGGAGCTGACCTCCAAGGAGTTCGAGCTGCTGAAGGCCCTGATGGCCGCCGGCGAGCGCGTGCTGACCCGCGAGGAACTGCTCGAGAAGGCCTGGGGCATGGACGCCTCGCTGGAGCTCGAGACCCGCACCGTGGACGTGCACGTGGGCACGCTGCGCCGCAAGCTGAAGAAGGAAGGCCGGCGCATAGTGACCGTGAAGAACTACGGCTACCGCTTCGAGGGCGGCAGATGAGGGACCTCTTCAAGACCTTCCGTTTCCGTCTGTTCCTTTCCTATCTCGCCCTTTCCGCCGTGGTGCTCGGCGCCGCCTATTTCCTGGTCTACCGCAGGGTCGAGGGCGCGGAGCTGGCCTCGCTCAAGGCCAAGCTTTCCGAGGAGGCGTCGCTGGCCTCCGCCCGGCTCGGCCCGGCCGACCTCCATGCTCCTCACATCAACGAGCTGGCGCATTCCCTGGGCTCCCGCGTGCATTCTCGCGTCACTGTCATCAACGCCGACGGCCGCGTGCTAGCCGACTCCGAGCTGGACGAGGCCGGCGTGAAGAGCATGGAGAACCACGCCGGGCGCCCGGAGGTGGAAGGCGCCATGGCCGGCGTCCCTTCCTACGACCTGCGCACCTCCGCGACGCTGGGCAAGGCAATGCTCTACGCCGCGTACCCGGTCAGGATGAAGGGCGGCAGGGCCGAGGCCGTGGCGCGGCTGGCCGTACCCGCCACCGAGATAGAGGCCTCGCGGGCCATGCTCAGGAGGTCCCTGCTGGCGGCGCTGGCGCTGGCGCTGCTGTTCTCGCTGCTGCTCAGTCTGGCGGTCTCCTCCGGCTTCTCGCGGCCTTTCGATAAGATCGTCTACGCCTCCAAGAAGTTCGCGGCCGGGGAGTTCTCCTACCGCATCCGCAGGGATTTCCACGGAGAGACCGGCAAGCTGGCCGGAACGCTGAATTCCATGGCCGCCTCGATAGAAGAGAGCCTCAGGCGCGTGGAGCTGCAGTCGCAGCAGCTCTCGGCGGCCTTCAACGCGATGGCCGACGGCGTGCTGATGACCGGCGCCGATTCCGCGGTGACCGCGCTGAATCCCGCCATGCGCGTGATGTTCGGCGTCAGGGAACCGGAGGCCATCGGCAGGCCGCTGCTCGAGGTGATCCCCAACGCCGCGCTCGGCGCCCTGTGCGCCCGCGTGGTCTACGAGGGGAATCCTCTCTCAGGAGAGGTGGAGCTTTCCGTGCCGGTCAAGGGAGTCTTCGCCGTGAGCGCCGCGCCGCTGACCACGGGTGGGCGCGTTACCGGCTGCATAGCCGTGGTGCGCGACGTCACCGCGCCGCGCCGGCTGGACGCGATGCGCCGGGATTTCGTGGCCAACGTCTCGCACGAGCTGAAAACCCCGCTCACGGCCATCAGGGGCTGCGCCGAGACCCTGCTGTCCGGCGCGCTGGAGGACAAGGAGCACGGTCCGGGCTTCGCGCGCAGCATCTTCGACCAGGCCTCCAGGCTCGATAACATCGTAAGCGACCTGTTGAAGCTCTCCTCGCTCGAGGCTCCTTCCGCCGCGCTGAAGAAGGAGCGCGTGGAACTCAGGAAGCTGGTCGATACGCACATGGCCGGCCTCGCGCCCGTCATAGGCGCCAGGAAGGCCCGCGTGACCAATTCCGTGCCGGAAGGACTCTCCGTACAGGCCGACCCGGGCAAGCTGGGCCAGGTGCTCATCAACCTGATAGACAACGCCGTCAAGTTCTGCGCCGGCGTCCCCGAGGTGGACATCTCCGCGGCGGAGCTGCCGGACGCCGTCAGGCTTACGGTCAACGACAACGGCATAGGAATACCCGCCGAGGCCCTGCCCAGGGTGTTCGAGCGCTTCTACCGCGTGGACAAGGCCCGTTCCCGTGAGATGGGGGGAACGGGCCTCGGGCTCTCCATAGTCAAGCACGTGGCCGAGCTGCACGGCGGCTCCGCCGGCGCCGAGAGCGTCGAGGGCCGCGGCAGTTCCTTCTGGATAACCCTCCCTAAGTAGTCCCCTTTCCTTTACCGGGATTTTACCCGCCCTTTAAACCGCTTTAACGCGGCTTTCCTACACTATTGCCGTGGAAAACTTAGAACGGATGGTGAACTAATGAGATCAAAGATTATCTGGACGGCCGCGCTGCTGGCGCTCTCCGCTTCCGCGGCGAAGGCCTCCGACATGGGCCCGCTGCTGGACAAGCTGGCGGAGAAGAACATCATTACCGCCGACGAGGCGCGGCAGCTGAAGGCCGGGCAGGAGTCCGGGGCTGACCTCCCTTCCTGGCTGAAGACCCTGAAATTCCGCGGCGACATGCGCCTGCGCGCGGACTCTATAGATAACAGCGCGCTGGCATACCGCGAGCACCGCGGCCGCCTGCGGCTGCGCGCGGGTCTCGAGGCCGTCGTTAACGACGGCTGGACGGCCGGTTTCGGCCTGGCCAGCGGCTCCAGCGCCGACTCCCGATCGACCAACCAGACGCTGAACTCCAACTTCTCTAAGATAAACATATACCTCGACTACGCCTTCGCTGAATATAAGCGCGGCGTCTTTACCTTCTACGGCGGCCGCATGCGCAACCCGCTCTGGACCGCCAGCGACATGCTCTGGGACGGGGACATAAATCCCGGCGGCGCCGCGTTCAAGCTGGCCTCGCGGGCCAAGAGCGGTTTAAAGCCCTTCGCGACCGCGGCATGGTTAGCGCTGGACGAAAGCGCTTCCAACCCCAGGGACCCGTTCCTCGCCGCCGGACAGGCCGGTTTCGGCTGGAGCGGCGCGGATAAGCTGGACATTATGGCGGCCGTGACGTATTACGGCTTCGGCAACGTGAAGGGCGCCGCGGAGCTGGCCAACCGGCCCTCCACGACCTCCGGCTACATAAAGGCGAACAGGCTCTCAGGCGCCGCGTACCATTACGGTTACGACGCGGTCTCGGTCGACTTCGAGTTGAACAAGGTCTTCTCCGCGCCGTTCCTGGTCGACGCCGACTACCTCGGGCTCTTCGGCAGCGCGGTCAAGAGCACGGACCATTCCGTCCGGGACTTCGGCTGGATAGCCGGCGTCAAGCTGGGCCAGCGCAAGGTGGAGAGCTTCGGCCAGTGGCAACTGCGCTGCAGCTACCGCCGCCTTGAGGCCGACGCCTGGGTGGATACGTACCCCGACTCGGACTTCTACGGCGGTTCCACGGGGGTCCAGGGCTCCGAGGCCCTGCTGGCGCTTGGCGTCGTGAAGAACGTGAACATAGAGGCCGACTACTATTCGGCCCGCAGGATAGCCGGCTCCGGGAAGGAGCACCTGCTGCAGCTGGACCTGAACCTGAAGTTCTGACCGGCCCGCGACTCATTGAAAACGAACGGAGAAAAACCATGAAAACTAACATAAAGATGATGATGATCCCCGCCCTGGCCCTCGCCCTGGCCGCGCCTGTCAAAGCCGGCGCCAAGGTGGTGCTGGAAGGCTCCACCACGGTGCTGCCGATAGCGCAGAAGGCGGCCGAAGTGTTCATGCAGGAGCATAAGGACGCCGACATCTCGGTGCGCGGCGGAGGCTCCGGCGTGGGCATAGCCTCCATCCTCGACGGGGCCTGCGACATAGCGGACGCCTCCCGCGCCATACAGCCCAAGGAGATAGAGAAGGCCAAGGCGGCCGGCAAGGACATAAGGCCGACGGTGGTCGCCATGGACGGCATAGCGGCCGTGGTGAACCCTTCCAACAAGGTCAACGGCCTGACCCGCGAGCAGCTCAGGAAGATCTATACTTCCCGCGCGAAGAACTGGAAGGAGTTCGGCGGACCTGACCTCAGGATAGTCGTGGTCTCCCGCGACACCTCCAGCGGCACTTTCGAGGCTTTCAGCGAGCTGGTGCTGGAAAAGCGTAAGGTGCGCCCCGACGCCATAATGCAGGCCTCCAACCAGGCCGTGGCCGGCATCGTGGCGCGCACCCCTGGCGCCATAGGTTACGTCGGACTCGGCTATCTGGGTTCCTCGGTCAAGGCGCTCGCCGTGGACGGCGTTAAGCCCTCCGTGGAAACCGTGCTCAAGCGCAAGTACCCGGTGTCCCGTCCGCTCTATATGTACACCAACGGGGCGCCTGCCGGCGCCGTCAAGGATTTCCTGGACTTCGTGAAGAGCAAGGCGGGCCAGAAGATAGTCGGGGAAGAGGGTTTCGTAGCTCTCCCGTAAGCAGAAGCCGGGCGATCAGGAAGCCGGCCGGAGGGGCCGGCTTCCCTGTTTTACACGGAATTTACAGGCTCTTTATGGAGTCTTGACCCCGGCGCGTTATACTATCGGGAATGAATCGCCGCAGGGAACGTCTGATAAGGTACCTCTTCACTGTCCTGGCTTTCGCCTCGCTGGCCTTCCTGGTCGGCATCATTCTCGTGCTTTTCAAGGAAGCCCTTCCCGTCTTCAAGGTCGTAAGCCACAAGGCATTCCTGTTCGGGGAGAGCTGGTATCCCACCGCGGACCCGCCGGAATTCGGCATACTCCCGCTGATATTGGCCTCCCTGTGGGTCACGGCCGGCGCGCTGGTCATCTGCGTGCCTCTCGGCGTAGGCAGCGCGCTCTACCTGCACGAGCTGGCGGGCCACAGGCAGAGGGCCCTGCTCAAGCCTGTCATAGAGATACTGGCCTCCGTGCCTTCCATAATCTACGGTTTCTTCGGCATGGTGGTACTGGCCCCTTTCATGCAGAAGGCCTTCGACCTGCCCATAGGTCTCTGCCTGCTGACCACAAGCGTCATCCTGGGCGTGATGGCCACCCCCACGGTGGCCAGCATATCCGAGGACGCTCTCAGCTACGTGCCGCGCTCCTTCCGCGAGGCCTCGTTCGCCGTGGGGGCCGACCGCTGGCAGACGCTGACCAAAGTGATAATACCCGCGGCCGGCTCCGGCATCTCCACCGCCGTGATACTCGGCATGAGCCGCGCCATAGGCGAGACGATGACCGTGCTGATGGTGGCCGGCGGCTCCGCTGTAATTCCGGAATCGGCCTTCGACCCCGTGCGCCCGATGACGGCCGCTATAGCGGCCGAGATGGGCGAGGCCCCGGTGGGCAGCGACCATTACCACGCGCTGTTCGCCATAGCGCTTATCCTGTTCCTGATCACTTTCCTGTTCAATGTCGCGGCGGAGCTGATAAGCCGCCGCTACCGCCTGAAGCTGGGGCTGTCGAGATGACGGCCGCCCGCATCCCCGGCCCTTCAAAGCGGCGCGCGCTCGCGCAGAAGCTGGGCTTCGCGGCGCTTGGCGCCTGCATGCTGGCCAACATCCTCTTCCTGGGTGCCATCCTTTTCTTCATAGCGGCGAAAGGCCTTTCCGCCATAAGCTGGGAGTTCCTGACGCAGGCCCCGCGCGATTCCATGACCGCCGGCGGCGTGGCTCCCGCCATAGTGGGCACCTTCTACCTGACGTTGGGGGCCATACTGTTCTCCCTGCCGCTCGGCGTGGCCTGCGCGGTCTACCTCACCGAGTACTCTCCTAAGGGCTGGGCGGTGAACCTGCTGCGCGTCAGCATCAACAACCTGGCCGGCGTGCCGTCCGTGGTCTTCGGCCTGTTCGGCCTGACGGTCTTCGTGAAATACTTCGGCTTCGGGGTCTCCATACTTTCCGGCTCGCTTACTCTGGGCATCCTGGCCCTGCCGGTCATCATTTCCGCCTCGCAGGAGGCTCTGGTGGCCGTGCCGCAGTCCATACGCGAGGCTTCCCTCGCGCTCGGCGCCACGCAGTGGGAGACCATACGCAAGGTGGTGCTGCCCGCGGCCCTGCCGGGGATACTTACCGGAGTGATACTCAGCGTAGGCCGCGTGGCCGGCGAGACGGCGCCCATACTTTTCACGGCCGCCGCCTTCTACCTGAAGGGTTACCCGACTTCGCCCTTCTCCGAGGTGATGGCGCTGCCTTATCACATTTACGCGCTGATGACCGAGGGTACCCACCCTGAGATACAGACCCGCATAGCCTACGGCTCCAGCCTGCTGCTGCTGGGGCTGGTGCTGGGCGTGTCGCTGATAGCCATAGTCATACGCCAGCGGCAAAGGAAGGTTTACCATGCATGATCTGAACGTGGACTACGAGAAACAGATGGGGATGGAGAACTTCCACCCTTCGCTGCTGCAGGGCTCAGTCGGCATCAACGCGGACCCGATGGGCACGGCCGACGTGGTCGGCGCCGAGCCGAAGATAGCGGCCCGCGGGGTCAGCTTCTACTACGGCGCCAAGCAGGCGCTGAAGAACATCAATATAGGCTTCAGCCCCCGCCGCGTCACCGCCATTATCGGGCCCTCCGGCTGCGGCAAATCCACCTTCATCCGCCTGCTGAACCGCATGCACGAGCTGGTGCCCGGCACCAGGCTGGAAGGCGAGATCCTGCTGGACGGCCTCGACATCACTTCCCCGGCCTGCGACGCGGCCGAGCTGCGCAAGCGGGTCGGCATGGTCTTCCAGAAGCCGAACCCCTTTCCCAAGAGCATTTACGAGAACGTGGCCTACGGCCTGCAGGTCAACGGAGTGAAGGACAGGCACTTCATCGAGGAGAAGGTGGTGGACTCGCTGAAGAAGGCCGCGCTCTGGAACGAGATAAAGGACCGGCTGAAGGACAGCGCGCTCGGCCTCTCCGGCGGCCAGCAGCAGCGCCTCTGCATAGCGCGGTGCCTGGCCGTGGAGCCCGAGGTGATACTGTTCGACGAGCCGTGCGCCAGCCTCGACCCGATCTCCACCGGCAAGATAGAGGAGCGCATCCTCGAACTCAAAAAGGACTATACTATCGTGATAGTCACGCACAACATGCAGCAGGCGGCGCGCGTCTCCGACCGGACGGCCTTCTTCCTGATGGGAGAGCTGGTGGAGGAGGGCGGCACCGGGCGCATCTTCAAGGCGCCGCGCGACAGGCGCACCGAGGACTACATAACCGGGAGGTTCGGCTGATGCACAGGCATTTCGACGAGGAACTGGGCGGGCTCAAGAACGACATCCTCAGGATGGGGGCGCTGGCGCGCGAGGCCATCACCCGCGCCGTGGAGGCGCTGAAATCCGGGGACGCCGCCGCCGCGAAGAAGGTCATCGAGTCGGACATCGAGATGGACGAGCTCGAGCTGGAGATAGACGACAAGTGCCTCAACCTGATAGCGCTGCACCAGCCTATGGCCGGCGACCTGCGCTTCATCACCACCGCGATCAAGCTGAACGCGGAGCTGGAACGCATCGGCGACCTGGCCGTGGACGTGGCGCAGCGCGCGCTGGACATCTCCGGCAAGCCGCTGCTGAAGCCGCTGATAGACATCCCGCGGCTCGCCGAGCTCGCCAAGCGCATGAGCGGCGAGGCCATCGAATCCTTCGTGAAGGGAGATACCGAACTGGCGAAAAAGGTGGTGCTCTCGGACCCGGAGGCCGACGATCTGAAGCGCGCGGTGGAGAAGGAGCTGATCTACGACTACATGATGAGGGACGGCTCCTCCTCGGACCGGGCCGTGCCGCTGCTGCTGGCCGCCAGGCACCTGGAGCGCGTCTGCGACCACGCCGTCAGCATGGCCGAGGACATCATCTATATGGTTTCGGCCAGGGTGGTGCGCCACCACCCCGAAGAGCTGAACCGTAAGCCGGAAAATTAGCGGTCTGTTGAAAAGCCCCGTGCCGGCTTCATGAGCCGGGCAGGCGGTCCCAGAAGCTGCTCGGCGGCTGCCATTTCGCGCCGCTGGCGTCGTTCAGCAGGAAGTGGTTCTTCCCCTTGTCGTCCACCCACAGGGCCGCAGTGCCCTTCATGCCCTCCAGCAGCTTGAAGGCCTTCTCCCTGCCCATCACGGCGAGCGCCGACGAGGACATGAAGTTGTCCCCGTCCAGGTCCGGGTAGTAGATAGTGAGCGCGGCGTAGTCCTTTATCGGGTAGCCTGTGCGCAGGTCCAGTAAATGCGAGTAGAGCGTGCCCTCTATCTCGGTGAACTGGTCCCTGCCGGAGGAGGAGATCACCATGCCCTTGTCGAAGCCGAACATGCCCAGGATGTCGCCGTGGTTGAACGGGTCCGGCACCCGGTAGCGCCAGTTCCTCTCTCCGTAGGCCAGCATGTTGCCGCCCAACCTGAGCTGCACCGGGTAGGAGGGGGCCCTCTCCTTCAGTATCCTGTAGGCCCGCTCGAAGCAGTAGGGCCTCACAAGAGCGCCCAGGTTTATCTGCACCGGTCCGGTGAAATGAACGGCCTTTTTCGCGGCCTCCACCTCCACGCAGCGGTAGCCTATGCGCTTCATCGCTTTCGCTATCTCCTCCCTGGGGGGCAGCTTTTTGCGCGCGCCGGCCTCGCGCCAGATCGGGTAGAGCGGGGCGAAGGTTATGTCGAACGCGCCGCCGCTTAGGCGGGAGTAGTCCAGGCCCAGCTGCAGGATGCGCAGGAACTCGTCCGAGACCGGGACCCATTCGTCGGCGGCCCGTTTGTTCACCACCGAAGTGAGGCTGTAGGGGTCGGTGGAGTTGAACTCCCCCGCGACGCGCTCCCATTCGGCGAATATCTCGTCCGCCAGTTCCTTGGCGCCCGGAGTGCTGGAGCCGTAGGCCCGGAACTGGGCCGAGACGTTCATGATATAGGATTTCTGCAGGTAGGCGGCCCTGCTGCCCCGGCGGCCGCAGCCGCCGGCGAAAAAGACCAGCGCGGCCAGCGCAAGCAGGGTCTTCTTCATCCGTTCGCCCCCATGACAGGATAAAAAATACCACTTTATCGCGGCCGCCTTCAACAGGGTTGCGGCGGTGTTGTATAATGGACCGAGGGGGCATAAAGCTGTCTTCGCCCCGGTCGCTTCCGGAGCAGCAGGGGGGTACATGAATATCAAGGACCTGTCCGTCATAGCCGTGGACGACGACGAAGGCATGCTGGGCATGCTGGAACGCTCGTTCAGGGGCGCGAGGGCCTTCGCGTCCTATTCAAGTTCCGACGAGTTCCTGGCCGGGGCCAGGCTGGACGCCTGCGATCTCGTGCTGACCGATATAAACATGCCCGGCGCGCTTAACGGCATAGCCCTGACCAGCCGCATCAGGAGCCTGTCGCCGCAGTGCGACGTGGTGGTGATGACCGGCGAGGGCACGCTGGACAACGCACTGGCCGCGATGAAGGCCGGGGCCTACGACTTCCTGATGAAGCCGTTCTCCGTGGATTACCTGGAGACCACAGTGGACAGGTGCGTGGAGAAGCGCGCGATCTCCGCCGAGCTGCGGGCGATGAAGGCCGCCCGCGAGGAGCTGCAGGCCGCGTATTCCCAACTGCAGGCCTCCGAGCGCATGAAGGAGGCCTTTCTCTCCGTTATAGGCCACGAACTGCGCACTCCGCTGACGAAGATAATCGCCGGCACGGAACTGCTGCGCGGCAGCTGCCCGGGGCGGGAAGAGGTCTTTTCCGCCGTGACTGGCGGCGCCGCCGAGCTGGAGACCGTGATAGAGTCGCTGATACTTTACGCCGACATGCGTAAGGAGCAGGCGCCGCCCAGCAGCGAGCCCGTGGACCTGCGCGAGCTCGGTCGCTCGGTGGCGGCCGAACTGGGCCCGAAGGCCGCCGCAGCCGGCGTGCGGCTGGTCCTGAAGGACGCGGAAGGTCCAGCGATGGTGACCGGGAATCCGTCGTGGCTGCGCAGCGCGCTGCGCCGGCTGGTCCAGAACGCGGTCAACTTCAACGTGCGCGGCGGCTGGGCGGAGGTGGCGGTAAAGAGCGGCGAACGGGGGGCTTCCGTGACCGTTTCCGACAGCGGCATCGGCATACCGGAGGAGCTGGTGGCCGGTCTCGGCACCCCTTTCTACCAGTTGGCCGAGCATATGACCAGGAAGACGGGCGGTCTGGGGCTCGGGCTGGCCCTGGTGAAGCACGTGGTGGAGGCTCACAACGGTAGGCTGTCGGTAAGGACCGTGCCGGGAAAAGGCACCGCCTTCACCATCGCTTTCTCCGCGGGGACCGTCCCCGCTTCGGGCGTGAAGTCCGGCCCGGGCTGAGGCTTCGGGGCGTCCTCGCGGTCAAAATAGTATAATTACAGATTCAGTTACAGCAAAAAGGACCCGCAGAACGCCATGCAAAGCTACCAGATACGCAAAAGCTTCCTCGATTTCTTCGCCAAACACGGCCATCCGGTCGTGAAGTCCAGCCCGCTGATCCCCGAGGGCGACCCCACGCTGCTGTTCACCTCCGCCGGCATGGTGCAGTTCAAGCCCTATTACCTCGGCCTTAAGACCGACATGAAGCGGGCCGCCTCCTGCCAGAAGTCCTTCCGAACCACCGACATAGATAATGTCGGCCGCACCAGCCGCCACATGACCTTCTTCGAGATGCTGGGCAACTTTTCCTTCGGCGACTATTTCAAGGCGGAGTCCATAGCCTGGGGCTGGGAGTTCCTGACCAAAGAGATGGGGCTGCCAGCGGAGCGCTTCTACCCTTCCGTCTACCGCGGCGGCGTGGCGCCCAGGGACGAAGAGGCCCGCGCCATCTGGGAGAAGGTGCTGCCGAAGGGCATGCAGTCCCATATAGTGGAGCTGGGCGACAGCGACAACTTCTGGGCGATGGGCGACACCGGCCCCTCCGGCCCGTGCTCGGAGATCTACTGGGACCGCGGCGAGCGGTTCGCGCACAAGGGCTGCGCCGGCCCAGGCTGCTCCTGCGACCGCTACATCGAGGTCTGGAACCACGTCTTCACGCAGTTCGACAAGCGGCCCGGCGGCGTGTTCAACCCGCTGCCGAAGAAGAACATTGACACCGGCATGGGCCTGGAGCGCCTGGCCTTCGTGGTGGAGGGCAAGGACAACGCTTTCGAGACCTCGCTCTTCACGCCGATCATGGGCGCCGCCTCCAAGCTGCTCAAGGCGGAAGCCGGCTCCTCCCCGGAAGTCCTGGCCGCTTTCCGCATCATCAGCGAGCATCTGCGCGCCTCCACCTTCCTGCTGGCCGAGGGCATCATCCCCTCCAACGAGGGCCGCGGTTACGTACTGCGCCGCCTGGTGCGCCGCGCCTCGCGCTACGGGCGTATGCTGGGCGCCAAGGACCCCTTCCTGCACAAGCTGGTGCCGTCCGTGCACGAGGTGTACAGGGACGTATACCCCGAGATAATCTCGGCGGAGAAGACCATAAAGGAAGCGCTGAAGTTCGAGGAGCAGGGCTTCATAGAAACGCTCGAGACCGGGGAAAAGTACCTCTCCGACCTGCTGGAAAAGAACCCCCACGGCGTGCCCGGAGAGGAGGCCTTCAAGCTTTACGAGACCTACGGCTTTCCGCTGGAGCTGACGCGCGAGATAGCGCTGAAGAGGAACATCCCGCTCGACGAGGCAGGTTTCGAGCGCGCGCGCAAGGCCGCGCAGGCCACCGCCAAGGCCGGCTGGAAGGACTCCGGCGAGAAGAACGCCTTCCTTTTCCAGAAGGCCGAGGAAAAGTTCCCTCCTACCGTCTTCACCGGCTACGAGGCCGTGGAAGGCGAGGCGAAGATAGTGGGCCTGCTGGATACCGCCGGCAATTTCGTGGATTCCCTCAAGCCGGGTCTCGAGGGCTGGGCCGCGCTCGATCGCACCCCTTTCTACGCCGAGTCGGGCGGCCAGGTGGGCGACCTGGGGCTGTTCCTGGCGGGCGGAAAGGCCGTGGCCGAGGTCCTGGATACGCAGAAGCCGGCGGGCAAGGTCTTCTTCCACCGCGTGAAGGCCGTGGAGAGGCTGGACGCCGGGCAGGAAGTGACGGCCCAGGTCTCCACGCTGCGCTACCGCACCGCCTGCAACCACACCGCCGTGCACGTGATCAACGCGGCGCTCAAGCAGGTCTTCGGCGAGAGCACGCGCCAGGCCGGCTCCATAGTGACGCCAGATAAATTCCGTTTCGACTACACCACCACGAAGGCCCCGACCAAGGAGGAGCTCGCGAAGGTGGAGGCCATCTCCAACGCCGCCGTGGCCGAGAACTACCGCGTCTTCAAGGCTGAGCGCCCGCTCAAGGACGCCGAGAAGTTCGGCGCAACCACGCTGCTGGGTGAGAAGTACGCCGACCCGGCGCGCTTCGTGCTGATCAACAAGGGCGGTTTCGACCGCGAGAAGGACCGCTACAGTCTGGAGCTGTGCGGCGGCACGCACATCGACGCGCTAGGCGAGCTGATGCTGGTGAAGGTGCTGAAGGACTCCTCGGTCTCGCGCGGCGTGCGCCGCATAGAGGGCGTGGCGGGGCTGGCCGCCGTGGACCACCTGCGCGCCGCGGCCGAGCTGGCCGAGGCGGCCGCGAAGAAGCTTTCAGTGCCGGTGGAGGAGCTGCCCGCCCGCCTGGAGCAGCTGCTCGCCAGCCTCAAGGAGCTCAAGAACGGCAAGGCCAAGGCGGCCCCCGCGGCGAAGGCCGGCGAGGGAAAGAAGCTGCTGTCCGGCGGCATCGACGGCTCCGGCTCGAGCTTCATGGTGTACGACGCGGGAGACCTGGACATGAAGGCGCTGCGCGGCTTCTCCGACCAGGTGAAGAAGGGCCTCTCCTCCACGCTGCTGTTCATCTATTCCGTCTCGGGCGGCAAGTTCTCTTTCATAGTCACCCACACCGGCGACGTGGGCGCGGACGCCTCCGCCATAGCCAAGGGCGCGGCCGCGGCCCTCAACGGCTCCGGCGGCGGCCGCAAGGATTTCGCGCAGGGCGGCGGCGAGCCTCCCGCCGACATGGCCGCTTTCGAGAAGACGCTGGCGGAGCTGGCGAAAAAGCACATATAGCCTTACAGCGGCCCGGTATTTGGCTATAATATAAAGCGGTAAGACGGCCGGAGCGCGCGCCCGTAGTGAAATGGATATCACGGGAGCCTCCGAAGCTCTAAGTGCAGGTTCGATTCCTGCCGGGCGCACCAGGCCGTAGCCCGCTCCTCCCTGAATGAATTTCGAAGACGAGATCTCCCTGCTGATAAAGTCCCGCTACCCGCTGGTGCAGGTGGACACCATCGACGAGGATTACGTGCTGGGCCAGCTCTTCAGCGTGGCCCAGGCCCAGGGGATGACCTTCTATTCGTGGTCCCTCAGCAAGGGCCTGCGCATAGGCCGCAACGAGAACTCCTTCTACAAGACCAACGACCCGGTGGCCATGCTGCGCATAGCCAACGACCTGGTCAGCGAGCCGCACCCGGCCGTCTTCTCCCTGTGCGATTTCGACCGCTACCTGGCCGACCCCGCCCCGGCGCGCTTCTTCAAGGACATCCTGGAGCGCATAAAGGGCTCCCCGACCACCGTGGTGCTGCTCTCCTCGGAGGCCAAGCTGCCCCCGGACATCGCGCCGCTGGCCGCCCGCATCCAGGGCGGCTATCCCGACGAGAAGGAGATCCTGCGGGAGGTTAACCGCGCCGTGGCCGAGTTCAAGAGCTCCTCCTCCGCCCTGCAGATCGACGTGCCGCCCGAGGTCCTCAAGCGCATGGTCAAGGCCCTGAAGGGCCTGTCGCTGCAGCAGGTGCGCAACGCGCTGAACATCTGCATGCTGAAGGACTACCGCCTGGACAAGGACGACATCCAGGAGATAGAGAAGTTCAAGAAGGACGCCTTCGACCGGGACGGCGTGCTGGAGTACTTCGGCTCCGAGCACAAGGCCGACATCGCCGGTTTCGACAACCTCAAACGCTGGGTCTCCGACAGGCGCAACGCGTTCTTTTCCGACGGGCCGCTGCCGCCGCCCAAGGGCCTGCTGCTGCTGGGCGTGCAGGGCTGCGGCAAGTCCCTGGCCGCCAAGGTGATAGCCGGCGAGCTCGGTATCCCGCTCTACCGGCTGGACCTGACGCGCCTCTACTCCAAGTACATCGGCGAAACCGAGGAGAACCTGCGCAAGGCGCTGGCCACCGTGGAGCGCCTGGCCCCGGTCTGCCTGTGGATAGACGAGATCGAGAAGATCTTCGCCGCCTCCTCCGGCGACATAGACGGCGGCGTCTCAAAGCGCGTGCTGGGCACCATGCTGACCTGGATGCAGGAGCGCAAGGACCGCTCGTTCATCGCCGCCACCTCCAACGACATCAACAACCTGCCGCCGGAGCTGCTGCGCAAGGGCCGCTTCGACGAGATCTTCTTCGCCGACCTGCCGGACCGGGCCGTGCGCGCGGAGATACTCGCCATACACCTGCGCAAGCGCGGCCTGAACCCGGAAGATTTCGACGTTCCCGCCCTGGCCGCCGCCTGCGAAGGCTTCAGCGGCGCCGAGCTGGAGCAGGCCGTCATTTCCGCGCTGTACAGCGCCTCAGGCTCCGACGAGAAGATCTCATCCGCCCACGTGATGGAACAGATAAAGCTCACCAGGCCGCTCTCGGTCATCAAGGCCGAGGCGGTGGATTTCCTGCGCAACTGGGCCAAAGAGCGCGACATACTCCCGGTCTAGCCTCCGCATGCCGGTAACCGTAACCTGTTCCTGCGGCGCCGTGTACCACCTCAAGGACGAATACGCCGGGGAGGCGCTCTCCTGCCCCCGCTGCGACGCGCCCGTGCGCGTGCCCAGGCTGCCGCCGCCCCCGCCGGTGAAGGCCCAGGAGGGGGACCCCGTCTTCGCCCGCGACAAGTTCCTGCTTAACGAGCGCCATTTTGGCGTAAGCGAGAAGTATTCCGTGGCCGATCCGGACGGCAGGCCGCTGCTCTTCGTGGAGCGCCCGAATTACCCGTTCCTGAACGTGCTGGCCTACCTGGGCGGGGTCGCGCTGGGGACGGCGAACTTCCTGGGGTCTTCGGTCGTGTATTACCTGGTCAGGCGCGGCGGCCAGCCTTTGACCACGCAGGTGCTGGCCGCGGCCTGGTGCTACCTGGGCTCGACGCTGCTGGCCGTTCTGGGCATAATGACCTTCCCGCGCCGGCGCCACGTGACGGTGTACCGGGACGACAGCCGCCGCGAAACGCTGCTCAGGATAACCCAGGACCGCCGCCTGCAGCTCTTCAGCGCCTCCTACACCCTTTCGGACCAGGACGGCAAGGTCCTCGCCCGGCTGATGAAGAAGCGCCTGCGTAATATATTCCGCAAGCGCTGGTACTGCCTGGCCCCGGACGGCTCCGTGATGTTCATCGCCCGGGAGGACTCCATGATACTCTCGGTGCTGCGCCGGCTCACGCTGGGCTTCTTCGGCTTCTTCCACACCGATTTCGTGCTCTACGGGCCCGGCTGGCGCGTGCTGGGGGAATTCAACCGCCGGGCCACCTTGCTGGACCGCTACGTGCTGGACCTCGCCCCCGACGCCCTGCGCTCGGCCGACAGGCGGGCAGCGCTGGCGCTCGGGGTGATGCTCGACACCGGGGAGGGCCGCTGATGCCGCTGGGCATGAGGAAGATAACCCCGGACATGCTGGCGGCGGACCCGTTCCGGCTGACCACGATAGATTTCGAGAAGGACATGTCCGCGGCCCCGGTGGTGGCCCTCTCGCTGATAGCCGTGAACGCGGCCGCCTACGCGTGGGAACTGGCCGTCGGCGCACTGCGCAGCAAGGCCGCCATCATAGCCGCCGGCGCCGTGGTGGGAGACCGCGTCTTCTCCGGCGAAAGCTGGCGCCTGGCCACAGGCATGTTCCTGCACGCCAATTTCAGCCACCTGTTCGGCAACTGCGCCGCCCTTTACATGCTGGGCATGGCAGCCGAGCAGGCCTGGGGCCGTACCCGCACGCTGGCCATCTACGTGGCCGGCGGCCTGGCCTCCTCGCTGCTGGCCGCAAGCATGCAGCCCAAGCCTTCGGTCGGAGCCTCCGGCGCCATCTTCGGACTGTTCGGCGTGGTGGTGGTCTTCTTCG
>DAIENX010000079.1:0-2918 GCA_027340875.1 Elusimicrobiota bacterium
TACGCACGAGGCGTGCTGGCCGCGGGTGAACACGTACGGCAGGACGGTGGCTCCCGGGGTGTATTTCGCGGTGGTGCGGTTCCAGGCGACGGAGGGCACGCGTGACGTCTGCCAGGTGGTGAAGAAGATACTGGTGCCGTAACATTTTGTTAACAATTGGTTTACCGGCGGTTAATAGCTCATTGGTAGACTTGATAGTGCGGGGACCGGTGTCCGGGCATGGCGGCGCCGCGCTCACTCTCTTATGGAAAGCAAAGATATAGACAGGCATATCAACGATCTCTGGAAGAAGGTCTCCGGCGGCGACTACGTCCCGGAGACCCAGCCGCTTCCGGCCGACATCCGCCAGTCCAACCTGGAGACCATGCGCCTGCTCCGGGACAACTTCTCCAAGGCCGAGAGCGACTGGAAGGCCCTGCTGGCCGCCAAGGACGCGCAGCTGCGGGACCTGAACGCCCAGCTGGAGGAGACCCGCGCCCATCTGGGCGAGCTGAAGCAGCATTACCAGGAAGCCCGCGAGAAGATGCTGAACGAGGAGATGGCCACCGCCCTGAACCTCGAGGAGTCCCGCCAGGTGCTGGAGGCGCAGAGAAAGGCCCATGCCAGGGAGATAACCCTGCTGAAGGAGCTGTTGGAGCGCACCAAGACGGAGATGCAGAACCTGAACGGCCGCATAGATTCTCTGCGCGCCGAGCGCGATTCCCTGCGGGACAAGTTAAGTTCGCAATCCGTGGAAAAAGGCGACCTGGCGGACGCGAAGGCCGGCCTGGAGGCCAAGCTGGCGGATTCCAAGGAGGCCGTGGAGAAGACGCTGGCCGAGCTGCTCGCCGAGCGCAAGAACCGCCGTGACGACCAGGCGAAGATGAAGGAGCTGGAGGCACGGGTAAAGGAACTGACCGGCGACCTCTCCGCCGCGAAGACCAACTGGGACGCGGAGCGGACCCAGTGGCGCGAGATGTGGGACAGGGAGCGCTCCGTCTGGGAGACCCACCGCCAGGAGTTCGCGGTCTGGGAGGAGCGCCTGCGCTCCGAGCGCGAGGCCTGGACCCAGAGGATGCGCGAGCAGGAGGCCAAGGGCGTGGAGAACGCCGCCGGCCTCGCCAACATCCTGAAGGAGAGCAGCCAGTGGTCAGAGAAAGTGACCCAGGTGCTCAAGCTCTATGCGCTCAAGGGTGTGGAACTGCCAAGCGTTTTCGTTTCACCCGGCCCCGACACGGCCTTCGTTAAGGCCAGAAAGGGCGTGACCAGGGCCCTGGCAATAGGCCTGGCCGGCCTCCTGCTGATGTCGGTGGCCGGCTGGCAGATATATTCCTGGCGCGCCCGAGCCCATTACAAGCTGCTCTCGTCCGCTCCCCTGGACATACAGAACCCTTCCGGCCTGGCCGTAACTTCCGACGGCATCTGGCTGGCGGACTGGAACAAGGGCCTGGCCCTTAAGGACGCCAGGGACCTTTCCACGCTCCGCGTGCTGCCCCTGCCTCCCGGTTCGCCGCTGCGCCCCGGGGCGCTCACCGCCTCCCCGGGGGGGCTGTGGACGCTGGACATGGCCCAGCTGCGCTACGCGAGGCAGAGCTATAAGGACGGCAGCGTGACCGAATCCGTGAAGACCCCCGGCGCCGCTCCCCAGGGCGCGGCCTGGGACGGTTATAATCTCTGGGCCTTCGACGCCTCTTCCGGCCTGCTGTACAAATACGGCCTCGACCCGGCGGCCGGCGCCTCCGCCACATACCAGCTCGAGGGGGTAAAGAGCCTTGCCTGCATGCAGTGGGTGGACGGCCAGCTCTGGGTGCTGGGCGGGGACAATGTCCTGCGCCGCTACGAATTAAAGGACGGCGGGTTCACGGAGCGTTCCCGCCAGTCCTTCGGTAAGGCCAAGGCCGTGGCTTTCTGGGTCTCCGGTGATACTCTCTGGTCCGTGGAGAAGGCCGGGGAGCTCCGCGGAGGTTATGAACTGAAGAAATATTCGCTGAAAGTATATAAATAAACGCTTGTAAATTATATTGATTTCAATATGATTAAAATGGCAGAATTGGAACATGATTTTGTCCTGGGTGCGGGAAAGCCGCGTTCCGGGAAGCCGTTTTTTGTTCCGTTCAGAGGGAAAAACATGCTGAAAAAACTGACCCGGATCACAGGAGCGCTGGCTTTAACGGCCGGGCTGGCCTTTCCCGCCGCTGCGCAGCAGCTCTATATAAAGCATATCATAGCTGCTTATCCTACCGGCTCGGCCATCGATAATTACTGCGAAGGCGGCGCCAGGGCCACTGATACCAATGTTTCCTTCATCACGCAGGCCGACCTCGGCGCCGGCCTGGTGAACGTTGAGCCGGATATCTGGTCGGCCAAGATAGAGACCGAGCATCCCCGCATTTCCGGCGGCGTCAACGCCTACCCCGGCGGATGCCTCAAGCTCTGCGTGCAGATAGTCTGCGTCAGCACCGCGGGTTCCTTCGGCATAGACGAGCTGAACTTCGAGATCTTTAAATTCGGGGCCGGTTCCAACCCGCTGGACCCGGCTTCCACCCCGCCGATACGCACGATCTCGATGTACAACATCGGCACCTGCAGCGACGCCACTTATCCCAACGAGTACCAGATCCCGGGCGACAACGGCACCAACTACAAGTGCGCCAACTGGGACGGCGCCTACAACCTGAACGGACTGTTCGGCAAGACGAACGGCCAGTTCGGCTTCAGGGCGAAGGTGCGGACGAACCAGGTCAGCGCGACCGCAGGCAACATCTCGATAGAACAGACGGCGGCCTACCCGGGGCAGAACCAGCTGCCGATAACGGTGGACGTGGTGAACGTGCACGCGGTGAAGTCGAGCCCTACGGTGGTGGGCAGGATAACCGGCGTGGCTGCGCAGCCGTACAACATCCTGTACCGGCTGTCGAAGGACGCGAGCGCGACGATAA
>DAIENX010000096.1:0-11008 GCA_027340875.1 Elusimicrobiota bacterium
CACGATAGGCGGCCTGAAGGGCGTGGTGGAGTTCAGGGGCACGGCCACCGGTAAAGGCCAGGGCATAGAGGGCACCATCAACATCTGGCTATCCATCTTCCGCTACATGAGGCCGGACGGAACGGTGGACCACGTGGCCGGCTGGAACATCGCGCAGGCGCTGAAGCCGGGCATGACGGCCCTGCAGACCGCTATAGCTTTCGAGACCTACATCAACGCGGCTACCAGGCCGTACCAGGCCAAAGCCTACGGAGACGACGGGCACGCCGCGCTGGCCATCACCTACAAGGCGGCGGGCAAATAATGCGCTCGCCGCGGGTCACAGTAGTCCGCGACCTTATGCAGAAGGGCTACCGTTACGAGCTCGCGGCCCGTACCGGCAGGGACTTCGATCCGCGCTTCAAGCCGGAACTTACGCCGGCCCAGATGCTGAGGCTGGGAGTGTTCGGCGGCAAATATCTGACGGACTGCCGCCGGGAATTTCCCGCCTCCTGGTTCCGCGCCGCCAAGCTCTCCGCCACGGGGCGGCACGAGGCCTCGCTGAACTATTTCAAGGTCAACGCCAGCCAGCCGCTCGCCGAGTGGCGCCGCAAGGGCTGGATACACCCTGTCGATCCGCGCGGCTGGTTCCAGTGGTACTGCCGCTACTACCTGGGGCGGCGCATTCCCGACGTGGACGCGGTGCAGATACGCCGCTGGCTGGGCATACGCCGTCATATCGCCCAGCTGCGCCGACACTGCGCGCCGGGGGACCGGACCTGCCGGCCGGTGCAGCGCCAGGCGCTGCTGCACTGGGCCTACGACTCCCGCCGGCTCTGAAACCTGTTGAAATGCGCGGTGTTAATGATTAGAATTTAAAAAACTTCGCCAAGGGGAGAAAGATGGCCATCAGCGAATACGCCGGGAAGAACCTGCCTAAGGAAAAGCTCACGGACATTCCGAAACTGCTGGACGCCTATTTCAAGCAGGCGCCGGACCCGAGGGACCCCGGGCAGCGGCTCTCGTTCGGCACCTCCGGCCACCGCGGCAGCTCGCTGGCCTCCACCTTCAACGAGAACCACATCCTGGCCGTAACGCAGGCCATCTGCGACTGGCGCAGGGAAGCCGGCATAGACGGGCCGTTATTCCTGGGCATGGATACCCACGCGCTCTCGGCGCCGGCCTTCGGCACCGCGCTGGAAGTGCTGGCCGCCAACGGCGTGCAGGTGACGATAGATTCCGCCGACGGCTATACGCCCACCCCGGCGGTATCGCGCGCCATACTGGCGCATAACGCCGGCCGCAGGGACGGGCTGGCCGACGGCATACTGATAACCCCTTCGCACAACCCGCCCGCTGACGGCGGCTTCAAGTACAACCCTCCCAGCGGCGGCCCGGCGGGCCCGGAGATGACCGGCAGGATACAGCAGCTGGCCAACACGCTGCTGGAGCGCGGCCTCTGCGGGGTGCAGCGGCTGCCGGTGGACGCCGCCAGGGGCATCGCCCGCCGTTACGACTACGCCGGCGAGTACGTGAAGGGCCTGGCCGGGGTGATTGACCTGCCGGCGATACGCGCCTCCGGTATCAAGCTCGGCGTCGACCCGCTCGGCGGTTCGGGCGTAGCCTACTGGGCCCGCATAGCGGAGACCTACGGGCTGGCCCTGGACGTCGTGAGCGATAAGGTGGACAAGTCCTTCTCCTTCATGACCGCCGACTGGGACGGCAAGATAAGGATGGACCCGTCCTCGCCGTACGCGATGCAGCGCCTGCTGGGGCTCAAGGACAAGTACGACGTGGCCTTCGGCTGCGACACGGATTACGACAGGCACGGCATAGTAACGAAGGCCGGCCTGCTGCCGCCCAACCATTATCTCTCCGCGGCCATAGATTACCTGTTCCGCCACAGGCCGAAGTGGCGCGCCGACGCCGCCGTGGGTAAGACGGCCGTCTCGAGCAGCATGATAGACCGCGTGGCCGAAGGCCTGGGCAGGAAGCTCTGCGAGGTGCCCGTCGGCTTCAAGTGGTTCGTGGACGGGCTGCTGGACGGCAGCTTCGGCTTCGGCGGCGAGGAGAGCGCTGGCGCCTCGTTCCTGCGCTTCGACGGAGGTCCCTGGAGCACTGATAAGGACGGCATCATCCTCGCGCTGCTTTCCGCCGAGATAACCGCCAGGGAAGGCAAGGACCCGGCCCTTCTCTACAAGGACCTGACCGGCAGGTACGGCGAGCCTTTCTACCGCAGGCAGGACGCCCCGGCCACTCCGGAGATGAAGCAGCTGCTGAAGGGCCTGACGCCGGAGAAGTTCCCGTTCAGGGAGCTGGCCGGCGAGAGGATAGAGCGCGTTCTCAGCAGGGCCCCTTCCAACAACGAGCCGCTGGGGGGGGTAAAGGTGGTCACGGCCGGCGGCTGGTTCGCCGCGCGGCCTTCCGGCACCGAGGACGTCTACAAGATCTACGCCGAGAGCTTCCGCGGAGCCGGCCACCTGGACGCCATCTTCTCGGACGCCGAGGCCATGATAAAGAAGCTTTCCTGAAAGAGCCGCGGCGGATCACGGATCAGATCGGGGTACTTTAATACGGGAGGGTAAAGCATGAAGAAACTTACGGCATTGCTGCTGCTGGGACTGCCGGCCGGGGGCTGGGCGATGGGCATGGGCTGGGGAGGAGGGGGATACCACTGGGGATATCCGCCTCCTGCCGCCGGTCACTTCGCCGCCGTGCTCTACGGCCTGCTGGCCGCGCTGGGCTACTGGGTGCTGCAGCACGGCGCTAAGCAGGAGAAGAAGTGCGCGATGTACGGCGGGCACATCGTAGGCTGGGTGCTGATCGTAGTAGGGCTGCTGGGCCTGCTCTGCGGCGCCATGAGCCACGCCAGGAGGAGCTACCGCTGCTGCGATGAGCGCCCCGGCTGGAACATGCAGGTGGAGGAGCAGGGGGGCAAGTCCGGCGAAGAGCGCACGGTGAAGGTGCAGGTGAAAGCGGAAAAGAAAGCGCCGGGCAAATAGCCCGGCGCAGCCGCAGCGAAGGCCGCCCACCGGGCGGCCTTCTTATTTCCCGGCGGCGGCCAGCACCGCGTCGAGCGCGGCCCTGATGGCGGCGGAAGGGGGCGAGGAGGGGTTGTCCAGCGCGTAGAAGCGGCCCGCGTCCCCGGCGTCCACCATAGCGGGGTCGAACGGCACGCTCCCGAGGAAAGGCACGCCGGTCTCGCGCGCGGCCTGCTCCCCGCCGCCGGTCTTGAACAGGTTTATCTCGCCCGAGCAGTGGGGGCAGCGGAAAGCGGTCATGTTCTCGAGTATGCCCAGCACGGGGATGCCCACCGTCTTCAGGAAGTTGACGGCCTTGCGGGAATCCAGCAGGGCCACCGCCTGGCCGGTGGTGACCACCACGGCGCCGGTCATCTCCGGTATCAGCTGGCAGATGGTGAGCGGCTCGTCCCCGGTGCCGGGGGGGGCGTCTATCACGAGCGCGTCCAGGTCGCCCCAGTTCACGTCGGAAAGGAACTGCTTGACCACGCCCATCTTCAGCGCGCCGCGCCAGATCACCGGGGTGTCGGTGGCGCTCATCAGCGTGGCCATCGAGATCATCTTCAGGTTGGGCGCAGCCTCGAGCGGCTCTATGCTCTGCCCGTCGGAGGAGTGCGCGCGGCCTTCCTGGCCGGTCATGCGGGCGGCGGAAGGGCCGTGTATGTCTATGTCCAGCAGGCCGGTGCGCTGCCCGGAGGCGGCCAGCAGCGCGGCGAAGTTCACGGCTATGGTGCTCTTGCCCACCCCTCCCTTGTTGCTCATCACCAGGAACTTCTTCCCGATGCGGGCCATCTTCTCCTTCACCAGCGATTCCCTGTGGTCGATATGTACCTTGTGCATCGCGTCTCCTTGGGACCGGACTGCGCCCGGCCGACAGCCATAATATATTAATTTTGTTATAATATTTGAAAATTTAGCGCCGCGCACGGCGGCGCGCGCCGCGGGAGATCCAGAGGACCTGCATGCCGAACAAGATGATAATCACCTGCGCCCTAACCGGCGCCGAGACCACTAAGGAGCACCAGCCCGCGCTGCCGGTCACTCCCGAAGAGCTGGCGGCCTCGGCCGAGGAGGCCTGCCGCGCCGGGGCGGCCATAGTCCACCTGCACGTCCGCAACGACGACGGCTCGCCTACCGCGGACGTCAAGGTGTTCAAGAAGGCCATAGACCTCATCCGCAAGCGCAGCGACGTGGTGGTGGAGATCACCACCGGCGGGGCGGTAGGCATGACCCCGGAGGAGAGGATAGCCCCGGTAGCGCTGGGACCCGATATGGCCTCGCTGGACTGCGGCACCGTCAACTTCGGCAACGACTACATCGTGAACACGCTGCCGATCATGCGCCAGTTCGCCAGCGAGATGAACCGCCACAAGGTCCGCCCCACGCTGGAATGCTTCGACGTAAGCCACGTCCAGTCGTCGCATATCCTGATAAAGGAGGGCCTGCTGAAGCCGCCCTTCCATTACGGCTTCGTGATGCAGGTGCCGGCGGCCCTGTCCCTTTCCCCGAAGACCCTCTCGTACATGATGGACCAGATGCCGGCCGACAGCCATTTCACGCTGATGGGCATAGGCAGGGCCCACCTGCCGGCCATCTGCCTGGCGATAGCCTCGGGCGGCTATATCCGCGTCGGCTTCGAGGACAACATCTATTACGCGAAAGGGCGGCTGGCCAGGTCCAACGCCGAGTTCGTGGAGCGGGCGGTCAGGATGTCGAAGGAAGCCCAGCTCGAGATAGCGACCCCGTCCGACGTCAGGGCCCTGTTCGGCCTGCGCGGCGCATAACGCAACGGAGGAAACGATGAAGATACTCAAGAACGGCAACCCTTTCGGGTCCCACCGGGTGCTGGAGCCCAAGGGCGTGCTGCCGCAGCCGGCCCTCAGGATCTCCAACGACATGGAAACTATCTACGACAACGAGATACTCGTTGACGTGGAGACGCTCAACATCGACTCGGCCTCTTTCGCGCAGATCAAGACGGCGGTCAGCGGCGACGAGAAGAAGGTGGAGGAAGCCATCCTGAAGATCGTCGGGGACCGCGGCAAGATGCAGAACCCCATCACCGGCTCCGGCGGCATGTTCATCGGCAAGGTGGCCATGGTGGGCCCGGCGCTGGACGGCAGGACCGACCTGAAGGCGGGGGACAAGATAGCCAGCCTCGTCTCGCTCTCGCTGACGCCGCTGCGGATAGACAAGATGCTGGGGATCAAGCCCGGCACCGAGCAGGTCAACGTCAAAGGCAAGGCCATACTCTTCGAGTCGGGCATCTACGCCAAGCTGCCGGCCGACCTCCCCGAGACGCTGGCGCTCGCCGTCCTGGACGTGGCCGGAGCTCCCGCCCAGACCGCTAAGCTGGTCAAGCCGGGGCAGACCGTGGTCATCATTGGCGCGGCCGGCAAATCCGGAGTGCTGTGCTCCTACGAGGCGCGGCGCCGCGCCGGCGTGACCGGCAGGGTGATAGGCCTGGAATACTCGCCCGAGGCCGTCAAGAGGATAAAGAACTACGGCTTCTGCCACGAGGCCGTGCAGGCCAACGCGGCCGACGCCCCCGACTGCTACGCCAAGGTCGCCGCGCTCACCGGAGGGAAGCTCGCCGACGTGGTGATCAACTGCGTCAACGTGCAGAACACCGAGATGGCCTCCATCCTGATGTGCAAGGACGAGGGCACCGTCTACTTCTTCAGCATGGCGACCTCCTTCACGAAGGCCGCGCTGGGCGCGGAAGGGGTGGGTAAGGACGTGACTATGGTCATCGGCAACGGCTACACGAAGGGCCACGCCGAGGTGACGCTGAACATTCTGCGGGAAAGCCAGACGATACGCAAGGCCTACGAGAAGCTGTACGCCTGAGCCGGGAGGAAACAACATGCGCGACTACCCCAAAGTACACTACCGGAAGATACCCCTCTGGAAGAACGTCCCCGAGAGCGACTGGAACAGCTACCAGTGGCAGCTGAAGAACGTGATCAAGGACATCCCGACGCTGGAGAAGGTGGCCGTGCTGGCGCCGCAGGAAAAGAAGGACCTGCAGGCCTGCCTGAAGAAGTTCACGATGGCCATCACCCCATACTACGCGGCCCTGATGGACAAGAAGGATAAGGGCTGCCCGGTGCGCCTGCAGGCCATCCCGCGCGGACTCGAGCTCGAGACCGATACGTCCGACCTCTCCGACCCGCTGCACGAGGATGTCGATTCTCCGGTCCCTGGCCTGACGCACCGCTACCCGGACCGCGTGCTGCTCTTGGTCACCAACATCTGCTCGATGAACTGCCGCCACTGCACGCGCAGGCGCCTGGTCGGCTTCGAGGACGTGCACATGTCGTCGGCCGACATAGACAAGGCGATAGAGTACATCCGCAAGACCACCGAGGTACGCGACGTGCTGATCTCCGGCGGCGACCCGCTGGTGCTGACGGACGATATGCTCGAGGGGATCATCGCCAAACTCCGCGCGATAGACCACGTCGAGATCATCCGCATAGGCACCCGCATGCCGGTAGTGCTCCCGATGCGCATCACCGACAAGCTCGTGGCCATGCTCAGGAAGTACCACCCGATCTACGTCAACACGCACTACAACCACCCGAAGGAACTGACGGCGGAGGCGCGCGAGGCCTGCCGGAAACTGGCCGACGCGGGCATACCGCTGGGCAACCAGAGCGTGCTGCTGCGCGGCATCAACGACTGCCCGCAGACGATGAAGAAGCTCGTACACGAGCTGCTGATGGCCCGCGTGAAGCCGTACTACATCTACCAGTGCGACCTCTCCGTCGGCATCAGCCACTTCCGCACCTCCGTGTCCAAAGGCGTGGAGATCATAGAGAACCTGCGCGGCCACACCACCGGGATGGCCGTCCCTACGTTCGTTGTGGACGCCCCCGGCGGCGGCGGCAAAACCCCGGTGATGCCGGACTACCTGATCTCGCAGAACGGCAGGCGCGTGGTGCTGCGCAACTATGAGGGAGTGATCACCACCTACACCGAACCGGAAGGCTACGTGGCCAGCCACGACAATTGTTGGTACTGCGGCGACGACAGGTACAAGCCGATAGACGGCGTGGCGAAGCTCCTTAACGGGGGCAAGCTGACGCTCGAGCCGGCAAACCTGATGAGGACGCGCCGGCACCGGAAATAGAGAGGACCGGGGCCGGAGCGCCCGCGCACCCGGCCGCATATGGATTTCATCAAGGGCCTAAAGGACAGGACCGTCTTCATAGTCGGCTCGAAGAAGAACGCCGGCAAGACCACGTTCCTCAACTACGCGATGAGCCGCCTGAGGGGGACCTCGCCTCTCGGCGCGCTGAGCGTCGGCATCGACGGCGAGTCCGCCGACCTGGTGTTCGGCAATCCGAAACCCCAGCTGAGGGCGGAGAAAGGCGACCTGCTGCTCTGCTCCGAGACGGCGCTGGCCGCGGCAGACCTGCACTGCGAGATCCTCAACGTCTATCCGTTCCGCACGTCGATAGGCCGGCCGGTGCTGGTAAGGGCGCTCCGGCCCGGCAGGGCCGAGATCTCCGGGCCGGAGAACAACGCGCAGCTGGCGGAGGTCCTGGCCGACATGAGGCGCCACGGCGCCGGCACCGTCTTCGTGGACGGGGCGGTGGACCGGATCACCCAGGTGGCGGCCGCCGGCAAGGCCTGCTTCGTCTACGTGGCCAGGATAGAGCCGGAGAACCTGGATTCAGGGGCGGCCGCGCTCAGGCTGATCTGGGACGCGGCCTCCGTCCCGCTGTGCCGGGCGGGCGAGAAGCTACAGGAGCCCGTCATGATAATCGACGGGGCTCTGACGCCGGGCAGGCTGCCCGGCAGGGACGCCAGGAAGGGAACGCTGGTGATAGAGGACTTCACCAAGTTCTTCCTGGGCTGGCAGCAGTGGTCCGAGCTACGCTCCCGCTTCGAGGTGAGGTTCGCCTCGCGCACGGAGCCGGCGGCCTTCGTGGTGAACCTTTTCAACGTGACAAGGGCCGACTTCGAGAAGAAGCTGGCCGCGCCCGCGCTCGCTGCGCGGCTGGTATACAACCCCTATAAGGCGGGGAAATGACGCAGAAATTCAGGACTTTCGCGGAATTCGAGAACTTCTACGGCCTTTACCGGCCGCTTACCCCGTACGGGCGCAGGCTGCGCGAGGAGCGCCGCTTCTTCACCGACGCGGCCGAGCTGAAGCTGGAGTACGACCTCACGGCGGCCATAGGGACGTTCCTGGCTTCCAGCCGCCACAAGGCCGACAAGCTCCGCTTCCACCTGCGCAGCATACCCGCCCTGGAGCTTTCCGCCGAGGCGCTCGCCTCCGCCGCCGGGCTTTTCCTGGCGCGCAAGTTCCTCTACAACGCCGCGGAGATCTTCAGCCTGCTGCCGGCCGCGCTGCGCGCCAGGTTCGGGGCGAGGTGGGACTCGGCCGCGCTGCTGGCTCAGCTGGACAAGGGCGGCGCCGGCGAGGCGTTCCATATAGCCGACGCCTATTCCGCGGAACTGGCGGCGGAGCGCGCGGCCATAGCCGCCTGCGACCGCCAGCTCAGGACCCTGCGCGAGAAGAAGATGAAGGCCCTGCGCGAGCGCCACGGCCTGGACTTCTCGGACCGCGATTTCCTGGTCGTTACCGAGGAGGCTGCCGCCAGGGTGGGCGCCTCGCCCGAGCTCTTCGTCGAGCCTTTCGACGGCTCCCACGTCACCGTGAAGCCCGTGTTCGGCCCGGAGCACATGGAGGCGGCCGCGGAACGGGACCGCCGGCGGGCGCGCGAGCAGGAGCTGGAGGCGGCCGTTGTCAGGGAGCTCGCGGCGGCCGTGGCGGCCGAACAGAAGAACTTCGCCGCCTATATCTCGGCCATCGAGCGCATCGACACCGCCGCGGAAAAGGCCAGGCTCGCCGCCGAGCTGAAGCTGACGCGCCCGGTGATACGGAAATATCCCTCCGCCATAAAGCTGGCAAAAGCGCGCTTCCTCCCGCTGGAGGGCCGCATCGCCGAGGCCGGCCTGAAGTACACGCCGCTGACCGCCTCCTTCACGCGCCGGGTCAACGTGATCCACGGCTCCAACATGGGCGGCAAGACGGTGGTCCTGAAGACGCTTTCCTTCCTGCAGCTGCTGGCGCAGAGCGGCTTCTACGCGCCGGCAGCCTCTTTCGAGACCTGCCTCTTCGACGGCGCGGCCTTCATAGGCGGCGGCGAGATGGAGACGGCGGGAGGCCTGAGCAGCTTCGGCCTTGAGATGAACGATTTCGCCGAGGCCCACGCGGGCCTGAAGTCCGGCAGCAAGCTGCTGCTGCTGGACGAGTTCGCCCGGACCACCAATTCGGAGGAGGCGGCCGCTCTGCTTTCCGCCATCCTTCAGGACCTCGGCGCCAGGCCCGCGGCGTTCACTTTCCTGGCCACCCATTTCTCGGGCCTTGAGACCGGCAAGGGCTCCGCGGCCTTCCGGATGCGCGGCTTCGACACCGCGGCCTTCAACGAGTATTTCTCCGGGAAGCCCGCCTGCGGCCTCTACGAGAAGCTGAAGATGATCAACCGCTTCATGCGCTACGAGCTGCTGGAAGGCGCCGGCGACGAGGCGCGGGACGCTATAAAGATCGCCTACATCCTGGGGGTGGCCAAGGGGATCATCAAGACGGCCCAAAAATTCATGGAGGGCAGGAAATGACCAAGGTAAACAGCAAGCTGGGACTCTCTAAGCCCAAGATAGACAAGGCCAGGAAGCTGGCGGCGGCCGTAACGGCCCCGGTGCAGCGTTTCATCGACGGCCATACCACGGTGACGGTAGAGCGCGCGACTCTGCGCCTGCTGGGAGCCGACGGCGCCAACGCCGACGGCGTTCCGGTGCCGAACCTGATAGCCGCGCAGTGCGGGGCCAGGCTCGCGGGCGGAGCGGCCCGCTACTACCTGAACGCGCTGGCCAGGCTCGACAAGACCCAGGCGGAGCTCAACGCCGAGATAGCCAAGGGCCTCGACATCGCCGGGCTGGAGCTCACCGACATGAAGCGCGTCCAGGACAAGGCGGCCGAGCTGATAAAGGGCCTCGACGCCCGCATAGCCGCGAACGTCTCCCACCGCGACGAGAAGCTCGCACTCTACAAGGACAAGGCCCGCTCGCCGCTCATCTACGTCATCGTGGCGACCGGGAACATCTACGAGGACGTGAAGCAGGCCCAGGCCGCGGCGCTGCAGGGCGCGGACATCATCGCGGTCATCCGCACCACCGCGCAGAGCCTGCTGGACTACGTGCCGTACGGCGCCACGACCGAAGGCTTCGGAGGCACCTACGCCACCCAGGAGAACTTCCGCATAATGAGGAAGGCGCTCGACGAAGTGGTGGACAGGGAGAAGCGCTATATACGGCTGGTCAACTACTGTTCCGGCCTCTGCATGCCGGAGATCGCCGCGATGGGCGCCCTCGAGCGCCTGGACATGATGCTCAACGACAGCATGTACGGCATCCTGTTCCGCGACATCAACATGTACCGCACCTTCACGGACCAGTACTTCAGCCGCATGATCAACGCCGCGGCGGACATCATCATCAACACCGGCGAGGACAACTACCTGACGACCTCCGACGCGGTGGAGAAGGCCCATACGGTGCTCGCCAGCCAGTTCCTGAACGAGAAGTTCGCCGCCAACGCCGGCATGCCGCCGCGCCTGATGGGCCTCGGCCACGCCTTCGAGATAAACCCGGAGGTCAAGAACGGCTTCCTGTACGAGTACGCCCAGGCCCTGATGGCGCGGGAGATCTTCCCGAAGCACCCGCTGAAGTACATGCCGCCGACGAAGTTCATGACCGGCGACGTCTTCAAGGGCTACGCGATGAACACGCTGTTCAACTTCGTCAGTAAGGCCACCGGCCAGGGCATAGAGCTGCTGGGCATGCTGACCGAGGCCATCCACACGCCCTACCTCCAGGACAGACACCTAGCGATAGCGAACGCGCTGTACGTGCACAACACGATGGCGGACTTCATGGGCGAGGTGGAGTTCAGGAAGGACGGGATAATGGCGCGCCGGGCGAAACAGGTCCTGGAC
>DAIENX010000097.1:0-23145 GCA_027340875.1 Elusimicrobiota bacterium
CCGCGGACCCCGTTAAGAACTATCCCACCTGGACCGTGCCGGCCAGGCTGGTGCGGCAGGTCGGCGAGCGCCTGCGCTCCGAGTTCTCCTTCGACTACCTGGACGTGCTGACCGCCAACGACTGGCTCCCGGTCCCCGCCGCCGGCGAGACCCCCGCCAAGGAAGGCTCGTTCGAGGTGGTCTATATAGTTTCCGCCCTCGAGGCCGGCCACCGGGTCTGCCTGCGCGCCTCCGTACCGCGCGCCGACGGCGCCTCTCTCCCCAGCCTGTACGGCATCTTCATGGCCGCCGACTGGCAGGAGCGCGAGGTCTACGACATGTACGGCATCCATTTCGAGGGACATCCCAACCTCAAGCGGATCCTGACCCACGACCAGCTCAAGGGCTTCCCGCTGCGGAAAGACTACAAGCATACCCCGGACAGCTACGATTAAGATGACAACCGCCGAGACGACGGCCCTCAAGGCCGACCAGATGTTCATTAACTTCGGGCCCCAGCACCCGAGCACCCACGGCGTCCTCCGGATAGCGCTCACCGTGGAGGGCGAGGTGGTGGTGAAAGCCGACCCCGACGTGGGCTACCTGCACCGCGGCATAGAGAAGCTTTTCGAGGCCCGCACCTACCCGCAGGGCCTGATCCTGACCGACCGGCTGGACTACATCTCGTCCATGCACAACAACCTCGGCTACGTGCTGGCCGCCGAGAAGCTGGCCGGCATCGAGGTCCCGCAGCGCGCGCAGTACATCCGCGTGCTGACCGCGGAGCTCAACCGGATAGCCAGCCACCTGCTCTTCTTCGGCACGTTCGGCGTCGACATGGGCGCCTTCACGCCGTTCCTGTACGCTTTCCGCGAGCGCGAGATGATACTCGACCTGTTCGAGAACCTCTCCGGCGCGCGCCTGCTGTACTCCTACATGCGCGTGGGCGGCGTGGCCGCCGACCTGCCGGAAGGCTGGACGGCCAAGTGCCGCGAGTTCGTGAAGTTCTTCAAGCCGCGCCTGAAGGACTACGACACGCTGCTGAGCTACAACCCGATCTTCAGGGACAGGACCGTCACCGTCGGCTGCATCAGCGCCGGTAAGGCCGTGTCCTGGGGCCTTTCCGGTCCGAACCTGCGCGCCAGCGGCCTGGCCTACGACGCGCGCAAGAACGACCCGTACTGCGTGTACGACAAGATGGATTTCACCGTGCCGACCGCCAAGACCGGCTCCTGCTGGGACCGCTACTACTGCAGGATGCTGGAGATGGCGCAGTCCGCGGAGATGGTGACCCAGTGCCTGGACGCGCTCGAGGGAGCGGACCTGAAGGGCGGCGAGATAATGGCCAAGGGCGTCGCGAAGATGTTCAAGGCGCCCGCCGGCCAGGCCTACGCCCACGTGGAGGCCTCCCGCGGCGACCTCGGCTTTTACGCCGTCTCCACCGGCGGCATGAGCCCCTACCGCATGCACGTGCGCGGACCCTCTTTCATCAACGTGGCGATACTGCAGGAGATCCTGGTCGGCTGCAAGATAGCCGACGTCGTCGCCATACTGGGCTCCCTGGACATAGTCCTCGGAGAAGTGGACAGGTAAGCCTTTTAACATGACCGAAGAAACGATAGCCGCTGCCCCCGCGATCCCCGAACCGGTGTTCAACACCGCCAACGGCAGGCTGCTGATGCCGGACAACCGGTACTGGCCCACCGACAAGTGGAAGAGCCCGTTCTCGCTGCCGATCTACAGGAACGGCTTCGCGATACTGGTCGGTTTCTTCTCCGGATTGCTGCTGGCCGTCTGGATGCTGGGCGAGCTCGGCCCCAGGATAGACCCCCTTTACCAGGCCGGCGTGCAGTACGCGCTCGGCGCGGGCGTCCCGATGGTCCTGATAAAGCTGGCCTGGACCTTCATAAAGGGCGCCGTCCTGCTGGCCGTGCCGCTGCTGAACGCGCTTTTCGCGGTCTGGTGGGAGCGGAAAGTTTCCGGCCACATCCAGTCCCGCATGGGCCCGATGTACGTGGGCCGCTTCCAAGGCGTGCTGCAGACCGCGGCCGACGGCCTGAAGCTCTTCCTTAAAGAGGACATAGTCCCCGAGTGCGCCGACCACCTGGTGCACCTGCTCGCCCCCGTCGTGGTGATAGTCCCCGCCATACTCGCTTTCGCCCCGATACCGTTCGGCCGCGAGCTGATCTACGCGGACATGGACATAGGCACCGTCTACGTCTTCGCCGTGGCCGGCGTCTCGGTGATGGGCATAATCATGGCCGGCTGGGGCAGCGGCAACAAGTTCTCGCTGCTCGGCGGCCTGCGCTCGGCGGCCCAGCTGGTCTCCTACGAGATACCCCGCACGTTCTCCGTGATCCCGGTCATCATGCTGGCCGGCACGCTGAACCTGGCCGGCATAGCCGAGATGCAGACCGGCTACTGGGGCGGCATCCTCCCCAGGTGGTTCATCTTCTACCCGGTGGTCGGACAGCTGTCGTTCCTGCTGTTCCTGATAGCCTCGGTGGCCGAGACGAACCGCATACCGTTCGACATCCCCGAGGCCGAGTCCGAGCTGGTCGCCGGCTTCAACACCGAGTATTCCGGCATGAAGTTCGCGCTGTTCTTCCTCAGCGAGTTCGCCTACGTGCTGCTGTCCTGCCTGCTGATGGCCGCCTTCTTTTTCGGCGGCGGCGAGCCGCCGCTGCCGGGCCTGGGCTTCATACCCGGCTGGGCGTGGTTCTTCGGCAAGGCGCTGACGCTGATGTTCTGCTTCCTCTGGTTCCGCTGGACCTTCCCTAGGTTCCGCGTTGACCGCCTGATGGATTTCAACTGGAAGTTCCTGCTGCCGGTCAGCCTGCTCAACATAGCGGCCGCCGGCGTCTTCCTGTGGTTCTTATCATGATCAAATACCTGAGCTTCGTAGCGGACGCCTTCATCAACACCCTCAAGGGCCTCTGGCTCACCTTCAAGGTGATGTTCCTGCCCACGGTGACGGTGCAGTACCCCACCGAGAAGCTGGTGCCCTACCCCAGGTTCCGCGGCATGCTGGCCTACGACGCGGAGAAGTGCATAGCCTGCGGCATGTGCGTGCGCGCCTGCCCCTCCAAGTGCATAGAGCTGGCCAAGGCCGTCGGCCCCGAGGGCAAGCCGGTGCCGAAGATAGACTGGTACACGATAGACTACGGCCGCTGCAATTTCTGCGGGCTCTGCGAGGAGTCCTGCCCCACCAAGCCCAAGAAGGCCGTCTGGCACTCGCTCGACTACGAGGCGGTGTTCGACAACCGCGACCAGATGGTCCGCCGCTGGAAGCGGGGTGACGGCCTCTGGGGCGTGGCCCGCTCCTCGGCCGGTTCCGAGTACGGCCCCCTGCGGGGCCAGATACACATACAGGAAGTGCCGGTGAGAAAATGACAGAACAAATAGTGTTTTACCTGCTTGCCGGCGTCATAGCCCTCTCCGCCATCGGGGTGGTGACGCTCTCCAACGTGATGCACAGCGCCCTCTGTCTGGGCCTCAGCCTGGCCGGGGTGGCCGGCCTGTTCGCCGTGCTCGGCACCGACTTCATCTTCGCCGCGCAGATCCTGGTCTACGTAGGCGGCATCGCGGTGCTGATCCTGTTCGTGGTGCTGCTGGCCGGCAACAACTCCGGCGGCAAGCTGCCCCGCCAGGTGAACCGGCAGTGGCTGCCGGCGCTGATCATCTGCACGGCCTTCATCTGGGCCTTCTACCGGATAACCGCCGTCTACGCCGGTTCCACGGTCAAGCTGCCTCCGACCGCCTCGGTGCGGGGCATAGCCTCCATCATGCTGGGCGAATTCGCCGTGCCGTTCGAGCTGATCTCCATAGTGCTGCTGGCCTCGATGACCGGCGCCGTGCTGTTCGGCAGGAGGAAGCCGGAATGACCCTCTACCACTACCTGGCCCTCTCCGGCCTGCTGTTCGCCTCCGGAGTGTTCGGCGTGCTGACGCGCCGCAACATCATCGGCATCCTGATGTCGATAGAGCTGATGCTGAACTCCGCAAACATCAATTTCGCCGCCTTCAACAGCTACCTGTACCCGGACCGCCCGCTCGGCCAGGTGGCGGTGATCTTCATCATCACGCTGGCCGCCGCCGAGGTGGTGGTGGGCCTGGCCCTGGTGATGGCCATCTACAAGAACCTCAAGAGCGTCTACGCCGAGGACTACAATATCCTGAAAGGATAGCCGCAAACCCATGCTCGAATACGTCTACATACTGCCGCTGTTGTGCTTCGCCGCCGCGGGCCTGATACTGGCCTTCGGCAAATGGTTCCCGGGCAAGGGCGCCTCGATAGGCATCGCCGTGGCCGGCTTCAACTTCGCCGTGGCGGCCACACTGTTCTTCAAGGCCCTGGGCGGCGGACTGCAGCTGCCGTACGAGCATTCTATCCCCTGGTTCAGCTTCGGCGAGCACCTGGCCACGCTCGGCGTCTACGTGGACGGCCTGACCATCGCGATGCTGATAGTGGTTACCACCGTCAGCCTGCTGGTGCATATCTACTCGCTGGGTTACATGCACGGCGACCCGCGCTTCAAGCGCTTCTACTCCTATCTCTCTCTGTTCACCGCCTCGATGCTCGGCCTGACGATAACCAGCAGCATGATGGTGTTCTTCATGTGCTGGGAGCTGGTAGGCGTCTGCTCCTACCTGCTGATCGGCTTCTGGTTCGAGAAGCCTTCCGCCGCGTACGCCGGCAAGAAGGCCTTCATCACCACCAAGCTGGGCGACCTCGGCTTCCTGGTCGGCCTGCTGGCCCTGTTCTACTGCGCCGGCACCTTCGAGATCTCCAAGATCCTCGAGCTGGCCCACGCCAACGCCCTTCCGATAGCCGCGGCCGGCGGCGCCGCGATCCTGCTCTTCTTCGGCGCGGTCGGCAAGTCCGCGCAGTTCCCGCTGCTGATCTGGCTGCCGGACGCGATGGAGGGCCCGTCCCCGGTCTCCGCGCTGATCCACGCCGCCACGATGGTCGCGGCCGGCGTCTACATGGTCGCCCGCCTGTACGCGGTCTACGCGCTGTCCCCCGCGGCGATGAACGTCGTCGCCTGGACCGGCGCGATAACCGCCTTCACCGCCGCTTCTATGGCGCTGACCTGCTTCGACCTTAAGCGCGTGCTCGCCTTCTCCACCGTCAGCCAGCTCGGCTACATGATGCTCGCGCTCGGCGCCGGCAGCTTCACGGCCGGCATGTTCCACCTGACCACGCACGCCTACTTCAAGGCGCTGCTGTTCCTCGCGGCCGGCTCGGTGCTGCACGCGGTGCACAGCAACGACATGCGCGAGATGGGCGGCCTGCGGCACAAGATGCCGGTAACCTATTTCACGTTCCTAGCCGGCACGCTGGCGCTGGCCGGCATCCCGCCGTTCGCAGGCTTCTTCTCCAAGGACGAGGTCCTGGCCGGCGCGCTGGCCAGGAACCCGTACCTGTTCCTGCTGGGCGCCGTGGCCGCCGCGATGACGGCCTTCTACATGGCCCGCGCGTTCATCATGACCTTCCACGGCAAGCCGCGCGACGCCCATAAGCACGACCACGCGCACGAGAACCCGGCCACGATGACCGTGCCGCTGATGTTCCTGTCGGTGCTGGCCCTGATCTCCGGCTGGGCGCTGGCCCACGGCGAACTGTTCGAGCACCTGGTCAATTTCGAGGGCGCGCTGCCGTTCGAGCTGCACCACGTCTCGCACGGCACGGTGGCGCTGGTCTCCACGATAGTCGCGGTGGTCTCGATGGGCAGCGGCCTGTGGCTGTACCGCTTCAAGCCCGAGATCCCGGCCGCGCTCAGGGAGAAGTTCTCCTTCTTCGTGGACATGCTCGAGAAGCGCTACTGGCTGGACGCCTTCTTCCTGATGTGGGTGGACATCGGCGACTGGTTCAGCCGCTTCCTGTTCGTCTTCGATTTCGAGTTCCTCGACCAGATGGCCATAGACGGCTGGGCCTGGCTGACGCTGAAGCTCGGCGCCGTCCAGGGCTGGATCGATACCTACATAGTCGACGCGACCGTGGACATGTTCGGCACGGTCTCGCTGGCCGGCGGCAGGCTCGCCCGCACGGTGCAGACCGGCTTCGTGCAGAACTACCTGCTTTTCGTGGCCGTCGCGGTCTCGATATTCGCGGCCATAGCTTTTTCGGGATAGCCGTCCGGCAGCTCCGGGCGGTATTGACTCGGTGAATATTCAGGAGAATTAAAACATGTCGCTACTTTCATCCATCATCCTCGCTCCTCTGGCGGGCGCGCTGGTCATACTGGCCATCCCCAAGACGAAGGAGAAGCTGATCCAGGGCGTCGGCCTGGCCTTCGCCTCGCTCTGCCTGGTGCTCTCCAGCTACCTCTACCTCGTCTTCGACAAGACCACCGCCGCGATGCAGTTCGTGGAGCGGATGCCGTGGATACCCTCCTTCAACGTCAACTACTTCGTCGGCGTGGACGGGCTCTCCGTGGCGATAGTCACGCTGACCGCGCTGCTGACCCTGGTCTCGCTGATCTACTCGCTGAACGTGACGCTCAGGATAAAGGAGTTCTTCTTCTGGTTCCTGCTGCTCGAGGCCGGCATGCTCGGAGTGTTCGTGGCCCTCGACTTCTTCCTGTTCTACGTGTTCTGGGAGCTGACGCTGGTGCCGATGTACTTCCTGATCGGCGTCTGGGGCGGTCCGAAGAAGGAATACGCGGCCATCAAGTTCTTCGTCTATACGCTGTTCGGCAGCCTCTTCATGCTGCTGGGCGTGCTGGCGCTCTACTTCAGCACCAACCCGCACACGCTGGACATGCTGGAGCTGGCCAGGCAGGGCAGCATGCTGCCGCTGAACAAGCAGATCTGGATCTTCCTGGCCCTCTACCTCGGCTTCGCAATCAAGGTCCCGGCCTTCCCGTTCCACACCTGGCTGCCGCTGGCCCACGTGGAAGCGCCCACCGGCGTCAGCGTGATCCTGGCCGGCATCCTGCTTAAGATGGGCACGTACGGCATCATGAGGGTCTCTTTCCCCGTGCTGCCCGCCGCCACCAAGTGGTTCCTGCCCTTCCTGATAACGATAGCCGTCATCAACATCGTCTACGGCGCGTTCTGCGCGATGGCGCAGAAGGACCTGAAGAAGATGGTCGCCTACTCGTCCATCAACCACATGGGCTACTGCATGCTCGGCATGGCCGCGATGAGCACGATAGGCTACAACGGCGCCGTGATGCAGATGATCACCCACGGCGTGATCACCGGCTCCTTGTTCCTCCTCGTCGGCGTGATCTACGACCGCGCCCATACCCGCGACATCGACGCGTTCGGCGGCCTGGGCGCGCGCTTCCCGGTCTACGCCGGCCTCATGATCATCCAGGTCATGGCCTCTCTCGGCCTGCCCGGCCTCGCCGGCTTCGTCGGCGAGTTCCTCTGCTTCCTCGGCGCCTTCCAGTGGTGGCCTTACTACGCCGCGATCGGCGCGGTCGGCATCCTGGTGACCGCCGCCTTCTTCCTGCGCATGATCGAGAAGGTGTTCCTCGGTCCGTTCAACGAGAAGTGGGCCGGCCTGAAGGATATGAACGCCCGCGAGCTGATAGCCATAGTCCCGCTGGCCGCGCTGACGATCATCATCGGCGTCTGGCCCCGCGTCTGCCTGGACGTGATCAACCCCACCATCACCTATCTGGTCGGCGTGATGGGGAAATAACGGCAGGTCCCGCGCAACTATATGCTTAACATAGCCCTGATCAACCCCGAGATAATGCTGGCCCTGGCCGGGCTCTTCATACTGGTCATCGGGGCTTTCATCAGCGAGGAGCGCGCGAAGGTGCTTATGCACCTCGGCACCCTCTGCGTGACCGTGGTCCTGATGCTGGTCCTCTCGCAGCCGGCCGGCTACGGCATAGGCGCCATGTGGGTGGCCGACCCGGGCGCGCTGCTGTTCAAGTCCGTTATCCTGATATCGGCGGCGCTGACGCTGCTGCTGTCGGTCAACTATCCAAATATCCCGGCGCGGCACGTCGGCACCTATACCGCCCTGCTGCTGTGGGCCAGCTGCGGCATGATGCTGCTGTCCGGCGCGGTGGACCTGGTCTACCTGCTGATAGCGCTGGAACTCATCAGCATCCCCTGCTTCATCCTGACCGGCTTCGAGCAGAAGAGCGAGAAGTCCTCCGAGGGCGCGCTTAAGTACTTCCTGATGGGCGGCCTCTCCACCGCGGTCACGGTGTTCGGCATCTCGATGTTCTACGGCGCCACCGGCGGCACCACGCTGCTGGCCGAGAGCGCCTCGGTCTCGCTGCACATGACCGACCCGGTCTACATCATCGGCATGCTGTTCGTGATGGTGGGCTTCGGCTTCAAGATCTCCATGGTGCCGTTCCACTTCTGGGCCCCCGATGCCTACGAGGGAGCTCCCACTCCGGTCACCGCCTACCTGTCGGTGGCCTCCAAGCTGGCCGCGCTGGGCGCGATGCTGCGCATCTTCACCTCGGTGGTGCCTCACTACGCCATCAACGCCTCGCTGGTGGTGGCCGTGCTGGCCGCGCTGACGATGACGCTCGGCAACCTGGCCGCGCTCTATCAGACCAACGTCAAGCGCCTGCTGGCCTATTCCTCCATCGCGCAGGCCGGCTACATGCTGATAGGCCTGGTGGTGGCCGACCCTATAGGCCGCGAGAGCGTCTTCTTCTACGCGTTGGCGTATCTCGCCACCAACATGGGAGCCTTCGCCGTGGCCATAGCCGTGGCCGGCAAGGCCGGCTCCTACGAGCTCGATATCTTCAACGGCCTGGCCAAGCGCTCGTTCGGCCTGGCCGTGGTGATGGTGATGTTCCTGCTTTCGCTGGCCGGCATACCGCCGCTGGCCGGCTTCGTGGCCAAGTTCTACGTCTTCGCCTCGGCCGTCAACTCGCAGCAGTACCTGTGGCTGGCGATAGTCGGCGTGGTGAACAGCGTGATCTCGGTCTACTACTACATGGGCATAGCGCGCCGGATGTTCTTCGTCGAACCCGATACGGCGGAGGGCGTGGAGCACGACGTCTACGTCTCGGGCGTGATCTTCGTGACCTGCGCGGCCACGCTGCTGATGGGCATACTGCCCGGGCCGCTGATAGAAGCCGCCAAGTCCTGCGCCACCTTCCGGTTCTGACCATAGCAGGCGAAAAAGGAAAAAGGCCCCGTAAAAGGGGCCTTTTCATTTTGGCGCGGCGCCGGCGGGTCAGAGGTTCTTTAGCAGCGCGAGCAGCTCCTGGTCGCTCGGGTAGCGCATCAGGCGGCCCGCTTCGTCCAGCGTCAGCCAGCGTATCTCCAGCACCTCGTCCGGGGTGGTGGGCTTGCCGTCGCCGCCGTCGCGGCGCATCAGGAACCAGCGTACGTCCTTGGCCACCTGCTCGCCGCCGCGCAGGAAGGAATAGCGGGCCGTCAGCAGCGGGCGCAGTATCGCGCATTTCCAGCCTGTCTCTTCCAGGACCTCGCGCACCGCGGCCTGCTCGGCCGTCTCGCCCGGGTCCAGATGGCCTTTGGGGAAGGTCCAGACCTCGTCGCCCAGCAGGTTGCGCACCCGGATTGCCAGCACGCGGCCGTCCTCGAGGATGATGCCGCCGGCGGAGTGTTCTTTTTTCGTTTCGGGCATACTGCTCACCGCTAAGATCTATATGGGCTGCAGCGGAGCGTACTTGAGCATGAAGGTCTGGCGCACGCCGCTGTCGAACACCACGGTGACCTTGGCCAGCTCCCCTGAGCCTATCTGGTCCACCACGCGGCCGGGTCCGTGTATCGGATGCATGACCTTGCGGCCTTTGCCCACGCGCGGGATGGACGGCGGCGGCTGGTACGAGGCTATCACCTGCACGTCCTCCTCTCCGCGGCGCGGCGCCGTTTCCTTGGCCACCTTGCTCTCGTAGATGAAGCGGGAGGCCAGGTTGGGGTAGGTGGTGCCGTAGACGCGGCGGGTGTTGGCCCAGCTGAGGTACAGGCGTTCCTTGGCGCGGGTCATGCCCACGTAGGCGAGCCTGCGCTCCTCCTCCAGGTCCTCCTCGGAGGAGTTGGCGGCGTTTATCGGAAAAAGGTTCTCCTCCAGGCCGGTCAGGAACACGGCCGGGAACTCGAGGCCCTTGGCCAGGTGCACGGTCATCAGCGTGACAGCGTGCGCGTCGGTGTTCATCGCGTCCACCTGGCTGGCGAGCATCACGTCCTCGAGGTACTTGTGCAGGGTGGGGGCCTGGCCTTCCTTGGCGCAGCGCTCCTCGAAATCCTTGACCGCGTTCACTAGTTCCTGCAGGTTGCCGAGGCGCGCGAGCGACTCCTGCGGGTCCTTCTCCGCCTCGTCCTCGCACATCTTCCAGTAGCCGGAGTTGGTCAGTATCTTTTCCAGCATCGCCGAGGGAGTGGCGCTGAACAGGTCGGATTTGACGCCCTCGAGGAGGTCGAAGAACTCCTTGATGCCGCGGCGCGCGGTGTTGGTGATGTCGGGCACCTGCTCGGCGGAGAGGAAAGCGTCGTAGAGGGGCATCTCCTTCTGCCTGGAGTAGGAGAGCACGCGCTCTATAGCGGTCTTGCCTATGCCGCGGGCCGGCAGGTTGATGACGCGCAGCAGGCTCACCGTGTCGCCGGGGTTCACCAGCAGCTTCAGGTAGGCCAGCGTGTCCTTGACCTCCTTGCGCTCGTAGAAGCGCATCGAGCCTATCAGCCTGTACGGTATGCGGCGGTTGCGGCAGGCCTCTTCGAAAGCGCGGCTCTGGTTGTTGGTGCGGTAGAACACCGCGATATCGTTGTAGCCGAGGCCGGCGCGGTTGGTGAGCTGGCGGATCTCCTCCGCCACGCCCTTGGCCTCGTCGTTTTCGTTGTTGAACTCCAGCAGGCGGGGTGGCTCCCCGTGCTCGGCCTTGGTCCAGAGGTTCTTGGGCCTGCGGTTGCGGTTGTGCTTGATGACCTCGTTGGCCGCGTGCAGGATGCGGGCGGTGGAGCGGTAGTTCTCCTCCAGCACCACGGTGGCCGCGTCCGGGAAGTCCTTCTCGAACTCCATGATGTTGCGGATGTCCGCCCCGCGCCAGCCGTAGACGGACTGGTCAGGGTCGCCCACCACGCAGAGGTTCTTGTGCCTGGCCGAGAGGGTCTTCACCAGCACGTACTGCGCGTGGTTGGTGTCCTGGTACTCGTCCACCAGGATATACTGGAAGTTCTCCTGGAAATATTCCTTTATCTCCTCTTTCTCGTTGAGCAGCTCCACGGTGCGCACTATCAGGTCCCCGAAGTCGAGCGCGCCGGCTTCGACGAGCTTCTTCTGGTAGCGGTGGTAGATCTTCGCGGCCTTCAGCCGCGCCTCGTCGCCGACGGCCTCGGCGTTTATCATGTAGCTCTGCGCGTCCAGCAGGTCGTCCTTGGCGCGGGAGATTATCGACAGGTACATCGAGGCCTTGTTCTTTTCCTCGGCGTAGCCGAGCTCCTCCATCGCCAGGTTGATCAGCTTCTTCTGGTCGTCGTCGTCGTAGATCACGAAGTCGCGCTTCACGCCTATCAGGCTGCCGTGCTGGCGCAGGATGCGCGCGCCCAGCGCGTGGAACGTGTGTATCCACATCCCGCCGGAGTAAGGCACCAGCTTGCCTACGCGGTGCTGCATCTCCTGCGCGGCCTTGTTGGTGAACGTGATGGCCAGTATCCGGGAGGGGGAGATGCCGGAGGCTATCAGCAGGGCTATCTTGGAGGTGAGCGTCTTGGTCTTGCCGGTGCCGGCCCCGGCCAGTATCAGCAGCGGGCCCGCGAAATACTGCACGGCCTCGCCCTGCTTAGGGTTGAGGCCTAGCTTTGGCAGCAGCGCGGGGTTGAGGTTGAGGTCCAGGCTCACGAAGGTAATTTTATAATTTTACCGGCCCGTATAAGAAGCGCCGTCGGGCCGGGCGCGCCGGCGGTGGCCGCCGTTTTGGTATCATTGTACTGCCATGACGAAAGAGAGACTGGACCTGTTCTTTTCGGCCGAGGAGAAGTCCGGGGAGCGCAAGATCAACCGCCTGCGCCTGTCCTTCCTGGGCGTCTTCTTCGCCAACGAACTGCTGAACTACCACGCGCTGGGCGTGGTGGAGTACCGCCTGCACCTGCGCGCGGTCTGGACCATGCTGGCCTGGGGCCTTTACGGTACCGCCGCCTGGTACGCGGTGAACAGGGCCGGGCTCTATGCCAGGTGGATGAAATACCTCTCGGCCGCGGCCGACGCGCTTTTCCTTACTCTGACGATAATCCTCGTGGAGGGCAACAACGGACCGCTGGTGCCGTTGTATTTCGTGCTGATAGCCGTGTCCGCGCTGCGCTACAGCTACAAGTCCATACTCGCCTCGGCCGTACTGTCAGCGATGGGCTACGCCGCGGTCTGGCGCTGGTCGTTCGGCAACCAGAACCTGGTCCCTATCTCGGCCTACGCGGCCGTCATCAACATGCTGATACTGGCGCTGGCCGGCGTGCTGGCCGGCTACGTGGCCAGGAAGATGCGCCTGCTGGTGTTGAAGTTCGCCGACAGCCAGGTGCGGCGCGAGCTGGCCGAGAGCGCGCTGTCGCGCTACGTCTCCCACCAGGTGGCCAGGAAGATACTGGAGTCCCCGGAGTCGGAGGCGCTGATGGGAGAGGGCCGCCGCACGCACGCGGCCGTGCTGATCTCCGACATCAGGGGCTTCACGACCATGTCCGACGGGATGGACCCGGCCGAGCTGGTGAAGCTGCTGAATGCCTACTTCGGCCGCATGGTGGACGTGGTCTTCAGGCACGACGGCACTCTGGACAAGTTCGTGGGCGACGCGTTGATCGTGGTCTTCAACGACCCGCTGTCGCAGCCGGACGCCGAGTGCCGCGCGGTGGCCTGCGCGGCGGAGATGCAGAAGGAACTGGCCGCCTTCAACGGGACGCAGACGGCCTCGGGCGGCAGGACGCTCGGGGTCGGTATAGGCGTGCACTGCGGACCCGTGGTGGCCGGCAACGTGGGCTCCTCCACGCGCATGGATTATACGGTGATGGGGGATACCGTCAATTTCGCCTCCAGGCTGCAGGGCAAGGCGCCGGCCGGGGCCGTATATGTCTCCGGGGCCGTCAGGGAGGCCACCTCCGGGCATTACTCCTATGAGGACCTGGGGAAGATGGATTTCAAAGGCTACAGCGAGCCCGCGGCGGTATACCGGCTGGCCGGAGCGGCCGGCGTCTGACGGCTGAGTGCGGCCGTAAAGCGAAAGGCCGGCCCAGGGGGCCGGCCTTTCCTCTTTATCCGCGGGGCGTCAGTTGCCCAGCACGTAGTTGAACATAAGCGGGGCCACTATCGTGGCGTCGCTCTCTATCACGAAGCGCGGCGTGTCCACGTCCAGCTTGCCCCAGGTTATCTTCTCGTTCGGCACGGCGCCGGAGTAGGAGCCGAAGCTCGTGATGCTGTCGGAGATCTGGCAGAAGTAGCCCCACATGCGCGGCTTCTTCTTCAGGTCGAACTCTATCATCGGCACCACGCAGATCGGGAAGTCGCCAGCTATGCCGCCGCCGATCTGGAAGAAGCCCATGCCATTCTTCGTCCTGACGCTGGCCTTCTGGTACCAGTCGGAGAGCTCCATCATATACTCGACGCCTCCGCGGATGGAAGTGGGTTTCAGCTCGCCCTGTATGCAGTGGGCGGTGAACACGTTGCCCAGCGTGGAATCCTCCCAGCCGCCCACGAAGATGGGCAGGTTGCGCTCCGCCGCGGCCAGCATCCAGCTGTCCTTAGGGTCGCGCTGGTAGAACTTCTTCAGCTCGCCGGAGAGCAGCAGCTCGTAGAGGAACTCGTGCGGGAACTTGCGGACGCCCGCCTTCTCCGCCTTCTTCCAGCGGTCCAGGATGCGGTTCTCGACGTTCCTCATCACGTCCTGCGGTATGCAGGTGTCGGTGACGCGGTTGAAGCCCTTCTTCAGCAGCGCCTTTTCCTCATCGGGGCTGAGGTCGCGGTAATGCGGGACCAGTTCGTAATCCTCCCCGGCCACCAGGTTGAAGACGTCCTCCTCGAGGTTGGCGCCGGTGCAGGAGATGCCGTGGATCTTGCCCTTGCGGATCATCTCGGCCAGGCTGATGCCCAGCTCGGCCGTGCTCATCGCGCCGGCCATCGCCAGGAACATCTCGCCGCCGCCGTCTATGTGCTCGCGGTAGGCGTCGGCGGCCAGCTTGAGGGCCAGCGCGTTGTAATGCTTGAAGTTGCGGGTGATGAACGAGGAGACCGGTCCGCTGTAGGCCTTTTCCCTGGGAAGGCTTTTTTTCGCGGCAATAGTTTTAGGCATGACAAGACTCCTCGTCGGCGGTTTCGCCGGTTTTTGGTTTATATCGGGATTCCTGCGGGACAGGAGGCTTTCCTGGCGTGCGGCTTGATGCTTGAAGGACTGGAGTCAGCTGCGCCCGTAGCGCGGTTCACTTAAGTCTTTCGTTCCCGGCTGGTTCCCCGTATAATCAGTTTAGCAAATGACGGGGAAAAGAAAAACCCCTTTTTCAGGGGTTTTTCATTGGGAAAACGCGGATCCGCCTAAACGTTGAACTTGAAGAAGCAGATGTCGCCGTCCTTCATCACGTATTCCTTGCCCTCGGAGCGGATCAGTCCCTTCTCGCGCAGCGTCTTTTCTTCCTTGTGCTTCATGATGTCGTCGAACGAGTAGACCTCGGCGCGGATGAAGCCCTTCTCGAAGTCGGTGTGGATACGGCCAGCCGCCTGCGGCGCCTTCAGGCCCCGCCTGAGGCTCCACGCGCGCACCTCGTCCTCGGAGCCCGCGGTGAAGAAGCTGATCAAGTCCAGCAGCCTGTAGCCCGCCAGCGCCATCTTCTCGAGGCCGGTGTACTCCTCGCCGAGGTCCTTCAGGAACACGGCCTTCTCCTCGTCCGGCAGTTCTATGATCTCGGACTCTATTTTGGCCGAGATCTCCACCAGCACGGCCTCGCGGGTCTTCAGGAAATCACGCAGCTTCTGCAGCACTTCCTTGTCCGGCTGCTCGGAGGTGTTGGCCACGAAGAAGACGGGCTTGGTGGTCAGGAGGTTGAAGTCGCGCATTTCCTCGGCGGTATAGCCCGCGTCGCGCGCGGGCTTGCCCTCTTCGAGCAGCTTCTTTATCTTCTCCAGCCGCACCTGCTTCTCCTCGGCTTCCTTGGTGCGGGCCTTCAGGTCGCGCTGGTTCTTCTCCAGCGCCTTGTCCACGGATTCCAGGTCCGCCAGCACCAGTTCCGTTTCGATGACCTCAATGTCCCGCACCGGGTCTATCTCTCCGAGCACGTGCACCACGTCCGGGTCCTTGAAAACGCGCACCACCTGCACTATTGCGTCCACCTCGCGTATGTTGGCCAGGAACTTATTGCCCAGGCCCTCGCCGCGGCTGGCGCCCTTAACGAGGCCTGCGATGTCCACGAACTTGATGTAGGACGGCACTTTCTTCGGCGGCTTGAACAGATCGAACAGCGCGTCCAGGCGCTTGTCCGGCACCGGCACCACGCCCACGTTCGGGTCTATCGTGGTGAACGGGTAGTTGGAGGAAGCCGCCCCGGCGCGCGTCAGCGCGTTGAACAGGGTGGATTTGCCTACGTTGGGTAGTCCTACGATGCCGATTTCCATGTGTTATCCTTTAAAAACGCGAAAAAGCCGCATTAATTATACAATTTTGCCGGGTCGGCCCCGCTGTAAGGGCCCCGCGCAAAAAATGTAAAATACCCCTACTTTATGGAAAAGAACGTCTCCCCGATAAAACCCCAGGAGAACGCCGGTTTCCCGGCCAGCTACCTGCCTGCCGAGGTGGAGCCTGCCTGGTGCGATAAGTGGGAGAAGAGCAAGCTGCATCACTACGACCAGGCCCGCCCGCGCCAGGAGACCTTCGTGGTGGACACTCCTCCGCCGACCGTGTCGGGCTCGCTGCATATCGGTCACGTCTTCAGCTACACGCAGACCGACATCTTCGTGCGCTTCCAGCGCATGCTCGGCAAGAACATCTTCTATCCGATGGGCTGGGACGACAACGGCCTGCCCACGGAACGCCGCGTGCAGAACCTCTTCGGCGTGCGCTGCGAGCCGTCGGTGCCGTACAAGACGGATTACAAGTCCTCCGGTCCGAAAAAGGAACTGAAGGATTACGAGCATATCTCGCGCCGCAACTTCCTGGAGCTCTGCGAGCAGCAGACCGCCGAGGACGAGAAACGCTATGAGGCGCTGTGGCGCCGGCTCGGGCTGTCCATAGACTGGCGGCAGACCTATTCCACCGTCGGGGCGCATTGCCGCAAGACCTCCCAGCTGTCCTTCCTCGACCTCTTCAAGAAGGGCCACGTTTACAGCGCCGAAACGCCCACGCTGTGGGACACCACGTTCCGCACCGCCGTCGCCCAGGCGGAATGCGAGGACCGCGAGGCCAACGGCTTCTTCCACGACATAAAGTTCCAGGTGGAGGGCGGCGGAGATTTCACGATAGCCACCACCCGCCCCGAGCTGCTCGCGGCCTGCATAGCCGTGGTCGCCCATCCCGACGACGCGCGTTACAAGGCGCTGTTCGGCAAGAAGGCGCTGACGCCGCTGTTCAAGGCCCCGGTGCCGATAATGCCCTCTTTCCACGCCGACCCCGAGAAGGGCACCGGCATCATGATGGTCTGCACTTTCGGCGACATAGCCGACGTGCAGTTCTGGCGCGACCACAAGCTGCCGCTGCGCCAGGTGATAGGCCGCGACGGGCGCCTGATCCCGGTGCAATTCGGACTGGGGCTTTTCGAGAGCGCCGACCACGCCGCCGCCAACGCCGCCTACGGCCAGCTCGCCGGCCTGTACGCTAAGCAGGCCCGCACGAAGACCGTGGAGCTGCTGCGCGCCGAAGGTTCGCTCGTGGGCGAGCCGCGCCCCACCAAGCAGGCCGTTAAGTACTACGAGAAGGGCGACCTGCCGCTCGAATTCGTGCCGACGAGGCAGTGGTACATCCGCATCCTCGAGAACAAGCCGGCGCTGCTCGAGCAGGGCCGCAAGGTGAAGTGGCACCCCGACTATATGCTCAAGCGCTACGAGCAGTGGGTGGAGGGCCTCAACCAGGACTGGTGCATCAGCCGCCAGCGTTATTTCGGCGTGCCGTTCCCGGTCTGGTACCCGCTGGATCACGACGGCGCCCCCGACTATTCCAGCCCCATCGTGGCCGCGGCCGAGCGCCTGCCGGTGGACCCGCAGACCGACGTTCCGCCCGGCTATACCGAAGCGCAGCGCGGCAAGCCCGGCGGCTTCATGGGCGACCACGACGTCATGGATACCTGGGCCACTTCCTCGCTGACGCCGATGATCTCCAGCGGCTGGGCGACGGACAAGGAGAAGCACGCGCGACTCTACCCGGCCGACCTGCGCCCGCAGGCCCACGAGATCATCCGCACCTGGGCCTTCTACACCATCACGAAGAGCTGGATGCACGAGAACTCCGTGCCGTGGCATAACGCCGGCATCAGCGGCTGGGTAGTGAGCCCGGATAAGGGCAAGATGAGCAAGTCCAAGGGCAATACCATCACTCCCGAGGGCCTGCTGCAGACCTATTCGGCCGACGCGCTGCGCTATTGGAGCGGCAAGGCCAAGCTCGGCCAGGACACGGTCTACGACGAGAACGTCTTCAAGGTGGGCATGCGCCTGGCCACCAAGCTCTTCAACGCCAGCAAGTTCGCGCTGATGCAGATGAAGGGCCCGGCCGCCGCCGGCGCCAGGCTCGGCCCCGCCGACATCACCGAGCCGCTCGACCGCGCCTGGGTGGAGCACCTCAAGGGCATAGTCGAGGCTTCGCGCCGGGATTTTGAAAACTACGAGTACGCCGGCGTGCTGCTCTACGTGGAGTCCGCTTTCTGGGATTTTTGCGACAACTACCTGGAGCTGGTTAAGAACCGCGCCTATTCCGGCAAGCCGGAAGCCGCGCGCTCGGCCTGCGCGGCGCTGGACTGGACGCTGTCCGTGTTCCTGCGGCTGTTCGCGCCGTTCATGCCTTTCATAACCGATGAGGTCTGGGGCTGGTCCTACGCGGCCGCCTCCGGCCGGCCGTCGGTGCACAAGGCGCCGTGGCCGTCCTCCGTGGAGATGTCTTCCGCCGCCGGAGACAAGCTGGTGCTGGAGACCGCCCGCAAGGTGCTGGAGGCCGTGCGCACGAAGAAGGCCGCCGAGAAGCGCAGCGTGAAGTGGCCGGTGGCCAGGCTTTCCGTGGAATGCGGTCCGAAGCAGGCCGCCGCGCTCAAGCTCGCGCTGGAGGACGTGCTGCTGGCCGGCTGCGTGGACAAGGCGGGGATGACGCTGAAAGAAACCCAGTCGGACGAAGCCTCCCTCTCCGTCAACGTGGAGCTGGGCGCTGCCTAGGCTCCCGGACCTGGCAAAAAAGAGCCGGCCCCTTCCGGGACCGGCTCTTTTTTTTGTCCGCCAGTTAAATCTGGCGGTCCTTTCAGGATGAAGTTCGAGACTGCAAGGAGAGGGCCAGGCCGGGCGCGCCTGGCCCCCGTGTGGCCGTCGCACCCGGCCTGGCCCCTGCCTGAACTGTACCCGCCCATTCATGATACGGCGCAATGACCCACCCGGGATAAATGCCAGTAAACCCGGCATAGGTTTTGTAGAATTATTCTGTTAGGGTCGGGCGACTTTTGTGATACTTATGTTGGCTTGCGTTTAGTATTCTTACTGGCGGATGCCTATGAAGATCCTTGAGTAATGGAGTGATTCCATGAGAACCAAGATATTGTTGTCGTTTGTGCTACTATCGGTAAGTCTCCTTAATCGAGGGTATGCTGGTTTTCCGGCCTTCGTTCAAGCATCGCCGAGTGAATTCTCAAAATTGGAGCTTTCTAGTGGTGTTAAACTAATTGATTTCGATGTTTCTCGTGTTCGTCCTCAAGCGGTATTGCTGACAGTTGATGCGAAACAGGCATATACGCTGTCGCTGTGGGAGATCGGAAAGCCTTCCGCCGAGATGTTTTGGGCGATCCCTAAAGAATATCAGCCTAAAAACATCCTCTTCCATCCTGAGGATAAAAATTTCTTTCTGCTTGCGAAAGACCGAACTGATTATGTTATTTTAAAAATCAGCAAGGACCAGACAGTTAAAAGCCAAGTAATCTTCCGAACTAAAAAACAATTGCGCCGGTTGGTAGTCGGGCCACGGCCGTTTAGTTACGAATACAAATTGCCGCCGCTATACAGGCTATTCTTCGGCGTTAAGACCGGAGACAACATTTATGCTATTAATTCTGTTACAGAAGATGGCACCCGTGAATATCAAGTCATTGGGGCAAAATCCGATCCAGCGGAGATTAAAAGGCTTTCTTCGGATCTTGAAACAATAGGTTTAAAAGCGGCGTCTGCCCTTCCGTTATCTTTTCACCCTGCAGGCCATATAATGTTGTGGGAAGACGCGGATAATTGTTTTCAGAAAGCAAAATACGCCAGCACTTCGTGGGGAGACACCAAACCGCTGTGGAGGCGGAAGGTCTGCGGCGGTACGGTTACTGTTACCCCGAACGGGCTTGGGATACTTAACTGGCGTAAGGGCCAACCTGGAGTGGTTCTTTATCTTGACAATGGTCGGGACGAGCGGGTTTTGGCTTCGAGTTACACTTTCAATGGAACCCCATCGTCAACCCCCGATGGTAAGGGCATCGTCGGTGAAGTGAAAGATGACAATGGCGTCGTGACATTGGTCTATACTCCTGTCGATGTTCCCCTTGCCGATGTGGCAAATGCCTGGATGTTCGTTGGAAACCGCAATGAGACAGAATTGTTCCATGGCAGCGGCGGACTACTGCGCGATTTGAAAGACGATCAGTTGTATAACCTGTACGAATCAGAGTTCTACACCTGTGGCGGGTATGATGAAACTCTGCCCGCGCGCCCGTATCTTGTTACCACAGATGTGTTCTGGGAAATATATGCCGCTGCATATGAGGGGATGTTCGTGCTGCAAGAGCGGAAGGCCGCCATGCCGGAGTTCCGGAAGTTTATCGAGGGCGGTTCCGGCTACTTCACAAAATCTCCCACAAGACTTCGCCGTGTCTTTCAGGTGCTGCTAAATGTTTTAACCGAGGATAATCCTCAGGCCGGCAGTGAGGCGGACAAAATACTGAAGGCGGAGGGGCAATCGCCTTCGAATGTGTTGGGGGTCGAACGATTCTTTTACGGGGATTTAAAGATTCGTGGACATTACAACTATAGCCGCGAGACGCAACGCTATTTTAAAGCATTTAGATACCTCTCAATGATCTCCTTTACTCCGCAGGAGATGGGTGAACTGCAAAGCCTTCCTCAGGAAATAAAAGCGCATGGGTTGGCGTGGATCAGCGCTTACAAGCCATTCATTGCGCCATCACGTGCCCCAGGGATATTGCATGCGACGGATTTTCCCAAATACCTTGGGCGTTCAAAACAGGATGAACAGACTATCTTCCCGCTTGCATGGGGGATGGATAACGAGGTGCTTAATTCCACTGTCTACCATGAGTTATGGCCGGAAGGGGAACAGATAAAAGGTCCTGGTGGATTGCGGTTGCTGCCCTCCGGACTGGACCTGGCTGCGGTAATGGGGAGTTCGCTTGCAGAGGTGCTGCTTGAGGATGCAGGTGAATTCCAGAAATACCCGCCGCTTAAGGATATGCTCGTTGCATTGCGGGCAAAGCTTACCCCTGAAACAAGGGGGGATAACCTTTACGACAATTGGATAAATGCGCTGGCTACTCAATGGAACGATGCGGCACTGGTGAGTAAGGATCAATTCGCCGGGGATACCTGGGCGGCTAAGCGCCTACAGACCGGGCTTGCCTCATGGGCGACCCTGCGGCATGCTACCGTACTTGTCAATGAGCGTACTGTCGCGGAATGCGGTGAGTCAGGCTTCGAGGATATTATAATGGAGAAACCGCGTGGTTACGTTGAACCGGATCCGGCAACTTTCGAGGCAATAGCGGGGCTATTTGCCGCCGCCTCGGAAATTGCAAAAGGCCTGCCGGCTGGCGATGATTCGCTTTATGATAAAAACGATAAACGAAATTATGGCTTAAAAGAGGGGCTGGTTAAGAGACTCGCTGAAGTCAGGGAGAAGGCATTGTCGTTTGCTGCTATCTCGCGCAAGGAAATTGCAGGCCAACAGCTGACAGAGGACGAGTATGATGCAATTCACTATCTCGCCAGAGTGGCAGAGTACAACTTTTTGGTCCTAAAGAGCTTGGCAAAAGAGGATTTGGCTATATCCACGCCTGATCCAATGCCGAAGATCGCGGATGTAGCAGGCGGGCCGCTCACAGGTTTTCTGCTTTCTGCGGTAGGGCGTCCGATGGAATGGGATGCGATAACGCCATATTTTGGCCGCAGGCAGATAACACGCGGGGCGGTATATTCGTATTATGAATCCCGCTCTTCCATCCTTCGAAATGATGCAGAGTGGCTAAAGAATCTGCCGCAGGCTACACATCCTGCCTGGGTGCAGAAATTCGTGAGCCCGGAGCAAGTCTCTTGTCCGCCAGTCGCGCCATTCTAGGCGTATTGCTTTCGACTCTTCTCACTCCTGCCGGCGCAGTCGGGCCGGCAGATGGGGTGCGGCTGGTATTTGCCGGAGATATCTTACTGTCTCGCCAAGTGGAAAGAGAACTTGAGCTCACAAAAAATTCTCCGTGGAAAGAGTTGTCTCCGCTGTTTCATGGGGCGGATTTTGTAATGGGGAATTTTGAGGGGGCAGTAGGGGCGTCGGACTCGTGCCCCGCTGAACTGGCGGAGAAACATCTTTGTTTTGCGGTGCGGGAAAAATTTCTTCCCCTTCTGCATGACGCTGGATTTTCCGCGGTTGGGATCGAGAACAATCATAGCGTAGATTTGGGACCTACAGGAAAACAGCGCACGGCAGAGGCCCTTAATAAGGCGGGGGTGGGGGCTTTAAGCTTTGCAGGCTCGCCGTATTTTTGCCGAAAAAAAGGAATTACTGTATCTATAGTTGCCGTCGATCTTATTTCGGCCAAGGTGCCGTTGGTGGAATTAAGGCAGAAATTCCGCTTGGCCTCTAATTTTTCGGACCTGGTCGTGGCGTATGTCCACTGGGGCAGCGAGTTAAAGGATTGGGTTTCCGATGAGCAGGAGTTGATGGCAAGTTGGTTGGTCGAAAACGGAGCTGACTTGATTGTTGGCCACCATCCTCATGTAATTGAGAGGGCATCTTGTGTGTCCGGCAAGCCGGTGTTTTACTCGCTTGGGAATGATTTGTTCGACCAGAAATATCCTGCAACTAAAGAAGGGGCATTGGCTGACTGCGTGATAAAGAATGGGGAAATGCGCTGTGGGGCATTGCGCAGCAAAACCGGTGAAAGTTCTTTCTTCCCATTGGCGTCAGAACTGGATAAAGACCTTACTGATAACCTGTCATCATGCACCGTCAGACTTCATGGGACATTGGCAATAGACGGTTTTTCGATGCGGCCGGTGATGGATGACGAGTTGGCTACTTCTGCAAACATCGCAATAGAGGCGCTTAAAGATGGTCGTCGGGTCTGGCGCACTCCGGCGAAAAAACTATTGTCGTTGGAAAAAATGCAGGTGAAAGGTGGCCGGGACTTGCTGCTTACTCTTGAAGAACATTATTCGCCACTCGACAAAGAGCATTCTCCCAGGCCATATGTGTATGATGTCGGAGCATCGATGCTCGCGGCTAAATGGAGAGGGTCTGCTCTTGCGTGGCCATTGATCGATGCTGTCGTGGTGAAAAAGCAGGCAGGAATGCTGTGCGCACTTCATCGGGGAGATTCGTTTTTGATCCCAGAGCCAGAAACAAAAAGCGTAAGAACAGCAATCTATCAATGGAATGGCTTTGGGTTTTCAGGTGTGCAGGACCGTGCCGCAACGGAATCCTGCCGGAGCTATTATAAAAAAGAAGCGGAGTCTTTCGGGCTGCGATTCGTTGACTGAGGCGGAAATGGAAGTGTTGCTTGGGGGAAGGGAAATCGCATCAAATTAAAAACCGCGGCTCTGATGGCGCGGTTTTGCTCTGTTTCCGAAAAAGCCTTCCTCATCGGACCCATAATGGCAAAAAATAACCGCCGGGCGGTGCCGGCGGTCATTTTTTTGCGCCAAATCCAGAACGGGAAGAAATTTGGCGGTCGCTACAGGATGAAGTTAGAGACTACTTTGCGCAACATCCCGAGGTAACTTTATAAATACCGCTGATGAGCCGTACAATCAGCGGTAGGCGGATCTTATCCGCGAGAAGCCGTCGCGGGCGCGGCCACT
>DAIENX010000098.1:0-8642 GCA_027340875.1 Elusimicrobiota bacterium
CGCTCGGCTTCTCCCATCCGGTGCTGATGGACATACCGAAGGGCATCAAGATGTCCTTCGACCCGAAGCAGACCGTGCTGACGATCAAGGGCATAGACCGCGAGGCCGTGGGCAACCTGGCCGCCCAGATCAAGAGGGTCAAGAAGCCCGAGCCCTACAAGGGCACCGGCATCAAGTACCAGGGCGAGCACATCATCCGCAAGGCCGGCAAGACCGCGGCCGGGGCCGGCGCCGGGGCCGCCAAGAAATAAGGGCGCAAGCACGACAGGAGAACGATCAATATGATAAGCAAACAGGAAAGATACGAGTTCCGCAAGGTCCGCTCCCGCAACAGGCTGTTCGAGAACGGCATCAAGAGGCCGCGCCTCAGCGTGTACCGCGGCGCCAAGCACCTCTACGCGCAGGTCGTCGACGACGTGAAGGGCACCACCCTCGTCGCGGCCTCCAGCGTGGACAAGGAACTGAAGGGCAAGCTGAAGTCCGGCAAGAGCATCGCCTCCGCGAAGGTCGTAGGGGCTCTGCTGGGCAAGCGCGCCGTGGCGAAGGGCGTGACCGAGGTCTGCTTCGACAGGGGCGGCCGGATATACCACGGCCGCATCAAGGCGCTGGCCGACGCGGCCCGCGAAGCCGGACTGAAATTCTAAGGGAGAAGCCAAAATGCTCAGAAACCAGAAACAGCTCAAGACCAGCAAGGAACTCAGCGCCCAGGGCAAGCCCGCCGGCGAGGCTATGGAGCTCGACCTGACGGACGCGAAGGAAGAGAAGGTCGTCACCGTGGTCATCAACCGCGTCACCAAGGTCGTCAAGGGCGGCAAGCGCTTCTCCTTCAACGCCCTCGTCGTGGTGGGCGACAGCAACGGCAAGGTCGGCGCCGGCCTCGGCAAGTCCAACGAGGTGCAGGGAGCCATCCAGAAGGGCACCGCGGGCGCCCGCAAGGAGATGTTCCAGTTCCCGATCGAGAATTTCACTATCCCGCACGAGGTCGAGGGCAAGTTCGGCTCCGGCAAGGTGTGGATGAAGCCCGCCGTGGGCGGCACCGGCCTGATCGCCGGCGGGGGCGTCCGCGCCGTGCTGGAAGCGGCCGGCGTCAAGAACATCCTGACGAAGAACCTCGGCACCCGCAACGCGTTCAACACGGTCTACGCGACGATCGACGCGCTGAAGAAGCTGCGCACCAGGGACGAGGTCATGAAGCTCCGCGGCAAGGAATAAGGCCGCCCCGGATACCAAAGCATACAGGAGAATAACTATGGTCGCACTCAACAATCTCAAGCCCAAGCACGGTTCCGTGCACAGGAAGAAGCGTCTCGGCACGGGACAGGGTTCCGGTCACGGGCAGACCTCTACCCGCGGCCAGAAAGGCCAGAACTCCACTTCCGGCGGCCCCAAGCCGTCCGGCTTCGAGGGCGGCCAGACCCCGCTGCTGAGGCGCGTTCCGAAGAGCGGCTTCAACAACGTGAAGTTCCGCACCGAGTACCAGTGGGTCAACGTCTCCTCGCTGGAGAAATATTTCGCCGCCGGGACTGAAGTCACCCCCGAGGCCATGGTGAAGGCCAGGCTGGTCAAGAAGCCCGAGCTGATAAAGGTGCTGGGCGACGGCGAGCTGAAGAAGGCCCTGAACGTGAAGGCTCACGCTTTCTCCGCCTCCGCCAAGGAGAAGATCGAGAAGGCCGGCGGCAAGGCCGCCCTGATAGAGGCTCCCAAAACGGATAAGAAATAATGCAGCAAATCGCCGATATTTTTAAGATACAGGACCTTAAAAAGCGGATATTCTTCGTGCTCGGGGCGCTGGCCGTCTACCGGCTCGGCGCCTCCATCCCGATACCCGGCATCAACACGGCGGCCCTGCACGCGCTGTTCGAGTCGCAGAAAGGCTCGCTGCTCGGGTTCCTGGACATCTTCTCCGGCGGAGCGCTGGGCAAGTTCTCCATCTTCTCGATGGGCGTGATGCCGTACATCAACGCGTCCATCATCATGAGCCTGGTGCAGGGCGCCCACATCTTCCCCACGCTGGACAGGCTGGCCAAGGAAGGCGAGAGCGGCCGCAAGAAGATAACCCAGTTCTCCCGCTGGTTCACGCTGTTCCTGGCGGCGTTCCAGTCCCTGGGCCTCACGATCGCGCTGACCAAGATGGGCGCCAACGGCGACGGGCCCCAGATAGTGGCCAACCCGACCTTCGGCTTCTACTTCGTCACCGTGCTCACGCTGGTCACCGGCACCATCTTCGTGATGTGGCTGGGCGAGCAGATCACCGAGCGCGGCATAGGCAACGGCATCTCGCTGATCATCTTCGCCGGCATCGTGAACCGGCTGCCCTCCGCCGTAATGGGCATGATAGAACTGATACGGATAGACGAGATCACGCTGATCTCCGGCCTGCTGATACTGGCAGCGGTCCTGGCCATCATCGCGTTCGTGGTGTGGGTGGAGACCGCGCAGCGTAAGATCCCGGTGCAGTACGCGCAGCGCATGGTGGGCCGCAAGATGATGGGCGGCGCCTCCACGTTCCTGCCGCTGAAGGTGGACCAGAGCGGCGTCATCGCGGTCATCTTCGCGGTATCGCTGCTGAGCGTGCCTTACACCATAGGCTCCTTCAACCCGCAGGCCGCCTGGGCGCAGAAACTGATGTCGCTGATGAACCACACCAGCGTCATCTACCAGCTGACCTACGTGGCCCTGATCGTCTTTTTCTGCTACTTCTACAACTCCGTCAGCATCAACCCGAAGGACCTGGCCGAGAACATGAAGAAGTGGGGCGGCTTCATCCCCGGCATCCGCCCGGGCGAGCCGACGGCCCAGCACATCGAGTGGGTGCTCAACCGCATCACGCTCGGCGGCGCGCTGTTCGTGGCCGCCATCGCCGTGCTGCCCGACTACCTGCGGGCCAAGTTCAACGTGCCGTTCTACTTCGGCGGCACCTCTCTGCTGATCGTAGTGGGCGTAGCCCTCGATACGATAGCGCAGACCGAGGCGCATCTGGTGATGCGCAACTACGAGGGCTTTTACAAGAACTCCAAGGTAAAAGGCCGCTGGTTCAACGTCGGGACCTGACCCGGGCCGCGGCGACCGGCCCGGGAACAGGCTGGAGGGAAGCATGAATATTGTCCTGCTGGGGTACCCTGGTTCCGGGAAAGGGACACAGGCTAAGGTTCTTTCTCAGAAGCTCAACATGTTCCACGTCTCCACCGGGGATATCTTCCGGGAGGAGCTGGCGAAGAAGACGCCTCTCGGCCAGGAAGCGGCCGGTTATCTTAACGCCGGCCGGCTGGTACCGGACAAGCTGGTCCTCGAGGTTCTCAAGTCGCGGCTGAACGGCGAGACGCGCGGGCTCCTTTTCGACGGCTTCCCCCGCACGGTGGAGCAGGCGGAAGGGCTGGACGCGTGGATATCCTCCCGCGGCCAGGCGGTGGACGCGGTCGTCTTCCTCAATGTTTCCGAGGAAGAGGTGACCAGGCGCCTGGGCGCGAGGCGCACCTGCACCGGCTGCGGGAAGATCTATAACACCATTTCGGCCCCGCCGGCCAAGGAGAACGTCTGCGACGCCTGCGGCAAGCCGCTGATGGTCCGCGACGACGACAAGCCGGCGGTGATAGACCGGCGCCTGCAGGTCTACCGCGACCAGACCGAGCCGCTGCTGGCCTATTACAGGGCCTCCGGAAGCTTTTACGAGGCGGACGGCTCGCAGCCCCCGGAAGCCGTGGCGGAAAAGGTCTCCGCCCTGCTGCGCAAGCCGTGATCGAGATAAAGACGCCGGCAGAGATAGAGAGCATGCGCCGGGCCTCCCGCGTGGTGGCCGAAGTGCTGGCGCAGCTCAAACCCCTGGTCAGGCCGGGGGTGACCACGGCGGAACTTGACAAATTCGCGGAGAAGCGCGTTCGCGAGCTGGGTGCGGTGCCCGCCTTTCTGGGCTACCGGGGATATCCCGCCACGCTGTGCGTGTCCATCAACGAGGAGATAGTCCACGGCATACCCAGCCCGAAAAGGGTGGTCCGGGAGGGCGACATCGTCAGCCTGGACATGGGCGCGGTCTGCGGAGGTTTCTACGGCGACGCCGCCGTCACCGTGGCGTCCGGCGAGATCTCGCCGCAGGCAAGGCGCCTGATGGAGGTCACGAGCGGATCGCTCGAGGCCGCTCTCTCGAAGGTGAGGGCCGGCGCGAGGCTCGGAGACGTCTCCCGCGCGGTGCAGGAGTATGCGGAGGGCAACGGGATGTCGGTGGTCAGGGAGTTCACCGGCCACGGCATAGGCCGGCACCTGCACGAGGAGCCCTCGATACCGAATTTCGGGAAGCCCGGAACCGGGCCGGTCCTGAAGCCGGGGATGACCCTGGCGATAGAACCGATGCTCTGCCTGGGCAGGGCGGACGTGATAGTGAGGAACGACGGCTGGACGGCCGTCTCGGCGGACGGGAGCCTGGCCGCCCATTACGAGCACACGGTGGCCGTTACGGAGGATGGCTGCGACGTGCTGAGCAGGGCGTAGTTTCGGAGAGAAGCCCTTATTTTGTATAATATATAAATATGTCCGAGAACAGCGACAAGATAGAGCTGGAGGGGATAGTCAAGGAGTCCCTCCCGAACGCCACGTTCAAGGTGGAGATAGCCCCCGGGAAGACGATACTCGGCATAATCTCCGGCAAGATGCGCATCCATCACATCAAGATCCTGCCGGGCGACAAGGTGAAGCTGGAGCTTTCTCCCTACGATCTCAGCAAGGGCCGTATAGTTTACAGGGAAAAATAAGCGCCGTCTCGGCGCACAGAGGTGCTTCAATGAAAGTAAGAGCGAGCGTGAAGAAGATTTGCCAGAAGTGCAAGATAGTCAGGCGCAAGGGCGTTGTGCGCGTTATATGCGGCGACCCCCGCCACAAGCAGCGCCAGGGCTAAAGCCCGGCTGGTGACCAGCGTCATCCGCCGGTGACCGATTACAGCAGCAGCAAGGAGAAAGTATGGCACGTATAGCAGGTGTGGACTTACCGAGAGAGAAGAAGATCAGCGTGGCTCTGGCCTACGTTTACGGCATAGGCCGCCCGCTGGCCGCCAAGATCCTGGCCGCCCTGAGCGCCCAGATCAACCCGGATACCCGGGTGAAGGACCTGAACGAAGATCAGGTCGGTCTGCTGAACTCCGTCATTTCCAAGGAGTACAAGGTTGAGGGCGAGCTCCGCAGAGAGATCACCGCCAACCTGAAGCGTTACGTCGAGATAAACAGCTACCGCGGCTACAGGCACCGCAGGAACCTGCCGGTGCGCGGTCAGCGCACCCGCACCAACGGCCGCACCCGCCGCGGACGCCGCCGCACCGTCGGCTCGGCCAATAAGACAGCCTCCCCGACCGGGAAGGCCTAAGCCGCAAACCCCCGCCGCCCAGGCGGCGGGGGTAGAAAACTAAATAAGGAAGATCCAAGACTATGGCAGAAGAGAACAAGAACCAGCAGCCCGAAGGGGCGAAGAAACCCGAGCAGAAGGCGGCGCCTCGCCGCCGCTACCGCAGCGTGCCGTTCGCCCGCGTGTACGTGAACTGCTCGTTCAACAACACCATCATTACCTTCACCGACGAGAAGGGCGGCGTGATAGCCTGGTCCACCTCCGGCGGCAACGGCTTCCGCGGCACCAAGAAGGGCACGCCGTTCGCGGCGCAGATCACCGCCAGCAAGGCGGCGGCCCGCGCGGCGGAGTACGGCGTGCGCCAGGCCATGGTGTTCGTCAGCGGCCCCGGCCCCGGCCGCGAGACCGCTATCCGCGCCGTCGCGCAGAGCGGCATACACGTGGTGTCCATCAAGGACGTCACCCCGATACCGCACAACGGCTGCAGGCCCCCGAAGGCCCGCCGCGTGTAACGCCAGAGATCAGCAAGGAGACCTTTACAATGTCGAGATATACCGGACCCAGCTGCAAGAAGTGCAGGAAAGTCAACCAGAAGATGTTCCTGAAGGGCACGAAGTGCCACACGAACTGCGCCGTGGACAAGGCGCAGCGCGCCGAGAAGGAGAAGCGCTTCTCCTCCGGCGGCCGCCCGAACAAGATGTCGGACTACGGCAAGCATCTGCGCGAGAAGCAGATAGCCCGCCTGTCCGCCCAGGTGAACGAGGCCCAGTTCCGCCGCTTCTTCGCCAAGGCCTCCAAGGACAAGGGCCAGACCGGCGCCGCGCTGCTGCGCTTCCTTGAGGTCCGTCTGGACAACGTCGTGCGCAGGCTCGGCTACGCGGTGTCGCTGAAGGGCGCCCGCCAGCTGGTCAACCACGGCCACGTCTGCGTCAACGGCCGCGTGCTCTCGATCCCTTCCGCGATGCTGAAGCCCGGCGACGAGATCAGCCTGAACCCGGCCAGCCCGAAGGTGTCCGAGACGCTGCTGGTCAAGCAGGGACTCGAGCACGCCGAGAAGACCTCTTACCGCCCCAGCTTCCTGTCGTGGGATGCCGGCTCCAAGAAGGGCAAGCTCGTGCGCTGGCCCGACCGCGCGGAGTCCAGCATCTCCGTGGACGAGCAGCTGATAGTCGAATTCTATTCAAAGTAAGCGAGGAGACCGAATGTCAACTTTCTCTAAACAGCTCGTTATCCCCGAGGCCCTGGGCGTCGAGGAGAAGACCAAGACCGAAAACTACTCCAAGTTCACCGCGGAGCCGTACGAGAAGGGCTACGGCCATACGATAGGCAACTCGCTGCGGCGCATCCTGCTGTCGTCCCTCGAGGGCGCGGCCGTGGTGGCCGTGCGCATCAAGGGCGCCAGGCACGAGTACTCCGCCGTCAACGGCGTGCAGGAGGACGTGGTCAACATCATCCTGAACCTCAAGAAGCTGCGCGTGCGCCTGAAGGGCGATGGCCCCGAGACGCTGCTGATCAGCGTGAAGGGCAAGAAAGAGGTCAAGGCCTCCGATATCAAGGAGAACGCCAACGTCGAGGTGATCAACAAGGACCTCGTGCTGGCGCACGTCGAGTCCGGCGCCGAGTTCGAGGCCGAGCTCGAGATCGCCAAGGGCGCGGGCTACCTGACCTCCGACGAGATCCGCTCCAGGATGAACCTCCCGATGGAGTTCATCCCGATGGACGCGATCTTCTCCCCGATCCAGAAGGTCCACTACACCGTGGAGAACGCCCGCGTGGGCCAGCGCACCGACTACGACAAGCTCGTGCTCGAGATCTGGACCGACGGGACGATGACCCCTTCCGACGCGGTGTCCAACACCGCCGCGCTGCTGCGCCGCTCGATCATGCCGTTCCTGCCGGCCGAAGAGGCCGCCAAGGAGCCGGTGAAGGCCGAGGACAAGAGCGAGGCCGCCGGCGAGGCGTCCTCCAAGCTCGACCAGGGCGTGGAGATGATAGAGCTCTCCTCCCGCGCCTCCAACTGCCTGAAGGTGGCCGGGATCCAGACGATAGGCGAGCTGGTCAGCAAGACCGAGGGCGACCTGCTGTCCGTGAAGAACTTCGGCCAGAAGTCGCTGGACGAGATAAAGGAAAAGCTCAAGGAAATGGGCCTTTCCCTCGGAATGAAATAACCCAACTTACGTCAAGGAACGCATTATGATAAAGAATCTGGGCGCTAGAAAACTTTCCAGGACCGGCTCCCACCGCCGCGCGATGTTCTCCAACATGGCCTCCAGCCTGCTGCTGCACGAGCATGTGCAGACCACGCTGCCGAAGGCCAAGGAGCTGCGCAAGGTGGCCGAGCGCGTGATCGCCGACGCGAAGAACAACCGCCGCGTCGAGGTACGCCGCGTGATAAAGGACAAGGCCGTCTACCAGAAGGTGTTCGAAGTTATCGCCCCGCGCTACAAAGAGCGCGCCGGCGGTTTTACCCGCATCCTCAAGCTCGGACCACGGAAGGGCGACGCCACCGAGGTCGCATTGGTGAAACTGGTCTAAACTAAAATGTTCGACTACTTCTTCAGCCTGTTCTCGAACGACATCGGCATAGATCTCGGCACCGCGAACACCCTCGTCTACGTAAAGGGCAAGGGGATCGTGCTGCGCGAGCCTTCGGTGGTCGCGATAGACAAGAACAGGCGGAAGGTGCTGGCGGTGGGCGCGGAGGCGAAGTTGATGCTGGGCCGCACCCCGTCGAGCATAACGGCCGTTCGTCCGCTGCGCAACGGCGTGATAGCCGACTTCGAGCTCACGCAGGAGTTGATCAAGTATTTCATCCGCAAGGTGCATAACAGGCGCAGCCTGCTGCACCCCCGTATAGTCATCGGCATACCGTCGGGCATAACGGAAGTCGAGAAGCGCGCCGTGCAGGAGTCGGCCGAACAGGCCGGCGCCCGCGAAGTGGCGCTGATAGAGGAGCCGATGGCCGCCGCGATAGGCTCGGACCTGCCCGTCTCCGAGCCGCACGCCAGCATGATCTGCGATATAGGCGGCGGCACCACTGAAGTAGCTGTCATCTCCCTCGGCGGCCTCGTGGTCGCCAAATCGCTGGACGTGGCCGGCGACGAAATGGATGACTGCATAGTGCAGTACTTCCGCCGGAAGCACAACCTCGTGATAGGCGAAACTACCGCGGAAGAGGTCAAGATACAGATAGGTTCGGTCTTCCCGCTGAAAGAGGAGAAGACCATAGAAGTGAAGGGCAGGGACCAGGCCAAGGGGCTGCCCAAGACGATTCTTGTGACATCGGAAGAGATAAGGCAGGCCCTGATGGAGCCTGT